>NZ_JBFUPT010000016.1:0-104915 GCF_041360715.1 Caballeronia sp. RCC_10
TGCTGATACTGAGTTCTTTCGTGCATCGCAACACCTTATACGAAACGGGTGTTGCACTTCAGATTTGAGGCTGCCCAGGAACTGTCCGAACTTGTTCGCAAGGTAAAGAAGGATAGAGCCAGATTCGAATACTCGGACGGGCGACTCAGTGCTTCTATCCAGCAGAGCAGGAATTTTTGAATTCGGGTTCACTTCAACGAAGCCGCTACCGAACTGGTCGCCGTCGCTGATGCTGATGTACCAGGCGTCGTACTCTGCCTCGCGAACACCCAGTTCCAGTAGTTCTTCGAGGAGGATAGTCACCTTGACGCCATTGGGCGTGCCGAGCGAGTACAACTGCAACTGATGCTTGCCGATGGGTAGTTTCTTTTCGTGAGTCGCCCCGGCGATAGGTCGATTGATGCTCGCAAACGTGCCGCCGTTGTCTTTGTCCCAGGTCCAGACACGTGGTGGAATGTACTTCTCGTCAGCCATGGTCGGCCTCCAGCAAAAATGTTGCGGTTCCAGCCCGAGACCTTTGGCGACGCGCGCTGGTCTGGCGTTCCTCGTAGAATCGGACTCGCTTCGGCGAGCGTACGTCCACGCTCACAGCTACGAGCCATCTATCGGGGTCGTGCGGGGACTGCGAAGGGGAAGGGTGCAGTGTACGAGGAACGATGGAACCGTGCTTGCGCGGCCGCTGACTTGGCCGAATCTGCCGCGCTGGACTTGCTATGCTAGTCGTCACTGATGAGCACGGGAGTGAGCTTGGTCAAAAGGGATTCTTTCGGCTGCGAGTCGGGAAACGGGCATGTGGTCGCAGCGCAGGCGAGCCCGTGCGACGAACTCTTCATCCGCACACAACCTACCACAGTGGACCGCCCGTGCCGGCGAAAACGTCTCGCGCTCGCCGCTACGATTCTGGGTTCAAGCATGGCGTTCATCGACGGCTCCGTCGTCAATGTTGCGTTGCCCGCCATTCAACGCGACTTGGTAGCAGGCGTCGCAGCGGTGCAGTGGGTCGTCAACGCCTACCTGCTCTTTCTTGGGTCTCTCGTGCTGCTGGGCGGATCAATGGGCGACCGGTTCGGCCGCCGCACAATCTTTATCGCGGGCATTGTTCTTTTCACGGTGGCGTCCGCCGCTTGCGGCTTTGCACTGAATGCGACTGCGCTGATCGCCGCGCGCGCGATTCAAGGTATGGGCGCGGCGTTGCTTGTACCGAGCAGTCTCGCAATCATAGGCGCCGTATTCGACGGCGAAGCGCGCGGCCGGGCGATCGGCACCTGGGCCGGCGTGGGGGCGATTACATCGGCGGCGGGGCCCGTGGCGGGTGGCTGGCTCGTCGACGCGTTGTCGTGGCGGGCGATTTTTTTTCTAAACGTCCCGTTTGCAGCCGTCACGATTGCGCTCGCTGTTGCTGCCATACCCAACAGCCACAAGGTCGACGGGCCTCGAAAGGTCGACTGGCCCGGTGCGCTAACTGCAGCTGCGGGACTCGCCGCACTTACGTACGGTCTGACCGACGCTTCAGCGCGAGGTTTTGCGCATCCGTTCGTGCTGTGCGCGATTGGCGCCGGGCTGGTTGTGCTCGCCGCATTCGTGATGATCGAGGCGAAGAGCGATCATCCGATGATGCCGCTCGACGTCTTCCGCTCGCGCGATTTCACAGGCGCTAACCTCGTCACACTACTGCTTTACTTCGGCCTCGGCGGCGCATTCTTTTTCCTGCCGTTCACGCTGATCCGCGCACACGACTACACCGCGACCGAAGCGGGCGCATCGCTGCTACCGGTACCCGTCATTGTCGGTCTGCTGTCGCGCTTCACCGGTGGCCTGACCAGCCGCTTCGGTTCCCGTGCGCTGCTAACGACTGGCCCCGGCGTCGCCGGCATTGGGTTCGCGCTACTGGCGCTGCCGTTTGTGCGTGGCAGCTATTGGACTGAATTCTTTCCTGCGCTCGCCGTGCTCGGACTCGGCATGACCATCACCGTCGCGCCGCTGACCACTACCGTTATGAGCTCAGTGCCAGCCGAGCGCGCAGGTATCGCGTCGGGCATTAACAACGCTATTGCGCGCGTGGCGAGCCTCTTGGCGATTGCTGTGCTCGGCATTGTGTTTGTGTGGTCGCACCACGCGGCGCTATCGGCACGGCTCGATGCGTTGCACGTGGCGCAGGACGCACGTAAGACCGAGATGTTGCTGGAGCCGAGGGCGCAACCCGGGACGGCAGCGGGCGACGCGGGTACGCGGCCCCGGACACGCGCAGCGCTGGCGCAAGCCGACGCAATCGCTGAGGCACTGCGTGCCGTCGCACTTGTGGCCGCAGCGTGCGCGTTCGCCGGAGCGGGTATTGCGGCGGCGACCATCCAGGCCCGCAAATGATGCGCGTCCTATTGCCCGGCGCGCCCACTGTCGGCAAAAAAACTTTGATGCCAACGGACAAAAAACTCGGCTGCCGCTGCGTCAAGGTGCAACGGCTGAGCTTCTGCTATTCCCGATGTCCGATTTTTCTTGGCGGGTTCGTCATCGACGCTGCAGTACTAGATTTGAAGCGGCGCAAGCGTCGGCGACAATCAACTTCCGTCGACCGTCGACCGTCGGAGAATGGCGAACGATCACCGCCTGCACGCCGCCGCATGCGTCGGCCGACGTAATGATTGTATTTACCGATCTGGTCAATCATTCAAATTACTCAAGATACGTTTCGGAACGAATGCGCTTACATCGCATCCGGCAGCACACCGGCGTACGCGTGAAGCACCGTGAGCGATTCTAGGACAGCCCACCCTTTGCTCGAGGTGTAACAAAGGTACGATTGCTGGCACTCGTCTAGCCAAGCGCATGCCAGAGCGCGGCCAACAGCAGTCATATATCCCGTCGGCGAGTCGGTCCTTCGGACGACGACTAAGCTGCAAGCTGCGTTCAGTCACGCCGGAGTCACAGGCTGGGCCTCGATAACCCATTGCCTCGAGCGTCGACCATCGAACCCGTCGAGCTGACGTCCGGCAAGCCGTGTTACAAACAGGCTCTACTGCAAGCGCGGCGCGCCCACGACGCACCTCGGCCAAATGACATGCTCGGTGACATCCAGCTCATTGCTTGCCTTGCACACGCAGTGCACGGCCGTTCGGCCCTGTTCGTGCTCGTACGGAATCGCCGAGCACTCAGTAGTGGATCGTGAGTGGCTCCGGGTAGTCGAGCGGGTAAGTTGCCTCGACGCCCCACGCTTCTGCCGTGAAAGGCGGTTCGCCGGAATGACCTCCCTGGTATGTATAACAAGGGCCCAAGGACGAAGTTGAATGAACGACCATTGTCGTGCTGGGGCCGTCGGGCGCGAGATAGAGGGTTACCTTCGCGCCCACTCTGATCAGTCTCGATGGCCTCAGAACGGGCCAAGCATTGACGATGGCGGGGGGGCCGCTACAGTCTGGGGTCGGGAAGGCGAGGCTGCCTGCCGACCATGCGTATTGCGACGCATGTTGCCGACCAGATTCATCGATGGGTCGATAAACACTCACGAATGTCCGCGCTCCTCCGAGCGTCAGGATCACGCCTTTGCCGACGCCATCAATTGCGAGCGGGCCGACCACTCTTCCGTTGGCGTCGAAAACCTTGAGGACTTCGTGCCCGTGCCGCCGGCCGTCGCCATGGACACCGTCTCCGTCGTGGGAACTGCCGGGGAAAGCCGGCGTGGCGAAGAACAAGAGCGTAACGAGAAAAAGCAATCTGCACATCTCGGTCTCCCGTCAGTGTGACTCTTGCGAGCTACCGCACGGTCAGCGGCTCGGGGAAGCGTTCGGTGAGCGAAAAGCTGCTCTCGGGCGTCCAGCCTTCCTCTCGATTAACGGGCGTTATGCCTGTGCATGGGCCGTCGACATACTGCATGGAGCGTACCGACGGTGCAAAGTCGGACGAGAAAGAGTCGGGCGCTATGTAAAGCGTCGCTTCGCCACCCTGCCGCACAACGGCGGCCGGGCGTAAGTTGCCGACGGGCTCGCCCCGTACGAAAGGCGGGCCGCTGCAGTCGCTCGTTCTGAAGGAGAACGCGTAAGAAACATCGCCCCAGACGTACTGCGACGCCAAAGTATGGCCGTTCGCACCGCTTGCCCGGCGAATCGGTACGAATACGATAGCCCCATTCACCGTCAGCACCACACCAGGGGCCGAGTTGCCGAAAAAGTCAGTGCGGCCGGACGTTAAGGTGCCAACGAAACTTCCGTGTGCATCGACAACTGCCAGAGAGCGATGTTCACCTTCATGCCGTGTACGTGCATCTTCGGCAGCTCCGCCGCCGCTCCAAATCGAGGCAAGGGCAACTACAATCACCGCAGTCTTGACTGTAGCTTTCACGAGAAACTCCTTCGCGTACTCGGAGTCGTGTCATAGCGTTCAATAGTGAACGGTAAGCGGCTCCAGGAAGTTCTGAATTAGCGAATAAGCGGACCCAGCCGTCCAGGCCCCACCCACGCCTATGAAGGCGATGCATCGATCTTTAGCGTCGGAGTAGGATCTGAGGTCGGCCGAAGCCGTGTAGGTATCGGAAGCAATGTAGGCCGTCACATCGGTGCCGCGTCGTACAACTTCTACCGGTCTTAGCACGGAAAAGGTGTCGATGATTGCAGGAGGCCCGCTGCAATCAGTTGTTGGGTACCACGGATTTCCTTCCGCCCACGCATATTGAGTGGACGAGACGTGACCGCCGCTATCCGTCATTCGCCTTATGGGGACAACGACAGTCGCGCCGTTGACAGTGATGAGAACGCCACTCGAGAAACTCGAGAATGGAGCATCAACGAGCGGGCCGACCACAATGCCCCTGCTGTCGAATACCCGCAGCTTTCCAGGACCATCGTGGCGATCGCGGTCGCTCTCACCGCCTCCATCGTCGTTGGCAAGTGTGTTCGACGTGAAAATCAGGAAGACGAGGAAGGCAAGAGGGAATTTTCCGAAGCCGAACTTCATGGTGTCGGATCGTATAGCGCTGACCGTCTGGTCAAGCTTAGGTGTCTGCAGCGTAACGTTCGCGATCGCTCAAGAGTTACGAAGCACCTGCACAAGGCTCTCTCTATCGCGACGCAAAGCGCTGAGGGGAGCGCCATTTGATTGCAATATAGGACTTGCGCGACCACTAAGCAAACGCCAATTGGCGCGAGAGTGCCTTATCAAGTCTGTATGGCACGGTAAAGTACGTTTGATGATGCGGCCCGCGGGCTGCCGAACGAGGCTGCGAGCCTCGGCTGCCACGGGCAACCAAGGAATCCGAGCCATCGCAGAACCAGCGCTGCCCCACAGTCAGCGCACACCGTCTCGCTGCGGGATCAAAGCGGGCTCACCTTGAAGACGGAGACCGCCCGGTGAAGGCTGTTCGCCTGCTCTGCCATGGCTTGTGCCCATGGAATCAACGGTACCAACATGATCAAAAACATAACATTTAGAGGTCATGTGACAGCGCGTCTAAACCCTCCGTTATTTCCTCTGTTCGATTTGCATGGCACCTCCAGACGCTGTAGCCGTTGTATGTCACTGCACTGCATCATCGCCGGGAGGAACGCTTCATGCGGACCGCTCCGTCAATCGCGTTGGCGGATTGGGCGATGGTCACTCATCAGGAAAAAGAGCTAGCGGATGAAAGCGTGCGCGCGAGCAAGCGGGCGGCGCACTCGTGGGCCGCGGACGTCGGGCCGGGATTAGCGAGCATGGCATCGGACAACGATCCGGGCGGCATCGCGACTTACACGCTCGCAGGCGCGTGGTACGGATTCGACCTTCTGTGGATGTGCGTGCTGTCGTATCCGTCTACCGTTGCGCTGCAGCTCATCGCAGCGCGCGTCGCGGTAGTGACCGGGCGTGGCTTGACCACCAACATGCGGGCGCACTACTCGTCGCTCTTTTATTTCTTCGCGGTGGCGCGCTTTCTCTTTGCCAACACGTTCAACGTCGCCGTCGATTTACTCGCGATGGGCGTGGCGTTGCACGTCTTCATCGGTGGATCCGTTGCATGGCTCACACTGCTGTCGGGCGCTGCGTCGATCGCCCTCCAATGCCTCGTTCCGTACGCACGGTACGCGCGGATCGTGAAGTGGATGGCGCTCGCGATGTTCGCGTATGTCGGCGTTATCGTGGTGGTCGAAGTGCCCTGGCAGACGGTTCTCATGCGCGCGTTCGTGCCGCGAGTGGACTGGAACGAGGACTACATCACGATGCTGATTGCCGTGCTCGGCACCACGGTCAGCCCTTATTTGATGTTTGCGCAAGCCGAACAGGAAGTGCGGGACGGCGGCCGTCGAGACCAGAAGGCGCTAAACGGGCAGATGCGCAAGATTCGTCGCGACACGCTGCTGCGGACCGCGCTTTCGAACGTGGCCGCGCTGTGCATGATGATCGCGGCCGCCGCGACGCTGCATGTCATGCAAAAGACGCCCGTAGGCGAGCCGGTCGACATGGCGCGTGTACTGGCGCCGCTCGCGCATGGCTATGCGAGCCATGTGCTTGCGGTCGCGCTGATCGGCTCTGCATTGCTGGCCTTGCCGCCCCTGGCGGGCTCCGCGGCGCAGGCTGTGGCGAGTTCGTTCAATTGGCCGCGCGGCGAACAACGCGACCGGCGGATCGCGTGGCTGCTTGTCGGCGTGACGGGACTCGGCGCAGCGGCGGCGATGGTGCTCGCAGTGCTGCGCGTCGAGCCCGTTCATGCGCTGTACTGGAGCGCGGTGGCCAACGGCATGACGGTTACGCCGGTGCTCGCGCTCCTCGTGCTGCTCGGTGCCAAGCGGGAAGTCGTCGGCGATTTCGTCGCGCACTGGACGGTGCGTGTGTTGAGCTGGTTCGCCACGCTCGCGACGGGCGCGGCCATCGTCGCACACTTCGTGCTGGAGTTCGTGTGAAGCGAAAGCGTTGGCGCCAATCCGCGCGCTGATCGAAGCCTCAGCGGGTCGCGTGCATGCGGGCACCGAACTTGTCACAAAGGCCGGCGAGACGATGGAGAGAATGACATCTGCAATGGAGCGCGTGACCGACATCATGGACGAGATCGCGTCGGCGTCGCATGAGCAAACCTGCGGAATCGAGCAAGTCGATCAAGCCATTGGCCAGATGGACGCAGTCACGCAGCAAAACGCCGCGCTTGTCAAGCAGGCCGCCGCAGCCGCCGGCTCGATGGAAGAACAAGCGGCGCACCTGCGAAGCGCAGTGGCTGTTTTCAAGATGTCGCAAACGGGTGAGTCGGCAACAGAAATCCGGTCCGGCATCCGTATTCGAGAACCACGACCATCCGTCGGGGCGCTCGCGGCTAAGACAGCCGTGCTTGCAATAGCGCCCCATGGAAAACCAACGGTGAAACCTTGCCGGTAGGCCAAGCCGTCGCTCACAGGCGAGTGGTCAGCCTTTTGCGCTGATCTCGCATTGCTGACATGCAGCTACTCCCGAGGGGTAGTCAAGCCCGCCGACGCACCGTGGTCAAACGACACCGCGTCGGGGGGTATCGCGGGCGACTGGCAGCAGGATCTGGTTAAGAGACGCTCGGCGTGCCGAGCGCCGAACGGCCGGATCGGGTCGCGTTCTGCCGGTCGGCCGCGCGAGGCAGCCAGCGGCCACTTTCCGCCCCTCGCCTGAGCCGTCCAGTGGTCACTCGAATGGCCGGTCCAGTCCGAAACCCGCCCGATATTCAACGCGCGCTCGTCGGCCTTCGCGGACATTCGTTTTTCGCCCGCGTGATGGCGACTCGACCATCCACACCGATCGTTGACACGCGATCGAATTACGTCCGACACAAGGACGTTGTTCTTTTTGAGCGAGTAAGTTCAGCCTAGGGATGCGGGCACTGGATGTTGTGGACGCGCGCGGTCCTTAGATTCTTGCGCGACCGCTCTGCACGGTAGCACTATATTGCTTCATAGTACCGAATAAGTTCTTCCCCGCGACGTCGCCCGTAGGGATTCCCAGTTACAGTGTTGAAGTATTCGCTAAACTGCGCTGCCATCTCGCGCCTGTTGTCAGGCATAGCTTTCAAAGACTTGTACCAAGAATGAAACAGACGAACGCTTTCCGTGAATCTACTTTTCTTCAAGGCAATCTCCGATGCATGGAGGCCCCGAAATTCTACAACTTAACGTCTAACCGTTAGGGAAGCATACGAATCCACCAAGAAGATGCGACATGTCGACGAGTCGCTGTGCGACCAAGTGTCGGACTTCACCCTCGCATTGCCACGTGCCATACACCGCGAGCAATGACGCGCCCACCGCTTCACGCTGCTGCTTTTCAAGCGACGCGGCCACCTCCGGCCTCGGCGCCGACCCGTACCAAAGCTCTACCATCGAATATCGCTATCGGGCATTTCCCGATTAAGGTTTCCGTCTTCAGGGCCGATATCGGATATAGGGCAACTGCGATAGCGAACCCGCGAAAGGCTGCAAGAAATCGTCACGGACAGTTCGTTTGACGCATGTCGCCGTTGGTCCCGCGTTCTTCCGAAGTGTGTTTCTGGCGTGTCGAGCGTCGCACAGGCGCCGAGAAAAATGGCAAATGGCATCAAGTGGTTTCTAGGGACGATTAGCGGTCGCAAACGGTACCAGCGATCGTTCACGAGCGCCTTCCTGCTTGCAGTGACGCTCAGTGCCGCCATGGCGTGTTACTGGGCGACCGCCGCACGCGCCCGAGAGCAGTTCGCACTGGCCAATGCGCTGTCCGTCAGTGCGCAACTCGAACTGCTCGCAACGTTGCATATCGATGCCAATGCCGACTTCCTCACGGGAGTCGGCACGGCGCGGTTCGGGTCAAACGCCTGGCCTGTCGCCCGCACAGTGACGGTCACGCGTTCGTACGATTTTCTCGAACAGTCATTTGCAGGTGACTCGACGTCGCAATATGAAGTGACCGCCCTCCGGGCTCACACCGCCGTGCTGGCGTCTCAACTGGAGAATGCGGCAAACGACGTTGCGCGCACAGGCCACGCCCGGATGGTCGACGCGGGCCGGCTCGAGGCGGCCAACATCACGCTGCAAGCGATCATGCACGCGCTCTCTCGTTTGCAGCTTGCGCAGAGTGCAAAGCTCGCCGCCATGCAATCGAAAGCAGAGACGCAACTGGCCTGGCAGCGAATGACCTTTGCTGTCGCGCTCGCGCTGGGTCTATGTTGCCTCGGCTATGTGCTGCGGTTCGCGCATAAAGCGTCGCTCGCACGCAGCGCGGCGAACATCGTCGCCCGCCAGGCACACGACCGCTTCATCGAGTACTTCGAGCAGCATCCGCTCGCCATGCTCATATTCGATATCGAGACGGGTTTCATCCAGACCGCCAACGCTGCCGCGCAGCGGCAATACGGCGGCAACCTCGAGAACCTCAGGGCCGTCACCATCGACCAGCTTCGCCCCATCAACGAGATTGAACCGTTCAGACACGACCTTCGCAGTTATTTGCGCTCGGGATCCAAAAGTGGATGGGGTGGTGTTCGACATCACACCTGTCTGGATGGCCGATCCATCCACGTCGACGTGTCGTATCACTTTCTGGAATACGCCGGCCGTCCCGCGTGTTTCATCACCGCAGCGGACGTGAGCGAACGGGAGGCAGCGCGTGCAGAGCTGCGTTTCCACAGCAGCGCCCTCGAAGCCTCGCCGAACGCAGTGCTAATCACCGAGGCGCAACAATCGCTGAAGCAAAGCCGGGTGGTCTATGCCAACCCCGCGTTCGAGACTCTGACCGGCCTTTCCGTGCACGAAGTCATGGGACAACTTGCGGACACTACGCTATCCAGCGTCTTCGGCGACGAGAGCGCATGCGATAACGATCTGGCGACAGTAGTCAGTGGCAGGCGCCGGGACGGCACCGTGTTCTGGGCGCAGCGGCACGTCTCGCCGGTCATGGATACCCGAGGCGTGGCGACGCACGCGGTCACTGTCTTCAGCGATATCTCTGACCGCATGCGCGACCAGCAGCGCCTGAGTTGGCTCGCCTGCTTCGACTCGCTCACGCACTTGCCCAACCGCGCGACGCTTCAGTCCAGACTGGGCGAACTACTGGAAGGCGCTTCGTGCCGGGCAGATCGCGTGGCCGCGGTCTTCATCGACCTCGACAACTTCAAGGAGATCAACGACTCGTTGGGTCACGCGGCCGGCGACGAGGTCATCAGGGAAGTCGCGCGCAGGCTTTCGACCGCTTTATGCGAGCCGGAGATGGTTGCCCGATTTGCGGGAGACGAATTCGTGGCACTGCTATGCGGTCCGGATATCGACCAACTCGTCGATAGAGCCCGCGATTTACACCGCCTCGTGATAGGCGAGATGCGGATCGGGCAAGACATCGTCGCCTCACGCGCGAGCGCGGGCGTCGCCGTCTTCCCCGATGACGCGACGAACGCTGACGACCTCATTCGCTATGCGGACGCAGCAATGTACGAGGCCAAACGTCAGCGTGACGGCAGTCTGCGGGTCTTCAATCGTTCCATCGCGGTTGATCATGCGGAACGTCATCACTTGACGCAGCGGTTGCAGCATGCACTGAAGAGCGGTCAGCTTCGGGTTGCCTATCAACCACGCGTCGAGGCAGCAGGATCGAAGACCGTCGCCTTCGAGGCATTGTTGCGATGGTCCGATTCGGAGCGGGGCGATATCAGTCCAGCGACCTTCATACCGCTTGCCGAAGAGCGAGGACTCATCGTGCCAATCGGCGAATGGGTGCTCCGAACAGCATGCGAGCAGGCGAAAGAGTGGGCTCGCGTGCAGCCGGACATCGTCGTCTCGATCAACGTCTCACCTCTGCAGTTCTCCCGCTCCGACTTCCCGAAGACGTTGCGCCAGACACTTCGAGCCGTCGGCGTGGACCCGCGAAACATCGAACTGGAAATCACTGAAAGCGTAGTGGTGACGCCCGCAGCACTGACCGCCCTGCACGAGATCCGCCGACTCGGCGTCTCTATCGCCATCGATGACTTCGGTACCGGATTCTCCAGCCTGGCGTACATCCGCGACTTCAAGGCCGACTGCGTCAAGATCGACATGTCGTTCGTGCACGGTATCGGCAAGTCAACAAACGACGAGGTCATCGTCCGAGCGGTCATCGCAATGGCGCACACGCTCGATATGCGAGTTGTCGCCGAAGGCGTCGAAACGGCCGCACAGTTCGAATTTCTTGCAAGCCACCAATGCGATCAGGTTCAGGGTTATCTCTTTGCTCCGCCGATGTCAGCGGTGCAAGCGGGACACGCGCTTTCGTTCGCGAATGACCTCAGCCGCTTGCACATCGAGAAAGCACTTGAATTCGGTGATACCTAGAAGCGCTTCGATGGCATCACGGCATTTGCAGTCTTTATCGGGCATAAGGACACGGTTCTTCCTCGCTTGAATCAAGAGACGTCACGTCGCGGAATGAATAGACGGAAGAGGTCCGCCACCTGCTAGGCCAATAGGGGCATTGCGCATCAGCCATGTCAGCCACCTACGTTCGATTCGAACAGCGCAAATCCGCTATCGATCAATCCGTCGTCCGGGCGGTCAAGGGGGAATGACCAATGAAGCCGTATGGCTCCTGTAGTCTGCGTTGCCGAAGCCGTGGCTGGCTTCGCATATTCGCAGCTCTGATCTTTTCATGCGGGTTGAACGCGTCGGTGGCGGCGCACACGAGCGCGTCCGCCAGTCATCGTCATCAGCACTCGGTGTCGAAGACCGCGCGGGACGGAGGTCTCGACCGGTCCGGCAAGGCCCGCAAAGGCAAGGCGTCGTACTATGGCCGGAGCTTTTATCGCAAGAAAATGTCGGACGGGACCAGGATGAATCCGCAATCCAATGCCGCTGCGAGCAAGACGCTTCCGCTCGGCACCCGCGCCCGAGTCAAGAATCTCCAAAACGGCAATAGCGACGTTGTGCGGATCAGGGATCGCGGCCCCTACGCCAAGGGTCGAATTGTCGACGTATCGCCTAAAACGGCAGACAAGCTGGGGATGAAGAAGGACGGCACGGCCCTCGTCGAGGTCAAGCCGATCGACGTGCCGCCGCTCGACGGCTCCGCTAAGCCGGGCGCAGGGGCGCGATAAACGCGGACTCGCTACAGATTGGCGAATTTCACTCTGCACAGCAGGACATCATCGACCCTGAGGTGCGTCGCTACGCGGAGGAAGACCTGCAGCGGAATCCTGCGGTGTCCGAGGGAATCGAAGCCATCTTGACGCGCAGCAGCTACCAACTTCCAGCGTCGTTGTTGGAAAGTTTGCCAAACCTGAAGATCATCGCGACCTCAGGAGTGGGATTTGATGGCATCCCCGTCGACGCTGCGCGTAGCAGGGGGGTATCGTAACGAACACTCCAGGGGTCCTGGACGCGGCGGTCTGCGAACTTGCGATCGGACTGCTGCTGTCCCTGTTACGGCGTATTCCGTCGGCAGACCGGTTTGTCAGGGACGAGGCATGGGCTCATGAGTTCTTCCCGTTGACGTCGAGCCTGGCTGGCAAAAGGACCGGCATTGTGGGTCTCGGTCGGCTCGGCCAAGGTATCGCACGTCGTCTGGCTGGCTTTGACGTGGAGATTGCCTATTGCGGCGCGAAGGTCGAGGGAGTGCCATACGTGATGCTTGCCGACGTGCAGGAGCTTGCGACTTTCGCGGACATCTTGATCGTGTGCTGTCCTGGTGGCGACAAGACTCGCCATCTCATCAACGGCGCGGTCCTGTCCGCACTCGGTTCCAGCGGTTTCCTGGTAAATGTTTCGCGCGGCACGGTAGTCGATGAAGCGGCCCTCATCGACGCACTGGCGAATGGCTTGATCCGTGGTGCCGCGTTGGATGTTTTCGAGAAAGAACCACTAATTGGATCCAAGCTGGCCACCTTCAGCAACGTGGTGCTTACCCCACACGCCGGCTCTGCGACCGAGGAAACCAGGCATACCATGCTCCGTCTTGCACTGGACAACATACATCGCGTACTCGACGGTAGTTGCGCGCTTACTCCTGTCCAATAGGTTTATCGCCTCGGGCAAGCGAATTATTGTTTCGGTTTCTTCGCAGCCTGATTCGCTTCGTTCCTATCGACAACGGAAACGTCCACCAAAAAGCGATTTGGGCCCGTGCGTAAAGGGAAGCAAATAATCACCGGGCGAGGGCCGCGCACATGGCTCGAAGCCTCCGAGTGAACAACGTTGCCGCACTGCCTTTGTGCGCGCACGCCCCCGGTGACTCAACGAGCCTGATGGCCTCGCTGGCGTAGACCACATTGAATGTGTCACACCAGGCCGCGAAACATCGGACCGCTGCCCCTGGCAGTGACACGTTTGTTTGCAGTGCGAACGAAATATAGCGTCAGTTCGTCCGACCGCTCAAGCAAGGCGCGTCTGTATAACGTCAGCCGCCGGGCTAGCTTCAGGCTGAAGGCTTCGAACCGGTGCGCGCCACTCTGACGGGCAAGCGCGAGCGGCTCCGTGACGGTTTCTGCTCAAAGCGGATCCTGCGGTGGACACGCGAGTACCGGCGAATTCATCCCCGGCTTTTGCGTGCACACGCTTCAATCGGACCTGGATTTGATAAAAGGATTTTATCGATCGACCATGCCGAACGGTTCGGATTTGTTGGCTGGCGGGCCTTTCAGCGGACTCCCTTAGCAATTCGACAAGCTGTTTTCCCTGATAATACGAATTATCAGAATTAGAATGGCCGTCGACCTGTGCCCTTGGTCGTCGATCGCCTCGTCTTGCTCCAGGTGCAAAATCGGGCGATCGTAAAGAGCGGAGTGAGCGAGGGGCTTAGACCTGGGCCAGAGCGTGGTACCGAGAAAAACCAGTGGCCCCGATAAACACCGACGTGTTCGGTCAAGCGCTCAGGAGCTGCGGCAGTTTGGTGTTCGCCGAAAGGGCAGTGTCTAGGGCGCTGATTCGCTCCTCCGACTTCGGCAACCGGGCCAGCAGCAGACATCCGATTAAGAAAGGTGCGGTCATTCGAACGTCGGTAAATGCTTTGGAGCCGACGGACGCATCGCTCCGTCTTGCGACAGAAATAGACGCATATACTTCTCGAAACTATCGGTCAGCGTGCAGCTCTCGTTGGACGCGGTGCGTTTGCGAAACGACGACGTCCATATCAACGGCCATGCCGTAAAGATGTGTCGCATCGTCGCATCTCTTCTATTCCGCGGTTGTGCACGGCCGGCGCTCATCGCGTCCATTCAAGCTGGTTGCGTTCGATGGGCCGCAAACTGATCGGCCACTCATGTGACACGATCGTTCACTGGCCGGGCTACTATCCCTTCGGTGCCGGCCGCATCATGTCCTCATCAGGGGAGAGCTCCATGCTGACGCTCTATTCTTATCCGGACCTGTTCGGCGTCCCCGACAACAATCCGTTCGGCCTGAAGGTCTATGCGTTCATGCGCTTGTGCGGCCTGGTCTTCGAGCACAAGCACATTCTTGATACGAAAGCGGCGCCGCGAGGGCAGTTGCCGTATTTGGTCGACGGCGAGACGTCCATCGGCGATAGCGATGCGATCATCGACTATCTCAAGCGAGAAAACAATTTAGGCATCGACAGAGCGCTTTCAACAGGCCAAGCGAATCTCGACTTCTTCGTGCGACGCACACTGGACGACCTTTATTGGCCGATGAGCTTCTCTCGGTGGCGCGACGAGCGCTTTCGCCCCGCTTTCTGCACTGCCTTCATGGCGGCGCACCCAGAGGTCGCCGCGAGTGCGCTCGAAGCCGCAAGCGAGTACAACCGGCTGCGGTATCACTATCAGGGCATCGGCCGCTATGAGCCGGGTCAGGTGTACGAGCGGGGCATCGCCGACCTGCGCGTCGTAGCCGATCTGATCGGCGACAGCGGCTTTGTCTTCGGGCCCGAGCCCGCCACGGTCGATGCCGCTATCTACGGCTGCGTCGCAAACATCTACTACTACGACATTGATACGCCGTTGAAGCGCTACGTGCTGTCGAGGCCGACCCTCGTCCGCCATTGCGTTGCGATCCACGAAAGGGTAGTTAGCTAACAGGCCGATGCCGCGGTTTTTGTATCATTCCGCACATGGACACTGCTTCTCTTCACCCGCGCCATCCAATTCGCTCGCACCGCCATGGTAATTCTCGCTGCGGCGGAACACCGGCAGGACTGATTCCCAGCGCCAACCCGCGTCGCCGGTGCTTTGCGCCCAATCGTCATAGTCTTCGCGCTGGCCGCGCATATAGATCATGCCGTTGATCGACGAGCAGCCGCCCAGCACGCGCCCGCGTGGATAGCTGAGCGAACGGCCGTTTAGGCCTTGCTCCTCCTCGGTGTGGAATTTCCAATCGGTGCGCGGATTGCCGATACAGTACAAATAGCCCACCGGCACATGGATCCAGTGATAGTTGTCTTTTCCGCCGGCCTCGAGCAGTAGCACCGATGCCCTGGCATCTTCGCTCAGACGATTGGCGAGCGCACATCCCGCAGTCCCGCCACCAATCACGATATAGTCGAATTCGCCGAGTGACTGCCGTTTCGATGTCATTTCATTTTGCATAACTGACAATGTGTTGGATCTAAATCGATTGAACTGACGGTCGATCAGCTGGGCAGATATTCGCTCGACCAGCTCACGCCAATTGCGCCGCGGTCGATAAGCGCATCAATCAGCCCTTCGGAGTAGCCGAGCGAACGCATGACCGCGCGCGTCGAAGCGCCGAATTTTTCGGCGGGCGCGAGGGCACGAATAGTTGCATGCGTCGGGCGAACCGCTACCGGATCGAGCTGCGTAACACGGTGGCCGCTGGGATGCGATTCGTAGACACTGAATGCATAGCTGCCCAGATCGATACCGGGTTGGCCGTCGGCGGGGCGGCTGGCGCTGCGACGCAGATTGTCCAGATTGTCGGGTACGGCGGCCGCAATGTTTGCGGCTTGCAGCCTCGTTTGCCACCTTTCAGCACCGTCCGATGCGATCGCCCGGGCAAGAAAATCTGCCGGTGCCGGAGACGCAGCGATGCCGCGCAGACCCTCGACATCGTCGAGCCGTTCGAACTCGCTTGCGTCCGTATGCATGTAGATCCAGCCGTCTGCCGCGCGGAAAAACCTCGACAGTGGCCCGAATCCCGATGCCTCGCGTCCCGACGGTTCATCGAACGGCGCGCGGCCAGCGTAGTCATAGCAGAACGGAATCTGCACCAGGTTGCCGAGCGCGGCCAGCGACGTCCGCGCGCGGCCGCCCTCTCCGGTGCGGGCCTTCCGGTACAACGCGGCGGCCACACCCAGCGCCGCTGCGAAGCCGCACATCACGTCGATGGTGCCGACATGAGCGTGCTCCTCCGGCGTAGCCATGCCACCGCCAAAGCGCACCATGATGCCCGTGCAGGCCTGGATCAAATCGTCATAGCCCAGATAGTCGGTTCGCGGGCCACGGCGTGGGCCGCCGAAGCAATCGAGCTGGCAGAACACGACACCGGGATTGAGCGCGCGCAGGCTCGCCTCGTCCAGACCCAGCGGGGCAAGTTGCCGGTCCGGCGCATTCATCACGATCACATCGACCGAGCGGGCCAGCGTCTGGAACACCTGCCGCCCCTCGTCCTTGCCGAGATCGACCAGAATGCTTTGTTTGCCGCGCCCCGACGACATTCCAAAGACAACCGTATTCCACGGATCGTAATTCGGCGACACGGGATCCAGTTTGATGACCTCCGCACCGAAGCGTCCGAGGAACGACGTCGAATGCGGACCGGCGATCACGTTGGTCAGATCCAGAACGCGCACACCATCGAGCCAGCCGCCCACGCCATCGTGCGGCTTGACGGCGCGCATCGGCTGCGCCGTGTCGTCCAATGCGGCGATGGCCTCGGCGACGGGCACCGTACGACGTGGCTCGGGCGACAGCATCGCTTCGGCACTGTCTTCGAGCCAGGCAACCGGCCCTGGCTGTTTCATCATGCCAAACTCGCCATCGTGAGATTCCAGCACCAGGCCGGCGGCGTTCGCATGCTCGTCGTGCAGCCATTCCTGCGTGCTGCGGAGTGCGGCGCCAGGAAAGCCGCCTTCTCCGAAAATTCGCTCCCATTCGGCCGAGGTCTTGGTCAGGAAGACCGCCTTCATGCGCGCGGAAATGCGCGTAGCCCAGTGCGCCGGCAGCGGGTACACGCCGAGCGATGCGTCGCCTTCCCATTCACCCACAGGGCGATAGCAATCGGCGACCGTCGGCAGTCCGGCCTCAACCATTTCTTCGTAGAGACCCATCGCCATGAGGCAACGCTTGGCGTGTGCATTATGCGAGGGGCAAACCGCGTAGAACTTGCGCCCATCGGCACATTCGTAGGTGCGATAAAACGGGTCGAGATATTCCTGCAAGGCCTCGTACGAGAGATCCATCGGCAATCCGTTTGCCCGACGGCGCTCGACCTCCTTTTCGCGGAGCGTTTTGTAGCGCAGCCGGTGTCTATCCCGACCTGCCGAACGAATCGCCGTGCTTTCGTATCGACACATTCGCGCTCGATACGCCTGCGACGTTGCCCGAGGCGGTGCGCGATAACCGTCAACTATTGGGCCGACTACGATCCGCACATCAACTACGATCCGGCCACCGAGTACCCGGGCGATGAGCAGGCGCACAAGGGCTGGCACCGCATCGAAGTGGATCGCACGACCACGACGACCACGCAACAGGATCAGGTCAGCGGCCCACAGGCCACCCAGGCGCAACTGCTCGCGGGCGGCACGATGACGCTCGCCAATGTCGGCACGATCAACAACGCGTATAGCGCGATCGCGGCGGGCAATGCCATTCAGATCGGCAATGCGGTGCAGAACGGCGCGCTCGATCCGGCCGGCAATGGCAACGTGGGCGGCACGACCGTCAATAACATTGGGCAGACGCTGTATCAGTATCAGCGGCAGGACATCGTTTCGACCTATGCGTGGAACGAGGACATCAGCCGTGATGTCGATCACAACATCGTGCAACCATCGGTCATCTTGCCCCCGGTTGCGCTCGGTGGCATCGGCGGCACGATCATCGCGAACAATGCCATTAGCATCATCGCGCGCGATGTGAACAACGTGAACGTGGCGGCGGCGAACTCATCGACGGGCGCCACCGGCGGCACGCTCGGCGCGAACTCCGCGATGACGTCGCTTGCAGGCGGCAGCGTTGCAGGTGTCAGTAACGCGGGCGGCGCGTCGGTCAATGGCGCAAGTGGATCTTCGACTGCCAGTGCGAGCGGCAGTGCGCAGACGATCAACGCACCTCAGTCGGTCGCGGGCCCCACAGGCGCGCTGAACATTCCGCTGCCGACGAGCGGCTTGTATCGCTACAACACGTCGCCCAACGCGCAGTATCTGATTGCGACTGATCCGCGCCTGACGAGTTACGCAAACTTCATCTCCAGCGACTATATGTTGAAGGCGCTGAATTTCGATCCGATGAAGATCGAGAAGCGCCTGGGCGATGGCTTGTATGAAGAGCAACTGATCCGAAACCAGATCACGCAACTGACGGGCCGTGTGTATCTGGAAGGCTATACGAGCAATGAGGATCAATACCGCGCGTTGATGAACAACGGTGTTAGCTTTGCGCACGAGTTCAACCTCGTGCCGGGCATGGCGCTCACGGCGGCTCAGATGGATGCGCTCACCAGCGACATCGTGTGGCTGGTCGACCAGACGGTGACGCTGCCCGATGGCAGCGTGCAGCACGTCCTCGCGCCGGTGGTGTACATGGCGCAGGCGCATGCAAACGATCTGAAGCCGACGGGCGCGCTCATCGCGGCCGACGATGTGCAGATTCACGCGACCGGCAGTGTCATCAATAGCGGTGTCATCAAGGGCGGCACGCAGACGGTCATTACCGGCACTGACATTCTGAATCGCGGCGGCTCGATCGGCAGCAACGGCACGACCGTCATTTCCGCAACCAACGATGCGATCAACGCCTCGGGCCGCATCTCGGGTAATCGCGTGGCGGTGCTTGCGGGTAATGACATCGTCAACACGACGCTTGTCGATGCGGTCGGTGTCACTTCGGCGGCGGGCAGCAGCAAGGTCAATCAGACGCTGGTCGGCGCGCAAGGCACGATCGAATCGACGGGCGACATGCTCATCGGCGCGGGGCACGATTTGACGGTGCATGGCGCGAACATCGCGGCGGGCGGCAACGCGCAGATCACGGCGGGCAACAACATCCTCGTCGATACGGTGCAGTCGAACACGTCGCAAACGACGACGTATCGGGCGGATCGTTACGCGAACCGCGAGAGCACCATCAACGAGACGAGCGGCATCAGCACGGGTGGCAGTCTCGGGATGCAGTCGGGCAACGACATGACGTTCAAGGGCGCGCAAGTGAGCGCCGGGACGGATATGACGGTCGTGGCAGGCGGCAATCTGAGCGCGAGCAGCGTCACCGATAGCGCCAAAGTCGACGATGTCTATCACAGCAAGAAGCGTAGCCAGGAAGTACATGACTACGATGAGCAGGCTGTGGGCACAAACTTCTCAGCGGGCGGCAATGCGACGCTCGCGGCGGTCGCGACCGACAAGAGCAAGGGTAATGTGACACTCACGGGCTCGTCGCTGAGTGCGGATACGGGTGCGGCAAACATCGTCGCGACGGGCGATGTGACGCTCAACGAGGCGCGCGAGGAGCACGACCGGTACTACTGGGAAGAGTCCACGCGCGGCAGCGTTGTGAAGAGCACGACCACCGAGCAAATGCAGAACACGCAGGCCAACATCGGCGTGGGCAGCATCGTGTCGGGCGACTCGGTGAACGTTCAAAGCGGCAAGGATGTGACGATCCAAGGCAGTAACGTCGTGGGCACGCATGACGTAAAGCTCAATGCAGTGGGTGACGTAACCATTACCACATCCCAGGACACCGAGCGTTCGCAAAGCTCCTATGAGCAGCGCGAATCAGGCTTCCTCTCCGGGATGACGCTAGTGAATCAGCTCGATGGCGGGTTGCAGGGCTACAGTATCGGCACGCGCAAGACGACAGATGCCGAACAGGCCACGCAGGTCACGAACAACGGCAGCATGATCGGCTCGCTTGACGGCAACCTCGTTGTCACCTCCGGCAACGACCTGCACGTCACCGGCAGCACGATGCATGCAGGCAATGACGTGAGCCTTACGGGCAAGACGGTCACGATCGACGCGGCGCAGAACGCATCTGCGCAGAGCGAGCAGCAATCGTTCAGCCAAACGGGAGTCACGGCGGGCCTAAGCAGTCCGGTGCTTGCCGCCGTGCAAACGGCTAACCAGATGCGCCAGGACGTGAAGCGCACCAAAGGCGACGCCCGACTGGACGCACTGGCGGCGGCGACCACCGGCCTGGCGGGCAAGAATGCCTATGACGCGGTGGCGAGCAATCCTAGTCAGCTTGGCGGGATTGGCGTGAGCGTTTCGTTGGGCACAAACCACAGCCACAGCAGTGCGACGCAAGCGTCGACGACTGCTGCTGGCAGCACCGTGAGCGCGGGCAACGACGTACATATCACGGCGACGGGCGCGGGTGCGAACAGCAACATCAACATCATTGGCAGCGACGTGACCGCCGGCCACGATGCGGCGCTTGATGCACAAGGCAGCATCAATCTGCAGGCGGCGCAGAACACCGACAGCATGCGCAGTTCGAACAGCGGATCGAGTGCGAGCATTGGCGCGACGTTCAGCGTCGGCGGGGCGCAGAACGGCCTATCGTTCCAAGCCGGCGCGTCGGGTACGAAGGGCCATGGAGATGGCGACGGTCAGACGTGGACCAACACGCACGTCAATGCGGGCGGCACGACGAGCTTGCACTCGGGTGGCGACACGAACCTGAAGGGTGCAGTCGTGGACGGCCAGCAGGTGGTGGCGGACGTGGGCGGCAACCTGAACATTGAGAGCCTCCAGGAAACGAGCCACTACGACTCGAAGCAGACGAGCGGGGGCGTATCGGTGAGCGTGTGCGTGCCGCCGATTTGCGCGGGCGCGTCCAGCGTATCGGCGAATTTCAACCAGCAGAAGCTGAACAGCGACTATGCGAGCGTGACCGAGCAGTCGGGCATTCAGGCGGGCGATGGCGGCTTCCAGCTGAACGTGAAGGGCAACACGGATCTGAAGGGCGGGGTGATCGCGAGCAGTGACCAGGCGGTGGCCGCGGCATCGGAGCTGAACCTGTACTCGCGCGGCGATATCAGCAACACCCACGGCGCGAACATCTTCAGCCTGGGCGACATCAACATCGCGGGCGACGCCACGCGCGACGCCAATGGCCTGCTTGCCAATCGTGCGAACACGGTCACCAACGATCAATCGACGATCGAAGCGCAAGGCAATATCGAAGTCGCGACGAACACGCTGTATAACACGCGGCCCGCGCCGACGGTCGAGACGGTGACGACCGGGGTCGAAACGCTGTTCCAGACCAAACGCTCCAAGTACATGCCTTGCGGCACAGGCGGCCCGGACAGTCACACGTCCTGTACGCAGGAAGTATGGGACGACTACTACAGCAAGCCGCGAAACGATACCTTCAGCGCGGCGGACGTGGTGTCGAGCACGAGCGGCGCCGGCGCAGTCGATCGGGCGGTCGTCGTGAACATCAACGGCACGCCCACGACGCTCTACTACAACACGCTCACGACCAACGCGGACGGCACGGTAAAGGCGCATCGTCACTGCCGATGGACCCATTCGCGTTCGCGCGTGAATGGCTCGATCACTACAAAGGCCAATGCGTCGGCAAGGATGGCGTCAATCTGATCACCAAGGGCCTCCAGCAAGCAATCCTCAGCCGCGGTTTGGTCACGACGCGCGTGCTGCTGCCCGAACAAGACCTGTCGAACGGCACGCTCAAGGTCGCGCTGGTGCCGGGGCTGATCCGGGAAGTGCGCTTTGCCGATCCCGTCTCGTGGGGCACTTGGAAAACCGCCTTCCCCGCGAGACCCGGTGACGTGCTCAATCTGCGCGACCTCGAGCAAGGCCTCGAACAGATGAAGCGCGTCGCCAGCCAGGACGTCGCGATGAAGATCGAGCCCACCAGCGTGCCCGGCGAAAGCGATGTCGTGCTCACGCTCAAGCGTTCAAAGCCGTGGAGCTTCGTCGCGTCGGTCGACAACTCGGGCAGCCGCGCGACGGGCAAGCTGCAAGGCAACGTCAGTCTCGGCATCGACAACCTGCTTGGGTTGAACGACATCATGACGCTTGGCGCCAGCCAGGACTTGTACTTCGAGGACAAGGCGCTCGGCTCGCACGGCTTCAACGGTTCGTACTCGATGCCGTGGGGCTACTGGACGGCGACGCTGTTCGGCAACACCAACACCTACTGTCAGCAGATCGCGGGCGTGAATCAGACCTTCGTTTCGAGCGGCAATTCGCAATCGGCGGGGTTGAAGCTGGCCCGCGTGCTGCGCCGTGATCAGAACGATGTGTTCGGCGGTTACGTGCAATTGTCGAAGCGCTTCGGTGCGAGCTTCATCGACGACACCGAAATCACGCTGCAACACCGCAACAACACGTTCTTCGAAGCGGGGCTGACCGATCGGCATTACTTCGGCGGTGCGCAGTTCGATGGGACGCTGGCGTATCGGCAAGGCATCGGCGGGCTGGGCGCGACGCCGGATCCGGCATTGCCGCCCGACGATGGCGTCATCGCGCCGACGCCCGCGACTAAACCGAGCGGCCCGACGTATCGTTTCCACATGGCGGTGTTCGACGCCAATCTGTCGGTGCCGTTTGCCGTCGCATCGCAGGCGCTGCGCTATGTGACGACGTTCCACGGTCAATACACGAACGACACACTGTTCTACGTCGACGATATAACCATCGGCAGTCGCTACACGGTGCGCGGCTTCGATGGCGAGCAGATGCTGGCAGGCGAAAAAGGTTTTTACTGGCGCAACGAATTGCAGGCGCCGATCGGCAGGACCGGGCAAGCGTTCTATGCGGGTATCGACTATGGACGGGTGTTTGGTCCGAACACCGCGTTTCTGGCGGGCACGCAATTGGTCGGTGCAGTCGTTGGCGTGCGAGGCGGTATCCCGGGCAAGTATGCCGGACTCAGCTACGACTTCTTTGCAGGAACGCCGATTCACAAGCCATCGGCGTTTGCGACATCCCGCGTAACCGTCGGCTTCCAGGTGATGGCGCAACTCTGAGGAAGGCCCGCATAGAAGGCGCGGTCGCGCATCGTCAACGCACAACTAATAAGGCCGGCGGTAGCCGTCGAGCGAACACCGGGGCATATCACGCGGGCATGGAGCGTTACGCCGCGCCGGCAACCTCCAACTGTCCCCGCTGATTAGCCGTCACACACCCTTGTTCCACCGCTCGAAACGCTTGCGTGTCACCAGCGCAATCCGATCCGACGCAAGCGCCGCCAGATTCACCAGCCGTCGCTTCTGCACCGCATCGATCGAGCGGGGTTGCCGGTCGATGCCGCACAGCGCGCCCAGCGCATTGCCCTGCGCATCGCGCAACGGCGCACCGGCATAGAAGCGAATGCGCGGCTCGCCGGTCACGAGCGGATTCGCACTGAAGCGCTCATCGGCGGCGGCGTCATCGACGATAAAAACATCGTTCTGCATGATCGTGAAATTGCAAAACGCCCACGGACGCGGCGTCTCTTGCGCATTGAGTCCCCAACGCGCCTTGAACCATTGACGATCCGGCGTCAACAGCGTCATCAAGCTGATCGGCACACGCAGTATCTCGGCCGTCAGCTGAACGATTTCATCGAACTCCGGCTCGCTCAGCGTGTCGACGAGACCCGTGCGCGCCACGGCCTGCACGCGCGCATCTTCATTCGGCGCGACAGGATAGGACGATGCGGCATCGTCGGAAGGCGTAAGCGCAAGAGATTGAAGCAGCGCCGCCGCGAACGCGGGGCGGTCGGCTGGCGTGTGCAGCAGCGTCACGCGGCACAGGCTGCCGAGGTCCGCCTCGAGTTGCGCGCTGCTAAGGTCGGTCACGACGAGCATTCGCATATGCGCAAGGTCGCGCGACTGCAGGAGACGTCGCGCCATCGACAGGCGTTCCCAGTCGCCGCGCATCAGTTCGATCGCGATGACAGCCGGCATGGCGACGCCCGCGTCGAGCATCGCGTTGAACGGATCGCTCTGACCGATGCCGTGCATTCCCGCCGCAGCCACCGCCTCCAGGAAGTCCGGCAGCGCGGCTTCCGATGCCACGACGAGCGCCATCGCATTCTCTATGCGCGCCGCAGCCTGCCGCCCGTTTCCGAGCTGCTCGCGCAACGCGATGACCGCACTTCTGCGCACGCGGCGATGACCGCCCGGCGTCTTCCACGATTCGATCATCCCCTGTTCGATCCACGTCTGCGCCGTCTTGACCGACACGCCAAGAATGGCCGCTGCGTCTCGGCTGGTCAGAATGGGATCGTCGTTGGTTGACATGAGGCTCCTTGAGTTGAGGTCGCAAACGATAGCTGGCTTCGGCTTAAAGCACAATCGCCGAATGTGATAGAAACGGCAATTTTTCGCTTGCGCGCTTTGTCAGTTAAATCTACGCTTAACGCGGCTATCGCGCTGTCATCTGTATTCATCGGTCGCTATTACCCGCAGTTACGAGGAGCGTAGGTAATTATGGCTGCCATCGAGTCGATCAGCAAGACGGCTGGAATTGATAAAAACGGAATGTCTCGAAAACGAAGCGGGCGCGAATCGCCGGCAACGCCGCGGACCACGGCGCAACACATAACAAAGCCATGAATCTCAACACCATGTCGGTCAGGGCGAAACTCGCCTTGTCATTCAGTTTCCTTACGGGGGTCGTGCTCGTCGTATCGGCGGTATCGATCAACGCGCTCGGCGATGCGAACCGGCGCTTCTCGGGCTATGTGGACGGCGCCAACGCGCGGGCCGCGATGGCCGCGCAGGTTCGCACGGCGGTCGACCGGCGTGCGATCGCAGCGCGCAACATGGCGCTCGTCACGTCGCCCGCCGACTTCGCCCTCGAGAAGGAAGCCGAAGCCCGCGCGCAGGCCGATGTCACCGCGAATCTCGCCAAGCTCGACACGATGATCGCTTCGAGCAGCGACACGACGGCGCAGGCACGCGCGCTGATCGCCGAGATCGAACGCGTCGAATCGCTTTATGCGCCGGTCGCACGATCCATCGTCGAACTCGCGAGCGAGCATCGGCAGGAGGAAGCCGTGCGGAAGATCAACGACGAATGCCGGCCGCTGCTGGCCGCGCTCGTCGCCGCGACCGACGCCTACTCGACCCACACGCATCGGCGCGCCGACGAACTCGTGGCGGACGCGCACGAACACTATGTGGCGCAGATGCAAATTCTTGCTGCCATCTGCCTGGGCTCGCTTGCCGCTGCGGTGCTGGCGGGCGTGCTCATCACGCGCGGGCTGACGCGTGCGCTCGGCACGGAGCCGGCGACGCTCAAGGAAATCACGCAGCGTGTCGCCTCGGGCGATCTCAGCCCGGTCGCAATGACGCGTACAGCGCCCGCAGGCAGCGTGCTCTCGTCGATGGATGCGATGCAGAAGAGCCTCGTCGCGCTGATTGGCGAAGTGCGCATGGCGGCCGACGGCATCGCCACGGGTTCGATGCAGATCGCTTCCGGCAACGCAGACCTTTCCGCACGGACGGAAGAGCAGGCATCGTCGCTTCAGCAGACGGCGGCCAGCATGGAAGAACTGACGTCGACGGTTCGGCAGAACGCCGACAACGCGCAACAGGCGAGCACCCTGTCGGCGAACGCGTCGCACGTGGCACAGCAAGGCAACGCTGTGGTGACGCGCGTCGTCGAGACGATGACCGCCATCAGCGACAGCTCGCTGAAGATCGCGGACATCATCGGGATTATCGAAGGCATCGCGTTTCAGACCAACATTCTCGCGCTGAACGCGGCGGTCGAGGCGGCACGCGCCGGCGAGCAGGGCCGCGGGTTTGCGGTGGTGGCGGCGGAAGTGCGCTCGCTCGCGCAGCGTTCCTCGCTTGCGGCGAAGGAAATCAAGGAACTGATCGGCGCGTCGGTTTCGAAAGTCGAGGCGGGCTTCGCGCTCGCTCAGGATGCGGGAACGACGATGAGCGACGTGCTGCGAGCGGTGACGCGCGTGTCAGACATCATGGACGAGATCGCGGCAGCTTCGGGCGAACAAAGCCGCGGCATCGAGCAGGTTAATCAGGCGATCGCGCAAATGGATCGCGTCACGCAGCAGAACGCCGCGCTCGTCGAGCAGGCGGCGGCGGCTTCGCAGGCGCTCGATGATCAGGGGCGGGTGCTGTCGCGGACTGTGTCGCAGTTTCGAATGGAAGGGGCGGTTGTTTGAGGGACGTGCGGTGCTGGGAGGATGTCGTGCGTGGAGAATGGCGGTGCTATTGGGCGACGTCAACGCCAGAGTCGCGCTGTTCACGCATCGCTTGCGGTCAGGATCTTGTCGGTGATGTTCGTGTTCGGCCGAGCGCGCGCTTGCATGGCTCGCGTTCGGCGTACCGGGTATTTTCGTCGGCCTGCGCTGACCCTTTGCGCTGAACATGAACGCGCATCGCCGCGAGGACGCGAGTCTGCGACGTCGCAGTCACCCGCGCGGCATGCGGCTTGCGTGCATCGTCGGACCAGCGCTCATCGAGCGAGCACCGCAAGGAGCCTCAATTGGAAACGACGATCGCACGAATATTTCAGTCCATGGAAGAAGCGGACAAGGCACGCGACGCGCTCGTGCAGTCGGGCGTTCCCCGCGATGCAATCGACCTTAGCTTCCAGGCGGACGAAGCCGGCCCGGTACGCGGCAATTTTCTGACCGGCGACAGCACCGATTCGATCGGCTGGAAGGAGGAATACGACGCCCGGTTCAGGCATCAGGGCGAAGTGTCACGCTTTATTCTTACCGCGCAGGTGGAAGAGGCGCGCGCAAAAGAGGTCGAAGCGATGCTGCAGCAAGCTGGCGGATGCACGGTCGATGCGGTGACGGCGGCACCAAAGACCGGCGAAGCATGAGCAGACGTTGTTCTTGCTTTCGCTTCGTCCACGCAATGGTGTGCCACGATAAATTATCCAACGATGGCCTGTTTTCAGCACGCGCGTAGTTGTCGCCTCGTTGGCGCGGGCCGCGCAATCAGCGGTTCCCAGCGCTAGGCGTTGAAAGCCGTGAAATGCCACCGCAGGCGTTGACTGCCACACTGCTCGCGGCGAGCGCGATATCAGGCCTGATGACGCTATGGTTCAGCGTTCGCACAGCGATCGACCGCCGTCTGTTCGCAGCACTGGGCGGACGCAGCGGTCACCAATGATTCGGAATCCGAATCAAATGTTGAAGGCACACTACCGCATCTCGACCACGCACTAACAACCCTCGGCTGGCTCGATGCCCGCAACTCGGGTCGCCCGTTACACCTTCGCGCTCAGGGCGTGGTGCGGCTGATGAAATCAGCCGTCGCCACCGCAGCGGCGCAATGGACCACCGTATGCATCATCGTGACGATTGCACACTTGCGTTGAAGCCCGCATCTGAATCAATCCACCGCCTCGATCGACAGCCCCAACACCTCGTCCGGCGCCACAGGCCGGCTCAACAAGAACCCCTGCACGAGATCACATGCGGACTCCCGCAGCAACTCCAGCTGCGCCGTCTGCTCGACGCCCTCGGCCGTCACACTGACGCCCAGCGTGCGCGCCATCTGAATGATCCCGCTCACGATGCCCTGCGTCGCGCGATCATCCTGCAGCCGCGCAACGAACGAGCGGTCGATCTTCAGCGTATCAGGCGAGAAATCGGCGAGATAGCGCAGGCTCGAGTAACCCGTGCCGAAATCATCGATAGCGATCCGCACGCCCAGCGCCTTCAGCGCCGACAACGTGCGCTGCGCGAGCGCGGGATTCTCCATCAACGCGCTCTCAGTCAGCTCGACTTGCAGGCTCGACGCCGGCAATTCATAGCGGCTCAGCGCATCATTGACGACTTGGACGATGGCCGCATCACGCAACTGCCGCGACGACACGTTCACCGACACGCCCAGTGCGCGCGCGCCCGCACGCCGCCAGAGCGCAAGCTGGCGCAACGCTTCGTCCATCACCCATGCGCCGATCTCGTTGATAAAGCCCGTTTCTTCGAGGATCGGAATGAACACGCCCGGCGATACCAGCCCGCGCGTCGGATGCCGCCAGCGTATCAGCGCTTCGACGCTGCGGACTTCGAGCGTCCGCGGCTCGTGGATCGCCTGATAGTGCAGCAGGAACTGGCGATTCGCGAGCGCGGCGGGCAGATCGCGCTCCAGCTTGAAGTCGACTATGCGCTCGGTCGACGCCTTGTCCGCGAACGAAAAGCCATTACGTCCCGCCTTTTTTGCGGCATACATCGCGATGTCCGCGCTCGTCAGCAGCGTCTCGTGGTCCGCGCCGTTCTCCGGAAACACCGAGATGCCGATGGACGCCGTGACGAACGCATCGGCGCGCGATGGGTCGCCCGATCGCGCGAGCGCGGCCAGAATGTCCTTCGCGATGCCGGCAAGGCGCTGCTTGTCCGGAGCATGATCGATCAGCACGGCGAACTCATCGCCGCCGAGGCGCGCAAGCACGGCGTCGTGAGGCAGCGCGGCCTGAATCAGCTCGCTCAGTGACTTGAGCAGGCGATCGGCGGCGGTATGGCCGAGCGTATCGTTGAGCACCTTGAACCGATCGAGGTCGATGAACATCAGCGCGAACGCCGCGTTGCGCCGGCACCGCTCCTCTATCTTGAGCACCAGCGCGCCACGGTTTGCGAGTCCCGTCAGCGAATCCGAGAAAGCCAGCCGGTCAAGCTCGGCGAGCCGTTCCTGTTCGACGGTGATGTCCTCGCTGATGCCGACGATACGCACCAGATCGCCGCGCGCATCGAACACGGGATTGCCAGTGCTTTGAATCCAGCGTACGCCGCGGCGCGGATGTTGAATGCGGTAACGCGCGCGGCCGCCCGTCTTTAGTCGCGTGATGCGCTGCATCGCGTCGTGAAGCTGCTGCCGGTCCTCGGGCAGCACGAGATCGATCCACGCCTGCGGACGCTCGCGCATCGTCCGCGCGTCGATGCCGAAGACGGACGCGCATCCCGCGCTGACGTGGTGAAAATAGGTGTAGTCCGCGCTGTACGAATAGAAGCAGAGGCCGACGTGCGCCTCCATTTCGGACATGAGCAGTTCTTTTGCTCGCAGGTCGGCGGCAAGCTCCGCCTCGTGCGTGATATCGAGCGATGCGCAGAGAATCGCGTGCACGCCGCCGTGGCCGTCGTCGATCGGAATAAGGCGCGATTGCCACTTTTTCGGCACGCCCGCCGTGGTCGGACACGAGGCGACGAACGCGCTGCGCGAGCCCTTGAGCGCGGCATCGAAGGCGTTGCGCGCGGCGCTCGCTTCATCGCCGGACCAGAAGCCCAGCCAGTTCGCGCCCGCGAGTTGTTCGGGGCCGCTCGCCTGCATCAGTTCGGCGCCGTATTCGGAGATGCGCAACATGCGGCCATCGGTATCGAGCAGCTTCAGGCATTCGCGGTTGGCATCGAGCAAGGCTTTCGCGAGCGCCGATGTCGCGTTCGCGCGTGCGTGCTGACGGCGCGCATGACGCAGCCCGGCCATGAGGACGAGCATAGCCGCCCCCGCGCCGATGCAGAAAGCCGCTTCCTCCGATACCGATGCGAGCGCGAACCAGGCCAGCGCCCACGCGCCGGCAGCCGCGAGAAAAATCTGCGCGATGCTCGCGAGCGGCAGCGACGTGGCGCTTCTCGCGCGCATCGACAGGAAAAAGGAGAGAAAGCCCTGGTTACGGGCGGACGACGCGATTCGCGGTGTCTCGCCGCGAATAGGGAGGGCTGCCGAAGCTCCGGGACGAATGGTTTGAGGCATGTGCGAAACAATACCGACGTGCGGTGGACGAGCGGCCAGCTCGGCCCGAAGTGGCCGAAGGGCTATAGCTGGTTTACGTCGCGAGGACGCGATGCTTTAGGGTGATCGTGCGGAGGATCGAAGGATCGGCGGCGGCGCGCCGATCCTCGGCTAAGCGGGAGCCGCTCTATTGCGCTGCATTCCACGTATGCGCGGTGGTGCGCCACTGTCCGTCGCTGCTCTTGGTCATCACCTTGAGCAGCACGCCTTGATATTGCGTTTTCTTGCCGTCCTTGTCCGCTACGGCGGTCCAGTTGGCGGTTTCGTATATGACGTTGCCGACGCGGCGCGCATTGACGACATCCGTCGTGTGGTTGCCGACGCCTGCCTTGAAATAGCCGTCGAATAGTTTCTCGATATCCGCACGGCCCTTGACCGTCTTGCCATTTCCCGGCGATACCACGGCGTTCTCGTCATAAAGCGATGCGAGTTTCTTCGCGTCGCCGCTGTTGAAGGTCTTGTCCCAGGCCGCGTTGGCCTTCTGAACCATAGCGTCATCCGCTGCATGAACGATATACGGCGCGGCGGCAAACAGCGCGGTGCAGGCGCTCAGGCACGCAATTGTCTTCTTCATCGCTCGTCTCCATGATTGTTTCGTCGTACGTACAAGTACCGACAATGCGAGACGCTGCCGTAGTCGGCGTGCGGCGATGCCTGCAGTGTGTGGCGCACGAAGTATAGGAAGCGCGCAACGACGTAAGCAATTAACGGGAGATCGAGGCATGAACGTTCGCACGGCATGCGGGGTTTAGGCGCGTTTTGCAATGCCGCGCCGCTATTCCTGATAAACCGCCGACAGCACGTTCTCCGCATCCGTCTGTGCGTTATCCAGTTGGACGAGGCTCGCATGACGCGCGCCGAGCGGGTCGCGGTTCACGATTGCAGTGAGGATCGCCTTATGGCGGGGCAGCGACAGCGCGTGCGTATCCGGATGACGGCTCGTCAGCTTGATCGACTCCGACAGCGCCAGCGACAGCATATGGCCGATATACATCAGCATGTCGTTGTGCGTCGCCGACATGATCGCGCGATGAAAGTCGAGGTCGGGCGCGAGCAGCGCTTCGGGTGTCTCCGCATGGGACATGCGCTCGAAGGCATCGCGGATGCGCGCGAGATCGTCGTCCGTCGCGTTCGATGCCGCAAGCGCCGCCGCTGCCGGCTCGATGATCCTTCGCACGACCAGCAGCGAGTTGAAGAACGTGCCCTCGTTCACGCTGTTCATGGTCCAGAAGAGCACGTCGGGATCGAGCATGTGCCATTCGTCGCGCGGCCGCACGATGCTGCCGAGACGCGGCTTCGACAGCACGAGCCCCTTCGCGACCAGCACGCGGGTTGCTTCGCGCAGAACCGGCCGGCTAACGCCGTAGGACTCGCACAGCTTCGCCTCGGCGGGCAGGCGCTCGCCGGGCGAAAGCCTGCCGCTCACGATCTCGATGCCAAGCTCCTGCACGATGCGCGCGTGCATGCTCTTGCGGGGCAGGGGATGGCGATAGTCCATGCCGTTCCTCAGCGCGACGCCGCGCGATGACCGAACGCGCGCTGCGACAGGCAGAACACGAGCAGCAGCGCGCCCACCGCGATCTTCGTCCACCACGAACTAAGCGAACCGTCGAACGAGATCAGCGTTTGAATGATGCCGAGCAACAGCACGCCGAACAGCGTGCCGATCACATAGCCGACACCGCCAGTCAGTAGCGTCCCGCCGATGACGACGGACGCAATGGCATCGAGTTCGAGGCCCATTGCATGCAGGCCGTATCCCGAGAGCATGTAGAACGTGAACAGCACGCCGCCGAGCGACGAGCAGAAGCCCGACAGCGCATAGGCGCCGATGGTGGCGCCGTGCACCGGCAGGCCCATCAGCAACGCGGAGTGCGGATTGCCGCCGACCGCATAGATGGAACGGCCGAACGGCGTGTAATGCGCGACGAACACGGCAATCGCGAGCACGATGAGCGCAATGACCGCGCCGATAGAAAGCGATGCATCGCTCATCACCGGTATGCGAATCTGCGACACGGCCGCATACCACGGATGCGTGATGCTGATCGAATCGATGCTGATCAGATAGCACAGCCCGCGCGCGAGGAACATGCCCGCGAGCGTCACGATGAACGGCTGCAGCCGGAAGCGCGCAATGAGCCAGCCCATGAACGTGCCGAATGCCGTGCCCATCAGGAGCACGAGCGGGATGACCGCGAGCGGATGCCAGCCCGCCTTTTCGACGAGCGCGGCGGAGACCATCGTCGTCAGCGCGATCACCGATCCCACGGACAGATCGATACCGCCCGACAAAATCACGAACGTCTGACCGACCGCGACGACGATCAGGAACGCGTTATCGATCAACAGATTGAGGAAGACTTGCGGCGAGAGAAAGCCGGTGTACATCGTCGAGCCGATTAGCGAGACTGCGATGAACAGCGCGATCGTCGCGGCGAGCGGCAAATAGCGGCTCCGGGTGCGGCTGCGCCATGGTGCGCGGCCGCCATGACCCGGCGTGATCGGCACGCTCGGCGGTTTCGGCAAGCGCGAATTCATCGGTGAACCTCACGATCGGAAAGGGCAGGGCGGCGCGCGAACTTCGCGACCGTTGCACGAAACTCGCCGGATTGCAGCATCATCACCGCGAACACGACGATCGCCTTGACGACGAGATTCACTTCCGGCGGCACGCCCAGCGAATAGATGAGATAGGTGAGCGTCTGGATGATCAGTGCGCCGATCACGCTGCCCGCCAACGTGAAGCGCCCGCCCGTAAGCGCCGTGCCGCCGAGCGTGACGGCGAGGATCGCATCGAGTTCGAGCAGCAGGCCGGCGTTGTTGCCATCGGCGCTCTTCACGTTGGAACTGATCAAAATGCCCGCGACGCCCGCACACAGGCCGCTGAACGCATAAGCGCCGAGCGTCAGCCGCCGCGCCTGCACGCCCGCGACGCGCGCTGCGGTCGGATTGATGCCGACGGCCTGCAGAAAGAGCCCGAGCGCCGTGCGCGTGATGGCGAGATACAGCAGCGCGAACACGAGCGCGACAATCAGAATCGATACGGGCAGGCCGAGGAGATACCCGCCGCCGAAGAAGAAGTACGGCGAATAGTAGATGGTGATGATCTGGCCGCTCGTGATGAGTTGCGCGATGCCGCGTCCCGCGACCATCAGAATCAGTGTCGCGATGATAGGCTGCATGCCCGCACGCGCGACGAGCAAGCCGTTCCACACGCCGCATAACAACGCGACGCCGAGCGCCGCCAACAGCACAACGGGCAGCGGGAAGCGCGTGACGTTGCCTGCAATCGACCCGCCGATGGCCCACGCTGCGACCGCGCCCGCAATCGCGACGATCGCACCCACGGAAATGTCGATGCCGCGCGTGGCGATCACGATCGTCATGCCGAGCGACACCACGGCGAGCGGCGCCGCGCGATTGAGAATGTCGATGAGGCTGCCGTACAGATGGCCATCGCGCCATTCGATGTGCAGGAAGCCGGGATTGAACGCCGCGTTCAACGCGAGCAGCAGCGCGAGCGTGACGATGGGCCAGCCCAGCCGATGTTCGAGCGCAGCGCGCAGCGCGTTGGGTCGCACGGCATCATCCATGTTCGGCTCCGATCATTTCGCACACGGTGTCCTCGCTCGTGCCCGCAGGCAATTCGCCGACCTTGCGCCGGTCGCGCATCACGACGATACGATTCGCTATCCGAACGATCTCCGATATCTCCGACGAGATGAAGAGCACCGCCATGCCCGTCGAAGCAAGCCGCAGAATTTCATCCATGATTTCCTGCTTCGCCGCCACGTCGATGCCGCGCGTGGGTTCGTCGAGGATTAACAGGCGTGGTTCGGTCGCAAGCCATCGCGCGATGAGCGCCTTTTGCTGATTGCCGCCCGACAGAAGCCCGATAGGCATGTCCAGCGTCGCGGCCTTGATGCCGAGCGCACGCACGAATCGTTCGGCGAGCGCGTTCTGCTCTGTACGCGACAGGCAGCGCCGTGCGCCGAGCCGCGCCTGCAACGCGAGCGCGATGTTCTCGCGCAACGACAGCTCGGCGACGATGCCGTCCGCCTTGCGCTCCTCTGGGCAAAACGCGAGACCGTGACGGATCGCGTGCGCGGGCGTTGCGAATTCGACCGGGACGCCGTCGATCCGCAATTCGCCCTCGTCGGGCTTTTCGAGTCCAAACAACAGTTTCGCGAGTTCCGTGCGGCCCGAGCCGAGCAAGCCGGCGACGCCGACGACTTCACCCGCGCGCACGCGCAGATCCAGCGGCTGCAATTGCCCCTTCTGGCCGAGGCGTGAGGCGTCGAGCAGCGCGTCGTCGGCTGAGGCCGTATCGGTTTCTTCGGGCGGTGCTTGGCGCGCCTGCGCGGCGGCCAGTTCACGGCCAAGCATCGCGGCGATCAGTGCTTGCGCATTCAACTCGCTCGCGGGCCATGCGCCGACGAGGCGGCTATTGCGCAACACGGTGATGCGATCCGAGATCGCATAGACCTGGTTGAGAAAGTGCGTGACGAAGAGAATCGCGAGACCTTGCGCGCGCAAGCGGCGCAGCACGTCGAAGAGGAGGCGCACTTCTTCTTCGTCGAGACTGGACGTCGGCTCATCGAGAATCAGCACTTTCGATGACAGCTTCAACGCACGTGCGATCGCCACCATCTGCTGAACGGCGACCGAGTAACTCGTGAGCAGGCGCGTCACATCGATATCGAGGCCGATGCGTGCGAGCAACTCGCGCGCTTCGCGATTCGTCGCGTCCCAGTCGATGCGGAACGCATGCAGCGCCCCGCGCCTTGGGAACGATCCGCTCAGGATGTTCTCGGCGACGGACAGGTTAGGGCAGAGATTCACTTCCTGATAGACCGTGCTGATGCCAAGCCGCTGCGCCTCTTGCGGCGAGCCGGGGCGGATTGCGCGGCCATCGAGCATGATGTCGCCGGCGTCGAGACTGACGACGCCGGTGAGCACCTTGATGAGCGTCGACTTGCCCGCGCCGTTCTGCCCCATCAGCGCATGAACCTCGCCCGGATAGAGGGTGAGGTTCACGCCGGCCAGCGCATGCACGCCGGCGAAGCGCTTGTCGATGCCGCGCAGCTCGAGTACGGGCGCGGCGTCCGTCGGCCTTGGCAATGTCATCGTCGCTCAGTACTTGCGGTTCGGAAATTCCTTCGCCGCGACTTCCATCGGGAAGATGCTTTCCTGCGTCACGATGCGCTTCGGGACGGGCTTGCCCGCCTTGATGTCCTTCACTACCGACATCAACTGCGGCCCGAGCAGCGGACTGCATTCGACGGATACATTCAGCTTGCCGGCCATCATCGCTTCGAACGCGCCCTTCACGCCATCGACCGAAATGATGATGATGTCCTTGCCCGGCTTCATGCCCGCTTCTTCGATCGCCTGAATCGCGCCGATCGCCATGTCGTCGTTGTGTGCGTAGAGCACGTTGATCTTCTTGCCGTCGGCCTTGAGGAACGCTTCCATCACCTCCTTGCCTTTGGCGCGTGTGAAGTCGCCGGTCTGCGAGCGGATGATCTTGTACTTCGGGTCCGCCTTGATGACTTCCTCGAAGCCCTTCTTCCGGTCGATAGCGGGCGCGGAGCCGACCGTGCCTTGCAATTCGACGATATTCACAGGCCCCGGATTGCTCTTCATCTTGTCGACGAGCCAGCGGCCTGCCTTGCGGCCTTCCTCGGTGAAGTCGGAGCCGATGAAGGTGACGTAAAGCGATTCGTCCTTGCTGCTGATTGCGCGATCGGTGAGTACGACGGGGATTTTTGCGTTCTTCGCTTCGATGAGCACGGTGTCCCATCCTGTTTCTACGACGGGCGAAAACGCAATCACATCGACTCGTTGCGCGATGTACGAGCGGATCGCCTTGATCTGGTTCTCCTGCTTTTGCTGTGCGTCGGAGAACTTCAGGTCGATGCCCGCATCTTTTGCGCTCGACTTGATCGACTGCGTATTCGCGGTGCGCCATTCGCTCTCGGCGCCGACTTGCGCGAAGCCGAGCACGATGGGTTTTTGCGCGAAACTCACTGCCGGCAACATGCCGCTCAATGATGCAGCGGCCATCGCGGCCAATACGGTGCGGCGTCTCATCAGTGTTTCCTCCATTCGTTCGCTGTTGATTTATTGGTCTTCGAATGCTTGTGGAATGCACGTCTGAATCTGTTTTCAGGTATCCCGCGGCCGCTAGAGGGCTGTCCTCTCGCTATTTGGGTTTTTTGTCTTTGCGATGGCGCGGCGTCGAGATAGGTAGACTATATGAAGGTCTTCGGCGGGTTTTTATCCATGTAAACCCGCTTGGGGGAGGACATAGTCTGACGATCTCGGCGCTGCCCGCCGCAGGCGAATGACGGCCCGGCCAACTCGAGCACGAAAAAAAACCCGCCGAACTTCGACGGGTTTCTTGCACAACAAGTCCGGCTTGAAGCCGGACCGCTGAATCAGTAAGTGCCAGCCGGCGCGCGCACGCTCGTGGAAACGATGTACGGGGCCTCGGTACTCAACTCAACTCGCACTTCTCCGACGGACATCACATCGCCCTTGGGTGCGGCACCGCCGTTCACGCGCACGAACGACACCGCATACTCCCGCCCGGCTGGGCCACCCATCTTCAGGAGCGCCGCGGTTGCCGGAAACTCGAGCGTCACCATGCCGTGATGCGCGGCCCCGGCGACTTCGAATGCACCGACCGTCCCGAGGAAATGCTTGGAACGCACTTCATCGATATCGACGCCGTCCGGCAGATTCAGATAGACGTTATAGAAGTAGCCGCCCGCTGCGCCGGCAGTCGTCAGCATCACGTCGTCGAGGACGATCTTGACGGACTTGTACTGGCTCGACTTGTTGGCTGCAGGCGATGCGGCGTTCGACGCGCCGCGCGATGCTGCATCGAAGCTCTCCGCAGTCGTCGACAAGAGATCTTGCAACGGCTTGGTCGAATTCGCTTCGCCGATCACGCGCGCACTGACCGACGCTTCCCTCAGCGTCAGGCCCTTGATGCCGCCAATCGAGCGGCGGCCGTTTCCAACGTTGCGCGCCGCCGTTGCAGCGAAGCTGGCGATCGGCGGGCGAGCCCGAATCTGCGCGACCTGCGCCTGCACGCGGATGATGCCCCCTCGTTGCGCGGACGGCGGCATCGTCGTGGGACGCGTGGTGTCCGCATAGTCATAGCCAAGGCGCGAGCGGTTCGAGTACGTCTGTTCCTTGTTGATCGTGAGACCCGGCGCATAAGTGAACGTGCCCGCCCAGTACGGATCGCTCGGCGGCGGCATGGTTCGTCCATCAGGCAGCGCCCATGCGTGCCACAGACGGTCGACGTTCGCGTGATGCAGGTAGAAGATCGGATCGCGCGGCGATTGCATCGTCGCCATTGCATTACCGATGATGTTATGCACAGGATTGTGCGGAGCGCTCTCGAACTTCTCTTCGAACGAGTTAGCCGTGCCGCGCTGGAAGTTCACGACTGAATACGAGAACGGCGACAGATCCAGTGCGCTGTACACGTTTGTGTTGAGACGCGGACAGTACAGCGGATTGCCGCTCGCGTTGTCGGTGAATTCACTGGGAATATGCGGGTTCTTGAACCAGTCCCAGTACGGCAGCGTGAAGTTCGCATCGCCGGTGATGCGCTTCATCTGCTGCTCGAGATAGTAGAGATAACCGCGGTGCCAGGCGAGGAAGTACGGTGAGCGATGCGGGCAGTAGTTCGCATGCACATTCGTCCAGTACTGCCACGAGTTCGGATCGTTGGCGTTGGTATTGGCCATCATGGAGCGCACGCAGTTAAGAAACGATGCGTACTGCGGGGTCTGCTTGTACTGCTGCCACTCCACGCGGACCACGTTGGTCGCCGCAACGGCCATATAGGGAAACGCAGCCCATGAAAGCGTCGATGCAGCGCCGCCGAGGAATGCTCGTCGGGAAATTTTAAGGCGGCTCAAGATATTCTCCGGTACATAGTACGACGAATTAAACACGACACGATCAGTCCATGCGAAGCCGGCGATCTTGCGGTGGATCGCGCTTCGTTGCTCGTGCTGGATGACGAACTGGGAGACCGTGGCGACGAACAACGTGCCTTTACAGTCAGGCCATCGAGAAAGGAACGCGTGCCTTGCAGTCGATATACGTCGTGGGTTGTCAGAAAGAAATGTACGCCGATCAGTCGTCCTTTTATCGTGCGCTTCCGCACGTAAATATCCGACTAATGTCGTTTATACATGTGTTGTCGCACTGTGACGACAGCGCCGAACTTATTTTCAGCCAATTGCAGGCCGCGAAAATATCGAATGCGTTAGTAAATCAATGAAATCCATTCGTCATTCGATAATCCTCTGCAGAATAACGTCACAGGAATTGAAACAGACCGGAGCAGTTCAGGAGAGCGATGATGTCGATCGGCAAAGGCCTTGTGAAAGCAGTATTGGATTGTCTTCCAGACCGCGTGTTCTTGAGTATCGCGCATCGGCGCAAGGTCGGCAGATTTCCGAACATCAGCCATCCGAAGACGTTCAACGAGAAGATACTGCATCGCTGTCTCTATCCGGATGCGCGCTTCGTCGATCTCACCGACAAGCTTACCGTGCGCGACTACGTGCGTCGAAAAGTGGGTGAGCAATATCTGATACCGCTCATCGCCACGCCACCCGCGTTCACTCGCGACGTGTTCGATGCATTGCCGCGCGCCTTCGTGATGAAAGCGAATCACGGCAGTGGCTTTGTCGAAGTGGTGCGCGACAAGTCGAAAACATCGTTCGATGAATTGCAGCGCCTCGCGCAACGCTGGCTCGCGACTGACTTCTATCGCGTGGCTCGCGAACGTCACTATCGCACGATCAAGCCGCGCATCTACTTCGAGCAGCTTCTGATTGAGTCGAACGACGAGATTCCCGCCGACATCAAGATTCATTGCTTCTTCAGTGAGGGCCAAGCCAAGCCGACGATTTACATCGCGGTGATTTCGGATCGTTTCGGCGAACATCCGCGTGGCGATATGTATGACGGCAACTGGAACCGTCTCGATGTCGCAATCGGTCACTATCCGCGCAGTCCCCAGCCAGCGCCGCGTCCTGCGAACCTCGATGCGCTGCTATCGGTTGCGACGTCGCTTGCGGAAGGCTTCGAGTATGTGCGTGTCGATCTGTACGCGCCCGGTGACCGGATCTATTTCGGCGAGTTGACTTTCACGCCGGGCGCGGGCGTGTTTCCGATGGACCCCGAGCATCTCGACTATGAATGGGGCCGGCTCATGAACCGCCCGTTTCTTCAGCGCGCGCGGGCATGGAACGGTTAATTCACGAAGCAGCGGACACACGGCGACGTCGCGCCACCATTTCGCCAGCACGGCGCGGCGCGGTGTTGAATACGACGCCGGCGACGTTCGCGCCGCTTCGCTGAAGCGCGCTGACGGCATCGTCGATCTCTTCCTCGCTGCGTGGGCCGGGGCGCGCGACGACGATGGTCGAGCCGCCGAGCGCGGCCACGGTGCTCGCATCATCGAACGCGAGTATCGCGGGGGTATCGATGATGATGAGGTCATAAAGCGGCGATAGCTGTTGCAGCAGTTCCGGCAGACGCCCGTTAGCGAGCAGTTCGGATGGATCGGCGAGCGCGCCGCCGGCTGTCATCACGTCGAGACCCGGTACATCGACGTGGCGAACAGCCGACGCGGCGTCGATTCGGCCCGTGAGCCAATGCGCCAGTCCCGCGCCGGGCGGCAATCCGAATATTGCCGCCACCCGGCCGTGACGCAAGTCCGCATCGATCAGCAACACGCGCTTTCCGCCTCGCGCGTTGACGTCGGCAAGATTGGCGGCGATGAAGGTCTTGCCGACACCGGCAGTCGGCCCCGCGACGACGAGAACATGCGACCCGTTACGGCCTGCAGCCAGGACTGACCGTTGCCGTCTTCCGAATTGAGAGTATTCGAGCGACATGATCACGAAGCGCTCCTCGGTGAATGATTTCGATGCGGCGAGCAAAAACGTACGGTCGCACGCTTCGCCGCCGATACCGACCTGCAATCGGTCAGCGTAGTACACCGAATTTCGGATGGACAGGGGCAAGCGAAACGCGTTCGCGACTTTCGCTTTTCATCCGGCGCCCGAACGCCTACAACAGGAACGAGGCCGGCTCGATGCATGGAGCCGCCGCGGGCGGACGTCGCTCGAAAGAGAGTTCAATCGATCATGGTAACGACGGCCCGAACGTTCGATATCAACGGATGAGGGCGGAAATGAGCTATCAACTGGAAGGCAGCATTCTTGAAGTATGCGAATGCAAAGTGCTTTGCCCGTGCTGGATCGGAGAAGATCCGGATAACGGTACATGCCGTAGTGCGCTGGCTTATCACTACGAGAAAGGCGTGATCGACGGTGTCGACGTGTCCGGCGTGACCGTCGCGTTCGCCGCATTCATTCCGGGCAACGTGCTGAGCGGTAACTGGCGCGTTGCGATGTTCGTCGATGACAAGGCGACCGATGCGCAATTCGACGCGCTGCTCAGCGTGCATCGCGGTGAGCGCGGCGGGCCGCTCGCCGAACTCGTCAAGCTGATTGGCGAGGTCGTCGCGGTCGAACGCGCGCCCATCGAATTCACGGTGCAGGACGGCAAGGGCAGGCTGACCGTCGGGCAGACGATCGATGCCGAAATGGAGCCGTATCGCGGCCCCACGGGCGAGCCGACCAAACTCGTCGAAAGCATCTTCTCGACGATACCCGGTTCGCCAGCTTACGTCGGCAAAGCGAATCTGTTCCGTCTGCGAGACGAGAGACTGGGCATCGACCTTTCGCTCACAGGTCATAACGCCATTCAAGGTTCTTTCAGCTTCGCGTCATAGCGGCCAGGAAATGAGTGGTGAAAATGCGCAACGACGCACGCGCCCGGCTGTTCGCACCGATCTTCACCGCGTTGGTGGCGAGCGCATGGATCGTCCTTTGGGCATGGGGCGCGGGACCGTATGCGCGTTATGTTCATCACGCAAGCTGGTCGGACTTGCCGGGCGTGGCGGCGATCTGCGAAGCCATTCCCGGCGGCAGCCTCCTACTCGACGCATTGCTCCACAGCGCGGCCTGGCTACTGATGATCGCCGCGATGATGCTGCCCACGGTTTTTCCGTTGCTGGCGGGCTTCAGACGCCTCACTGCCGCGCGCCCGGACAGACGCGTACTGCTTGCGTTGCTCGTGTCGGGCTATGCGAGCGTGTGGGCGCTATTCGGCGTGGCCGCGCATGTCTTCGATGCGGCCTTGCATCAGGTTGCGGAGCGCGTGCCCGTGATATCGCTGTATGCGTGGCTTTTGGGCGCTGGCGTCGTCGGGCTGGCGGGTGCTTATCAGTTCACTCGCATTAAATATCGATGCCTGGAGAAGTGCCGGTCGCCGCTCCTGTTCGTCATGGAGCACTGGACCGGACTAAATGTTCGGCGCAACAGTTTCATGTTGGGCGTCAGTCACGGCGCGTTTTGCGTCGGTTGCTGCTGGACACTCATGCTGCTGATGTTCGCGGTGGGCACGGGAAGCATTGGCTGGATGCTCGGTTTGGGCGCGGTCATGGCGGCAGAGAAGAATTTGCCGTGGGGACGATTCATCGGACAAGCGGTAGGCGTTGCGTTAATTGCATGGGCGTGCGGGATTGGCTTGATGCACGCGGGATGACGCACCAACATGAAGCAAAGATGCACGGTTTTGGTTCTTCGATATGGAACCAATCAAAAATCTCGTAGGGCCAATTGTTTTTCCTTAGACATTTCTGAACTTTTCATGCGAAAGTTATTCGTAAGGATCTGTGCGTCGACAAGCGGCGGCGCCAGCGACAATCTTTGGAGAGAGAACGCATGAATCGACCGAAACGGATGCTCGTTGAAAACATTGCGTGGGCTCGCGAGACCGCGCATGCAGACCCGCAGTTCTTTCCAGGACTGGCGCGAGGGCAAAGCCCGAAGGTGCTATGGATAGGCTGCTCCGACAGCCGCGTTCCGGCGGAAACCGTGACGAACGCCAATCCCGGCGATCTCTTCGTTCACCGTAATATCGCCAATCTGTTTTCCCCGTCCGACGACAACACCATGAGCGTGCTCGAGTACGCCGTGCGCGTGCTCGAAGTCGATCACGTGATCGTATGCGGGCATTACGGCTGCGGCGGCGTTCGTGCATCGCTGCTGCCGTTATCGAATGAGTTGCCGCATGTGAATCGCCGGATTGCGCCGTTGTGTGCACTGGGCGATCGCCATAGAAAAGAGCTGGACGCGTGCGCCGATCTGGATGCGCGGGCGAATCGCCTTGCCGAACTCAACGTGCTCGAACAAGTGCGCCTGTTGCGTCAATCCGCAATCGTTTGCGATCGAGACACGCCCCCACTCGTGCACGGCTGGATCTTCGGGCTCTCTGACGGGCTCATCAAGGTGCTGTCCTCGGGCTACGACGACGAACCCGTGCGCGATACGCGGCGCGCATCGCAGGCCGACATGCTCGAAGCGGTCGAATTGGCCGACCGATAATCGACTAAGTTTTCCCAGGCATTTCTTTGCATGCGACGTGGCGTAGATCGCGTTGCAGGCCCCAACTCGCTTCAAGAAACCATGAACTCAATAAACCGCCTGACTCACTTTCCACGCGATATTTTCGCGGGCACGGTCGTCTTTCTCGTCGCCATGCCGCTTTGTCTTGGCATCGCTAATGCATCCGGCGTCGATGCCTTTGCGGGGCTCCTGTCCGGCATCATCGGCGGTCTCGTCGTCGCGTTGCTGAGCGGCTCGCATCTGAGCGTCAGCGGACCCGCGGCCGGGCTCATCGTCATCGTCGTCGATGGCATCGCGGGACTCGGCAGCTTTTCGTCGTTCCTGCTCGCCGTGCTCCTGTCCGGCGCGATCCAGTTCGGCTTCGGCATGCTGAAGGCGGGGCGCTTCGCGGCCTATGTGCCGTCGTCGGTCATCAAGGGAATGCTCGCCGCGATCGGCCTGCTGCTGGTTATCAAACAGATACCGCTTGCCGCCGGGTTCGCGAACGAAGGCGCAAAGGCCGCAAGCGGTGCGGGCATGATCGCTACCCCGTTCGGCACGATGTCGATCGCGGCGTGCTTCGTCGCACTCGTCTCGCTGGCGATGCTGGCCGCGTGGGAAACACGCGCGATGCGGCGCTTTGCGCTCGTGCGCGCGGTGCCCGCACCGCTTGCTGTCGTTGCGTTCGGTATTGGCGTGACGCTGCTGCTCGATGCCGTCGCGCCGGGCTTCTCGCCGCCCGCGCAGCATCGCGTCGCATTGCCGTCGATGCAAACGTTTGCATCTTTCACTCATGCGCTTTCGTTGCCCGACGTATCGCAGTTGATGAATCCCGATGTATGGCGGCTTGCGCTGACGCTTGCCATCGTCGCCAGCCTGGAAACCTTGCTGTGCCTCGAAGCGGTCGAGCAGATCGATCCGAAGAAGCGCGCGGCGCAGCCCGACCGCGAACTCAAGGCGCAAGGCATCGGCAACATGATGGCGGGCGCGATCGGCGCGCTGCCGATCACGTCGGTGATCGTGCGCAGTTCCGCCAACGTGCATGCGGGCGCGCAGAGCCGCTGGTCATCGTTCATACACGGCGTGCTGCTGCTCGTGAGTGTGTTTGCGCTGACGAGCATCATCAACCTGATTCCGCTCGCGTGCCTCGCGGCGATCCTGATCTTCACGGGGCTCAAGCTCGCCAAGCCATCGCTGTTCGCGGCTGTCGCAAAGCAGGGCATCGAGCGGTTCGCGCCGTTCATCGTGACCATCGCTGGCGTGTTGCTGACCGATCTGCTGATGGGCATTCTGCTGGGCATCGCGTGCAGTCTCGCGCTCGCCGTGCGTGCGAACCTGAAGCGGCCCATCACCATCGCGCAGCATGACGATCACTACCTGCTGTCGTTCCGCAAGGACGTATCGTTTCTCGGCAAGGTGGCGCTCAGGCAGCATCTTCATACGATCCCCGATGGTGCGACCGTCATCTTCGATGCCTCGCGCGCCGATTACATCGACCCCGATGTACGCGAACTCATCGAGAAGTTCATGGCCGATGCGCCAGCACGGCGCATGCACGTCGAATGCCGGCAAATGCCGCGTGCGGGCGCGCAACCGGCGAAGAACGGCTGGCTCGGCCTGATGCGGCAACGGGGAAGTTGACCGTAGTTGAACGTGGCTTCGCCCGAGGTCAGGGCGACACATCCTGCCAGTCGAACAGTCTATAGGTAGACTGAGCAACGCGAACGGGCGATGTCTAAAAGCTCCAGGACTAAGGCCCGTTCGCGTCTTCCCCTATTCACATTTGCCGTCAACCGCCTGCTGCTGTCGTAGCACGAAGCGGCCGCTGTGCTGCAATAACGTGCGGACGCTTGCAGCGTAAGGCTTCGGTGCAACAGCGCGCCGTGCAAGAACGCCGTCATCGACGCAGAGATATAACAGTCCCTCATACCCCTATCGCCAACTGTCAATATTAGGTTGCCTTTCTTTTCGCTAGATTCGCAAGTCAGTGCAACAGCCAGATCAAACGAAAAGAACAGGGGACACGAGCGATGAGTCAGCAAGAAAAGCCGCACGCATTGCGAGTCGCCATCGTCACGGGCGCGGGAAGCGGCATTGGCAGCGCAACGGTGCACGCACTTGCCGACGACGGCTGGCATGTCGCGCTCGCGGGCCGTCGGCACGAGGCGCTCGATGCGGTGATTCGCAGCTACGCGCAGCGCCATCCGGAGACCGCCGATCGCCTGCTCGCAGTCGCGACCGATGTCGCCGATCCCGCATCGGTGCAGCATCTATTTGAAACGGTGCAGCGCCGCTTCGGCCGGCTCGATCTGCTGTTCAACAATGCGGGCCTCGGCGTCGAAGGCGTATCGGTCGAAGACTTATCGATCGAGCGCTTTCGCACCATGCTCGACATCAACGTCACCGGAACGCTGCTGTGCACGCAGGCCGCCTTTCGTCAGATGCGCGCGCAACACCCGGGCGGCGGACGCATCATCAATAACGGCTCGCTGTCCGCGCATACGCCGCGTCTCCATTCCGCCGACTACACCGCGAGCAAGCATGCGGTGAGCGGCCTCACGAAAGCGTGCGCGCTCGATGGCCGCAAGTACGACATCGCCGTTTGCCAGATTGATTTCGGCAACGTGCTCACCGAAATGGCCGCGAAGATGCAGGGCGGCGTGCTGCAGGCGAATGGCGAACGCGCGCCCGAACCGACGATGGACCTCCCGCATGCAGCGCGCTCCGTTGCTCACATGGCGAGCCTGCCGCTCGAAGCGAACCTGCAGTACATGACCGTCATGGCGACGAAGATGCCGTTCATCGGACGCGGATAGCAGCGGCACATCATCGCGTCTCAACATAAAGCCGCACTCGACAAGAATACTTCGACGGAGACACACCATGCTCGATACCCTGGCGGATGTCGGCTCGAAAGCCGGCGCGCCCGATGAGGCGCGCATCTTCAACAAGGTGACCTGGCGCATCGTGCCGCTCATTCTCGCGTGCTTCGTGGCCGCGTATCTCGACCGCGTGAACATCAGTTTCGCGAAGCTGCAGATGCAGTCGCAACTCGGCCTGAGCGAAGCGGCATACGGCCTGGGCGCGAGCGTGTTCTTCATCGGCTATCTGCTGTTCGAAATACCGAGCAACGCGATCATGGTGCGGACCGGCGCGCGCCGCTGGATTGCGCGCATCATGATTTCATGGGGTCTCGCATCGGCGGCGATGATGTTCGTGCGCGACGAAACGTGGTTCTACATCCTCCGCTTCCTGCTCGGCGCGCTCGAAGCCGGCTTCGTGCCGGGCGTGCTGTACTTCTACACGCAATGGTTCCCGGCGGAACGGCGCGGCCGCATGAACTCGCTGTTCTTCGGCGCGATTGCGCTGTGCGGAATCATCGGCGGACCGATCTCGGGCGGCATCCTCAAGTACTTCGATGGCGTCAACGGCATGCCGGGCTGGCAGTGGCTGTTCCTGCTCGAAGGATTGCCGTCCATCGCGCTCGGCCTGATGGTGCTCTTCGTACTCGATGATCGCGTCGAGGATGCAAAGTGGCTGACGCCCGCCGAAAAGAGCCTGCTTTCCGCGATCATCGCGCGGGACCGCAAGGTGGACAGCACGCATTCGTTTCTAGTTGCGCTGCGCTGGCCGGTCATCTATCTGTTCTCGCTCATCTACTTCGGGCTGTGCATGGGCATCTACGGCTTCCTCTTCTGGATGCCGCAGCTCGTGAAAAGCGCGGGCAACAGCGATCCGCTGATCATCGGCCTCATCACGATGATTCCCTATCTCGCCGCGATGGTCGGCACGGTGCTCATCAGCCGCAACTCCGACCGCACCGGCGAGCGGCGCTGGCATCTGACGGGTTGCGCGCTTGCCGCTGCGTTCGGCTATCTGATCAGCGCGACATGGCCGACGAGCACGGTGCTGCTCGTGCTCGGCCTGAGCATCTCGGCGACGGGCGTGATTGCTTCGTTCGGCATCTTCTGGATGTTTCCCGCGCGGATTCTCACGGGCGCGGCGGCGGCGGCCGGACTTGCGCTGATCAATTCGCTGGGGCAGTTCGGCGGGATCGTCGCGCCGTACATGGTCGGCAAGGTGAAGGACTTGCTCGGCAGCGCGTCGATGGGGCTGTATGCGATCGCGGTCGTCTGCATCTTCACGTCGGCGCTGATCGCGTGGGCCATGCCGCACAAGATCCGTTTCCGCGACGCACGGACGTCGCGCGTCGAATAGACGGGCGCACGCCGGTCTCTCAACCATCCCTTACCGCCAGCGCCACGTGAACCGGGGCGCTGGCCGGCCGCATAATCCTCGTCGCTTCGCTCAACGAACTCCCCTTTTAGTCAAGTAATTGCAACAATTCTTCACCGCGCGCCACTCGCTTCGCCTACAATTGCGAACGATTCGCAATTCAGCGGCGACGTTCGACCTGCCGTCCTACCATCCAGTAAAAATCAAAGAACAATGTCTCAACGGGTAATCGAAGCGCCGCGTTGCCGGCGCACGGCGGTATCGTGGGCGGCGCATAGCTTTTTCGCCGGGTTCGTGGGCGTCGCGGCGGCGATCGCCGCGCCGGGCGTCGCGATCGCGCAGGAAGCGGCCACGCCGGAAGCCGGACAGCAGGCGGAATCGGGCGCGGCGCGGTCTTCCACGGTGCTGCCGGCCGTTGTCGTCAAGAGCACGGCAACGACCGGCGAGCTGCCCGCACCGTATGCAGGCGGCCAGCTCGCGAAGGGCGGCGGCATCGGCGTGCTGGGAACGTCGAACGTGATGGATCAGCCGTTCAACACGACCAACTACACCGAGCAGGCGATGCAGGACATCCAGGCGCGCACGCTCGGCGATATCGTCGTGAACAACGCGTCGGTGCGTACGCAGCAGAGCAGCGGCGGGTTCGGCGATGTCTTCGAGATTCGCGGCTTCGACGTGCAGGCGACGGATGTTGCGCTCAACGGCCTGTACGGCATGGTGTCGGGGGCGAAGATGCCGGTGAATCTCGCGGAGCGCGTCGAGGTGCTGCAAGGGCCCGGTTCGCTGATGTACGGGATGGGACCATCGGGCAGTATCGGCGGGGCGATCAACATCGTCACGAAGCGCGCCGACGATCAACCGTTGACGCGTCTCACCGCGCTCTTTCAGTCGAAGGGACAGTTCGGCGTGGCCGCCGACGTAGGCCGCCGCTTCGGCGATGAAGGGCAGTGGGGCATCCGCGTGAACGGCCAGTTCAAGGATGGCCAGACGGGCATCGCGCACGGCAATCAGCTTCAGGGCGATGGCGCGATCGGTCTCGACTATCGCGGCAAGCAGTTGCGCTGGTCCTTCGACGCCTACAACGTCTCCGAGAATACCGACGAGTTCCGCTCGCAAATCGGCTTCGGCACGGCGACGGCAGTGCCAGCCGCGCCATCGGGCTATGCGAATCTGTATCCCGGATCGAAGCTGAAGCTGCGAGATTCGGCCGTCATGACGCGGCTCGAGTACGACATCAACCGCTACGTCACCGTGTATGGCGCGGCGGGCGAGCACTACGGCACGTCCGAGCAGAACTTCCCGTACGCGAGCGGCATGACCGCTGCCGGCGCGTTCGACGTGACCAACGGCTATTACGACGCGTACAACCGCACGAAGACGGTCGATGCCGGTTTGCGCTTTCACTTCGACACGTTCGGCGTCAAGCACACGCTGGTGACGGGCGTGACCTCGCTGAATCAGGAGCAGGGTTACTTCTACGCGCTGGGGAGCGAGTCGGTGGCGTCGAGCTTGTATAGCCCGACGCCGCTCTTGCCGATGACTACCGCACGCGGCGATGCGCAACGCAGCAGCCAGTTGCGCCTCAATAGCCAGCAGATCGTCGACACGATGTCGTTCTTCGACGATCGCCTGCTGCTCACGGGCGGTTTCCGTCGACAGACCATCGGTCTCGACAACTACGATCCGACGAGCGGCGCGCAGACCAGCACGATCGATCAGCAGGCGATCACGCCGCTCGCGGGCATCGTGTTCAAGCCGCTGTCGAATATCTCGGTGTACGGCAACTTCACGTCGGGTCTCACGAACGGCGACACCGCGCCCGCCGGCACCGCCAACGCGGGGCAGGCGTTCGCACCGTACAAGTCGAATCAATACGAAGCGGGCGTGAAGGCGGACTGGGGCCGCGTGCTGACATCGATCTCGGTGTTCCAGATCAGCCGGCCCAACGGCGTCACGAATCCGACGACCAACGTCTACGGCTACGACGGCAAGACGCGCATTCGCGGTCTCGAACTCGCGGCGTATGGCGACGTGTTCCGCCACCTGCGCATGATGGCGAGCGCGACGTTCTACGATCCGAAGCTCCAGGGCACCGAAGGCGGCGCGAACGATGGCAACGATCCTGTCGGCGTGCCGAAATTCGCGTTCAATCTCGGCGCGGATTACGACTTGCCGTGGGTGCCGGGCCTGAGCGTCAACGGCCGCATCATTCACACCGGCGCGCAGTACTACAACCCCAGCAACACGCTGCGGCTGCCTTCGTGGACCCGCTATGACCTGGGCGTGCGTTACGGCATGCGCGTCATCGGCAAGGACGTGATCCTGCGCGCGAATGTCGAGAATCTCTTCGGCAGCCGCTACTGGATTCAGCAAGGCACGTACGTGACGAACGCCGCGCCGCGCACGCTGTTGCTGTCGGCGGAATTCAACTTCTGAGGCTGAACGCAGAAGAGCAGAGCCGATGAAAGCCGCGCCTCTGGTCTCGCGTATCGTCGCTGCGATGTTCGGCGGTTATGCGCTCGCCGCGCTGACGAGCGTCGCCGCGCTCGCCTTGCCGATCGACGCAACGCAAGCGGTGCTCACCGGCATGTTGCTGAGCTTCATCGTGTATGCGTGCGCGGTGATCTGGGTGTTCGCCGTGCGAAGCGCGACGCGCGCCTGGTGCGGCCTCATCGCCGGCGCGGCGCCGCTGTTGCTCGCGGCGGCGAGCGTGTGGCTCACGGGGCGTGCCTCGTGAAAGAAGCCGCCGATATGAAGCCGCGCGGCATCCGTCAGACCATGTCGGAGTTGCACACGTGGGCGGGCCTTCTCGCCGGCTGGATGCTCTACGCGATGTTCCTGACCGGCACGGTCAGCTACTTCAAGGACGAGACTTCGCAATGGATGCGCCCGGAAGTGCCGCATCACCGGCAGACGGTGGATGCGGCGCGGGCGGCCGAGCGCGTGACCGCGACGCTCGGCACGCTCGCCGCGGGAAGCACGCAATGGAGCTTGGATCTGCCATTGGAGCGCACGAACGTGATGAGCGCGTTCTGGCGCGTGCCTCAGGCAACGCCGGGCAGGCGCGCGTTCCAGGAAGGCACGTTCGACCAATCGACTGGACTCCGAACTAATTCCCGCGACACGCTAGGTGGCGAGTTCTTCTACCGCTTCCACTTCCAGTTTTACTACATGCCGCCGCTATGGGGACGCTGGATCGCGGGCTTTTGCGCGATGTTCATGCTGATCGCCATTGTGAGCGGCGTCATCACGCACAAGAAGCTCTTCGTCGACTTCTTCACGTTTCGCGGCGGCAAGGGTCAGCGTTCATGGCTCGACGCGCATAACGCGCTCTCCGTGTTCGGCCTGCCCTTTCACGCGATGATCACTTATACCGGCCTCGTCACCTTGATGACGATGTACATGCCGTGGGGCGCGCAGACCGCATTCAGGACGCCCGCGCAACGTCAGGCGATGACGGCGCAGACGAGCACGTTCATTCAGCCCGGCAAACCGAGCGGTCGGGCGGCGCCGCTTGCATCCGTCGATGCGATGGTTCGCCAGGCGCAAGCGCGCTGGGGCCGGGACAACGTGGGGCGCGTGACCATCACGCTTCCCGGCGATGCGAACGCTCGCGTCGCCGTATCGCGCGGAGAAGCGGCGCGCGTGTCGATGAGCCCGCAATACATGCTGTTCGATGGCGTCACCGGCAAGCTGATCGACGTGAAGGAGCGCGTCGGCGGCGCGGCTGAGACGCGTGGCGTGCTGTATGCGCTGCATCTCGGACGCTTCAGCGATCTCCAATTGCGCTGGCTCTATTTCATCGTAAGCCTCGGCGGCACTGCGATGGTCGGCACCGGGCTCGTGATGTGGACCGTCAAGCGCCGTCAGAAACTGCGCGATCCTGCGCGGCCTTACTTTGGCTTCCGGCTCGTCGAGCGATTGAACATCGCCAGCATTGCGGGGCTTTCGGTCGCGATGGCGGCTTACTTGTGGGCAAACCGGCTGCTGCCCGTTGCGATGGCGGATCGCGCGAATGCCGAAGTCAACGTGTTCTTCGCCGTATGGAGCGCAACGCTCCTCTTTGCGACGACGCGATCCGCGCGGCGCGCATGGATTGAATTGTTGTGGCTCGCGGCTGGCTTGCTCGCGCTGCTGCCATTGCTCAACGCGGTCACGACTCAACGGCCGCTCTGGCGCAGCATCGTGGAAGGCGACCCGGTGTTCGCAGGCTTCGAACTGATGCTGTGGGCGTTCGCGGCGCTGCATGCGGTTCTGGCGCTGCGCGTGGCGCGTCATCGTCCGCGAATTACGCGTTCGACGGGTCATCGGTCAGACGTCGTCGAACCTGAGCGCGAGAAAGAGAGCGCATGATGCACATCATCGCGTTGCTCTGCTGCGTCGCTTCGTTCGCATGTCTCGCCCTCGCGATGGAGCGTCACCAACGGCCGATTCTGCGCGGGCACACCCGCAGTCTTCGCGTCGCTGGCTGGTGCGGACTCTTGCTTGCGCTTGTCATCGCCGTCGCGAATGAAGGCTGGGCGATGGGTCTCGTTCGCTATAGCGGCGACACGAGTCTTGGCGCGGGCATCGTCTATCTTGCGTTGATTGCGTGCGAGCGTTTTAGTCCGCGCCCATCAATCTGACGAACTCAGTCCGCGTTTTCCCCTAGCGAATCTTCGTTGACGCTCGACCGTTCACGTACCAGAATTCAAACATCGCACTGTGATCACAGGTCACAGTTTCGCAGCGCACTCTCAGGCACAGGACCGGAAACGCATGGCGCCGACACGCTCCGCAACGGATCTTCCCGCGTTGGAACTCGTGGCACGAGAAACGATGGCCGGCCGCGTCTATGCGCAATTGCGCGAGGCGATCATGACCGGACGCTTCGCGCCGGGCCAGTTGTTGAGCCTGCGCAGCGTCGCCGAAGCGGTCGGATCATCGACGATGCCGGTGCGTGCCGCGCTCACGCGCTTGCAAGCGGAAGGCGCATTGATCGACGGAGCGGGCCGCGCGCTGATGGTCCCGCCCATGACGCTCGAGTTGCTCGGCGAATTGCGCGACGTGCGCATCGCGCTCGAAGGCGCAGTCGCGAAGCGAGCGGCGTCCCGCATGACGCGCGCACATCTCACCGCGCTGCAAGCCGTCTACGACGTGATGGACGCGCATGTCGAAGCGGGCGACGTACCCGCTTATCTGCGCAGCAATTTCGAATTCCACATCGCCATCTACACGCACGGCGCGAGCGACATCACGCTTGCGACGATCCAGAACCTGTGGATGCGCATCGGTCCGTTCCTGAACCTCGTCGCGCCCGACATTCCGCATATGCGGCGTTCGATGGCCGCGCACCGGCATATCGTCGAGGCGCTGTGGCGCGGTGACGGCGAAGGCGCACGCGCGGGCATCGAAGAAGATATCGGCGATGCAGCGGCGGACCTCGCGGAGCGTCTGCAGGGCGCGGATCAAGACAACGAAGAAAGCGGCAAGAAAGGCGGCGCGCAGGCGAGCGCCTAGCAGCAATAAAGATCAAAACAAACGGAGACAGCGAATGACGGTTCTTCAGATGTTGAAACCGCAGGCGGGCTTGCGCGTGCTCATCACGGGCGGCGCGTCGGGCATCGGGCTCGTGATCGCGCGGGCTTTCATCGACGCAGGCGCACGCGTGCATGTCTGCGATGCAAGCCCCGAAGCGATCGACGCCCTCGCCAAGGCGGAGGCCAATGCGGAGCTGAACCCCATCACCGCGACACTCGCCGACGTTTCGGACCGCGAAGCAGTCGATCGCGTATTCGCCGATGTGCAGAGCCAGCTCGGCGGCCTCGATGTGCTCGTGAATAACGCGGGCATTGCGGGGCCCACGGGCGGCGTCGAAGAGATCGACGTGAAGGAGTGGGAAGACACCGTCGACGTCAATCTCAACGCGCAGTTCTACTTCGCGCGGCGCGCAGTGCCGCTGCTGCGCGAGGCGCCGAATGGCGGAGCGATCGTCGCGCTGTCGTCGGTGGCGGGCAGGCTCGGCTACGCGTTCAGAACGCCGTATGCCGCGACGAAATGGGCCGTGGTCGGCATGGTGAAAAGCCTTGCGATCGAACTTGGCCCGACGAACATTCGCGTCAATGCGATTCAGCCGGGCATCGTGAAAGGCCCGCGCATCGAGCGCGTGATCGCCGCGCGCGCGAAGCAGATGAACCTCTCCTACGAAGACATGGAAAAGCAGTATCTCGCGAAGATTTCGCTGCGCCGCATGACGACGCCCGAAGAAGTCGCGGCCACCACGCTATTCCTGTGCTCGCCGGCCGGCAGCGGCATTTCGGGGCAGGCCATCTCGGTGTGCGGCAACGTCGAAGTGCTTTGATACAAAGACTCAGAGGACCACATGGCAACCAAACGCAAGGTCATCATCACGTGCGCGCCGACCGGTGCGATTCATACGCCGTCCATGTCGCCTTATCTTCCGGTGACGCCGCAGCAAATCGCCGATGCGGCTCTCGCCGCCGCACAGGAAGGCGCGGCCATTCTGCACCTGCACGCACGCGATCCGAACGACGGCCATCCGACGCAGGATCCCGCCGTGTTCCAGGAGTTTCTGCCCCGCATCAAGGCGGAAACGGATGCGGTCATCAACATCACCACGGGCGGCAGCCCGCATATGACGGTTGCGGAGCGCCTCAAGCCCGCGCATCACTTCAAGCCGGAAGTTGCATCGCTCAACATGGGATCGATGAACTTCGGCCTCTATCCGATGCTCGATCGCTTCAAGGAACTGAAGCACGACTGGGAGCGCAAGCATCTGGAAAACAGCCGCGATCTCGTCTTCAAGAACACCTTCGCGGATATCGAGTACATCCTCACTTCGTGCAGCGCGAACGGCACGCGCTTCGAGTACGAGTGCTACGACATCTCGCACCTGTATAACCTCGCGCATTTCGTCGATCGCGGGCTCGCGAAGCCGCCGTTCTTCGTGCAGAGCGTGTTCGGGCTGCTGGGCGGCATCGGTCCGCATCCGGAAGACCTGGCGCACATGCGCCGCACCGCGGACCGGCTTTTCGGCAAGGACTATGTCTGGTCGATTCTCGGCGCGGGCCGCAACCAGATCACGCTCGGCTCGATGGGCGTCGCGCAAGGCTCGAACGTGCGCGTGGGTCTGGAAGATTCGCTGTGGATCGAGCCGGGCAAGCTCGCCGAATCCAGCGCCGCGCAAGTGCGCAAGATCAAGCAGGTGATCGAAGGGCTGTCGCTCGATATCGCGACGCCCGACGAAGCGCGCGAGATGCTTCAACTCAAGGGCGGCAGCGACACCAACTTCTGATGCGGAGGGCATCGTGAACGACAGTGCAAGGCGCAAGCTGAAGGTAGTCGCCATGCCGACGGGCTGGCTCACCGTCGATCGCTCGTCGCAGGTCTATGGCCGGTATTTCGGACAGCAGATCAAGGTGCCGGTATGGTCGACGGCCATCGTCGGGGCGGAGAAGAAGATCGTCGTGGATACCGGCATCCACGATCCGGGCTGGGTGTCGAACTTCGTTTGTCCGTGCGACCAGGCGCCGGAAGAGCGGCTCGAACGCGCGCTGAAGGAGTACGTGGGCTGGAGCGCGGACGAAGTCGATATCGTCATCAACACGCATCTGCACTACGACCATTCGGGCGGCAACACGCTGTTCCGCAATGCGCGCTTCGTCGTGCAGGCGGCCGAGTGGGAATATGCGGGGCATCCGCTACCGACGCAGGCTACGTATTACCAGGAGTTCCTGATTGGCCGCGAACCGCTCGCCTACTTCCGCTGGCAATTCGCGCATGGCGTGACGGATATCGTGCCCGGCGTGCGCGTGGTGCCGACGCCGGGACACACGCCGGGGCATCAATCGGTGGCGGTGGATACGGAAGAAGGCGTCGTGCTGATCGCGGGCGACTGCGCGAACTGCATGGAGAACATCGTCGATCTCGTGCCGGTCGGCATCGTGCATGAGACGCTCGCGGAAATGAGCTCGCTCGCGCGCATCCGGCAGATTGCGGACCTCGTGATACCCGGACATGATCCGAACGTGGTGCCGGGAAGCGCGGGCATTGCGCTGCCTGCGAGCGCACGTCTTCCGCATGTCGCGAAGTGAGCTGCACAGTCGCAGAACCACGAGCTGTAGTCGGGATACCAATAACGAAGGACCGGAGGAAGACATGAAAGCATGGACGCATTCGATTCGCCGTGCGGGCCGGGCAGCGCTCGGCGTCGCTATCGCGGCGGCGCTCGGGGTATCGGCGCACGCGGAAGCAGCGGGCAAATACAAGGTGTTCCTGTCGATGAGCTATGTCGGCAACGACTGGCAGACCGAAGCCGCGAACATGGTGAAGGCGATGGCCAACACGCCCGCGCTGAAGGACAAGGTCGATCTCGAAGTACAGGTCGCGGGCACCGACGCGCAGAAACAGATACAGCAGATCAACTCGATGGTGCAGGCGGGAGCGAAGGCCATCATCATCTATCCGATTTCGCCGACGGCGCTCAATCGCGCGATCAAGAACGCGTGTTCGAAGGGCGTGGTCGTGGCCGCCTACGATGGGGAAGTGACCGAGCCGTGCGCGCACAACGTGACCATCGACCAGCATCAGGCGGGCACCGTGACCGCTGAATGGCTCGCGAAGACCATCAACGGCAAGGGCAATATCGTGATGATCAACGGCGTGCCGGGAACCTCGGTCGACCGTGCGCGCACGGAGGCCGCGAAGGCGGTGTTCGCGAAGCATCCCGACATCAAGGTCGTCGCGGAGGGCACCGGCATGTGGAGTCAGGCGACGGCCAAGACCGAACTGTCGAAGATTCTCGCGACGAATAGCTGGGACAAGATCGACGGCCTGTGGATGCAGGTCGGCTGCTTCACGGCGGCGTCGATGCAGCTCGAAGCGGGCATCCCCGACGACAAGATCAAGCCGTGTGCGGGCGAATCGTCGAACGGCCATCGCGTGCAAATGCTGCCGCCGGGAACGGTGAAGGGCGAGGGCAGTTATCGCTCGATCGGGTATCGGTCGATCTCGTATGGCGCGCCGCCGTATTCGGGTGCGATGGCGCTCAAGATGGCCGTGCAGAAGCTCGACGGCAAGGAGTTCCCGCAGCGAGTGACGCTCAAGCTTCCGCTCGTGCTGACGTCCGAATCGAAGCTCTGCAAGAGCGGCAGTATCGACGAACTGAAGGCGGGCTGCACGGCGTTCCCGCCGGACAAGGTGCCGCCGGGCTGGTTCGCCGACATCTATTCGGAAGACACGCGCGAAGTCGGCTTCAACGCGGCGCTGACCGGCAACCAGGACTGACGCGGCCAACGCGAGGAGGCGAGCAATGACGAGCGCATCCATGACCGGGAACGGCGCGCTGGCGATCGACGTCGCGAACGTGACCAAGCGCTTCGGCGCGACGGTCGCCCTCGACGGCGCGTCGTTCAAGGTCAGGCGCGGGACGGTGCACGCACTGCTCGGCGAGAACGGCGCGGGCAAGTCCACCACCGTCAAGCTGCTGTCCGGGCTGATGCAGCCGGATAGCGGCAGCATCCACGTGATGGGCAGCGAAGTGACGATGCGCGGCCCGAAGGACGCGCATCGCGCGGGCGTGCAGACCGCGTATCAGGAGATGACCCTGGTGCGCGACCTGACCGTCGAGCAGAACCTGCTGATGTCGTATGAACCGACGGGCTTTCTCGGTCGCATCAGGAAGCGCGAGGCGCAGCGGCAGGCGTCCGAATGGCTCGAGCGACTTGAGCTATCGGATGTCCGCCCGAGCGCCTATATCCGCGATCTCGCGTTGCCGGTGCGACAGAAGATCGAGATAGCGAAAGCAATCGTTCGGCGTCCGAAGGTATTGTTGCTAGACGAGCCGACGTCCGCGCTCTCCGGTGCCGACGTCGCGTGGCTCGCGCGCCGCATCGACGAACTGAAGGCGGACGGCGTCACGTTCGTGTTCATCTCGCATCGCATGCAGGAAGTGCGCGAGTTCTGCGACAGCCTCACGGTGTATCGCAACGGGCGCGATGTCGGTGCGTTCGATGCGGCCGACATCTCGGACGAGGAAGTCATTCGCCTCGTCATCGGACGCTCGATGGAAGCGAAGTATCCGCCGAAGGTGACGCCGCCCGCGCTCACGCAAGCGGCGGCGCAGCCGCCCGCGATGGAAGCGCGCGGCATTCGTGTCGATGGCGTCGTGAGCGACTTCGACCTCACGCTGAAAGCGGGTGAAGTGCACGGTATCGCGGCGCTGCAAGGCATGGGGCAGCGCGAACTCTTCGAGGCGCTGTTCGGCGCGCAGTACATCGACGAGGGCGAGATTCGCATCGACGGCAAGCCGGTCACGTTGACCTGCACCGCCGATTCGCTGAAGGCCGGCGTCTCGACGAGCTTTCTGCCCGAAGACCGCAAGACCGAAGGTTTGTTTCTGCGGCTGCCCGGCGGCGAGAACGTCTCGCTGCCGGTGATCGGACGCTATGCGCGTTTTGGACTCATCGACCGCAAGCGCGAGCGGGCCGCCATCGCGAAATCGCTTGCGCAAATGGAAGTGAATCCGCGTGCGCTCTACAAGCCGTGTCTGTCGTTCTCCGGCGGCAACCAGCAAAAGATCGCGATGGCCAAGTGGCTGCTCACGCAAAGCCGCGTGTGGCTGATGTTCGATCCGACGCGCGGCATCGATGTCGGCACGAAGCATCAGATTTTCGTGCTGATGCGCGCGTTCGCAGCGGCGGGCGGCGCGGTGCTGTTCTATTCGACCGACGTGCCCGAACTGGTGAACGTGTGCGATCGCGTGTCGGTGATGTATCGCGGGCGCAATGTCGGGGAGCTGGAAGGCGACGCGCTCACCGAAGAAAGCGTGATGCGCAAGATGCTGTCCAGTTAAGCCGTCCAACGCTACGGAGAAGTGTTCATGAAGATTGCGATTGCGTCGCCCGAAAGCGGGATCGTGCGGCCGGGCGCGCGCGTGGGATGGGGCGCGCGCATCGATCATCATCGCGGGCTCATCATCGCGATCAGCGCACTCGTCGCGATGCTGGCCGCCTGGGTGTCGCTGTCCGCGACGCCGGTGGGCATGTACGACATCGGCTCGGTCATTTCGAGCTCGACGACGCTCGCACTCGCGGCCATCGGGCAGACCATCGTGGTGCTGTCGGGCGGCTTCGATCTGTCCGCGTCCGCGGTGGTGTCCCTCGCCAACGTGCTCGCGGTGCGCTTCGTCGCCGGCACGCCGATGGAGCAATGGGCAGGCGCGGCGCTCATCCTCGCGATCGGCGGCGGCATCGGGCTCGTGAACGGCGCGTTGATCGCGTGGTTCCGGCTGCAATCCATCGTCGTCACGCTCGCGACGATGTTCATGGTGCAAGGTCTCACGCTGCTGATCCAGAACAAGCCGGGCGGCGCGGTAGGCGAGCAGTTCGGCGCGTTCATCACGTCTGACCTGATTCCCGAGAAGCTGCCGATGTCGGCGGGGGTGCTGATTATCGCGTTGCTGGTGTGGGCGTTTATCCGGCGCACACGCTTCGGCGTCGGGCTGTATGCGCTCGGCAGCGACCCCGACGGCGCATTCGCCAACGGCATGCCGGTCACGCGCTATCGCATCGCCACGTATGCGCTCGCCGGCGTTTTCTATGCAGCGGCGGGCCTGTACGTCTCGGCGCAGACAGGCTCGGCTGATCCGCTCGTCGGCAGGCCGCTGTTGCTGTCCATGTTCACGGCCGTGGTGCTCGGCGGCACGCTGCTCGGCGGAGGGCGCGGCGGGTGCACCGGCACCGTGTTCGCCGCGATGACGCTGATGATCACCGTGAACATCCTGCTCGTGCTAAACGTGTCGGCGTTTTTCACGACGATCGCCGAAGCGGTGATCCTCATTCTCGCGGTACTCGGCTCGTCGATCGGCAAGCAATCGGCAGCGCACGAGTGCGCGCGCCACGCCGCGCAATGGCTCAAGGCGGTGCGAACGGGCACGCGAGCAAAGGAGGATCCGCATGCGCGGCGCGTGTCGTTCGAGGTGAGCGACTATCAGCCGATGAAGAACACGGAGCTGAAGGGCCGCGCGCTGTCGGACTGGATCGAGCGCAATCGCGAATGGGTGAAGTACGTAATGCCCGCGTACCTGCTCTTCATCGCGGTCGTCGTCGTGACCGGCTTCGTCTACGGGCCGGGCGTGCTCGCGAGCGCGGGCTTCTACAGCAGTCTGCTCACGCTTACGCTGTTCCTCGCCATTCTCGGCCTCGGTCAGGGCGCGGTCATTCTGACGGGCGGTCTGGATCTGTCGATGCCGTGGCTCATCACCTTGTCCGGCGTCTTGCTGACGGGTCTCACGCACGGCGCGAACGGAGCGGCAGCGTGGGCGGTGCCGGTCGTGCTCGGCGTCGGCCTGCTCGTCGGCATCTTCAACGGCGTGGGCGTCGTGATGCTGGGGCTGCCGCCCATCGTCGTGACGCTCGCAGCCAACGGCCTGCTGCAAGGGCTCACGCTCATCTACTGCAACGGCTCGCCCCAAGGCTGGTCGCCGTCCGTGATCAGCGAGTTCACCAACGGACGGCTCGGGCCGCTGTCGCTCGCAGCGTGGAGCGTGCCCGTGTTTCTCGTCGTCGCGTTATTGCTGCTGCATCGCACGCCGTTCGGACGGCGCGTGTATGCGGTCGGCAATTCGCAAGTCGCGGCACGGCTTTCGGGTGTGCGCGTCGGCGCGACGCTGATCGCGGTGTACTGCCTCTCGGGTCTTTGCTCGGCCATCGTCGGGCTCCTGCTGGCAGGCTTCAGCTCGCAGGCGTTCCTCGGCATGGGCGATCCGTATCTGCTGCCATCGATCGCGGTCGTCGTCGTGGGCGGCGCGCTCATCACCGGCGGGCGCGGACACTATCTCGGCGTATTCGGGGGCGCGCTTCTGCTGACCGCGCTCGGCACCCTGCTCGCGGGCACGACCGTGCCGCCTGCGGTCAGGGACATCATCAACGGGCTCGTCGTGCTGGCTGCGGTCATCACGCTGCGCGACAAGCGGGCCTGAAACCATCATCGAGGATGCATCGAATGCAAGGAAGACACATCGCGGTCATCGGGTCGGGGCGCATCGGCCGCGCGTGGGCCATCGTGTTTGCGCGCAACGGCTTTACGGTGAGGATCCACGACGCATCGAAAGACATGCTGACGGGCGCGATTCCAGCGATACGCGAAAGCGTCGAAGACCTCGCGTCGTTCGGTCTCGTCGACGAATCCGTCGATACGATCGTCGCGCGTATCTCGACTTGCGACACGCTTGTCGAAACGGTCGCGGACGCCGACCTCGTGCAGGAGAACATCGCGGAGGTGGTCGAAGCGAAGCGTGCGCTGTTCACGGAGCTGGATCGCCTGACGAAACCCGATGCGCTGCTCGCGAGTTCGACATCGGGCCTGCCGGCATCCACTTTTACCGAAGGGCTGGAAGGGCGTGCGCGTTGCCTCGTTGCGCATCCGGTCAATCCGCCGTCGCTCGTGCCGCTCGTCGAATTGTGCGGTGCGCCGTGGACCGCGCCGGAAACGCTCGAACGTGCGCGCGCGCTGTACGAGGAAGCGGGACAGAAGCCCGTCTTGGTCAATCGCGAGATTTCGGGCTTCCTGCTGAACCGGCTGCAAGGCGCGGTGCTCGACGAAGCCTTGAGCCTCTACGAACAGGGCTATGCGAGCGCCGCCGACCTGGACACCGTGATGCGCGATGGCCTCGCGATGCGCTGGTCGTTCATGGGTCCGTTCGAGACTATCGACCTGAACGCGCCCGGCGGCGTCGCCGATTACGCATCGCGCTATGGCGGCACGTATCGCAGCATCGCCGGGACGCGCGTGCCATTCCACTGGTCCGATGAAACGCTCGCGCGGCTCGATGCCGAACGCCGCGCGGTGCTCGACCGGGAGCGCATCGAAGAGCGCAGCCGCTGGCGGGATCGCCGGCTGATGGCGTTGCTCGCGCATCGGCGGTCGCTGAAAGACCAAGACTGAACCTAAGCTCAAGGAGACGACGATGGCCGAAGTGCGCTTGCTCGTGGACGCGAACAATCATCTGGGCGAAGGCCCGCTGTGGGACGTGCGGGAAGAACGGCTCTACTGGATCGACAGCACGGCTGCGGAAATCTACCGATGCCGCGCGGACGGCAGCGATGTCGAGCGATTCTTCGTGCCGCGTCACATCGGTTCGATGGCCCTGCGCGAAAAGGGCGGCGCGGTCGTCGCACTCGCGAACGGGCTGCATTTCTACGACTTCGATTCGCAGACGGTAGAGTTCATCGCCGACCCCGAGGCCGACGATCCCGAAACGCGCTTCAACGACGGCAAGGTGGATCGCCAGGGCCGCTTCATCGCCGGCACCATGGCCTACGACTTCGACCGCTACGATGCCGATCGCGGCCAACGCTCGACACGCAGCGGCGGACTGTACCGGCTCGACACGAACGGCAAGGTCACGCGGCTCGACAGCGGCATTAGTTGCTCGAACGGGCCGTGCTGGAGCCCCGATAACCGCACGCTTTATTTCACCGATACCTACAGCAAGGAGATGTACGCCTACGACTACGACATCGAAACGGGCGCGGCGACCAACCGGCGTCTTTTCGTATCGGCGCAGAACATGGCGGGCACCTTCGATGGCGCGACCGTCGACGAGGAAGGATTCATCTGGTCGGCGCTCGTGTTCGGCGGGCGCATCGTGCGCTTTGCGCCGGATGGCACGCTCGATCGCGTGGTGCCGTTTCCAGTGCGCAATCTCACGAGCGTGATGTTCGGCGGGCCGAACCTCGACACGCTCTATGTCACGACGATGGGCCGCCCGATGTGGGGTATTCCGCAGAAAGAACGCGACAAGGGCGGATTGTTCGCGGTGACGGGCTTAGGCGTACGAGGATTGCCGGAGCCGCGCTTCGCCGGTTGACATCGGCACGCGTTTCGAAAGCGGCGGGTCACGCCGCCGCTATTTCGCTTACGTCAACAACGCGCCTGCCGCGTGATTTCGTGCCTTGATTGGTAATCCAAAGAGGTTGGCATATTCTTCCTGAGGGAAAAGAGCCAACCGCGAGGAACCGATCATGGCCGATGACCTTGCAACACACGTGCGCGCCGATGCGAGCACCACAGCGGAAGCCGTCACCAAAGGCGCCGCGTTGCTGGACGACGTGATCCGCAACCTCATCTCCCGGCAGGGCCGCTATCCGGATATCGCCAGCGCGCACGACTGGTATCTCGCACTCGCCTACACCGTTCGCGATCGCATGCTGGCGCGCTGGGTCGCATCGGCGAGAACGTACTCGATTCAGGGCGTAAAAGTCGCCTGCTATTTGTCGGCCGAGTTCCTGATCGGTCCTCAGCTCGGCAATAACCTGCTGAATCTCGGTATCGAAGACGACGCCCGCAAAGCGATGTCAGCGCTCGGGCTCGATCTCGACGAGCTATTGGCAGTCGAGGAAGAGCCGGGACTCGGCAACGGCGGCCTTGGACGGCTCGCCGCGTGTTATCTGGATTCGCTCGCCTCGCTCCAGATTCCCGCGATCGGCTATGGCATTCGCTACGAGTTCGGCATCTTCGATCAGGAAATCCGCGATGGCTGGCAAGTCGAGCGCACCGACAAGTGGCTCGAGAAAGGCAACGCGTGGGAAATCATTCGTCCTGAAGTGTGCTACTACGTCGGCTTTGGCGGGCACACCGAGCACGCAGCCGATGCCAGCGGGCATCTGCGCGTGCGCTGGATTCCGGCGCGGCAAGTGAAGGGCGTCGCATGCGACATGCCAATGCAGGGCTTTCGCGTCGATACCTGCAATCTTCTGCGCCTGTGGAAAAGCGAGGCGGTCGAGTCGTTCGATTTCGAGGACTTCAATGCAGGCGAATACTACGAGGCCGTGCACGAGAAGGTCCACTCGGAGACGCTCTCGAAAGTGCTTTATCCGAACGACGAACCGGAAATCGGCAAGCGCCTGCGTCTTGCGCAGCAGTACTTCTTCGTGTCGTGCTCGCTGCAGGACATGCTGCGTCTGATGGATATCACCGGGACGCCGATCGAGGATTTCGCGGAGCACTTCGCGGTGCAGCTCAACGATACGCATCCGTCGATTGCGGTGGCGGAACTCATGCGCCTTCTCATCGACGTGCGCGAGCTTTCATGGGATGCGGCATGGTCCATCACGCAGCGGACCTTTGCGTACACGAATCACACGCTCCTGCCCGAAGCGCTCGAAACATGGAGCTTGCCGCTGTTCAATAGCCAGTCGCCGCGGCTGCTCGAAATCATCTACGAGATCAATCGCCGCTTCCTCGAAGACGTGCGCCGCGCGTTCCCCGGCGATGAGGAACGCGTCGCCCGAATGTCACTGATCGACGAGACGGGCGGCAAGAAGGTGCGCATGGCGCATCTCGCGACGGTCGGCAGTCACGCGGTCAACGGCGTGGCCGAACTGCATTCCGAACTGCTGAAGCAGACGGTGATGCGCGACTTCGCGGAAATGTTTCCGGAGCGCTTTCTTAATGTGACCAACGGCGTTACCCCGCGCCGCTTCGTGATGTTGAGCAATCCCGGTCTCGCGCAACTGCTGGACAAGACGATCGGCGACGAGTGGAGAAGCGACCTTTCGCGTCTGGGCGCGCTCGCCGCCCATGCCGACGACCCCGCCTTTCACGAAGCATGGCGTGCGATCCGGCGCGACAACAAGGCCGCGCTCGCATTGCGCATCCAGAAGACGGTCGGCATCGACGTCGATCCGGACATGCTGTTCGACGTTCAGGTGAAGCGCATTCACGAGTACAAGCGGCAGCATCTCAATGCGCTATACATCATCGCGCTCTATCGACGGCTCTGCCGCAATCCCGATCTCGTGACCGCGCCGCGCTGCTTCATCTTCGGAGGAAAGGCCGCGCCGGGATACGCAATGGCCAAGCTCATCATCCGTCTGATTACGGGCGTGGCGGAAGTGGTCAACCATGATCCGGCGACGCGCGGCCGCATCAAGGTCGTGTTCTATCCGGACTTCAACGTGAAGCACGGTCACTGGATCTATCCGGCCGCCGATCTGTCGGAGCAGATATCGACGGCGGGCAAGGAAGCATCCGGTACGGGCAACATGAAGTTCATGATGAACGGCGCGCTGACCATCGGCACGCTGGACGGCGCGAACGTCGAGATTCGCGAGGAAGCCGGGCCGGAGAACTTCTTTCTCTTCGGACTGACCGCGCAACAGGTCGAGGACAGCAAGCGCGCAGGCTATCGCCCGCAGCGGTATGTCGAAGCGAACGACGAGCTGCGCGACGCGCTCGAGCAGATCGCGCAAGGACGCTTCTCGCGCGGCGATACCGACATGTTCCGCCCGCTGCTCGACAACCTGCTGCATCACGATCCGTTCCTCGTGCTCGCCGATTTCGCGGATTACGCCGCGTGCCAGGAGCGCGTGAGCGAAGCATGGCGCGACGTGCGGCAGTGGACGCGCATGTCGATCATCAACACGGCGCGATCGGGCAAGTTCTCATCCGATCGCGCCATCCAGGAATATTGCGAGCGCATCTGGGAAGCGCGCGCCGTGAGGATCGACCTTGCTCATGCGTGATGCGGACGTGAGCCCGGCGTATCGCACACAGCCCGGCTCGCGCTTTCCTTCGGGCGCGACGGTGATGCCGGGCGGCGTCAACTTCTGCGTGTTCTGCCGGTACGCGACACGCGTCGACTTGCTGCTCTTTGCTTCGGTCGAAAGCATGGAGCCGTTTCAGATCGTCACGCTCGTGCCGGAAGAGAACCGCACGTTCTATTACTGGCACGTTTTCATCGAGGGGCTGCCGGTTCATTCTTGCTATACGTGGCGCGCGCATGGCCCACACGGCTTGGCGCAAATGGACGACAAAGCCGCGAGCCGCAAGCAATTGCTCGATCCGAACGCGCGTGCCCTGAGCGACCGTTTCTATGACCGCCAGCAGGCCGCCGATGCGGCGGGTGACGATCGTGCGTCGATGCGGGCCATCGTCGCCGAGCCGATCAACGCGCCTGCAAGCGCCGAGGTGCGAACGCTCGATGACGCCATCATCTATGAGCTGCACGTCGGCGGCTTCACGCGGCATGCATCGAGCGGCGTCGCGCAGCCGGGAACATTTGCGGGGCTCGCCGAAAAGATTCCTTATTTGCAGGCGCTCGGCGTTACGCACGTGGAACTGCTGCCGGTCATGGCGTTCGACGAACAGGACGTGCCTGCGTCCGCCGCCGAAAGAGGGTTGTGCAATTTCTGGGGCTACAGCACGCATAGCTTTCATAGCCCGCATCCGCGCTATTGCGTCGAGCCGCATCGCGCGCCGCAGGAGTTTCGCGCGCTCGTCCATGCGCTGCATGCAGCGGGCATTCGCGTGCTGCTGGACGTCGTGTTCAATCACACGTCGGAAGCGGGGCTGGCGGGACCGGTCATCAACTTCAAGGCGCTGGCGAACGATATCTTCTATCTGACGGACCGTGCCGATCCACGCCATTACCGCGACTTCACCGGCTGCGGCAACACGGTCAACTGCAATCATCCGCTGGTGACGGCGTTCATTCTTCAAAGCCTCGAATATTGGGTGCGCGAACTCGGCGTCGATGGCTTTCGCTTCGATCTCGCGAGTATCTTCACGCGCGGCGAACACGGCGAGCTGCTCGGCACGCCGCCTTTGCCGTGGGCGATGGAAGCGTCGCCGGTGCTTGCGCGCGTGCCGTTGATCGCCGAGGCGTGGGATGCGGCGGGGCTGTATCACGTGGGCGCGTTTCCCGGCATGGCGTGGGCGGAATGGAACGGGCGCTATCGCGATGTGATCCGCCGTTTCGTGCGCGGCGATGCGGGTCTCATCGGCCAAGTATGTACGTGCATGTCGGGAAGCGCCGACCTCTATCAGCGCGATGGCCGCCTGCCCGCGAGCAGCATCAACTTCGTGACGAGTCACGACGGCTTCACGCTGCGCGATCTCGTGACGTATGAGGCGAAGCACAACGAGGCCAATGGCGAAGACAACCGCGACGGCACGAACGACAACCTCTCGTGGAATTGCGGCGTCGAAGGCGACACGGACGATGCGGCAGTCACGCGCATGCGCAATCGTCAGGCGCGCAACTTCATGGCGATTCTGCTGCTGAGTCAGGGCGTGCCGATGATTCTCGCCGGCGATGAATGCCTGCGCGGCCAGCGCGGCAACAACAACGCGTTCTGCCAGAACAACGAACTCTCCTGGCTGAACTGGGACTTTACGGACGATGGCCGCGCGATGCTCCGTTTCGTACGCGAACTGATCGCGTTGCGCAAGCGTCATCCGAGCCTGCGGCGCCGCACCTTCCTGACAGGGCGTCCGGCAGCCGGACAGGATCACGCCGATGTCGCATGGCACGGCGAGCGGCTCAACGAGCCGGCCTGGCACGATCCCGATGCACGCTTCGTCGCTTTCACACTGGCAGGGACGGTGGCGGACGAAGCGATGCTGCATATCGCGCTCAACATGAACGGCGATGCCCGCACGGCCGCGCTTCCTGATATAGATGGTCTTTGCTGGGGCTGCATCGTCGATACGGCCGCCGATCCGCCGCGCGATATTGTTTCGCCAGCCAAAACGTCGGCGGATGCGCGCAGTTCGATCCGTCTCGAAGCCCGCAGCGTGGTGGTGCTCGAATCGCACCGGCGCGGCTGATGCATCGCCCTGGACTGCGCCCGGCCGAGCGTCTTTAATGTCCTAGGTATGGCGACGGTGCGACGCTGCGTATCGACAGGAGGCCGCATGGACGCAGTCAGAACGTTTCTCGAGAATCAGTCGTTGTTCGCGCTGTTTTTGACCATCGCGCTCGGCTATCTGATCGGCGAGATCAACATCAAGGGCGTCGCGCTCGGCTCCGGGGCGGTGCTGTTCGTCGGGCTCGCCGTGGGTGCGTTCGCGCCTAAGTCCGCGCCTCCGGCCTTGCTCGGCACGCTCGGGCTCCTGTTGTTCCTGTATGGCATCGGCATTCAATACGGCGCGCAATTCTTCAAGGGCCTCACGAGCCGCGAGGGCGCGAAAGCGAACGCCGCCGCGTGCGTTGGCGTGATCATCGCGGGCCTCGTGTCGTGCGCGTTCATTCCGCTCGGCATCCGGCTCGCCGATGCACTCGGCATGTTCGCCGGCAGCGGCACCAGCACGGCCAGCCTGCAAGTTGCGATTGCATCGATGAAAAGCAACGACCCGGCCGTCGCGTATAGCGTCGCGTATCCGTTCGGCGTCGCCGGTCCGATTCTGTTGCTGTACGCGCTGAACGTCCTGCTGAAAGTGAAGATCGAGAAGCCGCCCGCGAAACTGCTCGAAACGGCGGAGATCGCGTTGAGAAACGAGAGCTTTTTCGGCCTCACGCTGGCCGAACTCACGACGCGCCTGCCTGCCGGCGTGTCGATCGCGGCGGTGCGGCGCGAGCATCACAACCAGTTGCCGGCCGACGACTTCATCCTCCGTTCCGACGATGTGCTGCTCGCCACCGGCACCGATCGCGGCCTGCTCGAACAGGCCACCGCGCTATGCGGCGAGTTGCAGCCGGGACGGCTGACGAGCCGTCGCGAGGACCTCGACTATATGCGCGTGTTCGCATCGAATCCGGCGGTCGTCGGCATGACGCTCGGCAATCTCCGCTTTCCCGATGGCGTGAAGTGCGCGGTCGCTCACGTGCGGCGCGGCGACGCCGATCTGCTGTCGACGCCCGATCTCGTGATCGAAGCGGGCGATCGCGTCGGCCTGCTCGTCAATCGCGCGCATCAGGCGACCATTCGCGCGTTCTTCGGCGATTCGATCAAGAGCACGGCGGATCTCAGCTTCGTCTGCCTGGGCATCGGCGCGGCGGCGGGCCTGCTGATCGGCGCGTTGCCGCTGCCCGTGCCGGGCCTCGGCGCATTTAGTTTGGGGCTCGCGGCGCTGCTTCTGCTCGCGCTGTGCCTCGGCAAGCTGCGACGCAACGGCCCGTTCGTGTGGGTCATGCCGCTCTCCGCGAATCTCGTGTTGCGCAACCTCGGGCTCACGATCTTTCTCGCGCAGGTCGGCATCTCGTGCGGGCCGAAATTCATCGCGACGGTCGGCACCGCCGGCCCGCTGCTGCTGCTCTACGGCGCGATCACGCTGATCGTGCTCGTTGGCGTCACCGCCGCGTGCTGCCTGTGGATTTTTAAGCTGCCGTTCGATACGACCGTGGGCGTCATCTGCGGCGCGACGGGGAACCCGGCCATCCTTGCGTTTGCCAACCGCATCGCGCCGACCGAACAGCCCGACATCATGTACGCGATGATTTTCCCGTCGATGACCATCGTCAAAGTGCTGTTCGTGCAGATCGCCATATCGCTCGCAAGCGGCTAGCCGCCAGGCGTCGGCCACATCTCTTAGGGAGGGCATCATGGAAGTCGCGATTTTCAGTTCGACCCCTTACGAGCGCAAGTTTCTCGACGAGGCGAACAAGGCCGAGCAACACACGTTGCGCTACCTCGACGTTCAACTCGGGCCCGACACCGTCGGACTCGCTGCCGGCTTCGGCGCGGTCTGCATCTTTGTCAACGACAAGGCCGACGCGCCGACGCTCGAAGCGCTGCATCGCGGCGGCACGCGGCTGCTCGCGCTGCGCTGCACCGGCTTCAACAACGTGGATCTCGAGGCGGCGGCGCGGCTCGGCATCAAGGTGGTGCGCGTCGTCACGTACTCGCCGAATTCGGTCGCGGAGTTCGCCGTGGCCTTGCTGCTCGCGATCAACCGCAAGGTGCATCGCGCCTACAACCGCACGCGCGATTCCAACTTCTCGCTCGATGGCCTCATCGGCTTCGATCTGTTCGGCAAGACGGTGGCGGTGGTCGGCACCGGCAAGATCGGCTGCGTGTTCGCGCAGATCATGATCGGCTTCGGCTGCGACGTGATCGGCTACGACCCGTATCATTCAGCGGAATTCGAGGCGCTGGGCGGGCGTTATGCGAAGCCCGGCGAGATCGGCTCCAAATCGGACATCGTTTCATTGCATTGCCCCTTGACGCCCGAGACGCATCACATCATCAACGCGGACATGCTCCGTCGCTCGAAGCCCGGCGCGTTGCTCATCAACACGAGCCGTGGCGCGCTGATCGACACCGAAGCCGTCATCGAGGCGCTGAAGAGCGGCCAGTTGGGCGGGCTCGCCATCGACGTGTACGAGCAGGAAAGCAGTCTTTTCTTCCGCGACCTGTCGAACGAGATCATTCAGGACGATGTGATGCAGCGTCTCGTCTCGTTTCCGAATGTGATCGTGACGGGGCATCAGGCGTATCTGACGCGCGAAGCGCTGACGACCATCTGCGAGACGACGTTGCAAAGCGTGACGGCCTTCGAAAAGAATGAACCCTTGGAGAACGAAGTAAAAGCGAGCTGACAACCCGACGCCCGCGACGCTTGAAAACACAACGGCGTTTGCATATCTTCAAAGTGCATGGGAGCGCGCGATGAATCGACTCGTCGCATGAGGCGCTGAATCGCTCAGGGCGGGCAGAATTGCAAGCGGCGGCCGGCAATAGACAGGACAAGAAGGCCGCGGCGAGAAAAGCGTTCGAAGGAGCTAAACCAAGCGGCCCGATAGCGCGATGCCGGCGTTTTCACCGCTTACCGGGCCGCGCCCGCGCAACGGACGAGGGCGCGCCTTGCAGGCGGGAAGCCTGCGGCACGACGTCATGGCGTCGAAACGCGCCGGCAATGCAACCACCAGGCCGTGTCCCCGCCATGACAGGCTCGCAAGCTGGACGACGATGCGACATTACCTCATTGCGCTCATCATCGCGTGGACGCTCGTCTGCGAGACGGCAGCTCACGCGCAGGCTCCGGCGGCGAGCGGCGCGGAGCCGGCCACGTTGTCGTCCGCGCAGGTGGACAAACTCGTCGGACCCATCGCGCTCTATCCGGACGATCTCATCGCGATCATTCTTCCCGCGTCGACGTATCCGATCGAAGTCGTTCAGGCTGACCGGTTCATCGAGAAGAGGAAGACGGAGAAGGACTTGCCCGTGAACGAAGCGTGGCACGACTCCGTGAAGGCGCTGCTGAACTATCCGGAAGTCATCAGGAAGATGAGCAGCGAACTCGACTGGACAGTGGCGCTGGGCGAAGCGGTCGTCGCGGACCAGAGCGCCGTGCTCGAAGGCGTGCAGCGCTTCAGACGTCAGACGCAATCGGTCGGCAATCTCAAGACCGACGACAAGCAGACGATCGTCGTGGAGAAGGAGGTGATCAAGATCGTGCCGTCCAATCCCGAAGTCATCTACGTGCCGCAATACAACCCGTCCACGGTCGTGGTCAGCAGCCCCACGCCCGTCTATGCCTATGCGCCCGCGCCTTACCCGGTCTATTACTACCCGTATGCGCCCGGCGCTGCATTCGCAACGGGACTGGTCTGGGGCGCCGCGATCACCGCCGCGTGGCATGGCGGACACTACGAGGCCAACTACAGCGGCGGCAATAACACGATCAACATCAATCGCGAGCAGAACATCAATCGCAGCGAGGTCAAGACCAATATCAGCGAGCGGCAGGCCAACCGTTCGACGACCGGAGCGCAATCGAGCACGTGGCGCTCCGAGAAGAAGCCGGGACAGGTGTCGGGCGGGACGGCGCGTGCATCGACCCAGCGCGTCGGCGACGCGCCATCGCGTGCGGGCGGCGGCGGTATCGGCGGCAGTGGGGCGGCGGGAGGCGCGCAGCGTGTCGCCGCACGCACGCCGGGCGCGACGTCCCCGACGCAAAACGCGGCGCGATCGCCGGGCGCGGGCGGCTTCGAAGGCCGCGGCGGCGATGCATTCAGCGGCTACGGTTCGGCGCAAGCGGCGCGAGCGGACAGCGCACGCGGCGCGGCAAGCCGGCAGTCGATGTCGAGCGCCGGTCAGGGCGGCCGTGATTTCTCGAACAGAGGCGGCTATTCCGGCGGCGGGCGCAGTGCCGGCGGCGGCTATTCGGGCGGCGGCCGCAACTTCGGCGGGGGCGGCCGTGGCGGCCGTCGTTAGGAGGCGCGCCATGAATCATCGCACTGTCGCCTTGGTCCGAGCATGCCTCGGCGTCGCCATGTGTCTTGCGATGCTGCTTCCGCTGCATCGCGCGCTCGCCGCCGATCAACAACGCGCTTTCGCGACGCCCGAAGAAGCCGTCAGCGCCCTGGAACAAGCGCTGGAGTCCAATGACGACGATGCGCTCATCGGCATCTTCGGGGAAGCGCACAGCCGTCTCGTCGTGACATCCGACGAAGCCGAGGACCGCGCGCTTCGCGCCAATGCCTTGCAGGAACTGAAGACGTTCCATGCGCTCGAGGAGACCTCGCCCGACCGTCGCATCCTGCGTATCGGCGACGAAGCGTGGCCCATGCCGATTCCGCTCGTGCGCGCAAACGGCGCATGGCGGTTCGCGACCGAAGAAGGCGCGCAAGAGGTGCTTGATCGGCGTATCGGGGCGAACGAACGCGAAGCGATCAAGGTGCTGCGCGCCTATCTCGATGCGCAGCGCGAGTATGCAACGCGCGACCGCATGGGCGACGGTGTGCTGCAGTACGCGCGCAAGCTGGGCAGTTCACCCGGCAAGCAGGACGGCCTGTACTGGCCCGCCGACCCAGCACGCGGCGAGGAACCCAGTCCGTTCGGGCCGCTGATTGCCGCCAGCTCGCAATATTTCAAGGATCGAAAAGCCGGTGACGCTTATCACGGATATCACTTCCGAATCCTGACGAAACAGGGAAAGAACGCCCCGGGCGGCGCATTCAGCTATCTCATCAATGGCCGCATGCTGGCCGGCTTTGCGATGGCCGCGTATCCGGCGCAATACGGCGAAAGCGGCGTGATGACTTTCATTGTCAATAACAACGGGGTGGTGTATCAGAAGAACCGGGGCGCATCTGCGCCGCCGCTGACGGAATTCGATCCGGATGCATCGTGGACGCGCGTGCAGGACCCATGACTTGGAAGGAGTTGCCACATGAACGCAAAGACATTGCGAGCCAGCTGTGCCATCGTGATCGCCGCCCTGACGCTCGACGTCATGGCGCAAGGCAAGCCGATCGCTTATCCGTCGAAAGGGCAGAGCGCGCAAAAGCAGCAGCAGGACGACGGCGCCTGCTATAGCTGGGCTAAAAGCAACACGGGCATCGATCCGGCGACCGCATCGACGGCGCCGCCGCCGCAAAGCGGACCGGCTGTCGGCGGCGGCGAGCGCGTCGGCGGTGCGGCGCGCGGCGCTGCGGGCGGCGCGGTGATCGGCGCCATCGCGGGCGACGCGGGCAAGGGCGCGGCCATCGGCGCAACAGCCGGCACGATGGCGGGCGGCGCGCGCGCGCGGCAGAACCGGCGCGAACAGCAGGCCAATGCACAGGCGCAGAGTCAGGGCGCGATGTCCACCTATTACCGAGCGTGGGCGGCTTGCATGCAAGGGCGCGGCTACTCGATCCAGTAACGGCGAACCGTCACGAGCGTTTTCAAAGGAGGGAGATGATGAAGCGCATGAGCCTGCTTTTGCTGTCATGCCTTGCGGTTTCCGCAAGCGTCCTGTCCGCCGAACCCGAAACGGACATGAGCATCGTGAGAGGACCGGATAGCGCATCGGTGCAGGGCGTCGCGAAAGTGACGGCAACGATCGTCGGCATCGACCCGGCCACGCGCACGGTCACGCTCAAGACCAAGGCGGGCAAGGTGCTCGAACTCGAAGTGACGCAGGAAGCGCGCAACTTCGACCAGCTCAAGATCGGCGACATCGTTACCACGCAGTATCGCGAATCGCTGACTTTGAGCCTCGTCGATGCGAAGACCCCGGTCTCGCGCACCGAGAAGGATATCGAAGCGCGTGCGCCGAAGGGCGCGAAGCCGGGCGGCGAGATCGGCCGCGAGGTGACGATCATCGCCGATGTGATCGCGGTCGATCGCAACTCGAAAACGGTGACGCTGCGCGGGCCGCGCGGCGAGACGGTGCATCTGCTCGTCGAGGACCCCGATCGCCTGAAGCAGGTCAAGAAGGGCAACCAGGTAAAGGCGGTCTTTACAGAGGCGCTGGCCATTTCCGTCGAACCAGCGAAGACCCAATGAAACCCAACGCAGGGGGCCTTGCAATCGCATGCGCCGTGCTGGCCTTCGCCGGTTGTGCGCAGCAGGAGGCGCGCGTCGACGCCGGGATGGATCAGCAGGCGATCGTCGCGCGTCTGGGCCCGCCGAAGGAAAGCTACGATCTGCCCGGCGGCGGCAAGCGCCTGATGTGGCCGACTCAGCCGATGGGTTCGACCACTACGGCCGTCGACGTCGACGCATCGGGCAAAGTCCTGAGTGTGCGGCAAGTGCTTCAGGACAACGAGTTTTATCGCGCGGAAATCGGCAAGTGGACGCGCGACGACGTGCTGACGCATTTCGGCCGCCCGTTCGAGACGTCGTATTTCAAGCGGATGGATCGCGAAGTGTGGTCGTATCGATATGTCGAGAACAACATCGACCATCTGCTGTTCCATTTTTATTTCGACCCGCAGGGCGTGCTCCGGCAGACGCAAAGGCAGCCCGATCCCCGCTACGATCCGAGCCAGCGGAACGTGTTATGACAGGACCTCAACGATGATTGCGCCATCCCGCGTTTCGTCGTGCCGTCTCACGCGATGCATCCTGTGCGCCGCGCTGGCGCTGCCGTGCGCGAGCGTCTTCGCCAATAACCTCAACTTCCTGAAGGACACGCCGGTCAGCTACATGAAGCCGCCTGACCGGCAAGCATTGAATCGCGCGGCGCAACGCGCGCTCGAATCGAACAAGGATGGCGAAACGATGAAGTGGAGCAACGAGGGCACGGGCAATCCGGTGCATATCGAAGGGACGGTGACGCCTCGCGATACGGCATCCAACGGCGGCGAGCGATGCCGTCAGGTGACGCTGGTGGCCGTCGCGAAAGGACAGACGCAAAGCTGGACGCCGACGGCCTGCAAGACCGCCGGCGGCGAGCGGCGCATCAAGAAAAAGTAGCCCGGCGAGGCGTCGAAGCGTGCATCAGAAGCTGACCGCGAAGCCGAAGGACACGCCGTGCACGTTATGGCCGAAGACGTATCGCACCATCGCCCGCGTGCGCGTGATGACGATCGGATATTTGCTGCTGTCGAGTTCGAGCCCGACGCCGAGCGATGTCAGGTCGTTGAAACCGAGCACGCCGGCGCTGTCGCCAAAGTAGTGCGTGTAGGCGGTTTCGAGCACGTAGCGCAGCGGCTTGTCGAGTGCGACGAGCCCGGTCGGCGCACGCCAGCGCGCCCACAGGCTGAACTGCTGTGAGTTCGCCGAGCCTTGCACGGCGTCCGACGAACTGCCGAAACTGCGCAGATGAATATCGGTGGCGCGCAGTTCGACATCGACCTCGTAGTGCTCGCGATAGTGCTCCAGATCGAGCATCAGCGAGCCGCCGACGCCATACGCGTTGAGCGCGCCGTCTTCGAGAAACTGGAGGTTGGCGTCGGCTGCGTGATTGAAAAGCGTTTGCGCGACGCGCAGGTCGCTCGCAACGCGGCCGACCATGCCGTTGAGTATCGGCCGGATGCGCAGTTCGTCGGTGATGGGAAAGTCCCAGCCGATGCCGACTGTCGTGCTCGCGGTGTTCCATCGTGTCGGGACGGCGCGTTGCTGGTTGCCGTCCGTGGCGACAAAGGTCGGATCGTAGCGGCTATACGCGAGCGTGCCTTCGAGATAGAGAGGAAAGGACTTGCTGATGGTGAAGCCGCCGCCGAGCTGCGTCTGGCCGAATCCGGGATCGCCCGTGGAGCCGCTGTTGATCGAAAGCGAACTGGTCGTCACGTCGGGCACGGCGGTGTAGGACATGATGGCGAGCACGGCGTCGGCGTAGCGCTTCACGTTGCCGGCGATGACGGTGCGGTCCCCCGGCGCCGCCGGCGCGGCTTGCGCGTGCGCTGCCGCGGATGCCAGGGCCACCGACGCCGCGAGCAACGACGCGGCGCAGGACCGGCGCAATGAGCGTATCGGCTGTTGCATGCAAGGCGTCCCGGCGATACGTTGAACGGTTGATGGCCGCACGTCGCTTTGCGCCATCTACGGTTGTACGAGCAAAGCGGTTGTCCGCGCGCTTGCCTGGAATGCGCACGGAAACAATGTAATGCAAGCATTCACGCGCGCCAAGTCCCACGCATCACGCACGTCATGGAGGCATCGATGCAACGAACCGAGCTTCGAATGGTGATCGCGGCCATTGGTGTGTTCATCTGGCTGGGCGGGCTCTACGGAACCATCCACGGCCTCATCTATGACATACGGCCGGAATTCCGTTATGGGATGCTGGCGCTCGCCATCGGCATCGTCATCTTCGTGGCCGCGCTGAATCCGCTCGCGCAACGCAAGTAGAAATATGCGCGTAAGCGTGATGATCGGCCCGAATGTGTACTACGCTATAAAAGCTGCAACGCGGGGCGGGCGAACGAATCGGATGCTGACCGAAGCGGCGGGATAGCCCGCCAGGCGATGGAGGGTGTCGCAATGGGCGATCTCTGGCTAGGCAATGTCGACGAGGACACGACGGATGATGAGATCCGCGAGTTCCTCTGTAAATACGGGTTCCCTTCTTTCGATTCGATCAAACGCGTGCCGGGCACCGGCGAACGTCCGGCGGCGGTGGTGACCTTCGACTCGGTGGAGCCGCATGTGCTGCGCCGCTTCCAGCCGCGCCTGCACAACATGCTCTGGAAGGATCGCAAGCTCGTGGTGCAGGTCATGCCGGAGCGTCACGAGCATTGAATGACGCGGGAGAAACGCAATGAACGTGAACGAGGCCGTCGCGGAGCATGAGCGTTTGAGCGCCAAGGCTTATGAAAAGGAACTGGCGCGCCTGCACGTGGAACTCGTGAAGGTGCAGCAATGGGTCGTGCATGCCGGCGCGAAGATCTGCGTCGTGTTCGAGGGACGCGATGGCGCCGGCAAGGGCGGCACCATCAAGGCGATCACCGAGCGCGTGAGCCCGCGCATCTTTCGCGTGGTGGCGCTGCCCGCGCCGACCGAACGCGAAAAGACGCAGATGTACGTGCAGCGGTATCTGCCGCATCTGCCCGCAGCAGGCGAGATCACGCTCTTCGACCGGAGCTGGTACAACCGCGCGGGCGTCGAACGCGTGATGGGCTTCTGCACGCAGGAACAGGCGGACACCTTCTTGCGCGGCGTGCCGCTCGTCGAGCGCGCGATCATCGATTCGGGTGTGATCCTGCTGAAGTACTGGCTCGAAGTGGGTCAGGAGGAACAGACGCGCCGCCTGGAGGCGCGCATCCGCGACGAGCGCAAGATCTGGAAGCTCTCGCCGATGGACCTGCGCTCCTATAGCCGCTGGTACGACTACTCGCGCGCACGCGACGAGATGTTCGCCGCAACCGACACCGAGCACGCGCCGTGGTACGTCGTGCGCTCGGACGACAAGCGGCGGGCGCGGCTCAACATGATCAGCCACATGCTGACGAACATCCCCTACACCGACGTTCCGCGCGAGAAGGTGAAGCTGCCGAAGCGGCAGAAGCCCGAGGGCTATCGCGAGAACGATCGTCCTTTGCGGTACGTGCCCGAGCGCTTCTAGGCGCGGTCCGCTTCATCTGCCGATGGAAGCCACGTTGCGCGCGGGCTTCGTCGATGGTATCAATGCCATGTCGTGCCATCGATCAGTTGGGCTGAACGAATCGAATCATCCACGAGAGCAGCCCCCGTCTCTGTTGTAAGCGTTTCCCTCTCAAGCTCTCGTCGCGGAGGCCGCGCCATGACGTATGCAGATCAGTTCGCCCGCAGTCAGGACATTGCGGGCAAGGTCACACGGGTGTTTCAGAAGCGCGCGCAAACCGCGCAGCAGCAATACGATGAGCGGGTCCGCGCGGCGGGCAAGCATCTGCTCGACAACGGCCACGCCAGTTCGAACGGCTACGACTATGCGGTCGACGTGTTTCAGCGTTCGATCCTCTTCTGGGATACGCTGCGCCGGCGCGGCAATCAGTTCGTCGAGCAGGCGAAGCGCGGCTCCGAACCGGTGCTGCATTTCGAGTACGAAATGCTTCTCGACGGTCGCGGCTTTTCGCGGCCGGTGAACTATGCGTTGCTGCGTATCGTGCCGCCGCAAGGCGTCGTGATCGACGACAAGAAGCGGCCTTACCTCATCATCGATCCCCGCGCGGGGCATGGTCCGGGCATCGGCGGCTTCAAGGACGACTCGCAAGTGGGCGTCGCATTGCGTGCGGGTCATCCGGTCTACTTCGTCACGTTCTTTCGCGATCCACAGCCGGGCCAGACGCTGCTCGATGTCTGCGCCGCCGAACAGCGCTTCGTGAAGCACGTGCGCGCATTGCATCCCGAGAGCCGCAAGCCCGCGATCGTCGGCAACTGCCAGGGCGGCTGGGCCGCGATGATGCTGGCCAGTTCCGAGCCGGACGAAACAGGCCCGCTCGTCATCAACGGTGCGCCGATGTCGTACTGGAGTGGCGCATGGAGCGAAGGCGAGGGCGATAACCCGATGCGCTATTCCGGCGGCATGCTGGGCGGCACGTGGCTCGCGTCGTTCACCGCGGACCTCGGCAACGGCAAGTTCGACGGCGCGCATCTGGTGCAGAACTTCGAATCGCTCAACCCGGCGAACAGCCTGTGGGACAAGTACTATCACCTCTACGCGAACATCGACAGCGAGCCGCCGCGCTTCCTCGACTTCGAACGATGGTGGGGCGCCTACTACCTGATGAACCGCGACGAGATCGAATGGATCACGCGCAATCTTTTCGTCGGCAACAAGCTGTGGTCGGGCGAAGTGCGCGGCATGGAAGGCGTGTCGTTCGATCTTCGCGCGATCAAGTCGCCGATCGTTCTTTTTGCCTCGCTCGGCGACAACATCACGCCGCCGCAACAGGCGTTCAACTGGGTCGCCGATGTCTATGGCAGCACCGAGGAAATAAAGTCGCGCGGACAGGTGATCGTCGGGCTCATGCATCAGGATATCGGGCATCTCGGCATCTTCGTGAGCGGCAAGGTCGCGAAGAAGGAATACACGCAGATTGCATCGGTGCTGGAGGCGATCGAATCGTTTCCGCCGGGGCTGTACGGCATGGAGATCGCCGAGCGAAAGACGGCGGACGGCGCGACTGAATACGACGTCTCGTTCCGTGAGCATCGGCTGGAGGAGGTCGTCGCGCGCTTCAATCGCTTCGAACGCATCGACGAATTGCCGTTCAAGGCGGTTCAGCAGGTATCGGACTTCAATCAGCGCGCCTACGAGCTTTTCGCGCAGCCGTTCGTGCAGGCGATGTCTAACGATGTGAGCGCGACCTGGCTGCGGCAGTTTCATCCGTTGCGCGCGCAACGCTGGATGGTGTCCGATATGAATCCGTGGCTCGCGTGGCTCGGCCCCGCAGCCGATGCGGCGAAAGCCGCGCGCAAGCCCGAGGCCGCGCCGGGCGCATGGCATGCAGCCGAGCATTTCGGATCGGACATGCTGAGCGCGGGCCTCGACTTCTATCGCGCGATGCGCGATGCGGCCACCGAGAGCCTTTTCTTCTCCATCTACGGAAACATGTTCTCGACGCACCACGCGCAAACCGCCGATGGCCGGGCGGCCACGCACGAACCGGCCGATCCGCGCGATCTGCCGTTCGTGCAGGAAGCGCTGGCGGGGATCGCGCGTGGCGGCTATCCGGAGGCGCTCGCGCGTGTCGCGTGTCTGCTGGTGCAGCATGACCAGCCGATTCCGTTCGCACGCATGCTGCTGCGGCAGGAACTCACGCGAGAGTACGCGCACTACGTGCCGCAGATGCCGCCCGACGCATGGCGGAGGCTGCGCGGCGAGCAGGAGATCGTCGTGCGGCTGGAGCCCGAGCAGGCGCTCGCGACACTGCCGGAGTTACTTCGCGATTCTGATGAACGCAAGAAGCTGCTCACATTCATCGATACGCTGCTCGCCGATAGCCGCGTGCAAAGTGTGGAGCCGACCGCCGCGCAGCGCGAGATGCTCGCGCGCATCCGTGCGGTGCTGCCCGTGCAGGCCGAGAAGCCGGCGAAGCAGCCGAGGCAGGCGAAGGGATCGGCGCAAGCGCATTGAAGGAGATGATATGGAGCACACGCACGAGAAGTACCAGCGGCTCATCGAAATCTGCAAGACGCTGCCGCCGCTCGCGACCGCGATCGCGCATCCGTGTGACCGCACATCGCTGGAAAGCGCGGTCGAAGCGGCGGCAATGGGGCTGATCAAGCCTTATCTGGTCGGGCCGCGCGAACGTATCCAAGAAGTGGCCGAGGAGCATGGCCTGAAGATCGCCGGCTTTCCTATCGTCGATGCCCCGCACAGCCACGCAGCCGCGAAGCTGGCAGTCGAGCTGGTGCGCGAAGCCAAGGCAGAAGCGTTGATGAAAGGCAGCCTGCATACCGACGAACTGATGGCCGCCGTCGTCGCGCGCGAAGGCGGACTGCGCACCGCGCGGCGCGTGAGTCATTGCTTTCTGATGGACGTGCCGGGCCACGAGAACGTGCTTCTCATCACCGATGCGGCGATCAACATCGCGCCCACGCTTGCGGACAAGGTCGATATCCTGCAAAACGCGATCGATCTGGGCCACGCGCTGCGCATGCCCGAAGTGCGCGTAGCGATTCTCTCCGCGATGGAGACGGTGAACCCGAAGGTGCCATCGACGCTCGAAGCCGCCGCGCTCTGCAAGATGGTGGACCGGCATCAGATCACGGGCGCGCTCGTCGACGGCCCGCTCGCGCTCGACAACGCGATCGACCCCGAAGCCGCGCGTGCCAAGAAGATCGATTCGCCGGTCGCGGGGCGTGCGAACGTGCTGCTCGTTCCCGATCTCGAAGCCGGCAACATGCTCGCGAAGAGCCTGTCGTTTCTCGCGGGTGCGGATGCGGCGGGCATCGTGCTCGGTGCGCGCGTGCCGATCATCCTCACGAGCCGGGCCGACTCGCTGCAATCGCGGCTGGCGTCGTGCGCCGTGGCGTCGCTCGTCGCCGCCAAGCGCGCCGAGGAAGCGCAACTGCTGGGGTAATGCGATGGCCGACCTCATTCTCGTTCTGAACGCGGGTTCGTCGAGCCTGAAGTTCTGCGCGTTCGATGCCGGCGGCTCCGGCGGTCTCGCGCTCGTGGTACACGGGCAGGCCGAAGGGCTCTTCAGTTCGCCGCGCTTCGCCGCGTTCGATGCGCACGGCCAGCCGGCCGGCGAACACGCGTGGGGCGAAGGCGTGCAGCTTTCGCACGCCGAAGCCATCACGCATATCGCTGACTTTCTGCGCGGGCAGGGCGGCGGGCATCGGCTTGTCGCGGTGGGGCATCGCGTGGTGCATGGCGGCGCGCATTTCACGCAGCCGGTGCTCGCCACCGCCGATATCCTCGACGAACTCGAAACGCTCGCGCCGCTCGCGCCGCTGCATCAGCCGCACAACCTGAGGCCGATGCGAATCATCGCAGAGCGCATGCCGTCGATGCCGCAAGTCGCCTGTTTCGACACCGCGTTCCACACGACGCAACCGCCGCTTGCGCAGGCCTTCGCGCTGCCGGAGTCGGTGACGAAGAAGGGTGTGCGGCGCTACGGCTTTCATGGCCTGTCGTATGAGTACATCGCGAGCGTGTTGCCGGATATCGCGCCGGAAGCGGCGACGGGGCGCACCGTGGTCGCGCATTTGGGCAACGGGGCGAGCCTGTGCGCGCTGCGGGCGGGCAGGAGTGTCGCGAGCACGATGGGCTTTACTGCCGTCGACGGTCTCATGATGGGCACCCGCTGCGGCACGCTCGATCCGGGCGTCGTGCTCTATCTGCTCGATGAACTGGGCATGGATGCGCGCGAAATCGAAGACTTGCTGTACCGGCGTTCGGGGCTGCTCGGCGTATCGGGGATCTCGGGCGACATGCGTGCGCTGCTTGCCGCCGACGACGCGCGCGCCGTCTTCGCCATCGACCTCTACGTGTACCGCATCTGCCGCGAGCTCGGGTCGATGGGCGCCGCGCTGCACGGCCTCGATGCGCTCGTCTTCACGGCGGGCATCGGCCAGCATTCGGCGGAGATCCGGCGGCGCGTGTGCGAGGAGGCGCGATGGTGGGGCATCGAACTCGATGACGCCGCCAACGCGCGCGGCGGCCCGCGCGTCAGCACGCCATCGAGCAAGGTCAGCGCGTGGGTCGTGCCGACCAACGAGGAACTGATGATCGCGCGCCATACGCTCGCGTTGACACAAGGAGCATCGGCATGACGCCACTCGCACCGCAACCGCCGCTCAAAGGCGCGAAGGCGCTGGTTACGGGCATCGCCAATGAGCACTCGATCGCGTATGGCTGCGCGAAGGCGTTTCGCGAACTGGGCGCGGAGCTTGCCATCACGTATGCCGGCGACAAGGCGAAGCCTCATGTCGAACCGCTCGCGCGGCAACTGGAAGCGCCGGTGTTCATGGCGCTCGATGCATCGCGGCAAGATGAACTCGATGCGGTCTTCGAGCGCATCGAACGCGAATGGGGCGTGCTCGATATCCTCGTGCATTCGATTGCATGGGCGCCGAAGGACGATCTTCAGGGCGGCTTGCTGAATTGCTCGGCGCAAGGCTTCGCGGCGGCAATGGACATCTCGTGTCATTCGTTCGTGAGGATGGCGCGGCTCGCGGCCCCGCTGATGAAGAACGGCGGCACGATGTTCACGATGAGCTATCACGGCGCGAACAAGGTCGTTCCAAACTACAACGTCATGGGTCCGGTGAAGGCCGCGCTCGAGGCATGCGCGCGCTATCTCGCTTATGAACTCGGTCCGCAGGGCATCCGCGTGCATGCGATATCGCCCGGTCCGCTGAAGACGCGCGCCGCATCGGGGTTGAAGGACTTCGACCTGTTGCTGACCGAGGCCGCCGCGCGTGCGCCGCTCGGTGAACTGGTCGACATCATGGACGTCGGCTTCACGTGCGCGTTTCTCGCGACGCCCTACGCGCGGCGCGTATCAGGAGAGACCCTGTATGTCGATGGCGGCGTGCACATCATGGCATGAACATCCTTCGTCGAATATTCGGAAATGCGAGCGATGATGCGCGCGCTTCGAAAGGGGACGTGCGTGAAGCACTGGACCGCGTCGTGCGGATTGCGCCGCATGTTCGGCTGGCGAATCGCTACGATGCGCGGCTCGCGCCGGTCATCGGCGGGGCGCTGCGTTATGCGCGAGCACTCGTCGATGGCTTGCCCGCGCCGCGCGATGCCAACCCCGCTGCATGGGCCGACGATCCGCATCTGCGGACGATGTTCGCGACGGCGGACGACGTCACGCGAGCCATCGGCAAGTCGCACGAATTGCGCGGCTGGTTCGACGTCCATTACGTCGCGGAGCACGCTTATGCGGTGCTGAGCAGCCGCTTCGTCGAACGACGCGTGCTGGCGGTGGCTCACGAAGGCGGCGTGCTGCGCTCGGATGTGCCGCGCGTCGCGGTGAGCTTCGACGACAAACGCATCCGCATCTTCGACGAGACCGACGCTGCGCTCAGGCACGAGATCGTGCTGCGCGTGGTCGAACAGCTTGCGCTCGAAGGCATGTCTCGCGTCGGCGCAAGGGAAGCGCAGCGCGAGGCGCTACAGGAAGCGCGGGCGCTGCTGTCGGCACGAATGCAGATGCTCGGACGACGCGGCGCGGGGATGTCGGGTTTGAGCGGCGCGTCGTCCGCGTCCGCCGATGCGTCGACGGACGTTGCGCGGCTTCAGCACGATATCGCCGATAACGAAGCCGCGATCGCCGCGCTCGGCTCTCGCGCTGAAGCGGTCGAGCAGCAGCTGGGCGCGATCATCGACGTGTTCGGGGAGCCGTCGAGGTTGATTCGCGTGACGCAGCGCGCGTTGCGTGTGAATCAGATGAACCTGATCGTGGACGAGGGCAGCGACGAGCCCGCCGCCAATGTGACGCTCGAGCTTGCGTATCTGCCGATGCAGCCGCCGGAAACGCGTGCGGTCGAGATCGTGCGGATCGCGCGGCGGGACTTGCCGCCCGCTGGAACCGCGCTCGATGATGCTGTGCGGTGGGTGTTGTGAGGCGGCGCGTGGTCAGGGACTCAATTCAGATAATGACAGCGGGCGTGCCGCCGTGGTACGGCGAGAGACGCGTCGTTGGTCTTCGATCGCAACCGCCAATCGAAGATTTCGCAACAGCATAGCGATCACACCCTCAACGCCCCCCACCCCCCACCGCGCCCGCAATATCCCGGCTAACCCTCCCCAACGCGCGGCTATGCGCCGCCACCAGCGCATCGAAATCCGGCCCCGTCACCGCTTCCCGCACGAGCGAACGCCCCGTCGCCCCCGCATCGTCCATATTGCCGCGCACGCTCCAGCGCGCGTCGATCGTCACCGCATCGCCCGCAATCGATTCAAATTGCTGAATATCCACACGCACCCGCAACGCCTGCGTCTCGGGTATCGCACGCGACGCCACCGCCACCCGGTCCGAGCCAAGCAGGACCGTCAGATCGCCGGCGATCGCATCCGCGATACTGCTCTTGAGCGGCTCGCCCCAGCGCGCGAACTCATTGAGCGCCACTTCGTTGTCCGTGTTGCGCGTCACGATCTGCGGGCGATCCACGAGATCGGGCACCGTCACCGGACCCACGATGACCGGCCGCGCCGGCGGTTGCACAGCCGTCGCCGTCAGCGTGTCGTCCGTGCTCAGCCGATAGAAACTCGCGCGCGGCGACGCGCATGCCGCCAGCATGGCGATGATCGTAAGGGACAGCCACGCAAGGCGCATCACTTCTTGTCCTCCGGTTTTCCGCGCAGCAACGCTTCGGGATGCTCCTGCAGATAATCCGCCAGGCTGCGGAACGACGCCGCCGTGCGCGTCAATTCGCGAATCGCTTCGGTCGTGTCCTGCTGCAAGCCGGAGCCTGGCAGCAAGGTCGATCGCGCGGCGTCGAGCGCGGCGCGCGCGGCCATCAACGTCGTCGCCGCTTGCGGCACGACCTCGGTGTTGAGGTTCTGCATCAGCCGGCTCGTGTTGTCGAGCGTCTGCTGCGCGCTGGCGGTAAGCTGCTCGATCGGCAGCTTGTCGATGCGCGTCATGATGCGGTTGATCGAATCCTGCAGCGAATCGAGTCCGCTCGGCGTCGTCGGCAGTTCGGGCGGCGTGCGGCTCCAGTCGACGCTCGCCTTCTTCGCGGTCGGGAAAAATTCGAGCGCGACGTATAGCTGCCCGGTCAGCAGGCTGCCGGTGCGCAACTGCGCGCGCAAGCCCTGTGCGACGAGCATATCCGCGAGCGCCTTCGGGTCGCTCACCATGCGCCCGCCCTTCGGGCCTGACGCGAAGCGGGACGTGAAACGCTCCGGATACAGCTTCACTTCGACAGGAATGCTGATCCGCCCCGTCGCCGGATCGAATCGGGTATTGATGGCCGATACCTCGCCGATGGGAATGCCCCGGAATTCCACCGGCGCGCCGATTGCGAGGCCGCGCACCGAACCCGTGAAGTTGAACACATAATGCTCGACGATGCGTTCCTGCACACGCAGCGCTTCCGAACGCGTCTGGAACAGCGTGAAGCTCGTATCGGCCGGGGCCTCCGCCCAGCTCAGCGACACGGCGGGCGTTTCGAACGCGAGACCGCCGATCAGCATCGAGACAAGCGACTGCGTGTTGACCTTGAGACCCTCCGTGCTGAGCGTGACATCGAGTCCGCTCGCCTGCCAGAAGCGCGAATCGGCGTTGACGTAGCGGTCGTAGGGCGAATTGATGAACACTTGCAGCGTGACGCCGCTGCCGTCCTTGTCGAGCTCGAACGACGTCACCTGGCCCACTTGCAGCCGGCGGAAATAGACTGGCGCGCCGACATCGATGGAACCGAGATCCGGCGAGCGAAGGATGAACCGCCGCCCCGGCACGTCGCTCGCGAAGACGGGCGGCGTCTCCAGCCCCACGTAGTCGCGCTGCACGTTCTTGTGACGCCCGATATCCATGCCGATATACGCGCCCGACAACAGCGTGCTGATGCCCGACACCGAGCCGCCCGCGACGCGGGGACGCACGACCCAGAAGCGCGTATCGTCGACGAGCATGTTCGCGGCATCGCGCGTCAGCTCGGCCGTCGCGACGACGCGCGTGTAGTCCTTGGAAAGGGCCACCGATTTGACGATGCCGATGTCCACGTCCTTGAACTTGATCTTGGTCTTGCCCGCTTCGAGCCCTTCGCCGGTCTTGAACGTGATGGTCACGACCGGGCCTTTTTGCAGCACTGTCTGCACCGCGAGCCAGATGCCGATCAGCACCGCGAGCGCCGGCACGACCCATATCCACGGGATGCGCCAGCGCTTCTTCGGCACGACTTCGGCATCGGGAAGGTCGCCCGGGGAGCTCATCGCGGCGTCTCCTTCGCATCGCTCGTGTCCCAGATCAGGCGCGGATCGAAGGACATCGCGGCGAGCATCGTCAGCACGACGACCGCGCCGAACGCGATCGCGGCCGGCCCGGCTTCGATCGTCGCCATCGCGCTGAACTGCACGAGCGCGACGAGCACGGCGATCACGTAGATATCGAGCATCGACCAGCGTCCGACCATCTCGACGATGCGGTAGATGCGCGCGCGTTGCGCCGTGTACTGGGTCATGCGCAGATTGACGCTCGCCGCGAGATAGCCGATTGCGAGAATCTTGAGCATCGGCACCGCGATGCTCGCAATGAACACGATGATCGCGAGCGGCCACGACCCCGACGTCCACAGATACGCGACACCGCTCATGATCGTGTCCTTCTGCGCGCCGAAAAGCGAACTGGTGTTCATCACCGGCAGCAGGTTCGCGGGTATGTAGAGCACCGCCGCCGCGATCAGATACGCCCATGTCCGCGAGAGACTCGCCGGCTTGCGCAGATGCAGCCGCGCGCCGCATCGCGGGCAGCACGTATGTTCATGCCGCAGCACGCCGCGCGTGGCGAGACCGCAGTCGTGACAGACGCATATGCCGCTCGACGATGCGGTGCGTCCTTTAAGCGTCGGGCTTTCCGGCATTGCAAGCGATGCACTGTCGACGCCGCGCCACATCGCGCGCTCGTCGAACGCCGACGCCGCCGCGACGAGCAGCAGCATCAGCGCGGCGAGCGACCACAGCGCCGGCCCCGTCACCACCGATGCGATATGCGCGAGCTTCACGACCGCGACGAGGAGGCCGAGCATCAGCACTTCGGTCATGCCCCACTCGCGCGCGATGCGCAAGAGCCGGAACGCCGCGTCCGCACGATACGGCCGCCGGTGCACATGGAGCGGCAACAGCAGCCAGACCATGCCGAGCGCGTGCGCGGCTGGCATCAGTATCGTCGTGACGAAGATCAGTCCCGCAAGCGGCCACATGCCGTCGCGATACAGCACGCGGACCGCGCCGAAGAGCGTCGTCTCGACGAGATCGCCATTGACCGACAATCCGACGATCGGAAACGCATTCGAGATCAGCCACAGCACGCAGGCCGCGATCGCGCAGGCAAGGGCGCGGTCGAAACCGCGCTGGCGCCGCCGGTAGAGCACGGCGCGGCATCGGCAGCAACGCAGCGCGCCGCCGGGCGGCACCGGATGCTCGAACTGGAGCAGGTCGCATTCGGGGCACGCGGTCAGCTCGCGATCCTGCGCCGCCGTGGAGGTTGCCATGTTCATTGCACCGTCGGGGCCGCGGGTGCGGCCGGCTTCGCTCCGTCAGCGGGCGTCGTCGCCGTCTGCGTCGTCATCTGGTCGGCAGTGACGACCCAGCCGCCGCCCATCGCCTTGTACAGCGTGACGAACGATGCCAGGGCCGCCGCATGCGTCTGCGTCTCCGATAGCTGCGCGTTGAAGAGGCTGCGCTCGGCGTCCAGCACTTCGATATAGCTCGTATAGCCGCCTTCGTAGCGCGCCCGCGCGAGCCTTGCGTAGGTCGATAGCGCCGTTACCTGACGGCCCTGCACTTCGAGTTGTTCGTGGAGCTTTTGCGACTGGATGAGCGCGTCGTCGACTTCCTGAAACGCCACCTGTATCGCCTTCTGATACGTGAGCAGCGCCGCGCGTTGCTGCGCTTCCGCCGTCTGCACCTGGCCCGATATGTTGCCCGCCGTGAAGATCGGCTGCGTGACCTGACCCGCGAACGACCACAAGCGCGCCGGCCCGGTGAACAGCGACGAGAATTGCGTGCTCGCGGTGCCGAGCAGTCCCGTCAGCGAGATTTGCGGGAAGTAGAGCGCACGCGCCGCGCCGATCAGCGCGTTCGCCGCGACCAGATCCTGTTCCGCCTGCAAGAGGTCGGGCCGCCGTTCGAGCAGGTCCGACGGCAGGCCTGCCGGTATCACGGGCGTCGCGAGTGCGCCGAGTTGCAAGCCGCGCACGATCGGCCCGGGATTGCTGCCGAGCAGGACCGAGAGCGCGTCTTCCTGCTGCGCGATTTGCGTTTCGAGCTGGGGAATCGTCGCGAGCGAGGCTTCGTATTCGGACTGGCTCTGCGCGAGTTCCATCTGCGAGACTTCGCCGCCTTCGAAGCGCAGCGTGAACACATGCACGGATTCGGCGCGGCTTTCCGTCGTCGCCTTGGCGATCTCGAGTTGCTTGTCGAGACTGCGCAGGTTCAGATACGACGACGCCACCGACGCGACCAGCGAGAGAATCGTCGCGCGCCTGCCTTCTTCGCTCGACAGCAGATTGGCGCGCGCCGCTTCCGTCAGGCGGCGGGTGCGTCCGAACAGATCGAGTTCCCACGCAGCCGACACCGACAACTCGAAGCTGTTATAGACCGGCCCGACGCCGCCCGGCAATTGCTGGAGCGCGCCGAGCGGCGAGCGTTGCCGCGCCGCCGTCGCGCCCGCGCCGATCTGCGGAAACAACGCGGAGCGCGTCGTGACGAACTGCCCCATGAACTGTTCGACGCGCGCCGCCGCGATCTTCACGTCCTTGTTGTTGGCGAGCGCGGTCGCAATCAGTTCGTCCAGAACGGGGTCCTGAAACTGCTTCCACCATTCGGTGTTGGCGGTATCGGCGACATCGGTGGCGGCGAAGCGATAAGTAGCGGGCGTCTCCACGGGCTGGCGAGAATAGTTCGGTCCGAGCAGGCAGCCGCCGAGCGATACGGCGGCGATCACGCCCGACAGTGTGCGAAAAAACCGGTCGGGCCGCATCTCAGTGCCCCTTGTCCGGAGCCGACGGCGTCGCATTCGGGCCGCTTCCGCCGGGTGTGTGGGTATCGGTCGGCGTCGGCGCGGGCACCTGTGCGGCCTTTTTCTTCCTGCGCGTGGACATCGTTTCGAGTCCCCAGAAGAACATCGGAATGAAGAACACGGCGATGGCCGTCGCGCCGAGCATCCCGCCGATCACGCCGGTGCCGATCGAATGCCGGCTGTTCGCCGATGCGCCCGTCGCGATCGCGAGCGGCACGCAGCCGAGGATGAACGCGAGCGATGTCATCACGATCGGACGCAGGCGCTCTTCGGCGGCGGACATCGCAGCGTCGAACACGGACTTGCCGGCCTCCACGTTCAGCACGGCGAACTCGAAGATCAGGATCGCGTTCTTCGCGGCCAGCGCGACGAGCATCGTGAGCCCGATCTGGAAGTACACGTCGTTATTGAGCCCGCGCAAGAGAATCGCGAGCAGCGCGCCGAAGATGGCGAACGGCACGGCCATCAGCACGCCGAGCGGCAGGCTCCACTTCTCGTATTGCGCGGCGAGTATCAGGAACACCATGATGAGCCCGAACACGAAGACGAGGCCCGAGGTGCCGCCCGACTGCTTCGCCTCGTACGCCTCGCCGCTCCACGCGAGGCCGTAGTCGGAAGACAGCCCCGCGCCGACTTCCTCCAGCGCCTGAATCACCTGACCCGACGAATAACCCGGCGCGGCGTTCGCGGTGATCTTCACCGCCGGGAAGTTGTTGAAGCGCGTGATGAGATCCGGCCCGGTCACGTAGCGCGTGGTGACCACGGACTTGAGCGGCACCATGCTGCCGGTCTTGCTCTTCACGAAAATCTGCGTGAGGTCGCCGGGTTTCAGCCGGTACGAAGGCTCCGCCTGGAGAATCACCTGCCACAGCCGGCTCGACCGGTTGAACTGTGAGACATAGAGCGAGCCGAACATCGTCTGCATCGCGCTATAGACGTCTTCGACGGGCACGCCGAGCGTCTCGGCCTTGTCGCGGTCGACGTCGGCGAGCAGTTGCTGCGACGACGCGTTGAAGGTCGATGTGACGCCGGTCAGCTCCGGCCGCGACTTCGCCTTGAGCACGAAATCCTGCACGACGCCCGCGAACTGCGCGATGGTCGTATCGCCCTTGCTCTGTATCCACACTTCGGTGCCGCCCGTCGTGCCGAGACCCGGAATCGACGGCGGATTCAGCGGCACCACGATGCCCTGACTGATCTGCGAAAGCGTCTTGTATGCGTCGACGAGCACGGCGCGTGCGTTTTGCGTGCGGATGTTCGCGGACTTGTAGCGGTCGTCGAAGCTCTTCAGGCCGACGAAGAACGTCGATGCGTTGTTCTTGTTCTGGCTGTCGAGCAGGCTGAAGCCATCGACCGTCGCGATGCTGCCGACGGCCGGCTGCTTCATGAAGTACTCGGTCACGCGATCGGACACCGCGCCCGTGCGGTCGAGCGATGCGGCGTCGGGCATGATGACCGCGCCCAGCAGATAGCCCTGATCTTCGGGCGGAAGGAACGCAGTGGGAATGTCCTTCATCATCACGACGGCGAGCGCGATCATGCCCACGAAGAGCAGCAGCGCGATCACGAAGCGCCGGATGATGAGCCGCACGACGCGCGTATAACCGTGCGTCATCCGCAGGAACTGGTTATCGAACCAGCGGAAGAAGCCTTTCTTCTCGTGATGGCCGGGCTTCAGCAGCAGCGCGGCCAGCGCGGGCGACAGCGTCAGCGCGACGATGCCCGATATCACCACCGATATCGCAATGGTGATGGCGAACTGCTTGTACATCTGCCCGGTGATGCCGCCGAGAAACGCCACCGGCACGAACACCGCGCACAGCACGAGCACGATCGCGACGACCGGCCCGGCCACTTCGTCCATCGCCTTTTTCGCGGCGGTCTTCGGGTCCAGCTTGTTGACCGTCATGTTGCGCTCGACGTTTTCGATCACGACGATCGCATCGTCCACGACGATGCCGATGGCGAGCACCATGCCGAACAGCGTCAGCATGTTGATCGAGAAGCCGAGCGCCTGCATGCCCATGAACGTGCCGACGATGGAGACCGGCACTGCAAGCACCGGAATCAGCGTCGCGCGCAGGCTTTGCAGGAACACGAACACGACGATCACCACGAGCACCACGGCTTCGAAGAACGTGTGCACGACATCGCTGATGGACGCGCGGGTGAACTCGGTCGTGTCCATCGCGATCTGGTAGTCGATGCCTTCCGGGAACGTCTTCTTCATCTCCGCAAGACGCGCGCGCACCTGCTTCGATACGTCGAGCGCGTTCGCGCCCGGCTGCTGATACACCGCTAGCACCGTCGCCGACTTGCCCTGAAAGCGGCTGCGGATCGAGTAATCCTTCTGCCCCAGTTCCGCGCGCCCGACGTCCTTCAGCCGCACGATCGCCGCGCCACCCGATTCCGCGCGAATGATGATGTTCTCGAATTCGGCAGGCTCGGTGAGACGCCCGGTCGTCGTGACCGCGAACGACTGCTCGACCGGCGCGCCCGTCGGCGATTGCCCGAGACGGCCGACCGCGAACTGCTGATTCTGATTGGCGACCGCGCGTTGGATATCGGCGGCGGTGATGCCGAGCTGCGCCATGCGGTCGGGCTTGAGCCAGATGCGCATCGCGTAGTCCGGCGTGCCGAAGATGCTCGACTGATTCGCGCCCGGGATGCGCTTCAGCGCATCGAGCACATAGACGTTCGCGTAATTGGCGATGTAAGTGGCGTCGTAACGCTCGTCGGGCGAATAGATCGCGACGACCATCATGAAGGCCTGCGACTTCTTCTGCACCTGCACGCCTTGCGCCGTCACCGATTGCGGCAGTTGCGGCAACGCGAGGTTCACGCGATTCTGCACGTCCACTTGCGCGAGTTCCGGGTTCGTGCCGATTTCGAAGTACGCGTTGATCGTCAGGTTGCCCGTCGATGAACTCGACGAGCTCATGTAGATCATGTTGTCCGCGCCGTTGACCTGCTGCTCGATCGGCGCGGCCACGTTGTTCGCGACGACGTCGGCGCTCGCGCCCGGATACGTCGCGGAGATGGTGATCTGCGGCGGCGTGATGTCGGGATATTGCGCGGTCGGCAGCGCGAGCATCGTCAGCGCGCCGCCGAGCGTGATGATGATGGAGATGACCGAGGCAAAAATCGGGCGGTCGATGCAGAAATGTGAGATGTTCATTGGCCTTTTCCGCTCGCCGTGGCTCCGCTTATTCGATTAAGCCGCTTAGTCTGGCCTGCTCACTGCTGGCTCTCGCCTGATGCCTTTGCGCTGCCGATCGACGCCTGCGCGCCCGATGCCGACATCGCAGCGGAGGCGGGTGCGGCAGGCGGCGCGCCTTCAGCCGGCGCGCTTACGACGCGCACTTGCGAATCGGCCCCGACGCGGATCGCGCCATCGACGATCACACGCTCGCCCGCGCGCAAGCCGCTGGTAATGAACCAGTCGTCGCCATGCCACTCGCCGACATCGATCACACGCTGATGCGGCTTCGACTGATCGTCGAGCACCCATACGAAGTGGCTTTTCGCGCCTTGCAGCACCGCGCGTTGCGGCACGAGAATCGCGTTCGGCCGCAGCGCCCCCGACACGCGCGCCTTCACGAACTGGCCCGGACGCAGCGTGCCCTTGGGATTCGAAAACGATGCGCGCACGAGGAAGGTGCCCGTCTGCGTGCTGAAGGCCGGATTCGTGAAATCGATCCGCCCGGTCTGCGGATAGACGGAGCCATCGGCCTGAATGACGGTCACATCGAACTTGTTGTCGGGCGGAAAACGCAACTGGCCTTTCTGTATCTGCTCGCGATACGTCAGCAACTCGTTCTCCGAGATGCTGAAGTTCACCCACATCGGGTCGAGCTGATAGACATACGTGAGCAGGCCTGATTGCGTCGGCGTCACGTAACTGCCTTCCTGCACGCGTGCAAAACTGGACAGGCCCTTGAGCGGCGAGCGGATCGTCGTATAGCTCAGATTGAGCTGCGCGGTCTGCACTTCGCCTTGCGCGGCGATCACGGCGGCTTCCGCACTCTTTTCGTTGCCGACGGCGTCGTCGAGATCCTTCTTGCTCAATGCGTTCATCGCGGCGAGCGGCTGCACGCGGCCGAGGTTCTGCTTCGTGACGAGGAGCCGCGCCTGCTGCTGGGACAGCGCGCCCTTGGCCGTTTGCAGGGCGGCCTCGAAGGGGCGCTTGTCCATCAGGAACATGATCTGGTTGGCTTCGACGAGTGCGCCTTCCGTGTACATGCGCTTTTCGAGGAAGCCGTCGACGCGCGCGCGTATCTCGACTTCACGCGAGCTTTGAGTTTGCGCGGTGAATTCGAACTCCACCGGCGTCGTCTTGGTGGCAACCGTCACGACGGTCACATCGACGGCGGCGCGCGGCGCTTCGGCAGGCGGCTTTCTGCAAGCGGCCAGCGAGATCAGCGCCAGCGCGGCGACCGGCAGACACCGATGAGCGCGCATCCGGTGCGTTTCCCGCGATGCCCGCGCGAACCAGCCATTCAGTATTCGTTCCGACACCAACGCCATGAGCGCCTCCCCCGTGGGATGGCCTTAACAGGTTGCGGGCGCAGGGTGGCGCGCTCGCCGTCGATTGCTCGCAGTACGCGGTGAACCACGCGCGAAAACGGATGGACGTGCCGATGTCACCGGACGCGAGCCCCGAGCTTCGAATGTGCCGTCGCTGCCTCCGTTTTCGATGATTTGCGTTATGGCGAGAGAGCCGCTTGCGCGATCGGCATGGGCGGTCACGCTTCGATGCAGTGCGCTGACGAATCTACTAATAGCCGAATACCGATGAAAACGCCATAGGGTTCGTGAGCTTCCGGCAAGCGCCTCTTTCATATCGATTTATGAAACGCTGACTGACAACGTGAATGCTTTCTTGTCCGAAGTAAATGTTTCTTCCTCGCGTGCAAACGTGCCTCGCATGTGCGTTGATCGTCGTGCGCGGCTGTCCTAGACTGGAACGCAGTGCCGGCCAGCCGGCTGCGTCCGGCAGGAGACGACCATGCTGCACCCGCGACCGCTTCAACGTGAGCTGTCCAGAGAGCTGCTCGATGTGTTGATCCGGGTCGGTTTGATCGCGGTGCTCGCGGTGTTCTGCTTTCGCATCTTCGCGCCGTTTCTCAACCTGATGATCTGGGCGCTGATTCTCGCGGTCACGCTCTATCCGCTGCAGACGATGTTGCGCCAGCGCTTCGGCGCGCGTGACGGCCTCGCTGCAACACTGATCGTGCTCGTCGCGTTCGCCGTCGTGCTGGCGCCGACGTGCATGCTCGCGCTCGCGCTCGCGGATTCGGTCGAGCATGCGTTTGCGGTGCTTCGCAGCGAAAGCATCCACGTTCCGCCGCCGGATGCATCGGTGGCAAGCTGGCCGCTCATCGGCCAGCGCGTGTTCGATTTCTGGTCGCAGGCGTCGACCGATCTCGCCGGCGTGCTGCATCGCTTCGCGCCTGAGCTGAAGGTCGCGGGACGCACCGTGCTGGGCACGGTCACGGGCTTCGGCGCGGGGCTCGTGATCTTCTTCGTGGCGCTCATCGTCGCGGGCATCGTGATGGCGCACGGCGAGAAGGGACATCGCAATGCGCTGCAGATCGCCTCGCGCATCTCCGGCGCGGACAACGGGCCACGCATCGTCGAGCTTTGCACGAAGACGATCCGCGCGGTGGCGCAGGGCGTCGTCGGAATCGCTTTCATTCAAACGGTGCTGATCGGTGTCGCGTTCGTGATGATGAAGCTGCCCGGCGCGGGGCTGCTGGCGCTCGCGGTGCTGCTCATCGGCATCATGCAGCTGCCGGCGACGCTCATCACCGGACCGGTCATTGTGTTCGTGATCGTCACCCATGGCGTGAACGTCGCGACCATCGTGTTCTCCGTGTACGTGTTTATCGCGGGACTCGTCGATAACGTGCTGAAGCCGCTGCTGCTCGGGCGCGGCGTTTCCGTGCCGATGCCCGTCGTGCTGATCGGCGCGCTCGGCGGCATGGTGACGAGCGGCGTGATCGGGCTTTTCATCGGACCCGTGATGCTGGCCGTCGGCTATCAGCTTTTCTGGCGCTGGGTGCGGCGCGATCGGGAGGCGGTGACGGCGGCGGAGTCGTCGGGGCCTTGAGATGCGGTTCGCGGGCCGTGTGGTGCTCTGTCGGCGCGCAGCTGTGTCAGCGCATCGCGCCTGCGAGATCGGCCGCGCCGAGTCCGACGATCAAATCGATCTCGCCGTTCGCCAACGGCTGCGTCGCCGGGACGCCCGCCGAGCGGAGCGCGGCGGCGTCGAGCCGCGCCGGGTCCGCGAGCCGCACGCGCAGGCGGGTGAGCGCGAGCGCATCGAGCGAGCCGATGTTGCCCGCACCGCCGAGCGCCGCGCGAATCCGTTCGGCCCGCGCTGACAGATCCGTCATCGCGAGCGCCGGGGGCGCGGCGGCCGTTGCCGTGGCGGGCGGCGCGGCTGCGGCGGCGGCATCTGCAGGCGCGAGATCGGCCTCGCTGCCCGCCGTCTTCATGTATTCCTGCATGTCCGTCTTCATGTTCTCCGAGAGCGGGCCGAAGATCGCCTGCACGCCGTTGCCCATGCGCAGCACGCCCGCCGCGCCGAGCGCCTTCAGCCTGGCATCGTCGACGAGCGCGGGGTTATCGACGGTGATGCGCAAGCGCGTGATGCACGCGTCGAGGCTCGTGATGTTCGAACGTCCGCCGAATGCGAGCACGAGATCGCGTGAGCGTCCGCCGGGGCCTGGCGCAGCGCCGGGTGACGCAGCGTCGGCAACATCGTCTTCGCGGCCGGGCGTCTTCAGATCGAATCGCGAAATGAAGAAGCGGAACACGGCGTAGTAGATCACTGCATAGATCGGACCGAGAAAGAAGACGTACCAGGCGTGCGTCGACTTGTTGCCGATCAGGTTGAACATGACGAAGTCGATGGCCCCTTGCGAGAACGTGAAGCCCATGTGCATGTTGAGCGTGTTCGCGACGAACTGCGCCAGCGCCGCGAGGCACGCATGGACCAGATAGAGCACCGGCGCGACGAACAGGAACGCGAACTCGATCGGCTCGGTGATGCCGGTCAGAAACGACGTGAGCGCCGCCGACACCATCATGCCGCCGACCGCGACTTTCTTTTCGGGCTTCGCGCAATGCCAGATGGCGATTGCCGCGGCGGGCAGGCCGAACATCTTGAAGATGAAAGCGCCCGAGAGGATGCCGGCGGTCGGGTCCCCGGCGAAGAAGCGGTTGATGTCGCCGTGAACGATCTTCCCTGTCGCCGGATCGAGGAAGCTGCCGGCTTCGAAGAAGAACGGCACGTTCCAGATGTGATGCAGCCCGAACGGAATCAGCAGCCGTTCGACGAAACCGTAGATGGTCGCCGCCATGCGCGGATCGGACACCGCCGCCCAGTGCGAGAACGCCTTGATGAGCCCGCCGATCGGCGGCCATACGACGGAAAGGATAGCGCCCAGCACGATAGCGCCGATGGCCGTCACGATCGGCACGAAGCGTTTGCCCGCGAAGAAGCCGAGATAGGGCGGCAGGGAAATCTTGTAATAGCGGTTGAACATCCAGGCGGCGAGCCCGCCCGCGAGAATGCCGCCGAACACGCCGGTCTGGATCGACGGAATGCCCATGATGGCGTCCGTCTCGACGCCTTGCGCTTTCGCGATCACGCCGAGCGTCGCCGTCATCACGAGAAAGCCGATGGTCGCGGCGATGCCCGACACGCCGTCGTTCTCGGTGAAGCCGAGCGCGACGCCGATGGCAAAGATGAGCGGCAGGTTCGCGAAGATGACATCGCCCGCGTTGCGCATCAGCGCGAGCACGATGGCGGGCACGTGGCCGTGGAAATCGGTGGCGCCGAGGCCGAGCAGCAGACCCGCGACGGGCAGCACGGCAACGGGCAGCATCAACGACTTGCCGACTTTCTGCACGACGCCGAAGGCATTCTTGAACATGGCGATCGCTCCGGATCCGGACGAGGATGGCGTGTGGACGCGCTTCAGCCCGCGTAAGGCGCGAGACGTGCGCGGACTTCGGCGGCCGTGCCGAGCGCGAGGACATCGGCGGCGAGGGCGCGGGCTTCGTCGAGGGTGAAGCGCGCGAGCTGCGCCTTGATCGAGCCGACGGCGGGCACGCTGACCGACAACTCGTCGATGCCGATGCCGACGAGCACGGGCACCGCCATCGCGTCCGATGCGATGCCGCCGCACACACCGACCCACGCGCCATGCCGGTGCGCGCCCTCGACGGTCATCTGCATCAGCCGCAGCACGGCCGGATGCAGCGCGTCGGCTTGCCGCGCGAGCTTCGGATGACCGCGATCCATCGCGAGCGTGTATTGCGTCAGATCGTTCGTGCCGATCGAGAAAAAGTCGACTTCGCGCGCGAGCGGCTCCGCGATCAGCGCGGCGGCCGGCACTTCGATCATCACGCCGACCTTCACCTCGCTCGCATGATCGCCCGCTTCTTCGCGCAACATCTGCCGCGCCGCGCGCACTTCCTCGATCGTCGTGATCATCGGAAACATCACGTGCAGCTTGCCGATGGACGCCGCGCGCAGAATCGCGCGCAGTTGCGTGCGGAACATGTCGGGACGGTCGAGGCTCACGCGCACGCCGCGCAAGCCGAGGAACGGGTTGTCCTCGTGCGGCAGCGGCAGATAGGAAAGCGGCTTGTCGCCGCCGACATCGAGCGTTCGCACGACGAGCGTCCGTTCGCGGCCCAACGCTTCGGCCACGGCGCAATAGGCGGCGGCCTGCTCGTCTTCGCCCGGGGCGGTGTCGCGGTTGTCGAAAAGAAACTCCGAGCGCAACAGGCCCACGCCTTCCGCGCCCGCCGCGACGGCATCGCGCGCCTCCTGGGCATTGCGGATGTTCGCGGCCACTTCCACGCGATGACCATCCGCCGTCATGGCGGGCTTGCTCGCGGCAAGCTGCTCCTGTTCGCGCCGCGCCGCCTGCCGCGCGATGCCGTCGCGTGCAGCTTTCAGTTCCGCAGCGTCCGGATTGCGGCGCAAGATGCCGCGTGAGCCGTCGAGCACGACGAGCGTGCCGTCGGCGAGTTGCAGCGCGTCTTCGTCGATGCCGCAGATAGCCGGAATGCCGAGCGAGCGCGCGAGTATGGCGACATGGCTCGTTGCGCCGCCGGTTGTCGTGCAGAAGCCGCGCACCTTCTCGCGGTCGAGCGACGCCGTGTCCGACGGCGACAACTCCTCCGCGACGAGGATCGAATCGGCCGGCACGCCGATGCGCGCCTCTTTCACCCCGGCGATGAGCGCGAGCACGCGGCGTCCGACATCGCGGATATCGCTTGCCCGTTCGCGCAGCAACGCATCGTCGAGTGCTTCGAGGCTCGCGGCTTGTTGCTGGAAAGCCTCGCGCCACGCGAAGGCCGCGCTTTTGCCGGTGCTGACGCCGGCGATCGCGAGATCGTTGAGATCGGGATCGTCGAGCAGTTCGAGATGCGCGTCGATAATCTGCGCCTTCGGGCCGCTCAACTTGAGCTTCAGTGATTCGATCTGCTGGCGCGCGTCGTGCAGGGCGGCGTCGAGCCGGGCGCGCTCGCGCTGCGGGGATTCGCCGGTTTCGGCGACATCGATCACTTCCTGGCGGAACTGGACGATGGCGCCGACCGCGATTCCCGGCGACGCGGAAACGCCCGTGAACTCGTTCGCGTCGGTGCGCGTCGCGCGCAGCACTTCGGGCGCGGGTGGCGCGCCTGCGTCTGCTGCTTTCGGAACGGGCGCATCGGCGGCTTTCTCGCCCGAGCCGGCGGCGAGCAGGGCGGTGAGCGCGGCGGCGGCGGCTCCCGCATCGGGACCGGTGGCTTCGACGCGCACCTTGTCGCCCATGCGCGTGACGAGCTTCATGATCGACACGACCGACTTCGCGTTCGCGCTATCGCAGCCGCGCACGAGACGGATGTCGCATTTGAACTTCTTCGCTTCGCTCGCGACGACCGCCGCGGGCCGCGCGTGCAGCCCGGCCGGATTCGGCAGCGCGACTTCATCGGAGACGACGGCGCTGCTGGTGTCGTCGCCCGATGCGCCCCGCGCCGCGCCGACGAACTCCACCGACAGTGCGACCTCCTTGCCCGCCGTGACGATGCCTGTCGCGGGTTCGTAGCGCGTCACGAGTTCGCCACTGGCGATGACCATTTGCGTAAGCAGGCTGACCGCTCTGGCGCCGACGAAGAGCGGATCGAAACGGATCAATGGCTGGCCGGTTGCGACCGTGTCGCCTTCGCGCACGAGCGCCGTGAAGCCTTCGCCGCGCAGCATGACGGTGTCGAGGCCGATGTGGATCAGCACTTCGATGCCGCTGTCGCCCGTCACGGTGACGGCGTGCGCGGCGCGGTGCAGCTGGGTGATCTTGCCGGCGAGGGGAGCGAGCAGTTGGTCGGAGACCGGGTCGATGGAGACGCCGTCGCCGACCATCTTTTGGGCGAATACCGGATCGGGCACGGATTCGATCGGGACCATGACGCCGGAGAGCGGCGCCATCAGCGCGACCCGCGTCGAACGCTGTGGAGCTTTCATGGGAACGACTCCTTGGCCGCGGACGGTTCGCAGTCGCGGACGTGAGACGTACTGGAAGATGCCTGCAAAGTGCTTTCACGATCCTGAGTCGAATCATAGGCAAAAGATTCGTGTTTTGCGCATCGAATGCGTATAACGTAGGAATCGATTTCCTTCCGGTTCGATGTCCTTTCGGTTTCGATGGAGCCAGACATGCAAGCATCCGACATCATGACGAAGTCAATTATTTCTGCGAGTCCTGAAATGTCGGTGCGCGACGCGGCGGGGACGATGGTCTTCGCGGGCATCAGCGGGATGCCTGTCATCGACGAGGAGGGCAAGCTGCTTGGCATCGTCACCGAGGGCGATTTGATGCATCGCGCGGAGCTTGGAACGGGACTGAAGGATCGCGCGTGGTGGCTGGAGATGCTGCCGTCGGCGCGCGACATGGCGAGTCAGTACGTGAAGGAGCACGCGCGGAAGGTGAAGGACGTGATGTCGACGGACGTGGCGACGATCACGGAATCGTGCCCGATCGGGGACATCGCCGATCTGTTTGCACAGCGGCATATCAAGCGAGTGCCCGTGATGCGCGATGGCCGCGTGGTCGGCGTGATCAGCCGGGCGAATCTGATTCGCGCGCTGGTGACGAGGACGCCATGTCCGCCCGATGCCGGGGAATGCGACGACTCCGCGCTGCGTGACGCGGTGCTGCTGGCGATGGAAGGGCATCCGTGGGCGATTGCGCGTGAGAGCGTGGTCGTCGAGCAGGGGACGGTGCATTTATGGGGTGCTGTGAAGAGCGCGGAAGAGGGGAATGCGCTGAGGGTCGCGGCAGAGAACGTGGCGGGGGTGCGGGGGGTGGTGACGCATTTTGGGGAGGGGGAGGGGGAGTGAAGGGGTCGACGTAGCCTCTTTTCAGTCTTGACCTTGCGGGGCACCGGGGTGTTGGGAATTGGTGCGTATTGCTTACGAAGAAACCCCTGAATCTCGCGCACATTACGCCTCGGGCATACATGGCGAGGATCTCGCGGGCAGAGTCAGTGAAGCGTCGATAGTGCTTAGGAATCGCAACCGGCTCGAAGCTGACGTTGCGGTTGGGTGGCACCTCGATGCGAGCACTGTTGGCGACCTGTGGCGTTACGCTGGTTACTGTCTGCGGTCGGCTTGGCGGCGCCGGGTGGCTGGCCGAAGTGGTGACCCATCTTGCGCACCGCCTTGCTCGATTAGCGCGTTCTTCTGGCCAAAGTCGCAGTATTGACCGCGTGAGCCGCCAAGCGGATGCTTGGCTTGGTGTGGGAGCATCAGGTGTTCTTGGGCGCGTTTTTTGCCTTGAAGGCGGAGCCTTCCGCAACCCACTTGAGTTAGATGAACTAAGAGACCACAGCGCTTATCAAGTATCCCGTGTAGTTGCGGACGGTGCGCGGCAGCGTTCCGACGTGCGCACGACCTCGCCCCTTTTCCTATGCTCGTTAATTCGGTGCATGACAACGCTACTTATCATTGGACTAGCCCAGCGAAGTCAGCGACGCTCGCTAGCCACCGCGTGTTGCACACGGACATTCGCGCTTCCTTTTGGAGCTTCTTTGCGACTGGTTGCGTCACGACCATTAAGAAAATATGTGCCGCCTTTTGATATCACTGTGCTTTTCAAGCGCTGGCTGATCGCAAACAATGCAAAGTTTTGTGAAATTGTGGCCTGGCCGGCTACTCCGCAGTGGTCGCTTGAGATAAATTCCCTCCAACTTGGCGCATCGCGAACGAATCGTGCCGGTAGTTTCAGTTCGGCTGGGGAGAGGCCGTCTCGAACGAACGCGCTGCCAAATCGGTCTATCGATGACTGGTGAGAGCTCGTGCTGACCAACTATATAAGACCTGCAGCGTTCGGGTGGAACGGCCATGGATCCGGAAATTCGTGAGTACTACCAACGGGAATCTCATTACATCATCGAGTCGTTCGGTGTGTTTGCCCACACGTATCCTAAGATCGCAGGCAGGCTCGGTGCGCAGGCAGGCGATGTGAGAGACCGCTACGCAATGCGTCTGCTCCAGGGTTTTGCCTTCGTCGCCGCGCGATCGCAGATGCGTATCGATCGCTGGTCTTTGGATATTCCACTGCGAACACTCGAGCGCGTCAACCCAAATTTTGCAGCACCTCTACCATCGGTAGCGGTAGCGCGGTTTTATCCCGACGCGCAGGCCGCGCACAATCCGCATGGACTTACTTTGCAGCGGGGCACCCAATTAACGCCGCATACGAAGGTTCGGGGTCCGAGTGCCGAATTTCGCACCAGCCAGCCTGTGACCGTCTGGCCTATCGAGATAGCCACGGTGCGCGCAACCGGCGTCCCCGCCGATATTCCTTCTTTGTACCGGTTTGTGAGCGAGAGTCAGCGTTCCGCTCGCGTGTGCGGCGCATTGCGTTTGCGGCTAGCCACGCTCAACGGCATGCCGTTCTGCAAGCTGGAAGGGCTCAACCGGCTTCCGATTTATCTCAGCGGCGACGAGCGCCTCGCGTCCCGTCTTTTCGAATTGATTCATACCTCCGTGATCGGAATAGTTATGGGGGTGCCCGGTCAGTTCGAGACGGGCGAGGTCTTTGGGGCGAGGTTGCCTGGCAGACCCTATATGAACGTGGAATACGAGGGTTTGAAGTCCGGCGAGAGTATGTTGCGTCCGGTCATTCAGCAATTCCACGGATGCATGCTGGTGCATGAGTTCTTTGCGCTGCCCGCGCGGTTCTGGTTCTTTGCACTCACTGGTTTGGCTGCCGGTCTAAAACGGATCCGCGGTCCCGAAGTCGAGATCGTGCTCCTGCTCTCGTGTGAGGTGGCGTCTTTGGACCAGCAAATCGATGTGACGCAGTTTGCGTTGTTTTGTACTCCCGTCTCGAACCTGTTTCCGAAGACCACCACGCGGCTAGCGATCGACGGAAAGAAGACTGAGCACAGGATCACGCCAATTACCGACGCACCCGACGATTACGAAGTGCATTCGGTCGATCTTGTTTCGGGGCAGGTCGAAAAGGACTCAGAGAAAGTCGTCTTTCAGCCTCTTGATACGGCGCTCCCTGACGATACGCTACGTCAACCACGCTATTTCATGCTGTGGCGTGAACTGGACGTCAGTGCTGACAACGAACGCCGCTATGAGGTCCGTCAGCAGTTCGTGCACACCCGCACGCGCTTGAAGTTGTTCGGCTTGGATGGGGAGCCAGACGACAGCGGCGTTCAGTACGTCACCTTGCAGACATGGCTGACTAATGGCGAGTTGCCGTGCATGCTGCCCAGTGACGGGATTAACGATCTCGTAGTCAAGGATGCCAAGGCTGTGGCGTCCGTTGGCTTCGTTCGCGGGCCGACTGTACCCAAGCCACCCTTGGCGCTTGGCGCGCGCGGCCAGACCGCCTGGGCGCTGGTGCGCCAGCTTCAACTCGAATTGGCGATATTCGACGATGAGTTCGACGAATCGAAGCCAGGGGAAGGCCTACGCCAAATGTTGCTTCCTTATCTGGGTGCAGGTGACCCCACGATGGCGCGCTGGCTCGACAGCCTTATCGGTGCAAGCGTGATGCCTGTGTACGACATGCACCCCATTGACAACGAGTTGCAGCTCACGCGCGGCATGGCGATCACGCTTACATTTGATGAACACCGGCTGGATGGATGGTCGCCGTTCACGTTTGCGCTCGCGCTCGAGCGGTACGTGGCGCGGCATGTTTCTTCGCATAGCTTCACGCGCACCGTGCTGCAGACGCGGCAGCGGGGTGTGATTTTCACTTGGCCGACACGTAACGGCATGCGCGGCGTTTTCTGAGAAAGAGGTTTATAAGATGGCTTGGAACAATCAGCCGCGCACCTTGGCAGTGGCCAGCGATGCGTTCCCGAAATACTTCGGGCAGGATATCTTCGAGGCCGCCCGCTTGAGCGGGGTCGAGAAGCTCGGCAAGCTTTACGACTACTTGGTTGACGTTTCGACTATTGAAGCCAGTGGCTTGTACGTAAACGAGATGCACAAGTACGTCGATGTGAACACGCTCATCGGCAAGCGGCTCTGCGTGAAGATCGCAATCGAAGGTTGCGATGGTGCAGACGAAGCAAACGTCGGTGCCGAGGTGCGCGAAATCATCGGGATCATTTCCGAGGCAACGTGTCTGGGCTCCGACGAGCGGCGCGTGTTCTACCGCTTCCGTCTACGGCCCGCCTTATGGCTAGCAAGCTTGAATCGCGAAAATCGTACTTTCAGAGATATGGACGTACGAGAGATTTCGGACGAGATTCTTAAACCATATCCTCTAAGCGTCCGATGGAAGTTGCTGGGTGCGTTCAACGGACACGGACCCTATCCTAAACGCGACTACCAACGGCAATTCTGGGAGTCGGACTGGAGCTATCTCGATCGCCTGTGGCAAGAGTGGGGCATAACGTTTTACTTCGATGGCGATACGCTGGTACTTATGGACAATCAGGGCTACCCAATGCAGGGACCGGCCTACGAGACAATCCGTTACCTCGAACGGGACGGTCAGCGCATCGATGAAGAGCATATTCACAAGCTGAAGTACTCACGCGGACTCACCACTGGAAAGGTCGCGGTGATCGACTACGACTACACCCGATCTACCGCACGGCTCGAACGAACCACGTCGAATCACCGGGACGCGACACACGACAACGCCGAAGAGTACGCCTGGGCGGACTATGCGCAGCCGCAACAAGGTGCGATGGGGCTCAACGCGCCGCATAACAACGAAGAGTTCGAAGCCGATCACCTGGCGACGGTTAGAGCCGACGCGCACCGCAATAAGTCGCTGCGCATCAAGGCGGAAGGCAATTTGCGCGGCGTCCGAGCCGGGCGGCAGTTCAGTCTGATAGGGCACCCGGTCGCACCCGTGAACCGGCGATACCTTGTAGTTGCCACAAAGCTCGAGATTGTGAACAACGACATGCGTACGCAAAGCGGGGAACTGACGCGTGAGTACACATGCCGGACCAGGTTCACAGCGCAGCCCTCCGACCACGTTTACCGCACGCCACTGAAGGCGAAGAAGCCGCGTGCCTTCGCTGAAAAGGCGGTGGTGACGGGCTATGAGAACAAGGGCGTGCTGAGCGATGCAATGGCGCGCATCCGCATTTGGTTCGTATGGGACCGGGTGAACTCGCGCGACGAGAACGCGTCTTGCTGGGTGCCGCTCGCGCAGGTGTGGCAGGGACAGCGCTATGGAGCGATGTGGATTCCCCGCGTGAGAGATCATGTATATGTCGGTTACCTGAACTCGGATCCAGACAGGCCATTCATTCTAGGCAGCCACGTGACGGACGGTAACGAGGCGCCTTGGGATCTATACGCGAATCATGCGCTTTCGGGCTGGCGCAGCCAAGACCTGGATGGGATGTACAAGGGGTCGAACATGGTGGTGACGGACGACACGCCGGGCCAACTGCAGGTGCAGGTGGCGAGCGATTATGCGAACTCACGGCTAGTGTTGGGGTACAACACCCACATCGATGGAGACAAAGGGCGACAGAAGGCGCGAGGGGAAGGGTTCGAATTGGCAACCGAAGCGCATGGCGTCGTTCGGGCGAATCGAGGCGTTTTAGTCACCACCGAAGCGAAGTCAGGGGCGTCTGCTCCGGCCAAAGACATTCCGCAAACCGTCCAGAGGCTTCAGGAAGCAAGCCATCACCATAAGCAGTTGGCTCATCTCGCACAACAGCATGGAGCTCAGTTGTCTCAGGCTGACCAAAGCGAAATTGCCAGCACCCTTGATGCACAAACCGATGCGATCAAAGGCAGTCTCACTAACGAATATGGAAGTTTTCCCGAACTCGGTCGTCCCGATATTGTGCTGTCCAGTGCATCGGGTATAGCGATGTCAGCATCTTCGCATACTCACATCGCGAGCAACCAAAACATTGCGCTTACATCCGGTTCAAACGTTGCGATCGCCAGTGAGAAGTCATTTTTTGCAAGTATTCGAGAGCGTCTAGCAATATTCGTCCAAAAGTTTGGAATTAAATTGATTGCTGCATCTGGGCAGGTCGATATTGCAGCGCAAAAAGGCGATATCGAAATTGTAGCAAATCAGGTGCTCAAGCTAATCAGCGAGAAGAAGCGTATTGAAATCGCCGCTGCTGAGGAAATCCTGTTGCATGCTCGAGGTAGTTATATCCGTATAAACGGCGCGGGTATCGAACATGGAACGTTGGGAAACTGGACAGCCTATGCGGCCAGTCATGACTTTCCAGAACAAAGAAGGCTGCCGTCGCAAGGCTGTTTTCCTGGAATGCCAGAACCGTATAGTAATCGTCTTGACGTTTACGATGACTATTGGCTAGCCGATTTTGACAGCGTTAAATACATAGCGCGTCGCGCGAGCGGAGAGGTCGTGGAAAGTGGATTACTCGACGAGCATGGACGGACGGCACGAATATACACTGAAACCGCTGAGGAACTGGACCTTCTGGTTGGACCGAGTGGAGGCTGGCTTGTCGAATCAAGCGGAAATGGCGCATTCGAAAGTCCCGACGCGGGCAAAGAGGGCGAACATAGCTACGTTAATAGAAATTATGAGGTGTTCCCGTGACTAAAAATTTAAACAATCATAGCTCACAAGAAGTAAGCCTCATTTCTAACGTCTCACTGCGGCTGCAAGACCGATTGGGAGGCGCGATTCAGGGGCTAGAGATTGAGATTCGAGGATTAGGCGAAAAGGCGAAGGATGTATACCACGCTTCGAGCACTGACGCGCACGGTTTAATGCAATTTGGCCTCTTTTGAATTCTCAGTGGGTGGTTTGGCGGGTCAAGGGCGAGCGTAAGGTCCGCGCAGCGAACCCTTGAGGC
>NZ_JBFUPT010000017.1:0-103693 GCF_041360715.1 Caballeronia sp. RCC_10
GACGCCGTAGCCAGGCGGCTCAACGAACGTCCTAGAAAAACACTAAACTTCGATACGCCAGCTGAGCGATTTAACCAGATCGTTGCATCGACCGGTTGAATCCGCCTCTGGCAATCGCCGTTCGCAACGTGTACGTCGCTGCGGGTGTCGCGAATCCGGACTTCGACTGCGTCGTTACCTTTTTCGATACCCTCTTCGCGAGCAACCGAATGCGACTTCCTCTTAAAGGGATCTTGGTCGTTGGCTATTAAGCGGTGAAGTGGCATGACGTCGGGCGCTCGTCCGCCACTGGCGAACGAGCGCCGTGCTCCTCAGCGGGAAACGCTACTCCACCGCCTTCATCATCTCCTCGACAACCTTCTTCGCATCGCCGAACACCATCATCGTCTTGTCCATATAGAACAATTCGTTATCGAGCCCGGCGTATCCCGCCGCCATCGACCGCTTGTTCACGATGATCGTCCTCGCCTTGTACGCCTCCAGAATCGGCATTCCGGCAATCGGCGATTTCGGGTCCGTCTTCGCCGCAGGATTCACGACATCGTTCGCGCCGAGCACGAGCACGACATCCGTCTGCCCGAACTCGCTGTTGATGTCCTCCATCTCCTGCACCATCTCGTAAGGTACTTCCGCTTCCGCTAGCAGCACGTTCATATGCCCCGGCATCCGCCCGGCGACAGGATGAATCGCATACCGGACATCGATGCCCTTCTCGACGAGCTTGTCCGTCAGTTCCTTCAACGCATGCTGCGCGCGCGCCACCGCCAGCCCGTACCCCGGCACGATCACCACGCTTTCGGCATTGCCGAGCATGAACGCGGCGTCATCGGCGGATCCGGATTTCACCGGCCGCTGTTCCTGCGCGCCGCCCACCGCGGCACTGCCCGCTTCGCCGCCAAAGCCGCCCAGGATCACGTTGAAGAACGAGCGGTTCATCGCGCGGCACATGATGTACGACAGAATCGCGCCCGACGAGCCGACCAGCGATCCCGCGATGATCAGCATCGGATTGTTCAGCGAGAAGCCGATGCCCGCCGCCGCCCAGCCGGAGTAGGAATTGAGCATCGACACGACCACCGGCATATCCGCGCCGCCGATCGGAATGATGATCAGCACGCCCAGCGCGAACGCGATCAGCGTCATGATGACGAACGGCAACCACGCCTGCGTCACCATGAAGATGATGCCGAAGCCGATCATCGCGACCGCGAGCAGCAGGTTGATCAGATGCTGCCCCGAGTACACCACCGGCGCGCCCTGAAACAGCCGGAACTTGTACTTGCCCGACAGCTTGCCGAACGCGATGACCGAGCCTGAAAACGTGATCGCGCCGACGAACGTGCCGATGAACAACTCGACGCGATTGCCATACGGAATTGGCTCGCCGGGCGCGGCCAGCCCGAACGCTGAAGGCTCCGACACCACGCCATACGCAATGCAGACCGCCGCGAGACCGATCAGCGAGTGCATCGCCGCGACGAGTTCGGGCATCTTCGTCATCTCGACTTTCGCCGCGATATACGCGCCCGCGCCGCCGCCGATGATCAGCGCCGCGAACAGCAACGACAGCCCGAGCGCGAGATTCGCCTCCAGAAAAGCGGCCTGTTTGACGATCAGCGCGAGCGTCGTGACGATGGCGATCGCCATCCCCGCCATGCCGAACGTATTGCCGATGCGCGCGGTCTTCGGATTCGACAGGCCCTTGAGCGCCTGAATGAAGCACACCGACGCGACCAGATACAGGAGATTGACGACGTTCAGGCTCATTTACGCGCCCTCCTTGCTGACGAGCTTCTTCGGCTCCTTCTTCTTGAACATTTCCAGCATTCGCCGTGTGACGAGGAAGCCGCCGAACACGTTCACCGCCGCCAGCAGCACCGCGAGCGTGCCGAAGAACTTGCCCGCACCGCCGACCGTCAGCCCGACGGCAAGCATCGCGCCGACGATGACGATCGCGGAGATCGCGTTGGTCACGGCCATCAGCGGCGTATGCAGCGCCGGCGTGACGTTCCAGACGACGTGATAGCCGACGTAGATCGCGAGCACGAAGATGATCAGGTTGATCACCGTGTGATTGATGACATCCATGTTCGTCTCCGTGTTCAGGCGGTGGCGCGCGCGGGCTGTCCGTCGCGGCACTGAAGCGTGGCCGCGACGATGTCGTCCGCGAGGTCGATGTTGAGCGTGCCTTCCTTTGTGAGGATCAGCTTCAGGAAGTCGAGCAGGTTTCGCGCGTAGAGCGCGGAGGCATCGGCGGCGACCATCGACGCGAGATTCGTATGGCCGACGATATGCACGCCGTACTTCATCACCACTTCGTCGACTTCCGTGAGCGGGCAGTTGCCGCCCTTTCGGCCTTCGAACTCGGGACCGCGTCCGGCGGCGAGATCGACGATCACCGAGCCGGGTTTCATGTGCTTGACCGTTTCGACCGACAGCAGCGTCGGCGCGGGGCGGCCGGGAATCAGCGCCGTCGAAATGACGATGTCCGCCGCCTTCGCACGTTCATGCACCTGCGCCGATTGCCGCGCGAGCCAGCTTGGCGGCATCGGCCGCGCATAACCGCCGACGCCTTCCGCCGCTTCCCGTTCCTCGGCGGTTTCGAAGGGCACGTCGACGAACTTCGCGCCGAGCGATTCGATCTGTTCCTTCACGGCGGGCCGCACATCCGACGCTTCGACGACCGCGCCCAGGCGCTTCGCGGTGGCGATCGCCTGCAAGCCCGCGACGCCCGCGCCAAGCACCAGCACGCGCGCCGCTTTCACGGTGCCGGCGGCGGTCATCAGCATCGGCATGAAGCGCTGGTAGTAGTGGCACGCGATCAGCACCGCCTTGTATCCGGCGATATTCGCCTGCGACGACAGCACGTCGAGACTTTGCGCGCGGGTCGTGCGCGGCGCGGCTTCGAGCGCGAACGCCGTGACGCCCGCCGTGGCGAGCCGCGCGGTGTTTTCTGTGTTGAAGGGATCGAGCATGCCGATCAGCACGGCGCCCGGCGTGAGCAAGCCCAGTTCGGCTTCGGCCGGCGATTGAACCTTGAGAACGATTTCGGCCGAAAAGGCGGTGGCGGCATCGACGATATCCGCGCCGGCGGAGGCGAACGCGTCATCGATATAGCTGGCTCGCACGCCCGCGCCGCTCTGCACCGACACCCGATGCCCTTGCGCGACGAGTTTTTTCACCGTCTCCGGCGTGGCGGCGACGCGCGCCTCGTTCGCCCGCGTTTCAGCAGGCACTCCGATGTGCATTTTCGAATCCTCCGGTCTTGTTTTATCTTCCCGCGCCCTGGGGCCCGGCGGCGGGAAAGATCGAGGCTGAGTTTTGTTTCAAATGCTGGATCGACGGCTAGTGCCACTGTAACCGAAGAATGCGCGCCAAAAATGCGATCCGGCACCGCGCTAACCCTTAGGCCGCGCGCGCGTGTTCGGGGCCGGGACGGTAAAATGTCGGCCATGAAATCAGATACTTGGGCTCCACACGTCACGGTTGCGGCCATCGTCGAACGCGACGGGCGGTTTCTCGTCATCGAGGAACATACATCCGCAGGGCTGCGAATCAACCAACCGGCCGGTCACCTCGAAGCCGGCGAAACGCTCGTCGAAGCGGTGATCCGCGAGACGCTCGAGGAAACGGCGCATCGCTTCGAGCCCGAGGCGCTCGTTGGCGCGTATATGACGCACTTTGCGCGGCCGGGGCGCGATGTCACGTATCTGCGATTCACGTTCTGCGGAAAGTCCGCGGGCGAAGTGGCCGGCAGGGCGCTGGACAAGGGCATCGTCCGCGCGATGTGGCTCACGCCCGACGAACTGCGCGCGACCGTTACACAGCATCGGACGCCGCTCGTCATGCAGTGCGTCGACGATTACTTGTCCGGGCGGCGCGTGCCGCTCGATTTCATCCATACGCATTCGGTCGCGCCGGTCGTGCGCGCCTGACCCGCTCGCGCGGAACAAAGCGGTATTTCTATGAGCAAGCAAAGAGTGGTGGTGGGCATGTCGGGCGGCGTGGATTCGTCGGTCACGGCATGGCTCCTGAAAGAGCAGGGCTACGACGTCGTCGGCCTGTTCATGAAGAACTGGGAAGACGACGACGACAGCGAATACTGCTCGACGCGCCAGGACTGGATCGACGTGGTGTCGGTCGCGGATCTGATCGGCATCGACGTGGAAGCGGTGAACTTTGCCGCCGAGTACAAGGACCGCGTGTTCGCCGAATTCCTGCGCGAGTATTCCGCCGGCCGCACGCCGAATCCGGACGTGCTGTGCAACGCGGAGATCAAGTTCAAGGCGTTTCTGGATCACGCGATGTCGCTCGGCGCGGAAACCATCGCGACCGGCCATTACGCACGCGTCCGTGAACACGACGGCCTCTTCCAGTTGATGAAGGCCACCGATGCGACGAAAGACCAGTCGTACTTTCTGCATCGGCTGAACCAGCAGCAGCTTTCGAAGACGCTGTTTCCGCTCGGCGAAATCCCGAAGACGAAGGTTCGCGAAATTGCCGCGCAAATCGGCCTGCCGAACGCGAAGAAGAAGGACTCGACCGGGATCTGCTTCATCGGCGAGCGGCCGTTCCGCGAGTTTCTGAATCGATACTTGCCGACGAAACCCGGACCGATGAAGACGGCGGAAGGGAAGATCGTCGGGGAGCATATCGGGCTCGCGTTCTACACGTTCGGGCAGCGCAAGGGCATCGGTATCGGCGGCGCGAAGGACGGCAGCGGCGAGCCGTGGTTCGTCGCCGGCAAGGACATGGCGAGCAACACGCTCTACGTCGTGCAGGGCCACGATCATCCCTGGCTGCTGTCGCATACGCTCGTCGCCGGCAATACGAGCTGGGTCGCGGGCTTCGCACCCGACGACGGCGCGGCCTGCGGAGCGAAGACGCGGTATCGGCAGCAGGATGCGGCGTGCCGGTTTTCCGCTTTATCCGCCGATCACGCCCGCTTCGAGCTGCGCTTCGACGATGCGCAATGGGCGGTCACGCCGGGTCAGTCGGCCGTGCTGTATCAGGGCGATGTCTGCCTGGGCGGCGGCATCATCGAGCGCGCGGCGGCGGGCGTCGCTCAGGACGCGTCCGCACCGGCCGTCCCGACCGCCATCTGAAGGATTGCCCCGGCATCACCGCCGGGGCTGGCTATCGATTCGATAAAAACTTATTTGATACAAGTGCTTGACTGTCTACCTATCAGTAGATAAATTTCACCCATCGAGAGCAGGGGAAAGAAGTCATGGACAAGAACACGGTACGCGAATCACTGCTGGACCACGCACAGACCATCATGATGACGCGCGGCTACAACGGCTTCAGTTATCGCGACTTGTCCGAACTGGTCGGCGTGAAGACGTCGAGCATCCATTACTACTTTCCGACCAAGGAAGACCTCGCGCTGGAAGCGGTGAACGCGTACAGCGCCGACGTCATGTCGTCGATTTACGCGATCGACAGTTCCGCTCCCGCCGAGAAGAAGCTCGATCGCTACACGCGGCTGTTCGGGCGAATCATCGGCGACGGCAAGCAGATTTGTCTCTGCGGCATGCTTGCGTCGGATATGGAGTCGCTGCCCGAGAACGTTCGCCATGCAGTGCAGGCATTTTTCAAGGCAAACGAGAGCTGGCTCGCGAAGGTGCTTGCGGAAGGCGATGCGCAGGGCACGCTGAACGCACGCGGCAAGCCGGAAGCAACGGCGCGGGCGCTGTTCGCAGCGTTCCAAGGAAGTTTGCTCGCCTGCCGGCTGTTTCAGACGCGCGCGCGGCTGGAAGAAGTCGCCGATTCCGTGCGCCGGTAGATAAACCTGTGGATAACTCTGTGCAAAAGCAGGTATAAGCGTCGGACATTCTATCTTTTGATAGGTAGATTTTGGCGAGGCGTCAGTGGCGTGCAAAGCAATGCCGGCTCTCGTCAGAGCGACGCAGTCGCAATCAGAAACGTCGTGTTCGCTTGTAAAAGCAGAACCTTAGTCTGAAGAGTTATCTATCTAGTAGTAGATCCAAGTCTCGAAGTTCAACCACCGGAGTCACTCATGAAAAAGCTCAAGACCGCCATCATCGCCAGCGCAGTTGCAACCGCCGTCTTCGCTCACGCCGCAGCCGATGCCGCGCCTGTCCTCGAACCGGCGACACAGCAGTTCATCGATGCCCTTGCAGCCAGCAACGCCCCGCCGATCTACACGCTGTCCCCCGCCGATGCGCGCGACGTGCTGGCCGGCGCTCAGTCGCATCCGGTGAAGAAACGGGCGGCGGCCATCGAAGACCGCGTCATCCAAGCTGGGCCGACCGGCAAGATCGCGCTGCGCATCGTGCGGCCTGAGCATGCGAAGGGCGCGCTGCCGGTCATCATGTATCTCCACGGCGGCGGCTGGGTGCTCGGCGACAAGAACACGCACGATCGCCTCGTGCGCGAGATCGCGAACGGCGCGCAGGCGGAGGTCGTGTTCGTCGACTATGACCGCTCGCCGGAAACGAAATACCCGGTGCCGATCGAGCAGGCGTACGCCGCGACCCGCTACGTGGCGGAACACGCACGCGAGTTCAACGTGGATGCATCGCGCATGGCGGTGGCGGGCGACAGCGTCGGCGGCAACATGGCGGCGGCCGTCACGCTGCTCGCAAAGGAACGCGGCGGCCCGGCCTTGCGTGCGCAGGTGTTGTTCTATCCGGTGACGGATGCCCGCTTCGACGACGGCTCCTACAACGAGTTCGCCAACGGCCCGTGGCTGACTCGCGAGGCGATGAAGTGGTTCTGGGACGCCTACGCGCCGAACGCGGCGGATCGCGAGAAGATCACCGCGTCGCCGCTGCGCGCGACCATCGACGAATTGAAGGGCTTGCCGCCGGCGCTCGTGATCACCGATGAAAACGTCGTCCTGCGCGATGAAGGCGAGGCCTACGCCCGCAAGCTGACGCAGGCCGGCGTGCCGGTGACATCGACGCGATACAACGGCACGATCCACGATTTCGTGATGCTGAACGCCCTCGCGCAGACTCCGGCGACGCGGGCGGCGATCGCGCAAGCCAGCGCAACGCTGAAGGCCGCGCTCAGCAAGTAAGGATGAAGCCGCTCCCGTCCATGGCGGGAGCGTGCTCATCAGGCGGGCGCAGTATCGACGAACGACTGTCTCTGCGCGAGGCGCGCGTAGAACTTGTCGAGCGCCGGATGCGCTTCGCGCCAGTTCAGGTCGGGCATGCGGAAGTCGAGATAGGCGAGCGTGCAGCCGCAGGCAATATCCGCCAGCGTGAAGCGGTTCGCCGAGCACCACTGCTTCGAGCCAAGGCCCTGCGCCATCGCGCGCAGGCCGTCGTCGATCTTGTGACGCTGCCGCGCGATCCACGCTTCGCTGCGATGCGCCTCCTCGCGCAGCACGCCTTCGAGACGGATCAGCACGGCGGCGTCGAGCATGCCATCCGCGAGCGCCTCCCAGCAGCGCACTTCGGTGCGCTCGCGCCGCTCCTGCGGCAGCAGTTTGCCGACGGGCGTCAGCGTGTCCACGAATTCGCAGATGACGCGCGAATCGAATACCGCTTCGCCGTCGTCCAGAATGAGACACGGGACTTTGCCGAGCGGATTGAAGTCGTGGATTGTCGAATTGGATGCCCAGACATCTTCGAGCACCAGTTCGCAGTCGATCTTCTTTTCCGCCATCACGATCCGCACCTTGCGGACGAATGGACTCGTGTGCGAACCGATCAGTTTCATCATTTATTCTTCGCGTTTTGTTTCGGATACAGCCGACCGACGATCTTAACCGCGCATACGCGACCAAACGGCAATTTCGAGATGGAGCGGGCGGGGGGTGTCGTCTGGCGACAACATCGCGCCGTTCCCTGAACAAGAAGCATAGGAAACCGATGTTTCGCTGACGAAGGCAAGCAGTCCGGAGCACGCTTGCATGGCCCGGACCTGCGTAGTGCGCACGAACCGTTGTGGAGGATGACGAAAAGCCGGCCGCGGGCACGAAGCCCGCGTCAGAGCCGGCTGAACCCGCCGCGCGCCGACGACACTACTGCGCACTGGCAGTAGTAGCGCCGCCCGATGGCGGGCACGGCAGAATCGGCGGAGTAGCTTGCTTCGAGGACGACGACCCGGACGACCCGGTCGGCGCGGAACCGAGGCTTCGCACGCCTGCGGAAATCGCCGAAGCGATGTCGTTCACCGCCTTGCGATGCCCGTCGACGAGCGCATCGTAGCCATCGCCGACGCGCTCTTCCGCGATCGTCCGGCACGTCATCACCGCTTGCGACGCGCCGCCGCGCACGCTCCAGACCGCGTCGATGACCGCCTGCGATCCCGGCCACGATTCGAACCGCTGCACCTTCACCTTCACGCGATACACCCGCGCCGAATCCGGATATGGCGTGCCATAAACGTCGATCGCGTTCAACTGCTGCGCGAGATCGCCGGATAGCGCGCGCCGCACTTCGTCGGCGGGAAGCGAGGCCCAGCGCTCCTGTTCGAGCACGCTCACCTGCGCGGGGCTGGACTGCACGACGAGCTGATTGCGCGCCACCTGCTGCGGCACGTCCACAGGCGCGAGCTCGAAATAGAACGACGCCGGCGCCGACGATACCGCGACCGGCGCGACCGCCGTGCCGCCAAGCGTATAGAACCGGCTCGACGGCGAGGACGAACATGCGGCGAGCACGCCCGCCGCGCCCAAAGTCAACAACAACGCGCCGATTCTCATGGCTTGTCTCCCGGTTTGCCGCGCAGCAACGATTCCGGATGACGCTCCAGATAATCGGCGAGCGAATTGAGCGATTGAAGCGTCCGCGTGAGTTCCTGCATCGCCTGATGCACGTCGGACTGAAGCGGCGAATCCTGCTGAAGCGTCGACTGCGCCTCGCCGAAGGTCTTCTTCGCCTGCGTGAGCGTATCGCGCACTTCCGGCACGACTTCGTTGCCGAGCTGATCGAAGAGCGCATTGGCGTTCTTCAGCGAGCCGTTCAGGTTCTTGCCGATCTCGTCGAACGGAATCTTGTCGAGCTTGCGCGCGATGTCTGCGATCTGAAGCTGCAGTTCGTCGAGCGTGTTGGGCACCGTCGGCAGTTCGAGCGGATCGTTGCTTGCGCTCACCTTCGCGGGCGGCGCCTTCGGGAAGAAGTCGAGCGCCACGTAAAGCTGGCTCGTCAGCAAATTGCCGGTGCGCAACTGTCCGCGCAGGCCGCGCTTCACGAGCAGTTCGAGCATGTCGTGGCTCGCCGCCGTGCCTTGCTCGGGCAACGCAGCCCGCGCGCGCCTGCCGAGCCGATCGGGGTAGAGGTCGATCGTCACCGGCATCATGAACGAATGCGACTGCTGGTCGTATCGCACGCCGATGCCCGTCACCTGACCCAGCACGATGCCGCGGAAATCGACCGGCGCGCCGACCGACAAGCCGCGCAGCGACTGATTGAAGTTCATCACGACATGCACCGGATCGCCGTCCGGGTCCCTCATCGCGTCGGCCTGATCCGAGGCGAGCCGGAACGTGGCGTTCTCCTTCGCCTGCGGGCCGGCTTCCTGATTCGGCGGCGTCTGGAACGCAATGCCGCCGAGCACGACCGTGGCAAGCGACTGCGTATTGAGCGTGAAGCCGCTCGAATCGAGCCGCAAGTCGACGCCGCTTGCATGCCACCAGCGCGAGTTGCCGCCGACGTATTGATCGTAAGGCGCGTTGACGAAGACTTGCATCGTCACGCCGGTGCCGTCCTTGTCGAGCGAAAACGCCGTCACCTGGCCGACTTGCACGCGCCGGTAATAGACCGGCGAGCCGATATCGAGCGATCCGAGCGATTCGCCGTGCAGCGTGAACGTGTGGCCCTTCTGGTCGCCGGTGACGGCAGGCGGCGTTTCCAGACCGACGAAGTAGGTCTGGTCCTCGGTCGACTTGCCGGCATCGACGCCGATGTAGGAACCGGACAGCAGCGTCGACAGCCCGGTCACGCCGCTCGCCGCCACACGCGGGCGCACGACCCAGAAGCGCGTGTCCTTCACGGCGAAATCGGTCGCTTCCTTGGTGAGCTGAACGTCGACGAGCACGCGCGAATGATCCTTCGACAACGTGATGGTCTTCACCGTGCCGACGTCCACGTCCTTGTACTTGACCTTGGTCTTGCCAGGCTCCAGTCCTTCGGCGCTGACGAAGCTGATCGTCACCGTCGGGCCGCGGCTCGATACCGTCTTGACGACGAGAAACACGCCGATCAGCGCCGCGACGATCGGGATCACCCACACCAGCGACGGCAGCCACCGGCTGCGCGGCTCGATCACCGGTTCAGGAAGATTCGGCGGCAGTCCGCCGCCGCTGCCCCGTTCGGGCGTGTCGTTCGATTTCGGCCCGTCCGGACCTTGGCCACTAGTCATATTTCTTTCCTGACGGTTCTATGTTGTCCCATATCAGACGGGGATCGAACTGCATGGAGGCGAGCATCGTCAACACGACGACCGACGCGAACGCGAGCGCCGCCGGTCCCGCCGTGATCACCGCCACCGACTTGAATCGAACCAGTGCGACGGTGAGCGTGACTACGAAGATATCGAGCATCGACCAGCGGCCGATGCCTTCCACTACGCGATACAGCGTGGTGCGCTGGCGCGGACGCCATACGGAACGCCGCTGCACGGTCACGAGCAGAAACCCGAGCGAGAGCAGCTTAAGCATCGGCACCAGAATGCTCGCGACGAAGATGACGATGGCAAGCGGATAGTCGCCGTCGTTCCAGAAGAGCGCGACGCCGCTCATGATCGTGTCGTCCTCGGCCCCGAGGATCGACGACGTATGCAGCATCGGAAAAACGTTCGCGGGAATATAAAGGATCGCGGCGCTGATGAGTAGCGCCCATGTTCGCGCGATGCTGTCGGGATTGCGCCGGTGCACGACGGCGTCGCAGCGCGTGCACCGCTGCTTCTCGATCGTGCGCGCGAGCGGCTGCACGAGTCCGCACGAATGACACGAGACGAGCTGCGCGCGCGATGCCGTCGTATAGAGCGTGGGTGTCGGTGTTTCCGGCTCGTCGATGGCTGCGTCGAGCGATTTGTCGTTCACGTCTTGTGCCTCACGGATGGCGCGAGCGGCTTGCGCGCACGCCGCGTCGGCAATTCGTTCGCGATGTCCCACAGCGAGCGCGGATCGAAGCTCACGACGACCGCGACCATCAGCGTCAGTGCGCCGAAAGCGAAGAGCGCGGCCTCGGGAATCACGCGCGCGACGCTCAACATCTTTACGAGCGTGACGAGCACGCCGAGCATGAACACTTCGATCATCCCCCACGGGCGCACGAACTGAATTGCACGCAACGTGAGATGAAAGCCCGGCGGCACGTAACCCGCGCGCACGGGTATCAGCACGTAGAGCAGGGCGACCAGCTCGCATAGCGGGAAGAGAATCGTCGCGCAAAAGACCAGCACCGCGACGACCTGCATCTGTTCGTTCCACAGCGCGACGATTGCGCCGATAAGCGTCGTCTGCGACGTGATGCCGTTTGCATCGAGTTCGACGATGGGAAACGCCTGTGCGATGACGAACGTGATGAGCGCGGCGAGCGTCGTCGCGCAGATGCGGTCGAGATTGCGCGCGACGCTGCGATAGAGCACCGCGCCGCAACGCGGACAGTTCGCCGAACTGTGCTCGGGAAGCGCGCGCTTCGTGAAGAGCGCGTCGCATTCGTGACACGCGATCAGTGGTTCCGATTCGTTCACGTTCATAGTTCGAGGGCGAGCCTTCTCATGCGTGTTCCATGCGTGTTTCGTATGCGCCGCGAGACGGGGCCCGGAGCCGGACGAGCAAGTACCGAGCCAGCGGGCGATGGTAGCAGGATGGTAACAAACCGGCTTTCGCCGCGACATGAACGGAATAAGACGGGCCGCTGCATCGTTCTGTTGTGTTCGCGGCGCGACCACGATGGACCGTTGCACAGGCAGAATAGTTCGTTGCATAAAAGGCGTGCATCGCGGCGAATCGCCCGGAGAGCCGCGCCGGGCCTGGCTTTGCCTGCTGGCGGCAGCCGTTTCTGCGCATACTGGCAATTCACGGACGTTGCGGTAGCATGGCGGCGCGTGCATCGGACACACCCCGAAAGCATGCGCGATTCGAACATTCCCAGGACATCACGCACCATGGAAAGCAGTGTTGGCATCACGCCGGCGGCACCCGCCGAACGATACAGCCCTACGGCAATCGGCCTGCATTGGCTCATCGCGTTGCTCATTATCGGCGGCTTCTATCTCGGCTGGATCATGACCGATATCCCCGGCTTCACGCCGACGAAGCTCAAGTACTACTCGTGGCACAAGTGGATCGGCGTGACCGTGTTCGTGCTCGCGGCCTTGCGGCTCGCGTGGCGCGTCACGCACCGCGCGCCGGCGCTGCCGCCGGGCACGCCGCGCTGGCAGCAAGGCGCGGCGCACGCCACGCACATGCTGCTCTACGTGCTGATGCTGGTGATTCCCGCGTCAGGCTATCTGTACAGCTCGGCTGCGGGCCTGCAGGTCGTGTATCTCGGCGTGCTGCCGCTGCCGACGATCATCGGCCCCGACAAGGCGCTGAAGGCGACGCTGCGCATCGTGCACGTCGCGCTGAACTACGGGCTGCTGGTGCTCGTCGCCATGCACGTGCTCGCCGCGCTCAAGCATCACTTCGTCGATCGAGATGGCTTGCTCGGGCGCATGCTGCCTTTCGTCAAGTAAGCGTTGTCGATTGTTTCCTCGCAGTTTGCAGGACATTTCCGGCCGGCTGTTGGAAACGGCATGCTTTTGATTTCCAATACCCGCTGTTCGTTAGAACCGTTCAGAAGGCACACATGAAAGTGAAACTCAATCGTTGGATGGCGGCCGCCGTGGCCGTGACGTCGCTTGCAGTCGCAGCGGCCGCAGCGGCGCAAGTGGATATGGCGAAGAGTTCGGTCGTCGCCACGTCGAAGCAGATGAACGTGCCCACCGACGGCAAGTTCAACAAGTTCAGCGCGCAGATTGCGTTCGATCCGGCGAAGCCGACAGCGGGCAGCGCGAACATCACCATCGACACGGGCAGCTACGACCTCGGCGACGACGAGTACAACAAGCAGGTGCGCGGCAAGGAATGGTTCGATGCGGCCGCGTATCCCACGGCAACGTTCGCTTCCAGCGCGATCGCGCCGGCGGGCGGCAACCAGTACAAGGTGACGGGCAAGATCACGATCAAGGGCAAGTCCCAGACGGTCACGGTGCCGGTCACGATCACGCAGCAAGGCGCCACCGAAACGTTCGACGGCTCCTTGCCGATCAAGCGCAGCCAGTTCGACATCGGCACCGGCGAATGGAAGGACACGTCCGTCGTCGCGGACGAGGTCGTCATCAAGTTTCACATCGTCGCCGCCAAGAAGTGAGCGGCGGATATTTCACGCGAATTCAACGCACATTCTGTAGGAGAACAACTTGAAAAAGATTTCGATGATCGCGGCGGGCGCGCTCGCCGCTGGCCTGTCCTTCAACGCGATGGCCGCCGATACGTATCAGCTCGATCCGAACCATACGTATCCGAGCTTCGAGGCGGATCACTTCGGCGGCGTGTCGACGTGGCGCGGCAAGTTCAACAAGAGCAGCGGCACGGTGGTGCTCGACCGCGCGGAGAAGACCGGCACAGCGGAAGTGACGATCGATCTGGCGTCCATCAACACCGGCAATGCGAAGCTCGACGAGCATCTGCAAAAAGCGGAATTCTTCGATACCGCCAAGTATCCGACGGCGGTCTACAAGGGCACGTCGATCCGCTTCGACGGCGACAAGCCGGTTGAAGTCATCGGCTCGCTGACGATGCACGGCGTCACGAAGCCGCTGAATCTGAAGATCGAGAGTTTCAAGTGCTTCGTGAACCCGATGCTGAAGAAGGAAGTCTGCGGCACGGAAGCCACGGCGACGTTCGATCGCGGCGACTTCGGCATCGACTATGGCAAGTCGTACGGTTTCAGCCTGAAGACGGTACTGCACATTCAGGCGGAAGGCATCAAGCAGTAACTCCCGCTGCAAACGAAAAAGCGGCCGGTCTGTGTGGACCGGCCGCTTTTTTTCATGCGTCGCATACGCTTGGGATCAGACCTGCGCCCCTGCGTTCGGATCGTTCGGATCGAACTTGTCTTTCTTGTCCTTCACGAGATCCTCACGCTTCACGCCGAACCACATTGCGAGCGCGGCGGCCACGAACACCGACGAATAGATACCGAAGAGAATACCGACCGTCAGCGCCAGCGCGAAGTAATGCAGGGTCGGGCCGCCGAACAGGAACATCGACAGCACCATCATTTCCGTACAGCCGTGCGTGATGATGGTTCGCGACATGGTGCTCGTGATCGCGTGGTTGATGACTTCGGTCACCGTCATCTTGCGCTGCTTGCGGAACGTCTCGCGAATCCGGTCGAAGATAACCACCGACTCGTTCACCGAATAACCGAGCACCGCGAGAACCGCCGCCAGCACCGAGAGCGAGAACTCCCACTGGAAGTAGGCGAAGAAGCCGAGAATGATCACCACGTCGTGCAGGTTCGCGATGATGCCCGCGACCGCGTACTTCCACTCGAAGCGGAACGACAAGTAAATCACGATGCCGATCACTACGCACGCGAGCGCGGCCAGGCCGTTGGTGACGAGTTCCTTGCCGACCTGCGGACCGACGAACTCAACGCGCTGCAAGCTCACTTGCGGGTCGTTGGCCTTCAGCGCGCCCATGACCTGTTCGCTCTGCTGCGCGGACGTCAGCCCTTGCTTGAGCGGCAGGCGGATCAGCACGTCGCGCGAGGTGCCGAAATTCTGCACTTGCGCGTCGGCATAGCCGAGCTTGGCCATCGTGCCGCGCACGGGTTCGAGCGACACGGCTTGCGGATACTGCACCTCGACCACGGTCCCGCCGGTGAACTCAACCGACAGATGCAGCCCGCGATGCACGAGAAAGAACACAGCCGCGAGAAACGTGATGAGCGAGATTGCGTTGAAGATCAACGCGCGCTGCATCAGCGGCAAGTCACGGCGAATGCGGAAGAATTCCATGTTTGGTTACTCCGGGGCTCAGTGGGACGAGCCCGGTTTCTGTTGGTCGATGCCCGGGCCCGAACGGCGGCGCACGGTCGGCTTGCCGGAGCGCGCGGGCGTGGTCGGGACCGCGGCGCGCGGCGCGACCGCGGCGGTCTTCTTCTTGCCCGTGGCCGTCGTGATGACCTCGTCGACAGGGGAATCGTCACCGCGCTGCGCCGCCAGATAAGCGGCTGCCGCAGCGTCGCCATCCGCGCCTTCCGGACGCCACACCTGACCGATCGCCAGCGACTTCAGCTTCTTCTTGCCGCCGTACCACAGGTTCACGAGACCGCGCGAGAAGAACACGGCAGAGAACATCGACGTCAGAATGCCGATACAGTGCACTACCGCGAAGCCGCGCACCGGACCGGAGCCGAACGCGAGCAGCGCGAGACCGGCGATCAGCGTGGTCACGTTCGAGTCGAGAATGGTCGCCCAGGCGTGCTTGAAGCCTTCCTGAATCGCGGTCTGCGGCGGCGCGCCGTTGCGCAGTTCTTCGCGGATACGTTCGTTGATCAGCACGTTCGCGTCGATCGCCATACCGAGCGCGAGCGCGATAGCGGCGATGCCCGGCAGCGTCAGCGTGGCCTGCAGCATCGAGAGAATCGCGACGAGCAGCAGCAGGTTCACCGACAGCGAGAGCATCGAGATCAGGCCGAACAGCATGTAGTACACGATCATGAAGACGGCGATCGCGGCGAAACCGTAGGTGACCGAATCGAAGCCCTTCTTGATGTTGTCGGCGCCGAGGCTCGGTCCGACCGTGCGTTCCTCGATGATGTCCATCGGCGCGGCGAGCGAACCGGCGCGCAGCAGCAGCGCGAGATCGGTCGCGGCTTGGGCGGTCGGCTGGCCGGTGATCTGGAAGCGGTCGCCCAGTTCGGACTGGATGTTCGCCACCGTCAGCACTTCGCCCTTGCCCTTTTCGAACAGCACCATCGCCATCGGCTTGCCGATGTTCTCGCGCGACACGCTCGCAATGGCGCGTCCGCCCGCCGAGTCGAGGCGGATGTTGACCGACGGACGCTGATGATCGTCGAAGCCCGTCGACGCGTCGATGATGCGGTCACCGGTGAAGATCACCTGCTTGCGCAGCAGCACGCGGCGGTCGCCCTGCTTGAAGGCTTCGTCGCCCGGCGGCACCGGATCGTTCGGGCCGATGTACGTGTTGACCGGGTCCGCGAGACGCGCTTCGAGCGTCGCCGTGCGGCCGATGATGTCCTTCGCCTTCGCCGTGTCCTGCACGCCCGGCAGCTCGACCACGATGCGGTCCGCGCCCTGTTGCTGGATCACCGGCTCCGCGACGCCCAGTTCGTTCACGCGGTTATGCAGCGTCGTGATGTTCTGCTTGAGCGCGCCATCCTCGACGGCCCGCTGCGTCGCGGCCGAAAACGTGCCGACCACCTGGAAGCCGTCGCCGCCCTGACGCGTCGTCCATTGCAGTTCGGAAACGCCCGTCGTGAGCAGGGTGCGCGCGTTTTCCGCCACGGCCTGATCGGAGAAGTTCACCACCACCGATTGCCCCACGCGGTTCACACCGCCGTCACGGACATTGCGGTCACGCAAGTAAGTGCGGGCGTCGGCTGCGTCGGAGTCGAGCTTCTTGTTCAGCGCGCCGGCCATGTCCACTTGGAGCAGGAAGTGCACGCCGCCGCGCAGGTCGAGACCGAGGTACATCGGCAGCGCATGCAGCGCCGTCAGCCAGCGCGGCGAGGCGCTCTGCAGGTTCAGCGCGACGATGTACTGCGGATCGGCCGGGTCGCTGTTCAGCGTCTTCGTGAGCAGGTCCTTGACGCGCAACTGCGTGTCGGTGTCCTTCAGGCGCACGCGAATGTTCGCGTTGGCCTGTGAATTGTCGAACGTGATTTCGTCCGCGCTGATCTTGCTGGCCGCGAGCGCGCCTTCGACATTGGCGAGCGTCGACGAATCGAGCTTGACCGTTGCCTTGCCGCTCGACACCTGCACCGCGGGCGCTTCGCCGAAGAAGTTGGGGAGCGTGTACACGAGGCCGATGACGAGCGCCACCAGCATCACGACATACTTCCAGAGGGGATAACGATTCATGGGGATGGCCGAACGGAAAGTTGGCTTCGGAGGAGAGGGCGTCCGGCGTTATGCGCAACGAGCCGGCTAAGTTGACTCGTCGACTCGGATGGCTCGGAGCGAGGCCGCGCCGGACGCGAAAATACTGGCCTTACAGCGACTTGATCGTACCCTTCGGAAGAATGGTCGTAACCGACGCCTTTTGCACGGTTATTTCCGTGCCCTCGGCGATTTCGACGCCCACATACGCGTCCGACACCTTCGTGACCTTGCCGACGATGCCGCCGTTCGTCACCACTTCATCGCCCTTGGCCATGGCCGCGAGCATGTTGCGATGTTCCTTCTGACGCTTCATCTGCGGACGGATCATGATGAAGTACAGCACCGCGAACATCAGGATCAGCGGCAGGAAGCTCATCAGGCTCGATTCAGCACTGCCCGCGGTTGCGCCTTGTGCAAAGGCATTGGAAATGAACGACACGTTGGTCTCTCCGTTATACGTCGAAAATACGTTCAAAAACTAGGTCAGAAATTAGCCCGGTATTCTACCACTCGCCCATGCCGCGAAAGTCCCCGGAATGCGCTTTGGCATCAAGCCGTTACGGCATCCGCACGGCGTTTTCGCGGCAATGGAAAGCTAATTGTAATGCGTCGCCGCATCCTGACGGCGAATTGCCGGTCGCCCGCTTAATCGACGCCCCGCGCGCGGTTTTCCGCGAACGTTTTGCGGAACGCCTCGAAAGTGTGACTTTCGATCGATTCGCGCACTTCGCCGATCAACTGCAGGTAGTAATGCAGGTTGTGGATGGTGTTCAGTTGCGCGCCCAGAATTTCGCCGACGCGATGCAAATGATGCAGATACGCCCGCGTAAAGTTCTGGCATGTGTAGCAGCCGCAGCTTTCGTCGAGCGGCTTCATCGAATTCTTGTGCGTCGCGTTCTTGATCTTGAGGTCGCCGAAGCGTGTGAAGAGCCAGCCGTTGCGCGCGTTGCGCGTCGGCATCACGCAGTCGAACATGTCGACGCCCGCCGCCACGCCTGCCACGAGATCCTCCGGCGTGCCGACGCCCATCAGGTAATGCGGCTTGTCCGCAGGCAGCTTCGGGCCGATGTGGTTCAGCACGCGCATCATGTCGTCCTTCGGCTCGCCGACCGACAGCCCGCCGATCGCGAATCCGTGGAAAGGGATGTCCGAAAGCCCCGCCAGCGATTCGTCGCGCAGGTCTTCGAACATGCCGCCCTGCACGATGCCGAAGAGCGCATTCGGGTTGCCGAGCCGCGTGAATTCGTCGATGGAGCGCTTTGCCCAGCGCATCGACATGCGCATGGAATCGGCGGCGTCCTGATGCGAGGTCGGCACGCCGTTGGTCGAATAGGGCGTGCATTCGTCGAACTGCATGACGATGTCGGAGTTCAGCACCTTTTGAATCTGCATCGACACTTCAGGCGACAGGAACAGCCGGTCGCCATTGATCGGCGACGCGAACGTGACGCCTTCTTCGGTGATCTTGCGCAGATCGCCGAGCGAAAATACCTGGAAGCCGCCGGAATCGGTGAGGATTGGCCGATCCCATCCCATGAAGCGATGCAGCCCCCCGTGCGCGCCGATGGTCTCGAGACCGGGCCGCAGCCACAAATGGAACGTGTTGCCGAGGATGATCTGCGCGCGAATTTCTTCGAGTTCGCGCGGCTGGATCGCCTTGACCGTGCCGTACGTGCCGACCGGCATGAAGATCGGCGTTTCGATGACGCCGTGGTTTAGCGTGAGGCGGCCGCGGCGCGCTTGGCCATCGGTCGTGAGCAGTTCGAACTTGAGCCCGTTATCGGGCGGGGTGTGATTCTCGGTCATTGAGGTTCCTGCCACCGGAGAACAGTCCGGCGCAAAGGTTGATGAAATGGTCAGGCGGAGCGCGTGAGCAGCATCGCGTCGCCGTAACTGAAGAAACGGTATCGCTGTTCGATCGCGTGGCGGTAAGCGTCGCGGATCGTGTCCATGCCGGCGAAAGCGGAGACGAGCATCATCAGCGTCGACTTCGGCAGATGGAAGTTCGTCACGAGCCGGTCGACGACGCGGAATTCGTAACCCGGCGTGATGAAGATGTCGGTCTCGGCGCTCGTCGCGGATAGCGGGCGGCCGGCTGCGGCGGCGTCGCGGGCGGCGGCTTCGAGCGCGCGCATCGACGTCGTGCCGACGGCGATCACCCGATTGCCGCGCGCCTTGACCGCCGCGATGCGGTCGACGAGCGTCTGCGGCAGCGCATACCATTCGCTATGCATCTTGTGCTCCGCGACGTTCTCGACGCGCACCGGCTGGAACGTGCCCGCGCCGACGTGCAGCGTGAGCGTCGCGCGCTCGACGCCGCGCGCATCGAGCCGGGCGAAGAGGGCGTCGTCGAAATGCAGGCCCGCCGTCGGCGCGGCCACGGCGCCGGGATTGGCCGCATAGACCGTCTGGTAACGCGTTTCGTCGTAGGCGTCGGCGTCGTGTTCGATGTAAGGCGGCAGCGGCAAGCGCCCGTATTGCTCGATGAGCGTCAGGCAATCGGCGGGAAAATGCAGCGTGTAGAACGGTTCGACACGCTCGCCGACCGTCACGTCGAAGGCATCGGCGAGCCGGATGGTGCTGCCCGGCCCCGGGCTCTTGCTCGCGCGGATTTGCGCGAGCGCGGTCGTCGCGCCGGTCAGACGCTCCACCAGCACTTCCACGCGCCCGCCACTGGCCTTCTGGCCGAAGAAGCGCGCCTTGAGGACTTTGGTATCGTTGAACACGAGCAGATCGCCGGGCTCGACGAGATCGGGCAGTTCGGAGAAGCGCCGGTCGGTGAGCGTGGCCGGCGTACTGCGGTTGTCGACTTCGAGCAGACGGCTCGCGCTGCGCTCGGCAAGGGCGCTCTGCGCGATCAGCTCGGGCGGCAGATTAAAATCGAAATCGGAAAGCGTGAACATGGCTTGAAGTCGCACGAACGATGGCGCAAACACGCAGATCCGCGCCGAACAAACCTCACATTGTACTTGCGAAGAGATTCGATGCCCTTATCCGACCGCCGCCTCGCTTCATCGACCGATGTGCTTCCGGATCCGGAAGAAAGCGTCGCGCCGCCCGCGAGGAAGCGGGCCAAGGCTGCGGACAGCGCGGAAAAGAAGCCGAAGCCCGTCGTCAAGACGGCGGACAAGCTCGCGCGGCTCGGGCTCAAGTCGGACATCGATCTCGTCCTGCATCTGCCGATGCGCTACGAGGACGAAACATCGCTGACGCCGATTGCCGAACTCATTCCCGGCGATAACGCGCAGACCGAAGGCATCGTGTTCGACAATGAGATTGCCTACCGTCCGCGTCGCCAGTTGCTCGTCAAAATTCACGATGACGCCGGCGACGAACTCACGCTGCGCTTTCTCAACTTCTATGGCTCGCAGGTCAAGCAGATGGCCATCGGCACGCGGCTGCGCGTGCGCGGCGACGTGCGCGGCGGCTTCTTCGGGCTCGAGATGGTGCATCCGGCCGTGCGTCCCGTCGACGAAGACACGCCGCTGCCGCAGGCGCTGACGCCGGTTTACCCGGCCACGGCGGGCATTTCGCAGGCGTATTTGCGCAAGGCGATCGACAGTGCGCTCGCTCGCGTTTCGCTGCCGGAATTGCTGCCCGGGCCGGTCGCGCGGGCGCATCTTGCGCCGCTCAACGTGCCGGGCCTGCTCGATGCGGTGAAGACGCTGCATCATCCGCGCGCGGATTCCGACGAAACCGCGCTCATCGACGGGACGCATCCGGCGTGGACGCGGATCAAGTTCGAGGAATTGCTCGCGCAGCAGTTGTCGCTCAAGCGCGCGCACGCCGAGCGGCGCACGCGCGCCGCTCCCGCCATGCCGCGCCGCGCCGCCGACGACGCCGGTTCCCTCGTCGTGCGCCTCTTGCGCGCGCTGCCGTTCAGCCTGACGGGCGCGCAGGAGCGCGTGTGCGCCGAAATCGCAGGCGAACTGACGCTTGCGCATCCGATGCAGCGTCTTCTTCAGGGCGATGTCGGCAGCGGCAAGACCATCGTCGCCGCGCTCGCGGCGGCGCAGGCCATCGACGCGGGCTATCAGGCCGCGCTGATGGCGCCGACCGAAATTCTCGCCGAACAGCACGCACGCAAGCTGCGCGGCTGGCTCGAGCCGCTCGGCGTGTCGGTGGCGTGGCTCGCGGGCAGCCTCAAGGCGAAGGACAAGCGCGCGGCGAGCGAAGCGGCGGCGCTCGGCACCGCGCAACTCGTGATCGGCACGCACGCGATCATTCAGGACACAGTGGAGTTCGCGCGCCTCGGCCTCGTCATCGTGGACGAGCAGCATCGCTTCGGCGTCGCGCAGCGGCTTGCGCTGCGGGCAAAGGCGATCAACGCGGCCGACGGCAGGCACGACTTCCAGCCGCACCAACTGATGATGTCCGCGACGCCGATTCCCCGCACGCTCGCGATGACCTATTACGCCGATCTCGACGTGTCGACCATCGACGAACTGCCGCCGGGCCGCACGCCGATTCTCACCAAGATCGTGTCCGATGGCCGGCGCGACGAGATCATCGGCCGCGTGCGCGAGGCGGCGCTGACTGGGCGGCAGGTCTATTGGGTCTGTCCGCTGATCGAAGAGAGCGAAACGCTGCAACTGCAAACGGCCGTTGAAACTTACGAGACGCTCGTCGCCGCACTCCCGGAACTGCGCGTCGGACTGGTGCACGGCCGGCTCGCGCCAGCGGAAAAAGCCGCGGTGATGGACGCCTTTACGCGCAACGACGTGCAGTTGCTCGTCGCGACGACGGTGATCGAAGTGGGCGTCGACGTGCCGAACGCGTCGCTGATGGTGATCGAGCATGCGGAGCGGTTCGGCCTCGCGCAGTTGCATCAGTTGCGCGGGCGGGTCGGGCGCGGCAGTGCGGCGTCGGTATGCGTGCTGATGTACTCGAATCCGCTGTCGCAGACGGCGCGTGCGCGACTTCAGACGATGCGCGAAACCACCGACGGCTTCGAAATCGCCCGGCGCGATCTCGAAATTCGCGGTCCCGGCGAGTTTCTCGGCGCGCGGCAATCCGGCGAGGCGATGCTGCGCTTCGCCAGCCTCGAAAACGACGGCTGGCTGATCGAACCGGCGCGCGAGGCGGCGCAACATATGCTCGATGCGTTCCCGGACGCCGTCACGCAGCATCTCGCGCGCTGGCTTGGCGCGCGTGAACAGTATTTAAAGGCCTGACGAAGAACTCGCCGCCGCCTTGTCTGTCCCTATTGGATGCGACACCTGACACACGCGACAGACGCGCGCGCCGATGCAAGACCAGTTGGCGAACCGGCGTTCGCAGGTGTATAACTTCAACCTATCGAATCCAAGTCTTTCATTGGCCCCCAATGACGCTCACTGAATTGAAGTACATCGTCGCGGTCGCGCGGGAGCGGCACTTTGGCCGCGCCGCCGAGGCGTGCTTCGTCAGCCAGCCGACGCTGTCGGTGGCAATCAAGAAGCTCGAGGACGAGCTCAACGTGCAGATTTTCGAGCGCGGCACGAGCGAGGTCAGCGTCACGCCGATCGGCGAGCAGATCGTCACGCAGGCGCAGCGCGTGCTCGAACAGACGCTCGCCATCAAGGAAATCGCCAAGCAGGGCAAGGATCCGCTGGTCGGTCCGCTGCGGCTGGGCGTCATCTATACGATCGGGCCGTATCTGCTGCCGACGCTCGTCAAGCAGATGATCAAGGCCGTTCCGCAGATGCCGCTGATGCTGCAGGAGAACTACACGCTCAAGCTGATCGAATTGCTCAAGCAGGGCGAAATCGATGTCGCGATCATGGCGCTGCCGTTCCCCGAAACCGGGCTGATGGTGCGCGCGCTGTACGACGAGCCGTTCGTCGTCGCCATGCCGTCGGGGCATGCGTGGGAAAACCGCGGCAAGATCGACGCGGACGATCTCAAGCAGGAAACCATGCTGCTTCTTGGCAGCGGCCATTGCTTCCGCGATCACGTTCTGGGCGTCTGTCCCGAGCTGATGCGTTTCTCGCAAAATGCGGACGGCATTCAGAAGACGTTCGAAGGCTCGTCGCTGGAAACCATTCGCCATATGGTCGCGAGCGGCGTCGGCATTACGGTGCTGCCGCGCATGTCGGTGATGGAAGTGAAACCGCACGCGCCGGGCATCGACGCTGGCCTGCTCAGTTACGTACCATTCGACGATCCGGTGCCCGACCGGCGCGTCGTGCTCGCGTGGCGCAAGAGCTTTACGCGGATGCCCGCCATCGACGCAATTAGCGATGCAATTGCGGCGTGTGAGCTGCCGGGCGTGAAGAAACTGGATATGCCGGTGGCGGTTAATTGATGGACGGTTTTCGCGCTCATTAGCGAGATATAGCGCGTCTTGCCGAGCCGCATTAGGATTATTTCAGACGCTACGGCCGTGTTCAGAGGACGCTTCCGACGAAAGCGTCCCGGTTTGTCGCTTTTGGTCAAGGAAACGGCTCAAGACTGTTTTCGTTCTCCTTACGACCCTAGAATCGCCCGTGGTTAGCCGATCCGAAACGGAGATCGGCGACCTCTTACCACGGAGCTTTCATGAATTTTTCGCAGGCCGTCCGCGCCGTCTTCTCCAGATACGCAACGTTCGACGGCCGTGCTCGCCGCGCCGAGTATTGGTATTTCAGTCTGTTTCTCGGACTGGTGTATGTGGCAATTTCCGTCATCGGCGTTCTCGGCGGGAACTCCATGACGAGTTTCGCGGCCGTCTTGCAAGGCGTGATCGCGCTCGGGACGTTGTTGCCGACGCTCGCAGTCACGGCTCGCCGTCTGCATGACACCGGGCGGTCGGGCTGGTGGATGTTGCTCTCGCTGGTGCCGATCGTTGGCCTCATCCTGCTGGTCTGGTACTGCACACGCGGCACGCTCGGCACCAATCGCTTTGGCGCCGACCCGGTGGCGTAAGCCATCGAAGCCTTATGCGGTCAACGCGCAAGGCTTTTCTAGCAACGCCCTTTCGGCACCAACCCGAAGCTATCGAATAGATAAAATTAATCGAATATAGTTATTCGATAGTTCCAGTTATGCTTCTCCCACAAGCCAGCCAGGAGAGAAGCGATGACCCCCAACCCGTCCCCAGCCCGCGTGCCGACCACATGGTCCGACTGGCGCGGCGTCGCGCTTCACATCCTCGCCGACTTCGCCCGCACCGCGTGAGCGACGCATCCATCATCCCAAGCGAACATAGATCAAGGAGCATCACGATGACGACCCAACGACTCACGACCGCCGCCGGCGCACCTGTCGGAGACAACCAGAACTCGCAGACCGCCGGCCCGCGCGGCCCGGTGACGCTGCAGGATTTCTGGCTCGTCGAAAAGCTCGCGCATTTCGACCGTGAAGTGATTCCCGAGCGCCGCGTGCACGCAAAAGGCTCCGGCGCGTTCGGCACGTTCCGCGTGACGCACGACATCTCGCGCTACACGAAGGCGAAGCTCTTCTCCGCAATCGGCAAGGAAACGCCCATCTTCATGCGATTTTCCACGGTCGCGGGCGAACGCGGAGCCGCCGACGCCGAACGCGACGTGCGCGGCTTCTCGATCAAGTTCTACACGGAAGAAGGCAACTGGGACGTCGTCGGCAACAACACGCCGGTGTTCTTCATCCGCGATCCGTTGAAGTTTCCCGATTTCATCCACACGCAGAAGCGCGATCCGTACACGAATCTTCGCAGCAACGTGGCGGCGTGGGACTTCTGGTCGCGTCATCCGGAATCGCTGCATCAGGTGACTATCCTGATGAGCGATCGCGGCATTCCGAAGAATTACCGGCAGATGCACGGTTTCGGCTCGCATACGTTCTCGTTCCTCAACGCGGACAACGAACGTTCCTACGTGAAGTTCCATTTCAAGTCGCAGCAACCGCTCGAGAATTACAGCGATGCGGAAGCCGCCGCCGTGATCGCGAACGACCGCGAAAGCGCGCAGCGCGATCTCGTCGACAACATCGACCGTGGCAACTTCCCGCGCTGGAATTTCCGCATTCAGGTGATGACCGAGGCCGAGGCCGCGAACTACCGCATCAATCCGTTCGACATCACGAAGGTGTGGCCGCATGCGGACTTTCCGCTGATTGATGTCGGCGTGATCGAACTGAATCGCAATGCGCAGAACTACTTCGCGGAGGTCGAGCAGGCGGCGTTCACGCCGGCGAACGTGGTGCCGGGCATCGGCTTCTCGCCGGATCGTCTGTTGCAGGGGCGGCTGTTCTCGTACGGCGACACGCAGCGCTACCGGCTCGGGATCAACCACCATCAGATTCCGGTGAACGCGTCGCGTGCGCCGATGGCGAATCCGTTTCATCGCGATGGCGCGATGCGCGTCGATGGCAACCTCGGCGGCACGGTGAACTACGAGCCGAACCGCTTCGGCGAGTTCGCGCAGGACGCGAGCGTCAATGAGCCGCCGCTCGCGGCGGGCGACGTGTATCGGTACGACCATCGTGAGGACGGCGACTATTACTTGCAGCCGGGCGCGCTGTTCCGCCTGTTCGACGATGCGCAACGCGAGCGTCTGTTCGGCAACATCGCGCGGCACATTCATGGCGTGCCGAACGGCATCGTCGCACGGCAATTGCAGCACTTTCGCCGCGCCGATCCGGCCTATGCGCAAGGCGTCGCGGATGCGCTCGCGGCACTCGGGCAGCGCGTCGACATCGACGAAAACGACACCGCAGCCGTCTAACGCGAGACGCGCGGCGACTGCGATAGATCAGGGAGAAAGATCATGGCTCAGGCTATCCACATCATCGGACAGGCGGTGAACTGCGTCGAAACGACGAGCCGCCAGGCATCGCGCGGCGTGCGGGTGGCGCTTGCGTTTGGCATCGTCGCGACCGGTTATGGGTTCGTCGTCGCGAGTGCGCTGCATGGCGCGGGTGCGGGCGTCTTTGCATGAGACGCCGGGCGGATGCGGCCGTACGACGCGGTTCGCAGCGCTTGGCTGCCTTGCAGGGCAGGAAGGCACAGACGTTTCTAAGATAAACTGTCGAGCGCTCGAAAACGTCGGCCGGCGAAACGATCGGAGTCCGAGATCCGTTCGCCGGCAGGGCATGCATAACGTTCGTATCACTCTCTTACGGAGTCATCATGGCGAAGAAAAATGGCACACCAGCACCGGCCGTCAATATCGGCATCAGCGACAAGGACCGCAAGCGCATTGCTGACGGCCTGTCCCGGCTGCTGGCAGACACGTACACGCTGTATCTGAAGACGCACAACTTCCATTGGAACGTCACGGGTCCGATGTTCAACACGTTGCATCTGATGTTCGAGACGCAGTACACGGAACTCGCGACGGCCGTCGATTCCATCGCGGAACGCATTCGCGCGCTGGGCGTGCATGCACCGGGCAGCTATCGTGAGTTCGCGAAGCTGTCGTCGATTCCTGAAGCCGAAGGCGTGCCGGAAGCGGAAGACATGATTCGCCAGCTGGTGGAAGGTCAGGAAGCCGTCGTGCGCACCGCACGCGAAATCTTCCCGGCAACGGAAGCCGCGAACGACGAGCCGACCGCCGACCTGCTCACGCAACGCATGCAAACGCACGAAAAGACTGCGTGGATGCTGCGCTCGATGCTCGCGTAAAGCGGCACTGCGTCGATGCTGACAAGAACCCGTGCGATCCGAAGCACGGGTTTTTGCTTTTTGGGACGTCGAGCACGCGAAGTCCGCACGCGGGACGGTGGTCTAAAATAGCCCATCGACTTCATGCCGCCCGCCATGCTCGCCCGTCTCCCGCTCTACATGCGCCTCGTGCGCCTCGACAAGCCCATCGGCAGCCTGCTGCTGTTGTGGCCGACGCTCAACGCGCTATGGATCGCGTCGGATGGCCGTCCATCGCTGATGCTGATCGTCATCTTTGCGATAGGCACGCTGCTCATGCGCTCGGCGGGCTGCGCAATCAACGATTACGCCGACCGCGACTTCGACCGCTACGTGAAGCGCACCGCCGAGCGGCCGATCACCTCCGCCAAGATCAAGGCGTGGGAAGCGGTGGCGCTCGCGGCGGCGCTGTCGCTCGTGGCGTTTCTGCTGATCCTGCCGCTCAACACGCTGACGAAGCAGCTTTCGGTTTTCGCGCTGTTTGTCGCAGGGACGTATCCGTTCACGAAGCGCTTCTTCGCGATACCGCAGGCGTATCTCGGCATCGCGTTCGGCTTCGGCATCCCGATGGCCTTCGCCGCCGTCCAGGATCAGGTGCCGATGCTCGCGTGGATCATGCTCGCCGCCAACGTCTGCTGGTCCGTCGCCTACGACACCGAATACGCGATGGTCGATCGCGACGACGACATCAAGATCGGCATTCGCACTTCCGCGCTTACCTTCGGCCGATACGACGTGCTCGCGGTCATGCTGTGCTACGCGGCGACGCTCGCGGTGTACGTGTGGATCGGCGTGGCGCTTCATTTCGGCTGGCCGTACTGGCTCGGCTGGGCGGCGGCAGCGGGCTGCGCGGTGTATCACTACGTGCTGATCCGCGATCGCGAGCGCATGGCATGTTTCGCTGCGTTCAAGCACAACAACTGGCTCGGCGGCGTATTGTTCGCGGGAATCGCGCTGCAATACGCGCTCGCGGGCTGATCGCCTTTTGCGGATGAATTCCGCGCCGGTTTCGCTTTGCCGAAGCCGGCGCCGAATGTGCATACGGCTTCCAATCGAATCGCCGAACGATACAAATGGTCGCGTAAATCGTCGCGCGCATAGCCATTCTGTTACTGTCGAAAGTCATCGGGTGTATCTGCATTCTCGAATGTATTAACTCTTCCCGATCGTCTCCGACAGCTGTCTCGAGGCATTGCATAGCTCCTGTCGTGTTAGTCACAGTAGTGACAACGCCTGTGCGCGACAGCTTGTCACCTCAATACAGGGTAATAGTCATGGGTTTTCTCGCGCGGTTCAACGTGGCAACGCTCGTTGATCGACACAAAATCACGCAGTTTGTCGAAACAGGTTACGGTCTTGGGAACTCCTGCCGGCATGCGTTGAATAGCGGCATGCGTCACGCGCTTTCCTGCGAGCTTTACGAGGATCTTCATCGAAAGGCGGCGCAGAATGAGCGGCTATATGTCGCGAAGTCGGACAGCATCGATTTTCTGGAATCCGATCGCGTGCAAAGCGCAATCGCGCAGCAGCGTTGTCTGATTTTTCTCGACGCCCATTTTCCCGGCGCGGACTTCGGCGATGCCAGCTATAACGACGCAAGCCACTCGTCCGCGACGCGCCTGCCGCTCATCGACGAACTTGCATTATTAAAGGGCCGCGCGGCCAATGCGCTGATCCTGATCGACGACGTGCGGATTTATCGCCGCAACTTTCAAGTGGCGCACGGCGCGCTGCCCGATTCCGTCCCGCACGCCTTCGATCAGGAAGCGCGCTTTCTCGCATTGCTCGGCGAGTTCGAGGCCACGCACTCGCTGCACTGGCTCGCCGAAGACACCGGCTACGCCGTTCTCTGGCCGCGCGCCTGGGGCGACTACGAACTGAGCGCGTGGATTCTTCCGGGCGATGTCACGCAGCCGTCCGTGCTTTACCTGGACCTTCCCGGCACGACGTGCGTCTCGCTCAACCGCCGGCTGCAGGACGCGCGGTTCAGCAATCGCTGGCTCGTGGGGATGGGTATCGACATCGGCGGGGGAAACGACAGCATCGCGGCTTACGCGCAGCTATTCCCCCGCATCCAGACCGTGACGGTCTACGATATGCCGCAGGGCGATGCGCAACAGCTCGCGAACGTGCCCGACGGCGCCTTCGATTTCGCGTATTCGGGACACTGCCTGGAACACATGGTCGATCCGCGCATCGCAATGCGGAACTGGCTGCGCGTGGTGAAGCCCGGCGGACATCTCGTCATTACGGTGCCGGACGAGGACATGTACGAGCAGGGCGTGTGGCCATCCACGTTCAATGGCGATCACAAGCATACCTTCACGATGTTCAAGCGCAGGAGCTGGTCGCCGGTGTCGATCAACGTGCTCGACATGCTGCGCGAGTTCGACGGCGAAGTGAACGTGGAGAAGGTCGAGCGCCTGAATCACGCGTTTCTGCGAGGCATGGAGCGATTCGATCAGACACGCACCGCGTTCTCGGAATGCGGCATCGAATTCGTGGTGCAGAAGTTATAAGGGCAGCAGCGCGGCTTTCGGGCTCGCAGTGACATGACAATCGTCGCGCTCGATCAAGTTGCACTCGGTCATCTGGACACTAGACTGGCCAGATGACTTTCTAACCTCTCTGAGCCATGTGATTTCCAGAACGCCCCATTGCTTACGTTTTAGCCGCGTCGAATCACGGCAGCATGATCGTCAATCGAAACGATGTCGCGTTTAAGGACGGTTTCACGTATGGCGTCGGTCATCAACTGCTCAATAGATCGGGCGCGGCGAATGTACGCCTGGGGTCGCGTGCCGAGTTTCGAGGCACAGAAAATCGTGTGTTACGCGCTGGCCGGTAATGTCGCGATCAACAATTGCATGAATGCGCGTGCGAAACTCGCTGCGCTGGGCGAGCGCGTCGGTGAAATCGAAATTCCGCAGCCCGATTATCACGCGGCCGGAAGTTTCGGCAGTCTCGAACTGCGCGAAATAAAAGACACACTGAGCATCGGTCAGGACGTGTCTTACGCTTCCGGACGCGACGTCGAAGTGCCGATGATCAGCATCGATTCCCTGCAAATGGAACGCGTCGATTTTCTCAAGCTCGATGTCAAGGGCATGGAGTTCGACGTGCTAAGAGGCGCTAAAGAAACTTTGAAACGATGCGCGCCGGTCATTCTCGTCGAAACGCTGAAAACCGACGCGCAGGACATCCGCAAACCGCTCGCGGACGTGGCTTATGCCGGCTTCTACGAGGTCGCCCCGAACATGCTCGCGATCAGCGAGCGCGATCCGCTGCGGCAACATGTTTCGTTGCGCGACAACGTGCTTGATCTCGGCTGACGCTCGCCGCCGCCGGTTACGCCGCGCCTAATTCATCTCCCATCTCTTTCGCCCGCGCTTGTGCGGCCAGCGCGCCGCGCACGATCGCATCCTTCACCCCCTGTGCGTCGAAGGAAGCCAACGCCGCCGCCGTCGTGCCGCCTTTCGATGTCACGCGTTCGCGCAGCACGCTCGCCGGCTCGCCGGATTGCGCCGCAAGCTGCGCCGCGCCGGTGAACGTCGCGACGGCGAGTGCGCGGCCCTGTTCCTCGTCCATGCCGAGCGCGCGTGCCGCTTCCTGCATCGCTTCGATGAAATAGAACACGTAAGCCGGGCCGCTGCCGGAGATGGCGGTGACGGCGTCGAGCTTCGCTTCGTCGTCGAACCAGACGGTCGTGCCAACCGCCTCGAGAACTTGCGATGCAAGCGCCTTCGCGGCCTCGCCGACGCCGGGCAGCGCGGCCAGCCCCGTCACGCCCATGCCGATGAGCGCCGGCGTATTCGGCATCGTGCGCACGATCTGCGTGTGACCGTTGAGCCAGCGCGAGAGGTCCGTCGCGCGAATTCCCGCCGCGATGCTGATGATGGTCTGCTGCGACAGATGCGGCGCCAGCGCCTCCGCGACGCTTTTGAGCACCTGCGGCTTGACCGCCAGCACGATGGCGTCGTATGCGCCGAGCGTGGCGTCGATGGCCGCGCCCGTCGCGACGCCGAACTCCTTCGCGGTCCGCGCGCGCGCGTCGTCGTTGATGTCGATGGCATAGATATCTGCCGGCGCGACGCCGCGTTTGACGAGACCGCCGATGAGCGCCGCGGCCATGTTGCCGCCGCCGATGAATGCGATTTTCATAGAAGAAAAAGGAGTGGGTAATTAGTTCGTGTAATCGCGTGCGCCGAAGATCGCGGTGCCGATGCGGACCATCGTCGCGCCTTCGATCACGGCCGCTTCGAGATCGGCGGACATGCCCATCGAGAGCGTGTCGAGATCGAGGCCGTCGGCGCGCAGGGCGTCCATCAGTGCGCGCAGGCGGGCGTGGGGCGCGCGCTGGGCGTCGAGCGTATCGGCGGGTTCGGGAATCGCCATCAGTCCGCGCAGCCGCAAGCCGGGCAGAGCGGCGATCGCATGGGCGAGCGCGGCGGCATCGGCGGGTTCGACGCCGCTCTTCGACGCCTCGCCGCTCACGTTCACCTGCACGCAGACATTCAGCGCCGCTGCGCCTTCGGGACGCTGCGCGGACAGCCGCTCCGCGATCTTCAGGCGGTCGATCGAATGCACCCAGTCGAACTGTTCCGCGACGAGCTTCGTTTTGTTCGATTGCAGCGGCCCGATGAAATGCCATTCGATTTCGCCGCGCAACTCGGCCAGCGCCGCGATCTTCGTCACGCCTTCCTGCACGTAGTTCTCGCCGAACGCGCGCTGGCCGGCGTCGAAGGCTGCGCGCACGTCGTCGGCGGGAAAGGTCTTGGAAACGGCCAGCAGCCTGACCGACGCGGGATCGCGCGATGCGCTTTGTGCCGCCTGCGCGATGCGTTGCCGGACTTCTGCGAGATGGTGTGCGATGGACATGCGTGAGCGGCTTTCGGAGCAAATCGGACAGTAAGCGGGCAATTATACGAAGCCGCCTAGCCGTATAGCAGATGCTCCAAAAGTTGAATCCAGTGCGTGACCGGCGTCGACGTGCCGCTTTGCAGATGCGCGATGCAGCCCACGTTCGCCGACACGATCATCTGCGGTTCGGTCTTCTCCAGCCGATCGAGCTTCTGGTTGCGCAGCGCGTAGGAGAGCTTCGGTTGCAGCACCGAATACGTTCCCGCCGATCCGCAGCAAATGTGGTTATCCGCAGGCAGGCGCACTTCGATGCCGAGCGCCGTCAGCAACGCCTCGACGCGCCCGCGAATCTGCTGCCCGTGCTGCAGCGTGCACGGTGGATGAAACGCGACGGTATGCACGCCCCGCCGCCGCGCGATCGATACGAGCTCTTCCTCGTACAGCGGCAGGATTTCGGCGAGATCGCGCGTCAGATCGACGATGCGCCGCGCCTTCTCCGCGTACATCGGATCGTTGCGCATCAGATGCGCGTACTCCTTTACGGTCGCGCCGCAGCCCGACGCATTCATCACGATGGCCTCGACGCCGTTCTCCACATACGGCCACCAGGCGTCGATGTTGTTGCGCACGTCGCCGAGCGCGTCGTCGTTATAGCCGAGATGCAGGCGGATCGCGCCGCAGCAGCCGGCATCCGGCGCGGTCACGATCTCGATGCCGAGCGCATCGAACACGCGCGCCGTCGCGATGTTCACGTTCGGCATCATCGCGGGCTGCACGCATCCGGCGAGCATCAGCATCTTGCGCGCGTGCTTGCGCGTCGGCTGCGCGAGCGGCTTTTGCGCGACCGGTATCTTCGCGCGCAGCGTGCGCGGAAGGATGCCGCGAAACTGCTGCCCGAGCTTCATCGCGGGCGTGAAGAGCGTGCTGTTCGGCAGAAAGCTCGCGAGCAGGCGGCGTTGCAGGCGCTGGCGCATCGGCCGTTCGACTTTCTCCTCGACCACCTTGCGCCCGATCTCGACGAGCTTGCCGTACTGCACGCCCGACGGACACGTGCTCTCGCAGTTGCGGCACGTCAGGCAGCGGTCCAGATGCGTCTGCGTGCTGCGCGTGACGGGCGCGCCTTCGAACATCTGCTTCATCAGGTAGATGCGCCCGCGCGGTCCGTCGAGTTCGTCGCCGAGCAGTTGGTACGTCGGGCAGGTCGCCGTGCAGAAGCCGCAGTGCACGCACTTGCGCAGGATGGCGTCGGCTTCGTCGCCGTCGGCCGTGCCGCGGATGAAATCGGCGAGATTGGTTTGCATCGCTCAGTCCGCTCGGTTGGCCTAGAAGTCGGGATACAGCCGCCCGCGGTTGAACACGCGCGCCGGATCGAACACCGCCTTCAGTCCGCGATGAATCTTCATCAGCGGCGCAGGCAGCGGCGTGAATACGCCTGCATTACGGTCATAGGCCGAGCCGGCGCGGAAGATCGTCGCGTGGCCGCCCGCCTGCTTCGCGCTGATGCGAACGGTCTGCGGATCGGTGTCCGTGATCCACCAGCGTTGCGCGCCGCCCCATTCCATCAGCTGCGCGCCCGGCAGATGCAGCGGTTCCGCAATCGACGGCAGCGCGAGACGCCACAGCGCCGAGCGCGGCTCGATCACGGCGAAGAACGGGTCGGTCTGCTCGCGCATGGCGATCCAGAAGCGGTCGGCCTCGACGGCATCGACCACTTCGCCGCCGAGCGTGTTGCGCGCGGTCTTGACGGCGGCTTCCGCGCCCGCGAGACGCAGCGCCAGCGTGCCGTCGCGCCACGCGCTGCCGTTGATCGGCAACGGATGGCCGCCCCATTCGTTGAGCTTGCGCACGCCGTCGGTGGCGTGCATGTCGAATTTGAGCGTGGCTTCGGCGACGGGGCGCGGCAACACCTTGATCGACAGTTCGAGGATCAGGCCGAGCGTGCCGAGCGACCCGGCCATCAGCCGCGAGACGTCATAGCCCGCGACGTTCTTGACCACTTGCCCGCCGAAGTGCAGCACTTGCCCGTGTCCGTTCATGACGACCGCGCCCAGCACGAAATCGCGCGGCGCGCCGGTCCAGGCGCGGCGCGGCCCCGCGATGCCCGCCGCGATGCAGCCGCCGAGCGTCGCATTGCGGCCGAAGTGCGGCGGCTCGAACGGCAGCATCTGGCCGTGCGCCCGCAGCGCGGCTTCGACTTCGGCGAGCGGTGTGCCGCTTTTCGCGGTGATGACGAGTTCCGCCGGATCGTACTCGACGATGCCGCGATGCACGCGCGTGTCGAGAATCTCACCCTGGAGCGTCTGGCCGTACCAGTCCTTCGTCCCGCCGCCCCGGATGCGCAGCGGCGTGCCGGCTTCGGTGGCGCGGGCGATCCGCTCCGACCAGCCGGCGACGATGTCGTCCTGTTCCATGGATGTCCCGCTCTTCGTTTCGACTGCTGTAGTGGCGGTGCCGCCTGTCCGGTCGATTGTACCGGCCGCTTAACGCAGCCATACCCGGACAAACGTGGATAGCGCAGCGCGTCGCGGGTTAGAAGCGCGGCAGTTCGGGATGCGGCAGCAGCCCGCCGCGAATGTGCATCTTTCCGTACTCGGCGCACCGCGCGCGCGTCGGGATGCCCTTGTCCGGATTAAGCAGCCCCGGCGGATCGAACGCGCGCTTGACCGCGTGAAACGCGTCGCGCTCCTCGGGCGAAAACTGCACGCACATCGAATTGATCTTTTCGATGCCCACGCCATGCTCGCCCGTCACGGTCCCGCCCAGTTCGACGCATGCCTCGAGGATGTCCGAGCCGAACGCTTCCGCGCGATGCCACTCGTCCAGATCGTTGCCGTTGAACAGAATGAGCGGATGCATGTTGCCGTCGCCCGCATGAAACACGTTGATGCAGCGCAGCGCGTATTTCTTCTCCATCTCTTCGATGCGCGCGAGCAGCGGCCCGATGGCGCGGCGCGGCACCGTGCCGTCCATGCAGTAGTAGTCGGGCGAGATGCGGCCGGCGGCCGGGAACGCGTTCTTCCGCCCCGACCAGAACTTAAGACGCTCGGCTTCCGACCGCGAAATCTGGATGCGCGTCGCGCCGTGCTCGCGCAGCACCGCCGTCATGCGAACGATTTCCTCGGTGACTTCGTCGTAGGTGCCGTCGGATTCGCAAAGCAGGATGGCGGCGGCGTCGGTGTCGTAGCCCGCGTTGACGAACTCTTCGACGGCGCGCGTCGCGGGCTTGTCCATCATTTCGAGACCGGCGGGAATGATGCCCGCCGCGATGATCGCCGCGACCGCGTTGCCGCCTTTCACGACGTCGTCGAAGCTCGCCATGATGACCTGCGCGGTCTGCGGCTTCGGAATCAGCTTGACGGTGATTTCGGTGACGATCGCGAACATGCCTTCGCTGCCGATCAGCACGGCCAGCAGATCCAGCCCCGGCGCGTCCGGCCCGAGCGAGCCGAATTCGACGACATCGCCTTCCATCGTCACGGCGCGCACGCGCAGCACGTTATGCACGGTGAGGCCGTACTTCAGGCAATGCACGCCGCCCGAATTCTCGGAGACGTTGCCGCCGATGGTGCATGCGATCTGCGACGACGGGTCCGGCGCGTAATAGAGCCCAAAAGGCGCGGCGGCCTCGGATATCGCGAGATTGCGCACGCCCGGCTGGACCGTGGCGGTGCGCGCGTACGGATCGACTTCGACGATCTTGCGGAACCGCGCCAGCGACAGCACGATGCCATGCCGGATCGGCATCGCGCCGCCCGATAGCCCGGTGCCCGCGCCGCGCGGAACGATGGGCACGGCAAGCCGCGCGCAGATTTGCACGACGCGCTGCACCTGCGCCTCGGTTTCCGGCAGCACGACGGCGAGCGGCAGGCGGCGATAGGCGGCGAGGCCATCGCATTCGTAGACGGACGTGTCTTCGTCGCGAAAGAGCAAGCAATGCGTCGGCAGCACGGCCATCAGCGCCTGCACGACTTCGCGCTGGCGCTCGGCGAGTTGCTCCGGCGACAGGTCCGGCGCAACCTCGTGCGGCAGGTTCGGCGATACGGCCGGCGTGAGCGGCGGCTTCAGTTCGTCGGGTGCGTTCATGTCTCCTCCCGGCGCCGGTCGTGATGCTGGCGCTTGTTCGATGAATGTCTCTGACGCGGCGACGCCCTATGGTGCGCGCTCGGGGCTTCCGCGTCCATCGGGCGCGCTGCCGAGGCGTTACTGCGTGAAGCTGAAAATCTTGCCCGGATTCATCAGGTTCTTCGGATCGAGCGCCTGCTTGATCGAGCGCATGACCGCGATGCCGTCTTCGCCGTGCTCGTCGATCATGAAGCCCATCTTGTGCAGCCCGACGCCGTGCTCACCCGTGCACGTGCCGCCGACTTTGAGCGCACGTTCGACGATGCGCCGGTTCAGCCGCTCCGCCTCTTCCAGTTCTTCGGGCTTCGCGGGATCGAGGAGCATTGCGACGTGGAAGTTGCCGTCGCCGACATGGCCGACGATCGGGCACGGCAGCGACGAGCCGAGCAGATCCTTTTCCGTCTCCACGACGCATTCCGCGAGCCGCGAGATCGGTACGCAGACGTCGGTGGTGACGGCGCGGCAGCCGGGCTTGAGTTGCAGCATCGCGAAATAGGCGCTGTGGCGCGCATTCCAGAGGCGGCTGCGGTCTTCGGGACGCGTCGCCCAGTCAAAGTCGGTGCCGCTGTTTTCGGCGGTGATGTCCTGCACGGTCTGCGCCTGTTCCTTGACGCCGGCTTCGGTGCCGTGGAATTCGAAGAACAGCATCGGCGATTCGCGCAGGCTCAGGTTCGAATGGCGATTGATTGCCCGCACGGCGAGCGCATCGACGAATTCGACGCGTGCAATCGGCACGCCCATCTGAATGGTTTCGATGACGGCGCGCACGGCGTCGCCCATCGACGGGAACGCGCAGACGGCGGCGGAGATCACTTCCGGCTGCGGATAGAGCCGCACGGTGATTTCGGTGATGACGCCGAGCGTGCCTTCGGAGCCGACGAAGAGCCGCGTGAGGTCGTAGCCCGCCGACGATTTGCGTGCGCGCGTGCCGGTCTTGACGACGCGGCCATCGGCGAGCACGACGGTCAGCGCGAGCACGTTTTCGCGCATCGAGCCGTAGCGCACCGCGTTCGTGCCGGAGGCGCGCGTCGCCGACATGCCGCCGATGCTGGCATCCGCGCCCGGATCGATCGGAAAGAACAGGCCGGTGTCTTTCAGCGCTTCGTTCAGCTGCTTGCGCGAGATGCCCGGTTCGACGGTCGCGGTGAGGTCTTCGGGGTTGATCGAGATGACCTTGTTCATTTCCGACAGGTCGATCGACACGCCGCCTTGCACCGCGAGCAGATGCCCTTCGAGCGACGATCCGTTGCCGTAGGGGATGATCGGCACGTCATATTGCGCGCACAGGCGGACGATGGCCTGCACTTCCTCCGTGCTGCGCGCGAAGACGACGGCGTCGGGCAGTTGCGGATCGAACGGCGATTCGTCGCGGCCGTGGTGTTCGCGCACGGCTTCCGAGGTCGAGACGCGGTCGCCAAAGTGTGCTTTGAGCGATTCGAGGAGCGCGGCGGGGAAGGGGCGGCGCGCGTGCTGGATGGCGGCGTGTTCGGCGGGGTGGTTCACGGGATGTCTCCGGGCTTTTTTGCGGCTTTTGTGCGGTTCTTGGCGGCGATCGCGGACCGTCTGCGCGATGCCGTGACGCGTTACCTCATTTTACGCGCAGGACGGAGCCGAGGAGGGGCGTGCCTATAATGGGGCGGCTGGTTTTGACGCTTTGATAATCGAGGAGCAGTGATGGGACACCGCCTGAGCAAGATCGCCACGCGCACTGGCGACGATGGCACCACCGGTCTCGGCAATGGCCGACGCGTTTTGAAAGACGATGCGCGTATTGCGGCGATTGGCGATGTGGACGAGTTGAATTCGTCGTTGGGCGTTTTGTTATGCGAGCCGTTGCCGACCGATATTCGCGATGCCTTGACGTCCGTTCAAAACGATTTGTTTGATTTAGGCGGGGAATTGTCGATTCCGGGGCATTCGATGATTTCGGATGCGCATCTCGAGCGGCTGGATGGGTGGTTGGCTGAATACAACGGGACATTGCCGCCGCTCAAAGAGTTTATTTTGCCGGGCGGGTCGAGGGCGGCGGCTTTGGCGCATGTTTCTCGCACCATTTGCCGGCGCGCGGAAAGGGCGATTGTTGCGTTGGGGCGTGTTGAGGCTGAGGCGGTTAATGAGGCGCCGAGACGGTATGTCAATCGGTTGTCGGATTTGTTGTTTGTGGTGGCTAGGGTGTTGAATCGGGCGGATGGGGGGAAGGATGTGCTTTGGGAGCACGTGCGACATTGATAACCGCCTTTAAGTATCCGTCGCGCATGCCGTGGAATCTGAAGAGTACGGCCTTAAGACCCAATATTTCAGGCGAGAAGTGATCAATGATTATAAGGATTGGATCGCGCTGGCAAAGGAACGTGCGTTTCGTGCCGGCGTGCCACTAAAAGTAGAGTTGATGGAGATCGTTCATGGAGATCACAATCCCCTCGGGCATAAGGCTGAGGCTGAGAGTTTAGGGCTCAACAAGTCGCGCCTGCATCCCGATATCTATTGAGCGATCTACTAGTCGGCATGAGACTCGTCCACCAAGTGCTGCCGGCAATCATGCAGAAATTGGGAATTGACGATGAGTTCAGACTTGACTCATCGAATCTGAGACTGAAGTAATCTTACGCAGTGCGGTCGGCCGAGATCATGTCGACCGCACGATGCGGTTTCCTCAATTGCCCCCACCCCTCAAAACCCGCCGCTGCTTAACTGCAGCCGCGAGTCCTTCAAGCAGTCCGATACTCTCGTCCCACCCAATACAAGCATCAGTAACGCTCTGCCCATAGGTAAGCTCACACCCCTCCTTCAGATCCTGCCGCCCAGCAACAAGGTGCGATTCCACCATCACGCCGACAATCCGCTCATCCCCGGCAGCGAGTTGCCGCCCAATATCCTCGCAAACCGGAATCTGATTCTCATGCTTCTTCGAGCTATTAGCATGACTGGCATCGATCATCAACCGCGCAGCCAACCCGGCCTTTCCGATATCACTGCAAGCCGCGTCAACCGAAGCCGCATCGAAGTTCGGCGATTTCCCGCCACGCAAAATGATGTGGCAATCTTCATTACCCGCAGTAGAAACAATCGCCGAATGCCCGCCCTTCGTGACCGACAAAAAATGATGCGGTTGCGACGCAGCCTTGATCGCATCGACGGCGATCTTCACGTTCCCATCCGTGCCGTTCTTGAATCCGACAGGACAAGAAAGCCCCGAAGCCAGTTCCCGATGCACCTGCGATTCCGTAGTCCGCGCCCCAATCGCGCCCCATGAGATGAGATCGGCGATATATTGCGGGCTGATCATGTCGAGATACTCAGTGCCAGCCGGCAAACCCATCTCGTTGATATTCATCAGCAGCTCGCGCGCCTTGCGCAACCCGTCGTTGATCTTGAAGCTGTTATCCATATACGGATCGTTGATCAACCCCTTCCAGCCCACCGTCGTGCGCGGTTTTTCGAAATACACGCGCATCACGATTTCCAGCTCGCCCGCAAACCGCTTCCGCTGCTCGATCAACCGCCCCGCATACTCCAGCGCCGCCTTCGGATCGTGAATCGAGCATGGGCCGATAATGACGATCAGCCGGTCATCCATCCCGTGCAGAATGCGATGCATCGATTGCCGCGCATTGAAGATGAGGTCGGACACCGGCTCCGTGCACGGGAATTCGCGGATCAAATGCGCGGGCGGGACGAGTTCTTTCAACTCGCGAATTCGAACGTCATCGGTATTGTGCGGGGGCATATCGGTTCTCCAACGGCATCGATCAAAAATAAGCGGCGAAAAAAAACCGCCAGACTCGCTGGCGGTTTTTCGGGAATTCGGTTTGTGTCTTTAGCTACGACTCACCCCTCTCGATCCGCCAGCGGCTTGAGATGCCAAAAGAAATAAAAGTAAAACTTGGCGGACATGGCGGGTCGAAGGTGTATCGCAAAAAAGGTTGACTGACTTTATAACCTCAAACGTGCGCCGCTGACAAGCCGCAGCGCATCAAAACGCGGGAAATCCGCATCGGAGACGACCCGGACGACGATCCGAGACAAAATCGATGCGGAAAACCCGCACGCATCAAACCGTGCCGCCCACCGTCATCTTCTCGATGCGCAGCGTCGGCTGACCGACGCCCACCGGCACGCTCTGGCCTTCCTTGCCGCACACGCCGACGCCGCTATCGAGCGACATGTCGTTGCCGATCATCGTCACGTACTTGAGCGATTCCGGCCCGCTGCCGATCAGCGTCGCGCCCTTCACCGGATACGTGATCTTGCCGTCCTCGATCATGTACGCCTCGGACGCCGAGAACACGAACTTGCCGTTGGTGATATCCACCTGGCCGCCGCCGAAATTCACCGCGTACAAGCCATTTTTCACCGAAGCGAGAATCTCCTGCGGGTCCTTGTCGCCGTTGAGCATGTACGTGTTCGTCATGCGCGGCATCGGCAGCGCGGCGTACGATTCGCGGCGCGCGTTGCCCGTCACCGGCATCTTCATCAGCCGCGCATTCAGCGAATCCTGGATGTAGCCCTTCAGGATGCCGTCTTCGATCAGCGTCGTGCATTGCGTCGGGTTGCCTTCATCGTCGATATTGAGCGAGCCGCGCCGATTCGGCAGCGTCCCGTCATCGACGACCGTCACGCCCTTCGCCGCCACCTGCTCGCCGATGCGTCCCGCGAACGCCGACGATCCCTTGCGGTTGAAATCGCCCTCCAGCCCGTGGCCGACTGCTTCGTGCAGCAGCACGCCCGGCCAGCCCGGCCCGAGCACCACGGTCATCGCGCCAGCCGGAGCAGGTCGCGCTTCGAGGTTGACGAGCGCCGCGTGCACGGCGTCGTCGACGTATTTGTTCAGGATGTCGTCGGTGAAATAGCCGTAGTCGAAGCGTCCGCCGCCGCCGCCGGTGCCGATCTCGCGCCGGCCGTTCTGCTCGGCGATCACCGTCACGGACACGCGCACGAGCGGGCGCACGTCCGCCGCGAGCGCGCCGTCGCTGCGGGCGACGAGCACCACGTCGTATTCGCCCGCGAGGCCCGCCATCACCTGGACGATGCGGGGATCGCGGCTGCGCGCCATTTTCTCGACGCGCTCAAGCAGCTTCACTTTCGCGTTCGCATCGAGCGAATGCAGCGGATCGGCGGGCAGATAAAGATCGCGGCCCGACACGCCGGTGAGCGTGCTCGCCGGCTTCACCTTGTGCTTTCCGCCGCCCGCCTTGGCGATCGCGCGAGTCGCGTACGCGGCCTGGCGGATGGATTCGGGCGAAAGATCGTCGGAATAGGCGAAAGCCGTGCGCTCGCCCGAGACGGCCCGCACGCCGACGCCCTGATCGATGCTGAAACTGCCCGATTTGACGATGCCTTCTTCGAGACTCCACGCTTCGCTGCGCGTGGACTGGAAATAGAGGTCGGCGTAATCGACGCGGTGCGTGAAAATTTCCGCGAGCGTACGCGTAATGACGCCTTCGTCGAGTCCATAGGGCGTCAGCAAGACGTCCTTTGCCGTGACGAGGTTGCGAATGCCGGGTTCGATGATGTTCATGCGGTGCCTATTGCGTGATTAGCGTGATTTAGCGTGTTCGAGCGATTGTGTCGGACTATTCTACTGTCCGGCGCCGATGAGGCCATGTGCAGGGGAGAACGCCCGTCTTCAAGTCCATTCAGCCGATCACCCGATGCCGATACGCCGGCAAGCTCTGCCGCACTTCGGCGATGCGCGCCGGATCGACCGCGCCCGCGACGACGCCCGCGCCTTCCTCGCGCATCGCGACGACTTCGCCCCACGGATCGATCAGCATGCTATGGCCCCACGTGCGCCGCCCGTTCTCGTGCCTGCCGCCTTGCGCCGCGGCGAGCACGTAGCACTGGTTCTCGATCGCCCGCGCCTTCAGCAGCGTTTCCCAGTGCGCCTTGCCGGTCGTGTAGGTGAACGCGGACGGCACGACGATCAACGCGCAATCGCCCATCTTCCGGTACAGCTCCGGAAACCGGAGGTCGTAGCAGACGGACAGGCCGACGCGTCCGAACGGCGCATCGAAGGTCCGCACTTCGCCGCCGGGGCAGATGGTGCGGGCTTCGTCGAACGATTCCTCGCCCTTTTCGAAATTGAACAGGTGAATCTTGTCGTAGCGCGCGGCCTGTTTGCCGTTCGCATCGAAAACGAGCGTGGTGTTGAGCACGCGCGACGCTTCCGGCGATTTCAACGGCAGCGTCCCGCCGATGATCCACACGCGATGCTCACGCGCGGCATCGGAAAGAAACTGTTGAATGGGACCGTCGCCGGGCGTTTCGCCGATAGCGAGCTTGTCCGTGTCCTTGAAGCCCATGAAGCAGAAGTATTCCGGCAGCAGCACCAGTTGCGCGCCGCCTTGCGCCGCTTCGGCGATGAGCCGTCCCGCTTCGGCGAGATTGCGGTCGCGGTCGGGCGTGCTCACCATTTGCAGCGCGGCGACGTGAAACGGCTGCGCCGCGCTTTCGCTCGATGGTTCGTTCATGTTGTGCGCCGGTTGGTGAATCTGACGAGGCGGGACGAGGCGGAACGAAGGTGCGCTCCGCGTTATGGAGCGACTGACGGAATCGCGACGGCCGCGGGTGATTCGATCTTACCCTGATCGCCATGCAGACGCTGGACGACGGGCTTCGTCAACGTTCCGGTGATCGAATAGTCCATCGCGAACGCCTTCTGGATGGACTTCGAGAGCGCGAGATCGGCGGCGAGCGCGCCCAGACCGAGCAGCGGATTGATCACCGCCGCACCGATTGCGACCGCGCCCGCGCCGATCGTCGGCACCACCTTGACGCGCAAATCCTGCGTCTGCTTCGGCAGGTTCACGACGCCCTGCATCTGCACGCGGGCGGGCGGCGTGACCATCAGCAGGTCGTCGGTCCGGCTGATGCCGTTTTCAATGCGCGCGTTGCCGGTGATCTTCTCGAACGGCAATCCCTTGCCGACGACATCCTCAAAATGCAGCGTCAACAGATTGGCGAGACTGCGCACGCTGAAGATGCCGAGCAACTTGGCCGCGCCCGGCGCGCGCAGAATCTGCCCATGACGAAGATCGACGCCGACCTTGCCATCGAGCGTGTTCATATCCACGGCCGCCGGGCTGCCGTTCCAGGCCGCGTGCCCCGAGATCTTGCCCGCGCCGCCGTTGACGGTGTGCGGCAGGCCGAAGCGGTCGAGGAACTGCCCGCCATTGGCGACATCGAGCGTAAAGCCGAGCGTTGTGCGGCGCGGCCTCGAGTCATCGCCGCTGGCGGTCGCCGGCGCGGGCAGCGTGCGCCACGTCGCGTTCGCCGTGAGCGTCGCGTCGGGATTGGCGAGTTCGAGTTTGTCGAGCGTCCAGATCGGCTCGTCGGCGATGATTTCGTTGTGCGCGTCCACCTCGAGCCGCCCGAGGCCGTGTCCGCGGTAGACCAGCTCGTTGACGATCACGTCGATGGACGGCATGTTGCGCGGCGGCTTGCTCGCGATCTTTTCGGCGGGCGCGCCTGTAGCCTTCTCGGGAATCACCACCTTGTCGAGCCGCGCCTGTATCGCGCCGGGGCTTCCGTTTAGCGCGGCAGGCGTAAAGGCGACGTTGCCGGATACTTCGTCCGACGCGATTTTCGCCTGCCATTTCCTCGCATCTTCCGTCGCGTTGACGTCGATGTTGTTCCAGCGACGGTCGAGCAGCTTCAGTGTCCCGATGCGAACAGCCGCGCGCGTCGGAATGAACTGTCTGATATCTGCGTTCGCGCGAGGCTCCTGTTTCGTTGCCGGCTGCGCAGAAGCGCTACCGGTAGCGGCGGTAGCGATGGTATCGGCGAAGACTTTGCGCCACGCGTCGGCGTCGAGCGTGTCCATGTCCGCGACGGCGCTCACGCCCTCGGCTGGCAAATCGGCGGGCTTGTTGAGCGCAATTGCGCCGCGCACGGCCTTGAGTTGCGCGCGCACGTTCATCGGCTCGGCGGCGTTTTGCGGATCGACTTTCACCTGCGCCCGCCCGATCTGCTGCAGCTCGTAATGCGCCGCGAGCGGGCCGAAGACGAGTTGCGCATCATGCAGACCGGAAGCGCCGCCGGGCGCCGGCTGGAAGCTGAGCGAGAAGGGCATCGGCGCGCCTTTCGCCTTGCCGAACGGCGCAGGCAGATCGATGCCGATACCGCTCAAATCCGCGCTCGCGCGCATGTTCGGCAGCGCGTTTTTCGCACCGCGCACGTGGAGTTCGTAGGGCGCCGCGCCATCGATACGCTTGAGCAGCGCCGCTGCTTGCGGTGCGATGCGTCCGTCGAAACGCTGCGCCGCATCCGGACCGATGCGCCCGTTCACGTCGAACGCGTAATTGCCGTTCGGCTGCACGCCGCCGCTCGCGCGCACGTCGCCGCCGAGCAGTTGCGCGCTGAGCGCATCGACGTTGACGGTCTTCGCGGCGAAGTTCGCCCGGCCGCGCACATGCGTGAGCGGCGGCAGCGTGCCATACGCGACTTCGTTGTCGAGGAAGGTCAGCGAGCCCTTGTAGTCGGTGCGCAGCGGCGGTTCGGGCGGCGGCGGCCGATAGCGCGGAATGCCGAGCGTGAGCGCGAGCGCCGCGTTGCCTTTCGTGTCGAGCTTGCGTGTCGCGTGCTTGGCCATCAGGCCGAGCGAGCTGTTGTCGACATAGTCGAGCATGTCGGCGAGCGGCCCGCGCGCTTCGCCGTCGATCCGCAGCCTGGTTTCGCGATTGCCCGTATCGTCGATGCGTCCCGCCACGCGCGATACCGCGACGCCCTTGTAATGCCCGCGATGGATATCGAAGGCGAGCTTGTTTTGCGCGAGCCTGAACGTGCCGTCGATGCCCTCGAACGCCGGCCAGAAGTTCGGCAGGCCGTTCTGCAGCTTGCGCGGCGGAAACGGCGTCGGATCGAACTTGCCGCCCGTGAACGGCGCTTCGATGCGGAAGATGCCCGCGTCCGGCGCTTTCGCGTACGGGAAGCGCGTGAGGTCGCCGTGAATCTCGAGCGTGCCGTTGCGCGCGATGCCCGCCTGCAGCGCATGGCCGAGATAGACGCGCACGCGTTCGTTGAGACTCGTCGGAAGATAGCGGACGAGGCGCGCCGCCTTCAGATAATCGACCTTCGCCTTGAGGTCGAGATTGCCGCGCCCGTGACCCTGGTTCCAGTACGCGGCGGTGACTTCGCCTTCGGCGTCGGCGTTGCGGATGCGCAGCGTGTCGAGGTGAATGGTGAACGCGCGGCGCAGTTCGCCCGGCGCGATGGCGTCCGCGACGGTCCAGTTCGCGCGGCCTTGCAGGGAATCGAAGGTGAGACGGGGATCGTCGAACGCGCCGGGGATCGTCACGGCCGCGTTCTTCGTGTCGATGACGATATTGCCTTGCGACTCGTTGGCATCGACGACGCCCCACAGATTCTCGATGCCCGGAATGCCCGCGCGCGGCCGATTGTTGATCGTCAGTCCCGGCGGCGGTTCCTGCGCCTGCACGCTGATGCCCTGTAACTCGGCCTTGAACGCGTAATGGACGATCTTCGCATCGCCTTTTTCGCGCTGCTGCTTGGCTTCCGCCTCGGTCTTGGGCGCGGCGCGTTCGGTGTAGATCGTGTAGTTGGCGACCTGCCCGCGCGGGTTGAAGCGCACGAGTTCGTTGAGCACGCGCGATGGCAGCGGGAGCGTGCGCGCAAATTCCGCAAGAATGCCGAGATCGATCTGATCGCCCGCGATGCGAAACAGCAGCCCCTTGTTCACCGACGCCGGGCGATACGTGCCCGTGAGCGTCTGCATCGTGAGCAGGCGCGCGACCGTCGTGCCGTCTTCGAGCGAAGGCTGGCCGAGCTCCGCGCGAAGGTCGGAGAGGTTCAACGTGTACGTGGTGTCCTTCTTGTCGATGGTCCACGCGAAGCGCGCCACCGGCAGATCGAGACGCGGCTGCGTCGCGCGCACGCGCAGCGCGATGTTGCCGCCCGTGAGATCGCCGTTTGCCGTCTGTAGCTGCCCGCGTGCGAAGTTCAGCCAGATGCGGTTTTCGATGCGGCCATCGTAGACCGCGAACGGCATCTTCACGTAGCGCGCGAGCATCGGCAGATCGACGGGGCCCGTCGATACATAAACGCGGCCGGTCCAGTTCGCGGGCGCGCCCATCGCGGTGAACGGCTCGTGGCGAAAGTCCGCGCGAACGTCGAGCGGACCGTGCAGAACGTCGCCATCGGCAGGCGCGGTCAGCGCGAGACGGTGACGCGCGCCGTCGTTCAGGGTCGCGAGCTTCAGACGCTTGAACGCGATTTCGGGTGCATCGCGCTGGGCGTCGCGCCAGCGCAGCGTGCCATCGCGCAGCAGGATGCGCTGCTGCCCGAGCAACCATGTGGTGAATGCGTTGGAGCCGGTGCGATGCGCCGGAACCGGCACGCCGGCGACCGTCAGCTCACCGTTCGCCTTGCGCGTGATGATGACGTCGGGACCATCGACGGTGAGGTCGGCCAGCTTCGGCTGCAGCGCCAGCAGCGACCGCCACGCGATGCTCGCGCTCGCATGCGGGACCGCCAGACCGGGCGAGCCATCGGCGGCGTCGATGCGGAGGTTATCGATATCGATGGTCGGCTGCATGCCGCTCCATCGCGCGGAAAGCCGGCCGACATGAAGCTGCGCGTGAATGCGCGACGACACCGCCTGTTCGATGGTCGGCCTGAACGAGTCGATCTGCGGCAGCACCACATAGCGCAAGCCCAGATAGATGCCCGCCACCGCGAAGTACATCGCGACGGCGACGATGAGGACGACTTTTAAGACACGCGACAGGACGCGCTCGGCGTTGCCGCTGGGCTTGGCTTGTCCAACTTCGGTCGGGTCGACGGATCGTCTGCTGTCGGACATGCTGCGGCTGTTCGGCGATATGGTAGTTTTGCGTGTTTGACGCTGCAATGTAACACACGGTATGTCGTGGACGGCTTCGCCCGCACACTCGAAAAAGCCCGGAAAGCCGCGTCCCGCAAGCCTCGCGGCGAAGCCGGCGAGGCCCGGCGGTGCAGCCGGGCGACGGCATCGGCAAGCAGCAAACGACCCAAAGCAACGAGCGAGCCTAACCATTCATGACCGATGTGACTCTGCGCAGTTCCGGCTACTCCAACTATGCGGCGCGTGTTTATGCGGCGCGTCCCGAACTCGCGGCGCTCGTGGCGCAGTGGGCGCAGACGCCCGTCACGCGCGAATGGATCGAAGCGCGTTTCGAGGAACTCTGCACGCGTTGTGGCGAAAGCGGCGCGCTCGACGAAGCCGCGCTGAAGACCGCGTTGCGCCGGCTGCGCACCGATGTTTTCTGCACCGTGATGGAACGCGATCTGTCGGGCGCGGCCGATGTCGCCGAAGTCACCGGCGCAATGACGGACCTCGCCGAAGTCACGATTCAACGCGCGCTCGCGGTGTTGTCGGCGGATCTGGAAGCGCTATTTGGCGAACCGCGCGGACCGGACGGGGAACGGCTGACGCTCGGCGTCGTCGGCATGGGGAAGCTCGGCGGGCGCGAACTGAATGCGTCGTCGGATATCGACCTTATCTTTGTCTACGAAGAGGACGGCGAAACGGCGGGCGGCAAGCGCTCCCCGCTGACGACGCAGGAGTTTTTCACGCGGCTTGGACGGCGGCTGATCGGCGCGCTGGCGGAACTCACCGAGGACGGCTACGTGTTTCGCGTGGACATGCGGCTGCGCCCGAATGGCGATTCCGGTCCGCTCGTCTGCAGCCTCGGCATGCTCGAGGAGTATTTCTACGTGCAGGGCCGCGAATGGGAGCGTTATGCGTGGATCAAGGCGCGGCTCGTTTCCGAGCGCGAGAGCGATTCCGCGCAACGGCTCGCGAAGCAGCTCGAGTCCATCGCGACGCCGTTCATCTATCGCCGCTATCTCGATTACGGCGTGATCGCGGCGATTCGTTCGCTGCATCAGCAGATTCGCCAGGAAGCGCGGCGGCGCGCGTCGATGCGCCCCGACAAGGCCGACGACATCAAGCTCGGGCGCGGCGGCATTCGCGAAATCGAGTTCAGCGCGCAGGTGTTCCAGTTGATTCGCGGCGGACAGGCTGCGGATTTTCGTATCCGGCCGACGCTCGCGGTGCTCGAGCGCGCGGAGGCGCATGGACTCGTTTCGACCGCCGTGCGCGATGGGCTCACCGACGCGTATCGGTTTCTGCGGACGGTCGAGCATCGGCTGCAGTATCGCAACGACGCGCAGACGCATGCGATGCCCGTCGCCGACGACGAGCGCGCGCTGCTCGCGTCGTCGCTCGGCTTCGCGGATTACGCGGCGCTGATGACGAAGCTGGATGCGCATCGCGAGTTCGTCGAACAGCAGTTCGATGCGATCTTCGCCGACAAAGTCAGCGGCGAAAACGGCTGCGGCGTGGCCGACGATTCAGCGGCATCGTGGATCTGGAGCAGCGCCCTCGCCGACGATTCCGCGCAGGAAGAACTCGCCTCTCGCCTGAAGGAACTGGGCTTCGCGGACCCGTCGCCGGTGCTCGCGCGGCTGACCGGCGTGTGGAATTCATCGCGCTACGCCGGCTTGCCCGAGAGAAGCCGCGAGCGCTTCGATATCGTCGCGCAGCGCGCGCTCGAAGCGGTGCAGTCGATCGACCCTGCGCGTCGCGGCGACACCATCGCGCGTCTGTTCGATCTGCTCGAAGCCACGGCCAGGCGCGGCGCGTATCTCGCGCTGTTGACGGAATATCCGGCGGCGCTGGATCGCGTGCTGTCGGTGCTGTCGGGCTCGCGATGGGCGGCGGGTTATCTGATCCGCCATCCGCAATTGCTCGATGAATTGCTCGACGACGAAGCCATCGCGAGCCCGTTCGACTGGCCCGAATTCAAACGCTCGCTGCTGGCGCGTCTCACCGCCGCCGAGGATGCCGAGCATCAGATGGACTTGCTGCGGCACGCGCATCAGGCCGAAGTGTTCCGCATTCTGCTGATCGATCTGGCCGGGCGGCTGAGTGTCGAGCACGTGAGCGACCGGCTCTCGGAACTCGCCGACGCCGTGCTCGACGTCACCGTGCAGACAGTGTGGAAGCAGTTCCCGAAGCGGCATCGCGAGACGCCGCGCTTTTCGGTCATCGCGTATGGGAAGCTGGGCGGCAAGGAACTCGGCTACGCGTCGGACCTGGACATCATCTTTCTCTACGACGACCCCGACGATGCCGCCGCCGACATCTACGCGATGTTCGCGCGCCGCCTCATCACGTGGCTCACGGCGTCGACCGGCGCGGGCACGCTCTTCGACGTGGACTTGCGGCTGCGGCCGAATGGCGAATCGGGCTTTCTCGTGACGAGCCTCGACGCGTTCCGCCGCTATCAGATTCGCGAAGGCGATGCGGCCAATACCGCGTGGGTGTGGGAGCATCAGGCGCTGTCGCGGGCGCGTTTCAGCGCGGGCGATGCGGACATCGGCGCGCAGTTCGAATCCATTCGCGCCGACGTGCTCGACACCGAGCGCGATGCTGCGGCGCTCGCACGCGAGATCGTCGCGATGCGCGAGCGCGTGCTGGCGGGGCATCCAAATCGCACGGAATTGTTCGATCTGAAGCACGATCGTGGCGGCATGGTCGATATCGAGTTCATCGTGCAGTACTGGGTGCTGCTGCATGCGCGGACGCATCGCGAGTTTGTGCGCAATGCGGGGAATATCACGCTGCTGAAGATTGCGGCGCGCAGCGGACTCATCGCCGCCGACGAGGCGGAAACGATCGGCGCGGCGTATCGGCGTTACCGGAAGCTGCAGCACACGCTGCGGCTCGACGGGATGGAAAAGGCGCGGGTCGATCCGGAAAGCGTGCGCGAGGAGCGGGAGGCAGTGACGAGGTTGTGGAGGAGCGTGTTCGCGGAAGGGACTGAGTAGGGAGCTGGACGGTAGCGGGATATTCGTGCCGCCTCCGCCTCACGCCTTACGCCGCCAACATCTCCTTCGCATGCTTGCGCGTCGTCGCGGTGATTTCGATGCCGCCGAGCATCCGCGCGACTTCTTCGATGCGCCTCGCCTTGTCGAGCGGCGTAACCGTGCTGACGGTGCCGCCCGCATCGTCGGACGACTTCGCCACCTGAAAATGCTGATCGCCGCGCGCCGCCACTTGCGGCAAGTGCGTGACGCACAACACCTGACGGTCGCGCCCGAGCTGATGCAGCAGCCGCCCGACCACTTCCGCCACGCCGCCGCCAATGCCCGTATCCACTTCGTCGAAGATCAGCGTCGGCGTCGGGCTGGCGGTGCTGGCAATCACCGCGAGCGCCAGGCTGATCCGCGCAAGCTCGCCGCCCGACGCGACCTTCGCCAGCGGGCGCAGCGCCACGCCCGCGTGACCGGCAACGCGGAATTCGATCTGCTCCAGCCCGTTCGCGCCGCCTTCCGCGAGCGGCACGAGCGCGACGTCGAAGCTGCCGCCCGCCATCGACAGTTCCTGCATGCCTTCCGTGACCGCTTTCGACAGCGCCTTGGCCGCCTTCGCGCGCGCCTTCGACAGCACTTTCGCTTCGGCGAGATAGGCTTCCTTCGCCCTGTCCGCTGCGGCGTTGAGGGCGTCGAGATCGGCTGCGGCGTCCAGTTCGGCCAACTGGCGGCGGCGCGTTTCGTGTTCTTCAGGCAGCGTTTCCGGCTGCAGGCGGAACTTGCGCGCCGTCGAATGCAATTGCTCCATGCGCCTTTCGACTTGCGCGAGCCGGTCCGGATCGAGCTCCAGACGCTGCGCATAGTGCGACAGCGAATAAGCCGCTTCCTGCAATTGAATCTCGGCGGGTTCGAGCGATGCCAGCACGTCGGTCAACGCCGGATCGATATCCGCGAGGCTGCGCAATTTCGACGTGATCGCGCCAAGCTGCGAGATCATCGCCTCGTCGGATTCCGAAAGCGCGCCGAGGGCGCTCTGCACGCCGTCGATCAGACTCGCCGAATGCGACAGCCGATGATGCTCCGCGCTCACTTCCTCCCACTCGCCGGGCTGCGGCGCGAGCTTGTCGAATTCGCTCAACTGCCACGCGAGACGCTCCCGCTCCAGTTGCAGCTCGCGATCGCGGCTCTGCGCGGCGTCGACGGCCTGCTGCGCTTCGCGATACGTCCGCCAGGCACGGCTCACCGCATTCGCGGTATCGGTGATGCCGGCGTGCGTGTCGAAAAGCTCTCGCTGGGCATCCGGCCGCATCAATAGCTGATGAGCGTGCTGGCCGTGAATATCGACGAGCATCTCTCCGACTTCTCGCAGTTGCGCAAGCGTCGCCGGCGTCCCGTTGATGAACGCCCGCGAGCGTCCGCTGGAATCGATGACGCGACGCAGCATCACCGTATCGCCATCCTGCGAAAGCGCGTGCTCGTCCAGCCAGCGCGCGGCTTGCGCGTGCGTGCCGAATTCGGCGGTGATGTCCGCGCGCGCCTCGCCGGTTCGCACGACGCTCGCGTCGGCGCGTGCGCCGAGCGTGAGGGCGAGGGCGTCGATCAGGATCGACTTGCCCGCGCCGGTTTCACCCGAAAAAACCGTGAAGCCCGAATCGAATTCGATGTCGAGCGCGGCAACGATAACGAAGTCTCGAATAGAGAGATGACGGAGCATGGACGCTTCGGGATGAGGGTTCAGCGAGATTGCGTCAGACGGACGAGTCCTGCGAGGGATGCTCGTTCCAGTGCAGTTTCCTGCGCAGCGTGGCGTACGTGCTGTAGCCGACCGGATGCAGCACCGGCACGGTATGGCGCGAGCGCCGCACTTCGATGGCGTCGTTCAGTTCGACGGCGGTGAACGACTGCATGTCGAAATTCACGTTGACGTCCCGGCCGCCGATGATCTGAATCGTGACCTTCGAATCGTCGGGCAAGACGATCGGCCGGTTCGACAGCGAATGCGGCGCAATCGGCACCAGCACGAAGCCTTGCAGTTGCGGATGCAGTATCGGCCCGGCGGACGACAGCGCATACGCCGTGGAGCCGGTCGGCGTCGCGACGATCAACCCGTCCGAGCGCTGGTTGTACATGAAGTGACCGTCGACGGAGACGCGCAGCTCGGCCATGCCGGAAAAGCCGCTGCGATTCACGACGACATCGTTGAAGGCGAGCGCGTGGTAGATCGGCTTGTCGTTACGCACGATGCGCGCTTCGAGCAGCGTGCGCTCCTCGCGTTCGAACTGGCCCGCGAGCATCTGCGGCACCCGCTCGCGCATCTCGGCGAGCGGAATATCCGTGATGAACCCGAGCCGCCCGTGATTCACGCCGATGAGCGGCGTCTTGTACGGCGCAAGCTGCCGGCCGACGCCGAGCATGGTGCCGTCGCCGCCGAGCACGACCGCGACGTCCGCGCGCGCGCCGATCGCCGCGATGGACAACGCTGGGTACTCCGTCACGCCCACGTCTTTCGCGGTGCCTTCTTCGAACACGACTTCGAACCCCTGGTTCGCAATGTGCTCCGCAAGGGATCTCAGCGGCGCCTCGATACCGGGTGTATTGGTTCGCCCGACGAGAGCGACGGTCTTGAATTGGCCAATTTCCATGCCGGCATTACACCATAGGTGGAGGGCGAAAAGAACCGGGGCCGCCCGCAGCGACGGACGACATGCCGCGACGTCGGCGCACGGTTCGTTTCTCGATAGAATGGAACAGACATTGAACGGGTCACGCGTGCTTGCGCTCGTGACATCGAAGCGGCGGCGGTCGTCGCGCCCCGACACGTTGCGCTAAAATTTGCCCATGCTAGACCCACGTGCACAAACCCTCCTCAAGACGCTGATCGAGCGCTACATCGCCGAAGGTCAGCCGGTCGGTTCGCGCACGTTATCACGGCATTCCGGTCTCGAACTCAGCCCCGCGACCATCCGCAACGTCATGTCGGACCTGGAAGACCTGGGCCTCGTCGCGAGTCCGCATACGTCGGCAGGCCGCATTCCGACGCCGCGCGGCTACCGGCTGTTCGTCGATACCATGCTGACCGTCGAGGCACCGCAGGACGAAGCGATGACCACCGCGGTCAAGACGCGGCTGCAAGGCCAGGAGCCGCAGAAAATCGTCGCCGCGGCGGCGAGCGTGCTGTCGAGCCTGTCGTCGTTCGCCGGCGTGGTGCTCACGCCGCGCCGCAGTCACATGTTCAAGCAGATCGAATTCATGCGGCTGTCGGACAAGCGCATTCTGCTGATCATCGTGACCCCCGAGGGCGACGTGCAGAACCGCATGATGGCGACGCAGCGCGACTACTCGCCCTCGCAACTCACCGAAGCCTCCAATTACATCAACGCGCATTTTGCGGGCCTGTCCTTCGACGAAGTGCGCCGCCGGCTGCGCGAGGAAATCGACCAGTTGCGCGGCGACATGACCACGCTGATGCAGGCGGCGGTCGTCGCGAGCACGGCGGAAGCCGATCCCGGCGAAACGGTGCTGATTTCCGGCGAGCGCAACCTGCTGGAAGTGGCGGATCTGTCTTCCGACATGGCGCGCCTGCGCAAACTCTTCGACTTGTTCGATCAAAAGACGAGCCTCCTGCAATTGCTGGATGTGTCGAGCCACGCGCAAGGCGTGCAAATTTTCATCGGCGGCGAGTCGAATCTCGTGCCGATCGAGGAAATGAGCGTCGTGACCGCGCCGTACGAAGTGAACGGCAAGATTGTCGGCACACTCGGCGTGATCGGCCCGACGCGCATGGCCTACAACCGCGTGATTCCCATCGTCGACATCACCGCGCGGCTGCTGTCGATGTCGCTCAGTCAGCAGTAAGCAGCCTCAACCCGCAATCACGAGCAGCAGCGCGGCACTTCCGTGCATCATGCCGCGTCGTCGAGGCGCGCCGCCACTAGGCCATTCGGCCAATGATGCGCGCCGGAACGCGCCGCTATAATGACCGTCACCTTTCGATGCCTTCCGGCCGCCTTGCCCTATGCGTTTCGACCTCGAGTTGCCTTCGCAGCCCAGCGCTTCACATCGCGTCGCTGTGCTGCTGATCAATCTCGGCACGCCGGACGCGCCCACGCCGCGAGCGGTGCGCAAATATCTGGCGCAGTTTCTGTCGGACCCGCGCGTCGTCGAAATTCCGTCGTTCATCTGGCAGATCATTCTGCGCGGCGCCATCCTGCCGTTTCGCAGCCGTGCGTCGGCGAAGAAGTACGCACAGGTCTGGCTGCCGGAAGGCTCGCCGTTGCGCGTGTACACGGAAAAGCAGGTCGAACAGCTGCGGCGGCTTTTTGCGGCGAACGACTATCACGTGATCGTCGATTACGCGATGCGCTACGGCACGCCGGGCATCGGCGCAATGCTCAATCAGATGAAGCTCGAAGGCGCGGACCGCATTCTTCTCGTGCCGATGTATCCGCAATACTCGTCGTCGACGACCGCCACCGCGTTCGACGACGCCTTCACGGCGCTCAAGCGCGTACGTAACCAGCCGGAAATCCGCACGATTCGTCATTACGCGGATCATCCGGCGTATATCTCCGCGCTCGCCGAGCAGGTGCGCGAATACTGGCGCGTTCACGGCCAGCCGGACTTCTCCGCCGGCGACAAGCTCGTGCTCAGTTTCCACGGTGTGCCCAAGCGCACGATGGACCTCGGCGACCCTTATCACGACCAGTGCCAGTTGACCGGTTCGCTGCTGGCTGCGGCGCTTGGACTTACGCCGGTCGAATGCCGCGTGACGTTCCAGTCGCGCTTCGGCCGCGCGGAATGGCTGCAGCCCTACACTGCGCCGACGCTGGCGGAACTGGGCGCAGCCGGCGTCGGGCGCGTCGACGTGTTTTGCCCCGGCTTCACGGCGGATTGCCTCGAGACGATCGAGGAAATCGGCATCGAGGTGCGCGACGAATTTCTGAAGGCGGGCGGCAAGCAGTTCCACCGGATTCCTTGCCTGAACGCATCGCCGGCATGGATCAAGGCGCTCGGCGAGATTGCGGCACAACATCTGCAAGGATGGCCCGTGCAGGGCGCGCAGCCGGTGACGGTCGCCGCCTGAACCCGGTCATCGCAAGAGAATCGCCATGAACTACAAGATTTCGACGGAACCCGGCGCGCGTTTGCGCATCGACAAATGGCTATGGGCGGCGCGCTTTTTCAAGACGCGCTCCCTCGCGAGCGATGCGGTGGAAAAGGGCCGCGTCAGGATCGGCGGCGCGAACGTGAAGCCGTCGAAGGACGTGCGCGTGGGCGATATCGTCGAGATCGATATCGAGCGGATTGTCTGGCAGATCGAAGTGCTCGGCCTTTGCGACGTGCGCGGCCCCGCGCCGGTTGCGCAGACGCTCTACGCCGAGACCGAAGAAGGCCGCACGAAGCGGCTCGCGGAAGCCGAACGCCGCAAGACGTATCGCGAGCCGGCGGCCGGCATGCAGGGCAGGCCGACGAAGCGGGATCGCCGCATCATCGATAAGTTTTCTGGCTCGGAGTAAAGAACTCCTCCAGGGTCGCATGTACGCCGCCGTACTCGGTGTTACGTGCGGTCAGTGCACCGGACAAGCAGATGGTGGTCGTGCCCGCGGTGAGTACCAGGGCGACCACCGCGACAGCAAAGGTCAGTTTCATGGTACCCCCGGCTATGCGGGCTGAGCGGTCTTTCAACCGGACAAGGTCAGGAAACGGGCGAGGCGTAAGCGGTTTGAAGCATTCGTAGGATAAGGGTAAACGTGCTTCCTGCGATGCCTTTTCGAAGTGTAGGCGACGGCATCGCTACGCTCAATGTGTTTCTCGCCGGCGTGCGTTACCGGCTGTTTCCGGCTCGGCGCGCTGTGGTGTCCAGCGTACAAAATTCGTCGTAAGAAGCCTTGAAAATGCTTCTGGCGCCCCAAATTCCGCCGCTAGTGCTACGAAGCGCGGCCCGATGCAGCAGTGGCCGCGCTTCTCATCCGACTCACTCACAGAAATAACATTAAGCGACATGGAAAACACGCAAGAGAATTCAGCGAGCCAGAACCCGACGCCCGCCGACGAAACCGCGCGCCAGGCCGCCGATCCGACTCAGGCGACCACCCAAGCCGCGCCGGAAACGCAGGCAACCGGCGACGCAGCAACGCAAGCCGCTCCGAATGGGAGCGAAGCGGCGCTCGCCGAAGCGCAGGCCAAGGTGGCCGCGTTGCAGGAAGAATTCCTCCGCGCCAAGGCGGAAACGGAGAACGTGCGCCGCCGCGCTCAGGAAGACGTGGCCAAGGCTCACAAGTTCGCGATTGAAAACTTCGCGGAAAATCTGCTGCCGGTGCTCGACAGCCTCGAAGCGGCGCTGGCCGACCAGTCCACGGACGTCGCGAAAGTGCGCGAGGGCGTCGACCTGACGCTGCGCCAGCTTTCCAGCGCACTGGAGAAAGGCCGCGTCATCGCGTTGAATCCGGTCGGCGAAAAGTTCGATCCGCATCGCCATCAGGCCATTTCCATGGTGCCGGCGGACCAGGAGCCGAACACCGTCGTGGCCGTTCTGCAGAAGGGCTACATCATCGCGGACCGCGTGCTGCGTCCGGCGCTCGTGACCGTCGCCGCACCGAAGTAAATAAACAGCCGCGAGACTCGTTCATGGCCAACACTCCCGTCGATGCCACCGCATTCTCCGAATTCGGTATGCAGGAGCTCGACGCTGCCGGCTTCGACGCCGGTCTGGCGTCAGCGGGAGACGAACTGGCCGTGGTGTTCTTCTGGGGCCTCGACTGCTTCAACTGCGAAATCGCCAAGAAAGCGATGCTCGCGCAGCCCGACGCCATCCGCGCGCTCGGACTCAAGTGGTTCCACAGCAATGTCTACGAGCATCGCGAGCTTGGCCACCGTTTCCTGCTGCATGGCGTGCCGACGTGGTTCTTCTTTCATCGGGGCAAGCGGCTCGGGCGGGCGACCGGCTGGCACGGCATCGCGCAGTTCGAGGCGGCAGTAAAGGCGGCGCGCGAAAAAGTCGCCGCAGCGGGGATTTAGGCGCAAGAAGCGGCAGGGAATCGAAAAAGTTATAGACCGCATCGCATTCAGGGTCTTGAAAACGAAACCGGCGCTCCTATCTTGCGTACAGGTATGAATTTTGGGCGTTCGGCCCGTTGAATCGGCCGCAAAAGCCGGCGTGTTCCGGCCGCAGCGCCAAAGCGATCAAAGCTAGGAGAGTATAAAAAATGGGCAGAATCATCGGCATCGACCTCGGCACCACGAATTCGTGCGTGGCGCTGATGGAAGGCAATCAGGTCAAGGTCATCGAGAACTCGGAAGGCGCGCGCACCACGCCGTCGATCATCGCGTACATGGACGACAACGAGATTCTCGTCGGCGCGCCTGCAAAGCGTCAGTCGGTCACGAACCCGCGGAACACGCTGTACGCGGTGAAGCGCCTGATCGGCCGCCGCTTCGACGAGAAGGAAGTGCAGAAGGACATCAACCTGATGCCCTACAAGATCGTCAAGCACGACAACGGCGACGCATGGGTCGAAGCGCACGGCAAGAGTCTCGCGCCGTCGCAAGTGTCGGCTGAAGTGCTGCGCAAGATGAAGAAGACCGCTGAAGACTACCTCGGCGAGCCGGTGACGGAAGCCGTCATCACGGTTCCGGCGTACTTCAACGACAGCCAGCGTCAGGCAACCAAGGACGCGGGCCGCATCGCCGGTCTGGAAGTCAAGCGCATCATCAACGAGCCGACGGCAGCCGCGCTCGCGTTCGGTCTCGACAAGGCCGAAAAGGGCGACCGCAAGATCGCCGTGTTCGACCTCGGCGGCGGCACGTTCGACATCTCGATCATCGAAATCGCGGATGTGGACGGCGAAATGCAGTTCGAAGTGCTGTCGACCAACGGCGACACGTTCCTCGGCGGTGAAGACTTCGACCAGCGCATCATCGATTACATCATCGGCGAGTTCAAGAAAGAGCAGGGCGTCGACCTGTCGAAGGACGTGCTCGCGCTGCAACGCCTGAAGGAAGCGGCTGAGAAGGCGAAGATCGAACTGTCGTCGACGGCTCAGACCGACATCAACCTGCCGTACATCACGGCCGACGCGTCGGGTCCGAAGCACTTGAACCTCAAGTTCACGCGCGCCAAGCTGGAAGCGCTCGTCGAAGAGCTGATCGAGCGCACGATCGAACCGTGCCGCATCGCGATCAAGGACGCGGGCGTGAAGGTCGGCGACATCGACGACGTGATCCTCGTCGGCGGCATGACGCGTATGCCGAAGGTGCAGGAGAAGGTGAAGGAATTCTTCGGCAAGGAACCGCGCCGTGACGTGAACCCCGACGAAGCCGTGGCCGTGGGCGCCGCGATTCAAGGTCAGGTTCTGTCGGGCGACCGCAAGGACGTTCTGCTGCTCGACGTGACGCCTTTGTCGCTCGGCATCGAAACGCTCGGCGGCGTGATGACGAAGATGATCAACAAGAACACGACCATCCCGACGAAGCACGCGCAAGTGTATTCGACGGCGGACGACAACCAGGGCGCCGTGACGATCAAGGTGTTCCAGGGCGAGCGTGAAATGGCCGCGGGCAACAAGCTGCTCGGCGAATTCAACCTCGAAGGCATTCCGCCCGCACCGCGCGGCGTGCCGCAGATCGAAGTGACCTTCGACATCGACGCGAACGGCATTCTGCACGTCGGCGCGAAGGACAAGGCGACGGGCAAGGAGAACAAGATCACCATCAAGGCGAACTCGGGTCTGACGGACGCCGAAATCGACAAGATGGTGAAGGACGCCGAAGCCAACGCCGAGGAAGATCACAAGCTGCGCGAACTGGCCGATGCCCGCAACCAGGGCGACGCGCTGGTCCACAGCACGAAGAAGGCGGTTGCCGAGTATGGCGACAAGGTCGACGCTTCGGAGAAGGAAAAGATCGAAGCGGCGCTGAAGGACCTCGAAGACGCGCTGAAGAACAGCTCGAGCGACAAGGCCACGATCGAAGCGAAGGTCGAGGCGCTGGCTCAGGCTTCGCAGAAGCTCGGCGAAAAGATGTACGCCGACATGCAGGCGCAGCAAGGTGCGGCTGGTGCGGCAGCGGGTGCGGCCGGCGCGGATGCGGCTTCGTCGGCATCGGCTGGTGCGAGCCAGCAGCATGACGACGTCGTCGACGCCGACTTCAAGGAAGTGAAGAAGGACTAAGCCGCAGGGCGCGTGGATGGCAACGTTCACGCGCCCGCGGTCTTTCGCGCGATGCATCGGCGCGAACAGGACCGGGACGCGTCGAGCGTCTGACGTGGAACGCGCCTGGCGAGCTTTTCGGCTCCCCGGGCACGTTGCTTTTTTGGGGCGTCCTGCTCGGGAGTGGCATACAAGAGCGGGGCGTCAGAGGTTACGCGCGGGTCGTTTGACCCGAGGCATCTGAGAGGAACCGTCGCGGCCAAGCGCGGCGGCATGGAACCGACATGGCGAAACGGGATTACTACGACGTTCTGGGCGTCGCGAAGAACGCGAGCGACGACGAGATCAAGAAGGCGTATCGCAAGCTCGCGATGAAGTATCACCCTGACCGCAATCCGGACAACAAGAAAGCGGAGGAGAACTTCAAGGAGGCGAAAGAAGCCTACGAGATGCTCTCCGATCAGCAGAAGCGCGCCGCTTACGACCAGTACGGTCACGCGGGCGTCGATCCGAACATGGCGGGCGCGGGTGCGCAAGGCTTCGGCGGTTTTGCCGATGCCTTCGGCGATATCTTCGGCGACATCTTCGGACAGGCAGCGGGCGCGGGCGCGGGTGCGCGCGGCGGACGCGGCGGCCCGCAGGTGTATCGCGGCGCAGACCTGCGCTACAGCATGGAGATCACGCTGGAGCAGGCGGCGCACGGTTACGACACGCAGATTCGCGTGCCGAGCTGGAGCAACTGCAACGTCTGTCACGGTTCGGGCGCGAAGCCGGGTACGAAGCCGGAAACCTGCCCGACCTGTCACGGACAGGGCCAGGTGCGGATGTCGCAGGGCTTTTTCAGCATCCAGCAGACGTGTCCGAAGTGTCACGGCAGCGGCACTTACGTTCCCGACCCCTGCACGAACTGCCACGGCGCGGGCAAGGTGAAGGAAACGAAGACGCTGGAAGTGAAGATTCCGGCCGGCATCGACGACGGCATGCGTATCCGCTCGGCGGGCAACGGCGAGCCGGGCATCAACGGCGGTCCGAGCGGCGACTTGTATGTGGAGATCCACATCAAGCAGCACGCGGTGTTCGAGCGCGACGGCGACGACCTGCACTGCCAGATGCCGATTCCGTTCACGACGGCGGCGCTCGGCGGCGAGATCGAAGTGCCAACGCTCGCGGGCCGCGCGAGCTTCACGGTGCCCGAAGGCACGCAGTCGGGCAAGACGTTCCGTCTGCGCGGCAAGGGCATCAAGGGGTTGCGGTCGAGCATCGCGGGCGATCTCTACGTGCACGTGCAGGTGGAAACGCCGGTCAAGCTCACCGAGCAGCAGCGCGACTTGCTCAAGCAGTTCGAGAAGTCGCTGACGGAAGGCGGCGCGCGGCATAGCCCGCAAAGCAAAAGCTGGTTCGATCGCGTGAAGAGCTTCTTCGACTGACGCGCTGTCGCACTGACGCGCGCCTGCATCATGCGAGCATGGCCATGAAGATCGAAGCACGCAGCGCTGCATTCGCGCTGCTCGACGATTGCGACGCGACCGCCGAAAGGCGGTCGAGTCGTTTGTACACGGACTTCTCGCACGAGCATGTCTGTGAAGACGGTCGCTCGCTCGATGCGGTCTGTGCTGGCATCGAGCGCGATCTGCAAGGCGGCTTGCATGCGGTCGTGGTCGCCGACTATGAATTCGGGCGCAATCTGCAGTTTGGGCAAATCGGGCGCGGCGGCGATCATGCGCTGCGCGTGCTGATGTTTCGCGCGTGCACGGCGTTGTCGCATGACGAAGCCAGCGCGTGGCTGACCGCGCAAGACGGTCATGCGGGAGCGCCGTCGATGGCAGGCGTGGCCGGCATCGAGCCGAGCGTCACGCGCGATGAGTTCGACGCCGCCATCGCCGCCATTCAGCAAGCGCTGGTGGACGGCGAGTCGTATCAGATCAACTTCACGTACCGGCTCGCGTTCGATGTGTTCGGCACGCCGCTCGCTCTGTATCGACGGCTGCGCGAGCGTCAGCCGGTGCGCTATGGCGCGTTGATCGCGATGCCGGACGGACGCGCGGTCGTGTCGTGTTCGCCGGAGTTGTTCATCGAAAAGCAGGGCGATGTGCTGCGCGCCCGCCCGATGAAAGGCACCGCGCCCCGCGACACCGATCCCGCCGCGCTCCACGACGATCCGAAGAACCGGGCGGAAAACGTGATGATCGTCGATTTGCTGCGCAACGATATCTCGCGCGTCGCGGTCACGGGGTCGGTGCATGTACCCGCGCTGTTTTCAGTCGAACCGTATGCGTCCGTCTGGCAGATGACGTCGACGGTCGAAGCGCGCGTCGTGCCCGGCACGCCGTTCGCGGCGATCATCTGCGCGCTGTTTCCGTGCGGCTCCATCACCGGCGCGCCGAAGTACCGCACGATGCAGCTCATCGATGAAATCGAAAGCACGCCGCGCGGTCTCTATACCGGGGCAATAGGCTGGCTCGATGCGGGCGGCGACTTCTGTCTGTCGGTCGCGATTCGCACGCTGGTCATCGACGCCACGGGCGAACGCGGCGTGCTCGGCATTGGCGCGGGCATCCTGCTGGATAGCGTGTCCGCGAACGAGTACGAGGAGTGTCTGTTGAAGGCGCGTTTTCTCACCGGTGCGGGCCCCGGCTTCGAACTCTTCGAGACGACGTACGCCACGCGCAGCGAAGGCGTGCGCCACTACGCGCGTCATGTGGCGCGGCTGAAGGCAAGCGCGGCGTATTTCGGTTTTGCGTTCGACGAACATGAGCTTGATGCCGAAGTCGCGCGACACTGCGCGGGCTTCGATGAAGGCAAGCCGTATCGATTGCGCATCGCGCTCGACAAGCGCGGGCCCATCTCGATGACGAGCGCACCGCTTGCGCCGTTGCCATCGGAAACCGTGAATGTGCTGCTTGCGTCAGAGCGCGGCTTTGCGGCGCAATCATCGCGCGACACGCTGCTTCGCCACAAGACGACGCGCCGCGCCGACTACGACCGCGCGTGGAAGGCCGCCGAAACCGAAGGCGCGTTTGACATGCTGTTCACGAACGAGCGCGGCGAACTCACCGAAGGCGGCCGTTCGAGCATCTTCGTGAAGCTGGACGGGACGTGGTGCACGCCGCCCATCGACGCCGGCGTGCTGCCGGGCGTGATGCGCGCGGTGGTCATCGGAGAGCTCGGCGCGGAAGAACGCCGGCTAATGCCAGCCGATCTCGACCGCGCCGAAGCCGTGCTCATCACCAACGCGCTGCGCGGCGCGGTGAAAGCACGCCTTACGCACTAGCCCGGGCGCGTTACCACTCGGCGACGCTGCCATCCGCGTGACGCCACACCGGATTGCGCCAGCGATGCCCGATTTTCGCCATCTCGCGCACCTTCTCCTCATTCACTTCGATCCCAAGCCCGGGTCCTTGCGGAATCGATACCATGCCGTCTTCGTACTTGAAGACTTCCGGATTCCTGATGTAATCCAGCAGGTCGTTGCCCGTGTTGTAGTGGATGCCCAGGCTTTGTTCCTGAATGAACGCGTTGTAGCTGACGGCGTCGATCTGCAGGCAGGTCGCGAGCGCGATCGGTCCGAGCGGGCAGTGCAGCGCGAGCGCCACATCGTACGCTTCGGCCATCGACGCGATCTTGCGGCATTCGGTCAGCCCGCCCGCATGCGACGCGTCGGGCTGAATGATATCGACATAACCGCCCGCCAGAATGTGCTTAAAGTCCCAGCGCGAATAGAGCCGCTCGCCGAGCGCGATCGGCGTGCTCGTCTGATTGACGATATCGCGCAACGCCTCGACGTTTTCCGACAGCACCGGTTCCTCGATGAACATCAGCTTGTACGGATCGAGTTCTCTGGCAAGCACCTTCGCCATCGGCTTGTGCACGCGTCCGTGAAAGTCCACGCCGATGCCCACGTTCGGCCCGACCGCCTCGCGCACCGCACGCACGTTGTCGATCACGCCCTGCACCTTGTCGAACGTGTCGATCATCTGCAGCTCTTCGGAGCCGTTCATTTTCACGGCCTTGAAGCCGCGTTCGACCACCGCCCGTGCATTGTTCGCGACGTCGCTCGGACGGTCGCCGCCGATCCACGAATACACCTTGATCTTGTCGCGGACCTGGCCGCCGAGCAGCGCGTGAATCGGCACGCCGTGATGCTTGCCGAGAATGTCCCACAGCGCCTGATCGACGCCCGCAATCGCGCTCATACCGATAGGACCGCCGCGATAAAAGCCCGAGCGATACATCACTTGCCATAAGTCTTCTATATGGCGCGGATCCTTGCCGATCAGATAGTCGGAGAGTTCGTCGACGGCGGCGGCCACCGTATGCGCGCGTCCCTCGACGACGGGTTCTCCCCAGCCGGTAATGCCCTCATCGGTCTCGATTTTGAGGAAGCACCAACGCGGCGGAACAACGAAAGTTTCAAGTTTTGTGATTTTCATGCAAGCGTCTCCTGGCGAGACTCTTATGGTAGCTCAAACTCGGCGCAATGAACCTATTAATAGTACTGTTCTGACCGTAAGCAGCCTTCTTTCAGCCGACGAAATGGCGGATAATCGCGCGGATCGATAGCACGACGAAGGAGTTCATCATTCACCGCGATCTTCATGGCCGCGTGGCGTACGAACTGGGCACGGCCATACTACGCGGCGATTTCATGCCCGGTTCGTCTCTCCCGCGGGAAGTTGAACTGATGGAACGGTTTGGCGTAAGCCGAACGGTATTACGTGAGGCGCTGCGCACGCTGACATCGAAGGGGATGATTCAGTCTCGCCCGAAAATCGGGACGCGCGTGAGGCCGAGAGAAGCCTGGAATCTGCTCGACGCCGACATGCTGCACTGGTATTCGGGCGTCGCTCCGCCGATGCACTTCGCGCTCAAGCTTCAGGAAATGCGCGAGATGATCGAGCCGTATGCCGCCGCGCTGGCGACGCACAACCACGACGCACACGCGCTCGACAAGCTGGAGAAAGCGCATCGCGCGATGGTGGAGGCGCAGAACGTCGACGAGTGGGTGCGCGCCGATCTCGAGTTCCACTTGTGCCTGCTGGCCGCTTGCAGCAACGAGTTGCTCGTTCCGCTGGGCGTGCTCATCGAACGGACGCTCGAAGGACAGTTGCGTCTGAACGCCAGGCGCGCAGAAGTGTTCAACGCCTCGCTGGCCGAACATACAGCGGTCTTCTCGGCGATCGTCGCACGCGACGCGGAGGCTGCACGCCGCGCAATGTCCGATCTGCTTGGAGTGACGCGAGCGCGTATCGAAGGGTGATGTGGCGCGCGTGATTCAGGGAGAAAAAAAATGCGCGCGGCGATCTCATCGCCAGCGCGCAAGCATTTGCCGATCAGCAATCGATCAGATCACGAATGCTTTTCGATCAGTTCGACCTTGTAGCCGTCCGGATCTTCCACGAACGCGATCACCGTCGTGCCGCCCTTCACCGGGCCGGCTTCGCGCGTGACGCGGCCGCCCGCGTTACGGATGCGCTCGCATGCTTCGGCGGCGTTATCCACTTCCAGCGCAATGTGGCCGTAAGCGGTGCCCATCTCGTACTTTTCGACGCCCCAGTTATAGGTGAGCTCGAGCACGCTGTGTTCGCTTTCATCGCCATAACCGACGAACGCGAGCGTGTACTTGTACTCGGTGTTCTCGCTCTGGCGCAGCACCTTCATGCCGAGAATGCGGGTGTAAAAGTCGATGGAGCGCTGCAGGTCGCCGACGCGCAGCATCGTGTGGAGAAGTCGCATGATGAGGTTCCTGTTGTGTTCGCGGCGGCGCGATTCCTGAACTCGTCGCACTCGCCGGCATTGCGGGTTCGTTCAAAATTGTACCGTTCGATGCAAACCCGCGCTGACCGCGCTCATCGGCTTACAACGCAGGCAGCAGATCCGGCGGATGATGCTTGAGCGTATGGCGCGCCTCGCGAAACTCCGGAAAGATGGATTCCACCGTTTTCCAGAAACGCGGGCTGTGATTCATCTCACGCAGATGCGCGAGTTCGTGCGCGACGACGTAATCGATGATCGACAGCGGAAAGTGAATCAGCCGCCAGTTGAGGCGAATCTTGCCGTCGCTCGAACAACTGCCCCAGCGCGTCGCCGCCGATGACAGCGCGTAAGCCCGATACTCCGCGCCCAGCTTCTCGGCATACACCGCGAGCCGCTCGCCGAAGATGCGCTTCGCTTCGCTCTGTAGCCAGCCTTGCACGCGATCTTTGATCTGCTGCGCATCGGCGAAAGCGGGCAGGGCTAGTGCGAGCACGTTGGTGTCGGCATCGAACGAAGGCGTGCTCGCGGACGGATTCAGCGACACGCGAATCGTCTTGCCGAGAAACGGAAACTCAGCGCCGTCCTGCCATTCGATGCGCGGCAGCGCGCGCTGCTCGACGCGCGTTTGCCACTCGGCCAGCTTCCGAAAAATCCAGCCTTGCTTGTCGCCGATTGCAGTTTCGATATCCGCGATCGTCACCCAGCGCGGCGCGGTGATCGTGAGACCGGTTGCATCGATGCAGAAGCCGATGGTGCGCCGTGCCGAGCGCTTCAGCCGATAGTCGAGCGCCTGAGCACCGAACAGCACGCGGCGCTGACGCACGCCTTCCGGAAGCGGCTCGGGCTTCGACAGTTCGCCAGACGGGACGTTGCCGCGTGGAGAAGGCGGCGCGGGAGCGGGCGCGGTCGCGGGCGCATGCTCGAACGGAAGATCGAGTTGCAGGGTATCGAGCGCGACGGCGGGGCGCTGTCGCGAGGGAGGCTTCTGCATCGGCTCGGCTTTGCGCTCCCGGCGCAGGAATGACGAGAAGAACGAATAGGGCACGCGGCTCGACCGGCTCGAAGCTCTGGAGGCGAACCGCGTCAGCGGCCCGTGCCCGCAGCGCCCGCCCGTTGCGGCTGCGCGTTCGACGTGGCATATGCGAGCGGATCGATACGGCGCATCTCCGTTTCGATCCAGCTCTCGACGCGCACATTCACTTCTTCGGGCGAGAGACCGGCGGTATCGATGGGCTTGCCGATCGACACCGTGACTATACCCGGATACTTGATGAACGAATTGCGCGGCCACACGTGCCCGGCGTTATGCGCGATCGGCACGACAGGCGCGCCCGTCGCGACGGCGAAGCGCGCGCCGCCCGTCTTGTACTTGCCCTGGGAGCCGACCCGCGTGCGCGTGCCTTCGGGGAACATGATGACCCATGCGCCGTCGTCCATCCGTGCGCGGCCCTGGCGCGTGACGGATGCGAACGCATCGCGGCCTTGCGCGCGGTCGATGTGCACCATCTTCAGCAGCCCGAGCGCCCAGCCGAAGAACGGCACATACAGCAATTCGCGCTTGAACACATAGCAGAGCGGACGCGGCATCAGCGCGGGAAAGGCCAGCGTCTCCCACGCGGATTGATGCTTCGACAGGAGCACGGCGGGGCCATCGGGCAGATTCTCAGCGCCTTCGATCCTATAGCGGATGCCGACGAGATGACGCAGCACGACGATCGTCGACTTGCACCAGCCGGCCGCCATCCAGTAGCGCTTGTCGGCGCGCATGAACGGAAACGCGATGAAGCAGGCGATTGCATACGGCACCGTGTACATGACGAAGTACAGCATCAACAACAACGAACGGATGAAGCGCATGAAGTCTCAGCAAGTCGTGACGGGGCCGGCGATCAGTCCTGATGCCGCGCGAGGAAGTCGAGCGCGAAGGCGCGCAGATCCGTGTGAACCAGGGTGCCTGCGGGCAGCTTGCCTTCCGCGAGCGTTTTCTCGCCTTTGCCGGTCAGCACGAGATGTACCGGAAAGCCGAGCGCGGCGCCCGCCTGCAGGTCACGCAGGGAATCGCCGACGACAGGCGTATCTTCCGGATCGATCTCGAAGCGGTCGATGATCTGCTGCAGCATCCCCGGCTTCGGCTTGCGGCAATCGCATTGATCTTCGGCCGTATGCGGGCAGTAGAAGATCGCGTCGATGCGCCCGCCGACTGCCGCGGCCGCGCGATTCATCTTCTGATGCATCGCGTTGAGCGCGGCCATGTCGAACAAGCCGCGCCCGATGCCCGACTGGTTCGATGCAATCGCCACGCGATACCCCGCCTGATTGAGCCGCGCGATGGCTTCGAGACTGCCGGGAATGGCGACCCATTCGTCCGGCGACTTGATGAACGCGTCGGAATCGACGTTGATGACGCCGTCGCGATCGAGGATGACGAGTCGTCTGTTCATGGCTCAGGCCGCGAGCTTGGAGATGTCGGCCACGCAGTTCATCTGCTGATGCAGCGCCTGCAGAAGCGCAAGACGGTTATTGCGCAGCGCGGCGTCTTCCGCGTTCACCATCACGTCGTTGAAAAACGTGTCGACGCTTTCCCGCAATGCGGCGAGCGCGGTCAGCGCTTCCGTGTAGTTGCGCGCGGCGAGCTGGCTTTGCACGCGCGGCGTCACGTTCTGGATCTGCGCGTACAGATTCTTCTCAGCCGCTTCCACGAGCAGGTCCGGATTCACCGATGCGGGCGCGCCTTGCTCCGACTTCTTCAGGATGTTCGAAATGCGCTTGTTGGCCGCCGCAAGCGACGCGGCTTCCGGCAGCGACGCGAACTCGCGCACGGCGTCGAGGCGCGCGACGATGTCGTCGAGGCGCGTCGGGTTGAGACTCAGCACGGCTTCGATGTCGTTGGCTTCGAAACCGCGCTCGCGCAGCAGGCCGCGCAGACGGTCGAGGAAGAACGCATAGACGGCTTCGGTCGAATCCGCGACCTGCGGCATGCCGGCGAACTGACGCTGAGCGGCTGCGACGAGATCACGCAGATCGATCGGCAGCTTCTTTTCAAGCAGGATGCGCAGCACGCCGAGCGCATGGCGGCGCAGCGCAAACGGGTCCTTCTCGCCAGTCGGCGCGAGGCCGATGCCCCAAATGCCGACGATGGTTTCCAGCTTGTCCGCGAGCGCCACCGCGCAACCGACGCCGGTCGACGGCGTGTCGTCGCCGGAGAAGCGCGGCTGATAGTGCTCGGAGCACGCGAGCGCGACTTCTTCCGGTTCGCCGTCGTGACGGGCGTAGTACGTGCCCATCGTGCCTTGCAGTTCCGGGAATTCGCCGACCATGTCGGTGAGCAAATCTGCTTTCGCGAGACGCGCGGCGCGGCGGGTGAGCGCGGCATCGACGCCGATCATCGGCGCGATTTCGCCCGCGAGCGCTTCCAGCCGCTCGACGCGTTGCAGCGCGGAGCCGAGCTTGTTGTGATACACGACGTTGGCGAGCAGCGGCACGCGGTCTTCGAGGCGCTTCTTCTTGTCTTGCGTGAAGAAGAACTTGGCGTCGGCGAGGCGCGGGCGCACCACGCGCTCGTTGCCTTCGATGATCTCGCCCGGCGTTTTCGTGTCGATGTTCGACACGATCAAAAAGCGCGAGCGCAGCTTGCCGTGATGGTCGGTGAGCGCGAAGTACTTCTGGTTCGTCTGCATCGTGAGGATCAGGCATTCCTGCGGCACTTGCAGGAATTCCTCGTCGAAGCGGCATTGATACACGACCGGCCATTCGACCAGCGCGTTGACTTCTTCGAGCAGGGCTTCCGGCATGACGACACGATCTTCGCCCGCGAACGCCTGCAATTGCGTGCGAATGGACTCGCGGCGGTCATCGAAATTCGGGACGACGTGGGCCTTCGTTCGCAGCGTTTCGGCGTAGTCATCGGCATGGGCGATCGGCACGAAGCCTTGCGACATGAACCGATGGCCGATGGTCGTATCGCCCGCATCGACGCCGAGCGCGCTCACCGGCACGACGTCGCGGCCATGCAGGGCGACGAGGCGCTGCACCGGACGCACGAACTGCACATTCGTGCCGTCGGGACGCTGATACGTCATCACCTTCGGAATCGGCAACTTGCCGAGGGTTTCGTCGAGCGCGGCTTGCAGGCCATCGGCGAGCTTGGCGCCGGGGGCCGCGTAGCGCAGAAAGAAGGATTCGGCCTTGCCGTCCTGCGCGCGTTCGAGTTCGGCGAGCGGGAAGTCGGGGAAGCCGAGCGCCGCGAGCTTCTTCGCGAGCGGCGGCGTGGGCTTGCCTTCCTTATCGAGCGCGACGGAAACCGGCAGCACTTTTTCGCGCACCTGCTTTTCCGGCGCGACATCGCGCACGTTCTTGATGAGCACGGCGAGGCGGCGGGGCGTCGCGTATTTCTCGAACGACGGCGCGCCTTCGATCAGGTCGCGCGCAGCGAGCCGCTCGACGACGCCTTCGGCGAAAGCGGTGCCGAGACGCGCGAGCGCCTTCGGCGGCAGTTCCTCGGTCAGCAGCTCGACGAGCAGGGAAGCGTGATGGGATTGCGTCATTGTTCTGTCTTGCCTCGTCAAGCCTGTTCGTTGGCGCCGGTGGGCGAGCTTTCCACCTTCATCGGCGGCGCCCATGCGGGCCGCTGCGCTTCTTCCTGGTCGGTGATGAGATCGGGGTCGCGCTTGACCGGATTGCCGAGCATCGGGAAGCCGAGTGCTTCGCGCGAATCGTAATAAGCCTGCGCGACGAGACGCGACAGCGCACGAATGCGGCCGATGTACGCCGCGCGCTCCGTCACCGAGATCGCGCCGCGCGCATCCAGCAGGTTGAATGTGTGGCCGGCCTTTAGCACGAGTTCGTAAGCGGGCAACGCGAGCTTTGCGTCGATCATCTTCTTCGCTTCTTCTTCGTAGCTCTTGAAGAGATGGAACAGCAAGTCGACGTTCGCGTGCTCGAAGTTGTACGTGGATTGTTCGACTTCGTTCTGGTGATACACGTCGCCGTAGCTGAGCTGACGCAGCACCTTCCCGTTCGGGCCGTCTTCTTCCCACTCGGTCCAGACGAGGTCGTAGACGTTTTCGACCTTTTGCAGATACATCGCGAGGCGCTCGAGGCCATACGTGATTTCGCCGAGCACCGGCTTGCAATCGATGCCGCCCACTTGCTGGAAGTACGTGAATTGCGTCACTTCCATGCCGTTCAGCCACACTTCCCAGCCGAGGCCCCATGCGCCGAGCGTCGGGTTCTCCCAGTCGTCTTCGACGAAGCGCACGTCGTTCTGCTTCAGGTCGAAGCCGAGCGCTTCGAGCGAGCCGAGGTACAGGTCGAGGATGTTCTCCGGCGCAGGCTTCAGCACGACCTGATACTGATAGTAATGCTGGAGGCGGTTCGGATTCTCGCCGTAGCGCCCGTCCTTCGGGCGGCGCGACGGCTGGACATACGCCGCTCGCCACGGCTCCGGGCCGATCGCGCGCAGGAACGTGTGAACGTGAGAGGTGCCCGCCCCGACTTCCATGTCGATGGGTTGAAGCAGCGCGCAGCCCTTGTCGTTCCAGTAGGACTGCAGCGTCAGGATGATTTGCTGAAAGGTGAGCATGATTGCCTTTTACCAGGCGCGGCCATCGTCGTGACGACGCGACTCTAGGGCTCGGCCGAAGTGCTAAAACCTTGAATTTTAGCTGATGGCGGCGGCGGGTGATGTTTTTGTGATGGTGATGCGACTCGGCCCGGCGATCGTTCGGCGCAACGAAGCCGAACGCCTTGCGCCGGCCGGCGTTGCGATTGCGTCTGGCCGTGGTTATTTCTGGCCGAGCATGGCCGAACGAATGTTTTCGAACACGGGTTCCGGGGTGGCGATCCATCGATCGGTTTCATCGCTATGCACGAGCAGCAGGTCGCCTTCGACTTGCTTGTCGGGTGCAGCACTCGCGATCCTGGCCGCGAGTGTCTGCGAATATTCGACGACAGCCTGCTTCCCCTTTGCGGCATTCCTGGCCTTCTCGGGCCCCGGTACGCTTTTCATGACCGATCCGATGTCGACGACTTTGCAGGCGTAATGTATCGACGTCGTGGGCTGTGCGGACTCCGGCGTCGTATTCGGACTGCGGCCCGTCGCATGACATTCGGACCGGTGGGTCGCGTCCGACATCTTTCGCAATACTTCGATATAGGCGTCGGTTACTTCCCGTGGCCTGTTGCTGCGCTTGGCCGCGTCGATCATGGAATCGAGCATTTTTCGCGGTGCTTCTTGCGCAGCAGTCAGATCGGCTCTCTGTTGATCGGTCAGTTGCCGGCCTTCGGTCATGTAGTCCGTGTATCGTTTGAAACTTTCGTCATCTTGCTTGACGATCATCTGCAGATAGACGTCGGCAACCTGTTCGGGCGTCAGCGTTTCAGCGTGAGCACCGGCGCACAGCAATGCGCTCGCGCAGGCGACCAGAATGGTGTTCGTTATTTTCTTCACGGAAGCGTGTATTGGCGGGTGATGGAACCGTGGCACTCGACGCGAACTCAGTGAACGCGTTGATTTCGTCGTGCAAACCATTTCGAGATTGCACTGGCCACTTCGACGACGGCGCATTCTAGGGTTGTTTCCCCGCCTCGGAGGTAAAACATTGTCGGCGTCGCGAACGCAGCGTTTCTCGCAAAAAAAAACGACGGAAACCTTATGTTGGCTTCCGTCGTTTATGGATTTAGCAGCGCAACCGGCGTCGATTCCGGACAGAAACGCTTCGTTCAGTTGCCGTTGATTCTTCTTCTCCCCGGCGCAAACGCGAACCCCAAAGCCAGCAACAACAGCGACACCGCGATGACCGTCATATTCCCGCTCGTCACATAAGGAGTGCGCCCCGACGTGCCTTGCACGCGCGCTTCAAGTACGCCTGTTGTGAACGTTGGCAGCTTCGAGACGACCTCGCCATTGGCGGCGATCACCGCCGTCATGCCGGTATTGGTCGCGCGCAGCATCGGCCGGCCGGTTTCGATCGACCGCATGCGCGCAATCTGTAGATGCTGATCGAGCGCGATGGTATTGCCGAACCACGCAAGATTCGTCGAATTGACGAGCACGCCCGCAGGCGCTTCCTGCTCGCGAATCGTATGCGCGATTTCCTCGCCGAAAATGTCCTCGTAGCAGATGTTCACGGCGATCGGCTGGTTATGCACGAAGAACGCCTTCTGCGCGACAGGCCCGCGCGCAAGATCGCCCAGCGGAATGCCCATCAGGTTCACGAACCAGTGAAAGCCGAGCGGCACGAACTCACCAAAAGGAACGAGGTGATGTTTGTCGTAGCGATAAACATCGTTTACGCCCGGCGTCATGCCGAAGAGGCTGTTGGTGAAATCCGTCACGCGTCCGTCGGGAAGTACGGTCACGCCGATCGCGCCAAAAAGAATCGACGAGTTCGTGCGGTCGGCGAAACTGCGAATCGCGGTCGCGAAATCCTGGGGCACTTGCACGGCCAGCACGGGCAGCGCGGTTTCAGGCGTCACGATCAGATCGGCGGGCTTTTCGGTGATGAGCCGCTGATACAGCGCCAGCGACTGGTTCACGCCCGCCTGTTCGAACTTCATCTCCTGCTTCACGTTGCCTTGCAACAGGCGCACGTCGAGCGGCGCGTTCGCGGGCGTCGTCCATCTGACGAGCGACAGCAGCAGGCCCGCGACGATCAACGCCAGCGCGACCACGGCGGGCACGAACGCGCGCGCGCCACGACCCGTTCGCCTCACTTGGAAAACCGCCTGCACGATGAGCGCCGCGACCAGCGCCAGCACCCAGCCGACACCGTACACGCCGGCAATCGGACCATATCCGGCGAGCGGCCCGTCCACTTGCGCGTAGCCGCTCGCTAGCCACGGAAAGCCGGTGAAGACGAGTCCGCGCAGCCATTCGCCGAGCGCCCATGCGCTCGCGAACGCGAACGCGCCGTGCCACGTCGGGGCGTAGCGGGGGGCGGCGTCGATATCGCGGGCGGTGCGGGCGTCTTCATCGCCGAAGCGGGCTCGTCCTGCAACGAGCGACCAGACCACGCTCGATGCAGCCGGATATATCGCCAGATAGAGCGAGAACAGCGCGACGGCGGCGGCCGCGAGCGGCGCGGCCATGCCGCCGTAGAAGTGCATGCTGACGTAGAGCCACCAGACGCCGGTCACGAAGTTGCCGAAGCCGAATGCCCAGCCGGTCAGCGCCGCGCTTTTCCAACTGCTCGTGCGCGAAAGCCACGCGAAAAACAGCGCGAAGATGACGAGCTCGATCCATCCGCCGTGCGGCGTCGGCGCGAAGGAAAGCGTATTGGCCGCGCCAAGCACGGCCGCGACGAGGTAATGCCAGAAAGGAAGCGCGCGGGAGGCGGTCGACGCGCCTTCTGCGTTGCGTCGCCACGGGAACAAGCGAAACGATGAATCGGCCATTGAGTGCGGGGAAAGGACTGGCGGATGGGGCGTCGCGTCCGGACCACGAGCGGGGCGGACGCGTCGTGCTGCGCGATCAGTCGCGCAGCTCGCCCTCGTCGTCAGCGGAATGGGATTGTTGCGTGAGATTCGGCACGCGCCGAACCAGGAGCACATGGATCTGCCGGGCGTCGCCGCGCAGAATTTCGAACACGAAATCGTCGATGCGCACCTTTTCGCCGCGATGCGGCACGCGCCCGAAACGATGCGTGACGAGCCCGCCGATGGTATCGACTTCCTCGTCGGAGAAATCGGTGCCGAACTCTTCGTTGAACTGCTCGATGCCCGTCAGCGCGCGCACCCGGAACTTGCCGTCCGGCGACGGCATGATGTTGCCGGCTTCCTCGTCGAAGTCGTATTCGTCCTCGATGTCGCCGACGATCTGCTCCAGCACGTCCTCGATGGTGATGAGGCCCGCGACGCCGCCGTATTCATCGACGACGATGGCGATGTGATTACGGTTCACGCGGAAATCGTGCAGCAGCACGTTAAGGCGCTTCGACTCCGGAATGAACACGGCGGGGCGCAGCATGCCACGCACGTCGAACTCTTCTTCGGCGTAATAGCGCAGCAGGTCTTTTGCGAGCAGCACGCCGATGATGTTGTCGCGATTGCCCTCGTACACCGGATAGCGCGAGTGCGCTTTTTCCAGCACGAACGGAATGAATTCGGCGGGCGTTTCCGCGATGTTGATGGCGTCCATCTGGGCGCGCGGAATCATGATGTCGCGCGCGCAGAGATCGGACACCTGGAAGACGCCTTCGATCATCGACAGCGAATCGGCGTCGAGCAGGTTGCGCTCGTGGGCGTCTTGAAGCACTTCGAGCAGCTCGTCGCGTGACTCGGGCTCGTGCGAGATGAAATCGGTCAGGCGTTCGAGCAGCGAGCGCTTTTCGTGCGGTTTGTCGGAGTGTCGTCGACTGGGATAGGGTTCGTTCATAGCGGAGCGCCCGGGACGTCCCGGGCGCGAATTAACGGAAAGTTAAGCATACACCAAGGCAAATTGTGGCCTGAGTGGTGCGGCGCGCGTAGCGCATGGTTCGAGCATCCTAGCCGAAAACTGTGCATAGCCGATGTCGGTCGGAAACGCATTGGCCATACGGACAAGAGTCTGCGCAGCTACTTGCCGGCCTTCCCGGCATGGCACCGCCTCAGCAACGCCTCCAGCGCCCGGTCCGGCATGCCGCTTTCGCGCAGCGCCTCGACCGTTCGGCTCACGTAATCGAGCGTCGTTCCATAGCGGCCGCTCGCGCAGCCGAACACCGTGCGGATGACCGGATCGCCGAGCTTGCCCGTGTACGACGCCGCCTCGCGGCGCATCACGAAGGCGAGCGCCTCGACGCGCCGTCCGTCGATCAGCGTGCAGGGCAGCCACGCGGGCCTGTAGGACGCCATGGACATTTCGCGTCGCCAGAGCGCTTCGAGATGCTCGGGCGCGTCCGCGCCGGCGAGCCGGAACGCCATGCCGGTGCAGGAGCCGCCGCGATCGAGCGCGAGCACGAGGCCCGGCTGCTCCGGCGTTCCGCGATTCACTCGCGACCACAGATAAAGCCCGCGATGATAGCCGTGCACCTTGCCGCGCACGGCCTCGAGCGTCGGCAAGCCGGGATTCCAGATCAGCGACCCGTAGCCGAACAGCCATAAATCCGACCGGCGGTCCCAATGAGCGAGCGCGGCATCGCGAGAAGCCGCGAGTTCGTCGTCGGTGAGGAGCGCCGTTTCTTCGAGCGCGGGCGGATAGTCCGGGCAGGCAGGCGCCGGGTCGTGCGGGACAAGGTCGGTATCGGGCGTGGGCTCGGGCGTTTTGTCGTTCACGGTGCGGCGGGCGAAGGCTGGCTGACGCTCAGGCGAGCGGGACGTAGGGATCGGAGAAACCCAGAGACTGCATGATATCCGTCTCGATGGATTCCATCTCCTGCGCCTCGCTCTCGACCTCGTGATCGTAGCCTTGCGCGTGCAAGGTGCCGTGGACAATCAGATGCGCGTAATGCGCGGCGAGCGGCTTGCCCTGTTCGGCGGCTTCACGCTCGACGACCGGACAGCACAGAATCAGGTCGCCCGCGACGGGATCGTCCTCCGACTCGGCATACGCGAACGTCAGCACGTTCGTCGCGTAATCCTTCTGACGATAAGTGCGATTCAGCATGCGGCCTTCTTCCTCGTCGACGAAGCGCACGGTCAGTTCGGCGTCCGCGAACAGCGACGCCTTGATCCAGCGCGCGACCGTCGCCCGCGGCAGCATCGCCTTGTGCGACGGATACGTTTTAGCGGCAGGAAACTGCAGGGTCAACGTGAGGCGAGGCATCATTCCGGCTTCGGCGACTGCTGCGCGGCCCGCGCCGCATCGGCGATGGCGGCGTCTTTCTGCGACTGCGCGTCGTAGGCCTCGACGATCCGCGCCACGAGCGGATGCCGCACCACGTCCGCCGATGAAAAACGCGTCATCGCGATGCCGCGCACTTCCGCCAGCACGTGCTGCGCTTCAATCAGCCCGCTCTTGTGCCCGCGCGGCAAGTCGACCTGTGTGGTGTCGCCCGTCACGACTGCCTTCGAGCCGAAGCCGATGCGCGTGAGGAACATCTTCATCTGCTCGGGCGTGGTGTTCTGCGCCTCGTCCAGAATGATGAACGCGTGGTTCAGCGTGCGGCCGCGCATGTACGCGAGCGGCGCGATCTCGATCATCTGACGCTCGAACATCTTCGCGGTCTTGTCGAAGCCGAGAAGATCGTAGAGCGCGTCATAGAGCGGACGCAGGTAGGGATCGACCTTTTGCGCGAGATCGCCCGGCAGGAAACCGAGCCGCTCGCCCGCTTCGACAGCCGGTCGCGTCAGCACGATACGCTTGACCTGATCGCGTTCGAGCGCATCGACGGCGCAGGCCACGGCCAGATACGTCTTGCCGGTGCCCGCCGGTCCGATGCCGAAGGTCACGTCATGCGCGATGATCTGACGAAGATACTCGCGTTGCGCCGGCGTTCTGCCGCGCAGATCGGCGCGACGCGTGTAGAGCTTCGGGCCGTGATCTTCGTCGGCGTCGAGGTCCATCGTGGCGCTCGGCTCGTCGAACGGATGATCCGGATCGCCGCGAAAGCGCGGATCGACCGGGGCGTCGTCCTCGCCGTTCTCTCCAGCCTGCTTCGCCAGACGCGTCGCGTGCCGGGCTTCGACGAGCGCGAGCTGGATATCGTCGACGGAAATCGGGTCGCGTGCGCGGTTGTAGAAATTCTCGAGCGCGGCGAGTGCGACCTTTGCACCACGGCCACGAATCGAAATCTTGTGGCCGCGGCGCGACAACGTCACGTCGAGCGCCTGCTCGATCTGCCGCAGATTTTCATCGAGCGGCCCGCAGAGGTTGGCGAGCCGGGCGTTGTCGTCGTGCGGAGCGGTGAACTCGAGATGCTGTTGAGGAGCGTTCTTCAAGGCGAGGTGGGTGTCCTTTCTGATCACGTTCGATTAATTGGCCAGCTCCGGCGCGGCCGCTTCCGGTGCGAGAACCAGCGCGCCGCGCAGCGAATGCGGATAGGCGTGGTTGATTTCGACATCGATCATCTGGCCGATAAGGCGCGCATGCGACGCGACGGGCGCCGGGAAATTCACGACGCGATTGTTCGCCGTGCGGCCTGCAAGCTCGTTCGGGTCCTTGCGCGACGGGCCTTCGACGAGAATACGCTGCACCGAGCCGACCATCGCATTGCTGATTCTCACGACGTTTTCCTCGATCGTTGCCTGCAGGTGCTGCAAACGCCTGAGCTTGACTTCGCGAGGCGTGTCGTCGTGCAGGTTCGCAGCCGGCGTGCCTGGACGCGGGCTGTAGATGAACGAGAAACTGGTGTCGTAGCTCATCTCGTCGACGAGCGCCATCATCTTCGTGAAGTCGTCCTCGGTCTCGCCAGGGAAGCCGACGATGAAATCGGTCGACAACGACAAATCCGGGCGGATGGCGCGCAGACGGCGAATCACCGACTTGTATTCGAGCACGGTGTAGCCGCGTTTCATCGCCATCAGGATGCGGTCGGAGCCGTGCTGCACCGGCAAGTGCAGGTGCGAGACGAGCTTCGGAACCTTTGCGTAGGTGTCGATGAGGCGCTGCGTGAATTCCTTCGGATGCGACGTCGTGTACCGGATGCGCTCGATGCCCGGCACGTCCGCGACGTACTCGATGAGCGTCGCAAAGTCCGCGATCTCGTTCGAACCGGCGGTCAGCGCGCCCCGGTAAGCGTTGACATTCTGGCCGAGCAGCGTCACTTCGCGCACGCCCTGGTCGGCCAGGCCGGCGATTTCCGTCAGCACGTCGTCGAGCGGGCGCGAGACTTCTTCGCCGCGCGTGTACGGCACGACACAATAGCTGCAGTACTTGCTGCAGCCTTCCATGATCGACACGAACGCGCTCGGGCCGTCGACGCGCGCCGGCGGCAGATGGTCGAACTTTTCGATTTCCGGGAACGTGATGTCGACTTGCGCACGGCCGGTGGCGCGGCGCTTGTCGATCATGTCCGGCAGGCGATGCAGCGTTTGCGGGCCGAACACCAGATCCACATACGGCGCGCGCGAGACGATCGACGCGCCTTCCTGGCTCGCGACGCAGCCGCCCACGCCAATCAGCAGGTTCGGATTCGCTTCCTTCAACTCGCGCACGCGGCCGAGGTCCGAGAAGACCTTCTCTTGCGCCTTCTCGCGCACGGAGCACGTATTGAACAGGATGACGTCAGCGTCTTCCGGGGTGTCGGTCTTGACGAGTCCTTCCGCCGCGCCGAGTACGTCGACCATTTTGTCGGAGTCGTACTCGTTCATCTGGCAGCCGAAGGTCTTTACATAAACTTTCTTGGTCATGAATGGTCGCCGGTCGCAGTGGTTAACCTGGGGGCGTAATAAAAGAATTGAAGAGGATGTGCGGGTTTTCGCAGAAACTGCACCGCTTTTGCTTGTAATTTAGCCCGATATTATAGCCCTGCTGGCGAATGAGGGCATGGGCCGCGAGCCGCCGGCGAGCAGGCGCGGTCATGCGTCCGCCCATGCTTTTGCTGCGTTCACCGCACGCCGCCAGCCTGCGAGAGACGCATCGACGTCCGATGTGGGCATCGAAGGCGAGAAGCGCCTGTCCAGTTGCCACTGCGCCTTCAGCTCGCCGACATCCTTCCAGTACCCGACCGCCAGGCCCGCGAGATAGGCAGCACCGAGCGCCGTCGTCTCGGCGACGCGCGGGCGCACGACGTCGACGCCCAGCACGTCGGCCTGGAACTGCATCAGCAGGTCGTTGGCGCAGGCGCCTCCATCGACGCGCAACTGGGCGATCGGCATGCCGGAGTCCGCTTCCATGGCCCGAAGCACGTCGAGCGATTGATAGGCGATCGACTCGAGCGCCGCCCGCGCGATATGGCCCGACGTCGTGCCGCGCGTGACGCCGAAGAGCGTCCCCCGTGCTCGCGCATTCCAGTGCGGCGCGCCGAGACCGGCGAACGCGGGCACGAGATAGACGCCGTCGCAATGCGGCACGCCGCGCGCGAGCGTTTCGACTTCGCTCGCATGGCGGATGAGTCCGAGTCCGTCGCGCAGCCATTGCACGACCGCGCCCGCAATGAAAATGCTGCCTTCGAGCGCGTAATCGACGCGATCGCCGATCTGCCACGCGATCGTCGTGACGAGATTGTTGCGCGACTCGATCGGCTTCTCGCCCGTGTTCATGACAAGGAAACAGCCCGTGCCGTAGGTGTTCTTCACCATGCCGCTTTCGGTGCACATCTGCCCGAACAGCGCCGCGTGCTGGTCCCCGGCGATGGACGCGATCGGCACTTCGGCGGCGAGCACGCTGCCATGCGTCGTGCCATAGACCTCCGACGACGCCCGCACTTCCGGCAACATGCTGCGCGGAATGTCGAACGCATCGAGCAAGTCGTCGTCCCAGCGTTTCGCGTGAATATCGAAGAGCATTGTGCGCGAGGCGTTGGTGATGTCGGTGATATGCATGCCGCGCCGCGTGAAGTTCCACACGAGCCAGCTATCGACCGTGCCGAACGCGAGCCGCCCCTGCTTCGCCTTGTCGCGTGCGCCTTCGACGTTGTCCAGAATCCAGCGAACCTTGGTCGCCGAGAAATACGCGTCGATCGGCAAGCCGGTTTTCGCACGCACCATGGGTTCGAGTCCGCGCGCCTTCAGTTCGTCGCATATGCCCGCCGTGCGCCGGTCCTGCCAGACGATCGCGTTATAGACCGGCCTGCCGGTCTCACGCTCCCACACGATGGTCGTTTCGCGCTGGTTCGTGATACCCACCGCCGCAATCGACGATGCGTTCAGCCCCGCCCGCGTGACCGCTTCCGCCGCGACGCCCGCCTGCGTCGACCAGATTTCCTGCGGATCGTGCTCGACCCAGCCCGGCTGCGGATAGATCTGCTGGAATTCCTTTTGCGCGATGGACACGATGTTGCCGTTTCTGTCGAACAGCATGGCGCGCGAACTCGTCGTACCCTGATCGAGCGCGAGGACGATTTGATCCTGCATGGTCATCATCTCCGAGGTTGAGCGGATGCCAGCCGTCTGCATTGGCCGTGCGAAGCCCGCATGCGCAATCTATCGGACACGCGGGGCGCGGACAACCTGGCCGAATGGCATAAGCCAAATCGACGGTGCAACCCGGGCACGTGAATTTGCCTATGCCATCGGGCCAGTGGCAGGAACCGGGAGATCGTTCGATACTGGGCGCTCGAATCGAAGCCAGGAGTGAATGCAATGCGAAAGCGGGTGGTGTACGGCGCACTGGCCTTATCCGGCGCGTTGGGGCTGGCCGGATGCGTATCGACCCCGAGTCTGGAAGGCTCGTCGCGCGCTCCGTCGTTCGACGCGTTGCAGGGCCTTTGTGGAGCGGCGCCGACGGATTACGGCGCCGACGCTCAGTCCGTCTATTCGGCGTTCTACGACGCATATGTCGCCCAGCGGCGGGGCGGCTTATCGAAAGAACAGTTCTGTGCTTTTCAGACGGGCATCGCGGAGCGGCATCGCGCGTATGTCGCCAGTCCGGGCCCTGAAGCGCAGAGCGCGTGGGCGACGTTCATTCTGGGCGAGCGCGCGCGGGCGCTGAGTTGGCGCGCGGCGGTGGATCCGACGTTGCGGGCGGGCTAGGGCGTTAGGAGCAGGACGCGGCGCACGAGCCGCGTCCGAAGCATGACGACGAGTGCTACGAGAACCGCTTGAATGCCTTGATGGTTGAATCGCCGGTTGCGGTGAGGCGCCATTGCTGTCGGCCCGACGCGAGGTGTTCCAATTGGACGAGCTGGCGTTCGAGCAGTGCGTCCAGTTCTTCGCGTTCCATATCGACCTGATTAGGCGCTTCCTGAACCAATAGCAGCGTGGCAAATTCGTGCGGACTCAGCATCGTGTTCTCCATGACGACCGACAGCTTGGCCACCGGCCTGAAGGCCGGATCTTTTGCTTGAATCGTGGTACGGGAAACTGCACTTGCCGGGCGGACTCGCTGTGCTCTTGCTGCGGGTGCCGGGAATTGGGATTGTAGGCAAGCGTCTGAGGAGTGCCAAACGTACCGACGAAAATTTTGGCTTTGACATTTGATGCGTGCGCGAGCGGTTCGGCGCGCACGGCGATTCGAAGAATCGACTTGAGCTTTATGCCGCAGCGCACACAAAGGCCCGCCACAAGGGATTCATGCCGCTCTTTCATTAATTTATACAATAAATGAATTTGTTTTAGGTCAAGCGGGCAATGCAATATGCTTCCCTTGCGCGATCAACTAATTGCATGCTCTCGTCGGCTTCATTCCTGGCGGGACTGCTGGTAATTCGGACTTCATTCATGACTCGCTTCAACTGGCAAAACCCCTATCCCACGCCGCGCCTGCCGGTGTTCGCCCGCAATATCGTGTCGACGTCGCATCCGCTTGCCGCGCAAGCTGGCCTGCGCATGTTGTGGAAAGGCGGAAATGCCGTCGATGCGGCCATCGCGGCAGCGGCGGCCATTACCGTCGTGGAGCCGGTGTCGTGCGGACTCGGCGGCGATGCCTTCGCGCTCGTCTGGGACGGCGCCAAGCTGCACGGGTTGAACGCATCGGGCGTGTCGCCGGCGGCGTGGAACGTCGATTACTTCCGTCGCAAGTACGGCGAGGAAGACGGCCTCGCGCGCCAGCCCAAGCGCGGTTGGGACACCGTGACGGTGCCGGGCGTCATCGCGGGGTGGGAAGCGTTGCACGCCAAGTTTGGATCGCTTCCGTTCGCCGATCTGATGGAACCGGCCATCGAGATCGCGGAGCGCGGTCATGCGGTGGCGAGCATCGTCGCTTACAAGTGGGCGGCGGCCGTGCCGGAGTTGAAGGATTTCCCCGGCTTCGCGGACGTTTTCATGCCGCACGGACGCGCGCCCGAAGTCAGCGAACTCGTGCGTATGCCGGGCCACGCGAAAACCCTGCGCGCGCTGGCCGAACACGGACCGCGCGCCTTTTACGAAGGCGAGATCGCCGAGCGCATCGCAGCCTTTGCACGCGAGGGCGGCGCGGCCATGACGCTGGACGACTTGCGCAACTATCGCGCTGACTGGGTCGAGCCGATCAGCAAGGACTATCGCGGCTACACCGTGCACGAGATTCCGCCGAACGGGCAGGGCATTGCCGCACTGATTGCCCTCGGCATTCTCGACAAGTTCGATGTCGGCGCGCTGACCGTCGATCGCATCGAATCGCAGCATCTGCAGATCGAGGCGATGAAGCTTGCGTTTGCAGACGTGTATCGCTATGTCGCCGATCCGCGTTCGATGGACGTGACGCCGGAGCAGATGCTCGACGACGCCTATCTCGCCGAGCGCGCGAAGCTGATCGACCCGGCGAAAGCGACGCAGTTCGACTTCGGCATGCCCAAGGCGGGCGGCACCATCTACATGTCGGTGGCGGACGAGCACGGCATGATGGTGAGCTTCATCCAGTCGAACTACATGGGCTTTGGGTCGGGCGTGGTCGTGCCGGATACCGGCATCTCGTTGCAGAACCGCGGCTGCGGTTTCTCGATGGACCCGAAGTCGGCCAATGTAGTGGAAGGCGGCAAGCGTCCGTTCCACACCATCATCCCGGCGTTCGTCACTCAGGAAGTCGAAGGGCGCAGGGACGCCGTCATGAGCTTCGGCGTGATGGGCGGCGACATGCAGCCTCAAGGGCATCTGCAATCCATCGTCCGCATGATGGACTACGGCCAGCAGCCGCAGGCGGCGTGCGACGCGCCGCGCTGGAAGGTAAACCGCGACTTCACCATCGACATCGAGGCCACGCTCGATCTCGAAACGGCGCGCGCGCTCGAAGGCCTCGGGCACACGATCAAGTCCGTCGACGACCCGTATATGGACTTCGGCTCGGGCCAGTACATCTGGAAACTGGATCGTAACGATCCGGAGCGCGGTTACGTCGCCGCGAGCGACAGCCGGCGCGACGGACTCGCCGCCGGCTTCTAGACGCGCTTCGCGAGCCGCGTCGACAGGCGGCTCGCATTTCATTCGAACACCGCTCGCCTTCGCCCGCTTCGATGCAGGCGAACGGCGGCGCACGCCCTTGCCTGACGCAAACGCGACCGAGACACGATATGAAGCAGCCCGGCGACACCCTGAATCAATTCGCACACCAGACCCCGAAAGCCGGCACGCCGCTTTCGAAGGCGATGGTCCGCCGCATCGTCTTTTCGTCGTCGGTCGGCAATGCGCTCGAATGGTTCGACTTCCTCGTTTATGGATACTTCGCCGCGACCATCGCGAAGGCGTTCTTTCCATCGCACGACGAGTGGCTCTCGACGATGCTCGCCATCGGCACGTTCGGGATCTCGTTCCTCATGCGGCCGCTCGGCGCGATCGTCCTCGGCATCTATGGCGACCGAAAAGGCCGCAAGGCCGCGTTGACGCTCGCTATCCTCATGATGACGATCGGCACGCTGACGATGGCCGTGATGCCTTCGTACCAGCACATCGGGCTGGCCGCGCCGCTGTTGATCCTGCTCGCGCGGCTCATTCAGGGCTTCGCGGTCGGCGGGGAGTTCGGCAGCGCCACCGCGTTCATGGTCGAACACAGCGCGACGCGGCGCGGCTATTACGCGAGCTGGCAGTTTGCAAGCCAGGGCCTCGCGGCGATCATGGCGGCGGCGTTCGGTTCGGTCCTGACGGCGTGGCTACCCCAGCCGCAACTGGAAAGCTGGGGCTGGCGCATTCCGTTCGTGTTCGGCCTGCTGATCGGACCGGTCGGGTATTACATCCGCTCGCATCTCGATGAAACGCCCGAGTTTCTCGCCACGCGTCCCGCGAACAACGCGGCGGCGCCGGGCGTCTCGTTCTCGAATCAATGGGTCAATCTGCTGCTTGCCGTCGGCATCGTGGCGCAATCGACCGTCGGCGTGTATGTGCTGCAGCTCTACATGCCGATGTACGCAGTCAAGCAACTGCATCTGCCCGCGACGGCGTCGTTCGCGGTTGTCGTGCTGAACGGCACGCTGCAGTTCATCTTCTCGCCGCTCATGGGTGCGCTGTCCGACAAGATCGGGCGCATTCGCATCATGCTCGGCACGTCGATCGTGATGGGGCTCGCCATCTATCCGATGTTCGCGTGGCTTCAGGCGTCGCCGACCGTGATGTCGCTGGTCGTGCTGCAAGCAGCGGCGGGTATCCTGAAGGCGGCTTATTCCGGACCGATGCCCGCGCTGATGTCCGAAATCTTCCCGACGCGCGTGCGGTCCACGGGGTTGTCGATCGGCTATGCGCTCGGCGTGACGCTGTTCGGAGGCTTCGCGCCGACCATCGTCGAAGGCTTCATCCACGTGACCGGCGACAAACTCGCGCCGAGCTACTACGTGCTTCTGGCGGCGGCGTTGTCCGGTGTATCGCTCGCGATTGTCGCGTGGCGGATGCGCGGCGCGAGGCAAGCGGCCTGACGTTCTTCATCGGCAATGATGTTCATCGACACAAGGCGGCTCCGGCCGCCTTTTCTTTTCGGCGACAGATCTCAACGGCACGGTTCATGCTCTGCCTGCCCCGGTCTCGCTCGTTGTCAAAAGCGCGTCAAGTCTGGTAGAAATTTGACGCACGGCAAGACGCGAGCGGAACCGCGCCGCGCGCGGCGGGTCTGTCCCCCATGTCTGCAAACTCATTGCAGGACGGCTAAGATGCAAAAGCACAGCCGCTAACTTTTGATAGAGGACGCTCGGACTGAACGTTCGCGGCGTCGCCTGAACCTTGGCCGTCGTTGATCGGCCGGTGGCGCGTTCAGTTCAGCCAGGAGCGCGATACATGCACACAGACAGCACCCACGTCATGCCGTGGCGAATCGAAGACATCGATCTCAGCCGGATCGACCGTCAGAAAGCGGCATCGAACGAACATCTTCTCCTGTTGCTCTGCGCCTGTTCGTTCATCGAGAGCGGGACGGATCTCTACACGAGCAATCTGAGCACCTACTTCAAGGACGATCCCGAAGTCTCGGCCTGGCTGAACAGGGAATGGGAGCCGGAGGAAATGCAGCACGGCCGGGCTCTCAAGACGTACATCAATCACGTCTGGCCGGAGTTCGACTGGGACACGGCTTTCAAGAACTTTTTCGCCGAATACTCGCTGACCTGCTCGTACGAACAGTTCGAGAAGAAGCGCGCGCTGGAGATGGTGGCGCGGTGCGTCATCGAAACCGGCACGGCCACGCTTTATCGGGCAATCAACGAATGTTCCGACGAGCCGGTGCTGAAGGAAATCACGGATCACATCCGCACGGACGAGGTGCGGCACTACAAGCATTTTTTCCGCTTCTTCAAGAAGTGGAACAAGATCGAAGGCAATGGCCGCGTGGCCGTGCTCGGCGCGCTCATTCGCCGGGTGATGGAACTGAAGAGCGAAGATTCGGAGATCGCGCTGCGCCACGTCTTCGCTGTCCGATACCCCGAGCGGGTAAAGGATTCGAGCTATAACCGTGAACTGTTCGCGAGCGTCAATGCACTCGTGCGGCGCAATTTGTCGGCGGATCAGTGCATCAAGATGCTGCTGAAGCCGCTTGATCTGCCGGCGCGCATTCAGCCGGGCGTGCATTATCCGCTCGCCAAGATCACGCAGTTCTTTTTTCGCTGAGCCGAAGCAATGTCGGACGAGGCGTCACGCTCTGCGCAAACTGCCTTCGATGAGTGGCCGCCCGAGTTGCGCGCGCTCTTCGACGGCACGCTCACGAGTGCGCCGCACGGCTTCACGGTATCGCTTTGCGCCGTCGATGGCGCCGGCCGCATTCGTACCGCGTTGCTGAGCGCAGGCGAGTTGCTGGCGCCGGACGCGCGGACGCTGTGCTTTGCGCTGTGGCCGTCGTCGCGATCCGCGCAGGCAATCGCTTCGAGCGCGCGCGCGACGTTGACTTTCGTTTTCGATGAAGCCTTCTATCAAGTGCAACTGGACGCACGGCGCGTCGCGCTGGACGGCGTGCCGCTTGCCTGTTTTGTCGGCTCGATTGAAAGCGGAGAGATTCAGCGCGTGAATTACGCGCGGCTGACGGGCGGCATCACGTTCGAGCTGGATGATGCCGACAGTGTGCGCGCCCGTTGGCGGGAACAGATCGAGTGGTTGACGCGGGCGGCGAGCGCCGCCGCGTGAATTGCTGTAACGGCCGGACGTCAGGCCGTTAGTCTTGCGGTTGGTGAAGCCCGTTGCTGCGCCGTGTACGTAGCCGCATCTGCAACCTTCCACGATCAGGCAAAAAAAAAACGAGCCGCCACACGGCGGCTCGCCTGAACCTCGACGGTTTAACGCCCGCGATCGCCCGAACGCATGCCATCGCGCCGGCCGCCGCCGTTGTCCTTACGCGGCTTGCCGCCGAGCAGCGCGCCGGGGTTACCGGCTTTGGCGCGAGGATTCGGCGCATGTCCCACAGTCGCGGCTTCAGCGCGACGCGGCGCGGGCTTTGCATTGCCGCCGCCGTTGCCCGGCTTGCCCGCCGTTGCCGGCTTGTTGGCGCTGCGTGCATCGCGCGGCGCGCGGTTCTCGCGCTGTCCCTGACCGCCCGCACCACCGCCGTTTGCCGGCTTCGCGTCACGGCCCTGTCCCTGCGATGCCCCGTTACCGCGGCCGCCATCACGCCGTTCGCCATCGCGCGGTGCGCCGCGTCCCTGGCTGCGGCGCTGGATCGGCTCAGGCTTAGCGTTCGGATCAGGCTCGAAGCCCGGAATCACTTCCTGCGGAATCGGACGCTTGATGAGGCGTTCAATATCCTTCAGCAGTTGCAGTTCATCGACACAAACGAGCGACACCGCTTCGCCGTCCGCGCCCGCGCGCCCCGTGCGGCCGATACGGTGCACGTAGTCTTCCGGCACGTTCGGCAGATCGAAGTTGACGACGTGCGGCAACTGATCGATATCGATGCCCCGCGCCGCGATATCCGTCGCGACGAGCACCTGCAGTGTCTCCGCCTTGAACTCGGCGAGCGCACGCGTGCGCGCCGACTGGCTCTTGTTGCCATGAATGGCGAGCGCGCTGATGCCGTCCTTCGTCAATTGCTCGGCGAGACGATTCGCGCCGTGCTTCGTGCGCGTGAAGACGAGCACCTGAAACCAGTCGTTCTGGCGGATCAGATGCGTGAGCATTTCGCGCTTGCGCTCGCGGTCGACCGGATAAATCTTCTGCTCGATGCGCTCGGCCGTCGTATTGCGGCGCGCGACTTCGATCAGCGCGGGCGAATCGAGCAGGCTGTCGGCCAGCGCCTTGATTTCGTCCGAGAAGGTGGCCGAGAACAACAGGTTCTGACGCTTCTGCGGCAGACGCGCGAGCACGCGCTTGATGTCATGGATGAAGCCCATGTCGAGCATGCGGTCGGCTTCGTCCAGCACGAGAATTTCGAGCTGCGAAACGTCGATGGTCTTCTGCTGCATGTGATCGAGCAGACGGCCCGGCGTCGCCACGACGATATCCACGCCACGGCGCAGCGCATCGATCTGCGGATTGATGCCGACGCCGCCGAACATCACGGTCGAGCGCAGCTTCAGGTACTTGCCGTATGCGCGCACGCTTTCTTCGACTTGCGCGGCGAGTTCGCGCGTCGGCGTGAGGATCAGCGCGCGCACCGGGCGCTTTGCGCCGCCCTGAGCGGGGGCGAGTTGCGAGAGGCGTTGCAGGATCGGCAGCGTGAAGCCCGCCGTCTTGCCGGTGCCGGTTTGCGCGCCCGCAAGCAGATCGCCGCCTTTGAGCACGGCTGGAATGGCCTGAAGCTGAATGGGGGTGGGAGTGGTATAGCCTAATTCGTTGACAGCGCGAAGGAGGGGCTCTGATAGTCCGAGTGAATCAAAAGACATATAGGGTGTTCAAATCGTTATGGCGAACGGCGCGCACGCGATACATTGCAGCGGCGAACGGAGGTTCGGCCGGCTGAGCGCGTGTGCGACGCTCGGGAAAATCGGGCGGCAGGCCATGATTTGCGGTCATCGACCGCCTGGCAGTGCCGCATGCTTCGACGCGCTATCAAGACACGCCGGCTGGCTGGAAGTTGCATCGCAATCGTTGCGATGCGTGATATACGCCGATTCAGGATTCACGCGACATAGCGCGCGACGCTCACGAACTGGCACAGACTGCCCGCCAGCACGAACAGATGCCAGATACCGTGGCCGTGCCGGATGCGCTCGTCGTTGATGAAAAACCAGATACCGGCGGTATAAATGACGCCGCCCGCCACCAGCCATGCGGTGCCCGCGGCCGGCAGCGTCGTCACGAGCGGATGAACGGCTACGAGCGCGAGCCAGCCCATCAACACGTAGAGCACCATCGAAACGCTGCGGGTTCTTCGCCCGAGCGTAAGTTCCTGCGTGATGCCGAGGACAGCAAGTCCCCAGCTCACACCGAATAGCGACCAGCCCCAGGGGCCACGCAAGGTCACCAGTGTATACGGTGTGTAACTGCCGGCGATCAGCAAATAAATAGCCGAGTGATCGCACTTCTGCAGGATCGCTTTCAGCCGCGGCGAGCGCGTGCAGTGATACCAGGTCGAGATCAGGTAGAGCACGCAGAGCATCGCCCCGTACACGGCGAAGCTCACGACCTTGTATGCGTCGCCTTCGAGCGCGCCCATCGTCACGAGGGTCACGAGTCCCGCTATCGACAAGACCGCGCCGATCAGATGGCTGATGCTGTTGAAACGTTCCCCTGCATGCATGACCGATCCACCAAAAAACAAAGGGCGCAGCCCCGATATAAGGCCGCGCCCTGTGCGTATTGTACGCTGTCTTACGAAGATGTCAGTCGAGCGGCGCCGAACGCAGGTTGCTGACCTGTTGCGGCGACACCGGCGTGCCGTGGTTGCCCCACGACATACGGATGTACGTCACGACCGCCGCGACTTCCGTATCCGACAGCGACTGCGCGAACGGCGGCATGCCGTGCGGCATCGGATTGCCTTCCGTGCTCGGCGGATAGCCGCCGTTGAGCGTCATGCGGATCGGGTTGACGGCCGACGGCATCTGGATCGACTGATTGTTCGCGAGCGGCGGGTAAGCCGGCGGCTTGCCGAGACCATTTTCCGCGTGGCACTTCGCGCAGTTCTCGGTGTACACCTTCTTGCCCATCGTGAGCAGTTCGCCGCCGAACTTCTCGGAGGTTTCGAGCTGCAGCGGTTCCGGCGCTTCCTTCTTCTGCGGGATCGACTTGAGATAGGTCGACATCGCGTTGATGTCCGCGTCGGTCATGTACTGCAGGCTGTTGTGAACCACTTCCGCCATCGGGCCGAACACCGCGCCGCGCTGCGACACGCCGGTCTTCAACAGATCGTTGATGTCCTTGATGTCCCAGTCGCCGAGGCCGGCTTCCTTGTTCGACGTCAGCGACGGCGCATACCAGTTCTGCAGCGGGATCAGGCCGCCGGCAAAGGCCGCCGAATTGACCGGGCCGCCCATCGCGTTGATCGACGTGTGGCACATGCCGCAGTGACCGAGACCTTCGACCAGATACGCGCCGCGGTTCCATTCGACCGACTTGGTCGGATCCGGCTTGTACTCGCCTTCCGAGAAGAACAGCGTGCGCCAGCCGATCAGCAGGTTGCGGTTGTTGAACGGGAAGCGCAGTTCATGCGGACGGCTCGGCTCGGAAACCGGCGGGACCGAGCGCAGGTAGGCGTAGATCGCGTCGGAGTCGGCGCGCGTGACCTTCGTGTAGCTCGTGAACGGGAAGCCCGGATAGAGCAGGCTGCCGTCCTTCGAACGGCCAGTGTGCATCGCGCGATAGAAGTCGTCGGCGGTCCACTTGCCGATGCCGTACTTGTCGTCCGGCGTGATGTTCGGCGTGAACATCGTGCCGAACGGGGTGGCCATCGGCAGGCCGCCCGCGAACTGCTTGCCGCCGCGAACCGTGTGGCAGGCGATACAGTCGCCGGCGCGGGCCAGATACTCGCCTTGCTTGACGAGCGCGGCCTTGTCGCCTGGCGTCGCCGCAATGGCGCCGCCCGAGTGGAGATTGTCGCCGCCCGACCAGAGGACGGCGCCGGCTGCGACGGCTGCCACCACGACAGCCGAGGAGAGTGCGAACAGGGACTTGCGTTTCATTGTGTTGTCGCTCCAGACGCCTTATTGCGGTTCGCTGCCGCACGTGAGCGGCATCTTCAACGAGCCAGCGGGCGCGGGCACCGGGTTGGCGGGTGCGGTTTGCGTGGAGAGCCAGGCGGCGACGGCGGTCACGTCGTCGTCGGACAGGCGCGTGGCAATTTGCTGCATGCAGTCAGGCGCCTTCGCGTGACGCGTGCCGGACTTCCATGCGCCGACCTGCGCGCTGATGTAGTCCGAGTGCAGGCCGACCAGACCGGGAATGGCGGGCTGCATGCCCGTCAGGCCCTTGCCGTGACACGCCGCGCACGCGGGAATGTTCTTCGATGCATCGCCGTTCAGCACGAGCTGCGAGCCGCGCGCGAGCGTGCTCGCCGACACGTTCGTCTTGGCGGGCGGCGGATACGGCGGACGCTGCTGCGAGAAGTAAGTCGCGATCTGATGAAGGTAGTCGTCCGAGAGATACGTGACGAGGTAGTTCATCGGCGGGTATTTGCGCCGGCCTTCGCGGAAATTCTGGAGCTGGTTGTAGAGATAATCGGCGGGCTTGCCGGCAAGACGCGGGAAATAGTCATTGTCCGTGCCTTCGCCGTGAACACCGTGACATGCGGTGCAGCCTTGCACGCGCGCTGCCATCGTGTCGGGCGCGATCGGCTGGCTTTGCGCCTGGGCTTGCGCTTGACCCGCGCTGAGAACGCCAGCGCTGCCGATCATTGCCAGAGCGAGCAGCGGACGAAAAATGCGTCTTGAAAACACGCGACACTCCATGAAATTCGGGGACCTGCCGAGCTTCGTGCGGCTCGGTGCGAAGGTGGCGAACCACGGCCACGCGTACGGTGGCGGAGGGTGGCGGACCACGGCCATAGCGGCTCGACGAGCCTCTGATGCGACGCGGAATTCTATCATCGTTGCCTGATGGTGACTATTTGACACAACTTTTCGGGCGTGCTGCGGCGAAATCGCGACAATATGCCGCGCGACAGACAAGAACTTTGACATTGCGTTGAATCGTTATTTATCGACAAGAGTTGGACGCGTGATATGCCGCTTGCTCACCGCTCGCTTGTCGAGGAGCTTAGGAAGCCGCGCGGCGACGTTCAAGGTGCATCGGTTTTCAGGGGCCGCTGTGTTGTGCACGCCGGTCGTTTAGACTGCGCGAGCCCTCATCCAAAAATCGCTCGATGACTCACTCGCATCCCCACTCAGCAATTCGCGTTCGCGCCGCTTCATGAGCATCGATTCGCTCTGGCTGCTTCAAGTCTTTTTCGCCGCGCTCGCCGATCTCGCGTTCGCGTCGGCGCTCGGCGCATTGCTGCTTCGCGTTTGGCTCGGCCGCGAACGTGCGTTTGCGTCGATGTCGCCCGCGCGGGGCGGATATCGGCGCGCGTCGCGAACGAGCATCGCGTCGGCGCTCGTCTTCATCGCGTGCATTTTCGCTTCGCTGTGGCTGCAATCCGCCGCGATGAGCGGCTCGCCGATCCTCGACGCCGGCGCGTCGCTATGGCTCGTCGCGACGGCGACGCATGCGGGCGTCGGCTGGGCGGTGGCGTGCGCCGGCGGCGTGTTGCTTGCGCTCGCCTCCGGAATGAGCGGAGCGTTGGGCGCGGGCCGTGTCACGGCGGCGGTGCTCGGCGCGATCGTCGCGGCGGCGGGCAAGGCCGCAGTCGGTCATGCCGCCGACGCCGGCGCGTTCTCGATCGCGGAAGGCGTGCAGACGCTGCATCTGCTTGCAACGGGCGTGTGGGGCGGCGTGGTGATCGCGGGCGCGGCGGCGGTGTTGCCGGCGCTCGACACGTCCGTGGCGCGGGCTTCGCTGATGCGCATCGTGTCTCGCATGTCGCATGTGGCGACGATCGCGGTGGCGCTCGTCATCGCGACCGGCGTGTTCAATGCGTGGCGCGGCACGGGCGGATCGGCCGACGTGCTGACGGGCAGCGGTTGGGGCAGGGCGTTGCTGTTGAAGAGCGCGCTGATCGCATGCGCGCTGATGTTGGGCGCGCTTAGTCGATGGTCCGCGTTACCGCGCTTGCAACGCACGGCATCGACGACGGACGCGCATACGGTCATCAACGTGATGCGCGTTGAAGCCGTGCTGATGGTGATGGTGTTCGTGACGGCGTCGGTGCTTTCACATAGCGTGCCGGGCTTCGCGTCGTGACATCAGGCGCGGCGTGTCATTCATACCCGAGCCGATGACTCACGATCGGCGCGCAGAACAGCGCCAGCGCGCAGCCAGCCACTTTGCCTTGCAGCTCGACGAAGGCCCGCCCGGAACTCGCGGCCAACAGCACATCGAGCAATTGCGGCAGGCAGAATACGACCGACAGCGCGATGAACGCGCGCGTCACCGCCGATATCCGCCATCCATGCTGCGCCCCGAGCACCGCTGCGACGACCCGCGCCACGCCGAACATGACGAGCGCGCCGACAGCAATCTGCGCGCGCACGTATTCGTCGGGAAGGGAGTGCCACATGATCGTTCTCGCTTTCGGAAAGACGTTTTCGAACGCTAGTGTGCAAGAACCTCGCCCGTGCAGTATGTACGAGAAAGCGCAGACCCGCTACGGCCCGCGCCGGCCTCGTGCCGATCAGAACGTATGCTCGGGACCGGGAAAACTGCCGTCCCTGACCGCGTGCACGTAGGCTTCGACGGCGGCGAAAATGCTCGGCTGGCCTTGCATGAAATCTTTCACGAAGCGCGGACGCTTGCCGTGAAATACGCCCAGCATGTCGTGCAGCACCAGCACCTGACCCGAACAGTCGATGCCCGCGCCAATGCCGATCGTCGGGATCGCGAGCTTCGCGGTGACGTCGCGTGCGAGCAGCGTCGGCACCGCTTCGATCACGAGCAGCTGCGCCCCCGCATCCTGCAGCGCGAGGGCGTCGCGCCGCATCTGTTCGGCGGCTGCATCCGTCTTGCCTTGTACCTTGAAGCCGCCGAACGCATGCACGGATTGCGGTGTGAGTCCCACGTGGCCGCATACCGGAATCGAGCGCTCGACGAGAAAGCGCACGGTTTCCGCGAGCCATTCGCCGCCTTCGATCTTCACCATCTGCGCACCGGCGCGCATCAGCCTGACGGCGTTGGCATACGTCTCTTCGCGCGATCCGATGGTGCCGAACGGCATGTCCGCGACGATCAGCGCGCTCTTGTTGCCGCGCGCCACCGATGCCGTGTGATACGCGATGTCGTCGAGCGTGACGGGCAGCGTCGTGCTGTGCCCTTGCAGCACATTGCCGAGCGAATCGCCGATCAGCATCACGTCGACGCCCGCGCGATCCAGCAGCGCGGCGAAGCTCGCGTCGTAACACGTGAGCATGACGATGCGTTCGCCCGCCTCGCGCATGGCTTGCAGCTTCGGGACGGTGATCGTCGAGCGGCTCGTTTCCTGCAGATACGTCATGATTTTTTCGCTGAAGATGGCGCGCATCGAGCCGAAGCTCAGACCGACACGCCTTTGACAAAGAATTCCTTGCGCCCGCGCATGGTCTCGATGCGCTCGACGAGCAGCGCGAGATCCTCGTCCGACGCGACCGGGTTCAGATGCTCGGCGTTGACCGTGAGTAGCGGCGTCGCGTCATAGTGATAGAAGAAGTCGTTATAAGCATCGGTGAGCGCGCGCAGATACGAATCGGAGATTTGCAGCTCCATCGGCAGGGCGCGCTTCTGGATGCGCGAGAACAGCACTTCGGGACTCGCCTGCAAATACACGACGAGATCCGGCGCGGGCGCGCTCGCGCCGATGCGCGAAGCGATGTCGCCGTACAACTGAAACTCGTCGTCGGGCAGCGTGAGGCGCGCAAAGAGATCGCTTTTCTGCGTGATGAAGTCCGCGATCATCGGCGTATTGTGCGTGAGCATCTCCGCGACTTCGCGCGTTTGGGCCACGCGTTGCAGCGCGAAGCTGAGTTGCGTCGAGAGCGCATGCCGCGTGGTGTCGCGATAGAAACGCTCGAGGAAAGGATTGTCCTGCGGACGCTCGAACAGCGTGCGCATCGACCAGCGTTCGGCGAGCAGCGTCGCGAGCGTGGTCTTACCGACGCCAATCGGCCCTTCGATCGCAATGTAACGGTGCGGCGGCCGCAATTGCGGCGCGGTCACGGTGAGTGGCGGAACGCTCATCGGCAAATGGTCTTGTTGTTGGGGGCGGGAGAAGCGCCGAACGCGAGGCACTGACACGTCGCGACTCTTTCGATGCGTTGATCGGCAACCGTCGCGACGAACGCATCGGCGCGGCCGCGCTGTGGAATGATGAGATCGGGTTCGAGCTCGACGAGCGGCACCAGCACGAAAGCGCGCTCCGTCATGCGCGGATGCGGCACGACGAGATCCATCTCGTCGATGCTGGACGCGCCGTACAGCAGGATATCGAGATCGAGCGTTCGCGGCGCGTTGCGATACGGCCGCTCGCGCCCGAACTGTTCCTCGATGACGTGACACAGACGCAGGAGCGCGCGGGCGGGAAGCGTCGTTTCGAGCTTGACGACGCAATTGAAGTAATCGTCGCCGGAAGAATCGATCGGCGCGGTGCGGTACAGGCTCGATTTCGCGAGCACGGTGATCGTGTGCTGCTGCGCGAGACACACGACTGCGTCTTTCAAGGTCTGGCGCGCATCGCCGAGATTCGCTCCGAGGCCCAGATATGCAATCGTCATGGCGGTCGTCCTACGGGTAGGTCTTGGGCGATAAGCCGGTGAGACCCAGGCACGCTGCCCGGGTGCAAACCTTCAGCCGCTACTGTAGCGAAAACCGGCTTTATTCGTTGTCTGAGCCTTCGCCCCTTTCGCCGTTTCTTCTTTCTGCGCTGGTTTGTTCGGCGCCGCTCACAGGCGACGCTTGCGCCTCGGTCGCGACACCCAATTCAGCGGCTTCGCCCGTCTTGCGTTTGGCATTGCTGCGACGGCGGCGCTTCTTGGGCGCGTTGGGGTCCTTGCCGCCTTGCGCCAGCAGCGTTTCGCGCTGTGCGTGGTCGCTTTCGATGAAGTCAGTCCACCATTGTCCGACTTCCGCGTCGAGTTCGCCCGACTCGCAACGCAGCAGCAAGAAATCATAACCCGCTCTGAATCGCTGGTGTTCCAGCAGCTTCAGCGCGCTGCGGCCGCGCTTCTCCAGCCGATGCTGCAAGCCCCAGATTTCGCGCATGTCGGCGGAATAGCGCTTGTGGATGGCGAGCTTCTCGGTCTGCATCTCGAGGACGTCGTCCATCGCGCGATGCAGCGCCGGCACCGGAAATTCGCCCGCGCCGGTGTACTTCTGCCAGCGCGTCTGCACGTCGTGCCACAGCAGTGTCGCGAAGAGGAAACTCGGCGACACGGGCTTGCCGGCACGCACGCGCTCGTCGGTGCTGGTGAGTGCGAGCGTCACGAACTTCTCGCCATGCGGCTGTTCGAGCACGACATCGAGCAGGGGCAATACGCCGTGATGCAAGCCTTCCTGACGCAAGCGCGTGAGGCACGCGAGGGCGTGGCCCGACAGCAGCAGCTTCAGCATTTCGTCGAAGAGACGCGCGGCCGGCACGTTGTCCATCAGATCCGCGAGTTCCTTGATCGGCGCGCGCGTGGCTTCGTCGATCTCGAAGCCGAGCTTCGCCGCGAAGCGCACGACGCGCAGCATGCGCACCGGATCTTCGCGATAGCGCGTGGCCGGATCGCCGATCATGCGCAAGAGGCGCGCGCGGATATCGGCCATGCCGTCGTGATAATCCAGCACGGTTTGCGTGGCCGGATCGTAGTACATCGCGTTGATCGTGAAGTCGCGGCGCGTGGCGTCTTCGTGCTGCTCGCCCCAGACGTTGTCGCGCAGTACGCGGCCGGACGCATCGACGGCGTGCGTGCGCATGTCGAGCTCGCCGCGCCGGTAGCGCCGCGGCGGTTCGGCGGCAGGCGCGGGCGGCGGGGTATCGACGAGCGCGCGGAACGTCGATGTTTCGATGATTTCCTGCCCGAACTGCACGTGCACGATCTGAAAGCGCCGCCCGATGATGCGCGCACGCCGGAAGAGCCGCTGCACTTCGTCGGGCGTGGCGTCGGTCGCGACGTCGAAATCCTTCGGCGCGACGCCGAGCAGCAGATCGCGCACCGCGCCGCCGACGATGAACGCGCGATGCCCCGCTTGCTGCAGGCCATCGGTGACGCGCATCGCGTTCTTCGAGATCAGCGACTGGTCGATGCCGTGAATCTCCGACGACAGGATCACCGGGACGCTCGGATCGCGCTTCACGGGCGCGGCGGCTTTCTTGCGCGGGACGCGCACGGTCTTGCGGGCGGACTTCGTTTCGGCCTGTGCGGTTGCCGTGTCGTTCGAAGCGCTTTCCTGGGATTCGGCGCTCTCTTGTCCGAACAGCTTGCGGATGAGTTTTTTAATCACGTGTATCGAAGAGGTTCAGGATGCGCCAGCCTTTGGCTTGCGCGTGCGCGCGCAAGGTGTCGTCGGGATTGGTCGCGACCGGGTCGGTGACGCGCTCGAGAAGCGGGATGTCGTTGTGCGAGTCGCTATAGAAATAGCTGCGCTTGAAGTCGCCGATCGTCTTGCCGAGCGACGCGAGCCATTCCTCGACGCGCACGATCTTGCCTTCGCGATAGCTCGGCGTTCCGCGCGGCCGTCCGGTGAACGCGCCGTGCGGATGATCGTCGACGGTTTCGACTTCGCACGCGATCAGTGTCTCGATGCCGAACGCTTCCGCGATGGGCGCCGTGATGAACGCATTCGTCGCGGTGACGAGACAGCAGAGATCGCCGTTGTCCTGGTGCTCGCGCACGAGCGTGACCGCGACGGGCACGATGCGCGGATTGATGATCTCGTGCATGAACTGCGCGTGCCAGTCGGCGAGCTGCTCGCGGGAGTACTTCGACAGCGGCGCGAGCATCGCATGCAGATACGCGTTGATGTCGAGCACGCCGGCCTTGTAATCGGCGTAGAAGGCGTCGTTCTGACGCGCGAATTCGGTCGGATCGACGATGCCGAGCTTCACCATGAAGCGGCCCCATTCGTGGTCGCTGTCGGTGGGCAGGAGCGTGTGATCGAGATCAAAAAGGGCGAGGTTCATGGGGACGCATTCTACTTGAAGCGGCTGCCCGCGTTGTCGGGCGCGGCGCAGGCGGAGCCGGGATCGTCCGGTTCGTGCGATTCCAGCGGCGCGACGGCGGCGAGCGGCGGCACCGGCCCGGTTTGCGCGAGCATCGTGCGCAGGAGCGATCGCGTGACCGCGCGTTTCTGTTCGAGCGAGAAGCGGTCGAGGTCGTCGAAGAGCGCCATCAGGCTCGGCATGTCGCGCCGGAAATGCGTGAGCAGATAGGCGGGAACGTCTTCCGCCAGCACGATGCCGCGCTCGTGGGCTGCGTGCTTCAGCACGGCCGCCTTCGCCTCGTCGGTCAGCGGCATCAGATGGAAAACGAGTCCCCAGCCGAGGCGCGTGCGCAAGTCTTCGCGCACGCCGAGCGTTATTGGCGCGGCGTTTCCCGCGGCGACGAGCGCGCTTGTCGGATGCGCGCGGCATTCGTTGAAGAGATTGAACAGCGCGATTTGCTGCGGGGCGGAGAGGCGGTCGCAATCGTCGACGGCGTACAGCGCCACTTCGGGATCGAAGCCGAATGCGTTGAGCGCGCTTTGCGGGCTCAGGTAGCGCGCGCGGCCGCTCGCTTCATGGACGAGCGCATGGAGAAGATGACTGCGCCCGCTGCCCGGCTCGCCCCACAGATAGAACGAGCGGTCCGCGACCGGGCCGGCCGCGAGTGCGCCTTCGAGTCCGCGCAGCCGCGTGACCAGTTCGTGGTTGCCGGCGGCGAAGAAATTGTCGAAGGTGGCGGGCGGCGGGGTGCCGAGGTCGAGCGTCAGTTGGCGTTGCACGGGGAATGGATGTCGTCGGGCTGCATCGAAGAGCTGCGTTTTCTCGAAAAAGCGCGGGCGCGTGAGCCGATTCGCGCGACGCCTGTTGCTGCCGTCGATTGCGCGCTCAGGTGCGGCGCTTACGGCTGCGGCCGCAATCTCGAAAAGGGCGCAGTCGCGCTGCGGGAAAACCAGCCGGCCGACCGTCGCCGGTTCATCATCGGGTAAAATCGCATTTTACCGACCTTCTTGCGCTCCCCCCATGAATCAACCGAAATCCGCCTCGAATCCTGCCGATTCGACTCAAGGTTTGTCGTACCGCGACGCGGGCGTCGACATCGACGCGGGCGACGCGCTCGTCGACCGCATCAAGCCGTTTGCCAAGAAGACCTTGCGCGAGGGCGTGCTGGGCGGCATCGGCGGATTCGGCGCGCTGTTCGAATTGCCGAAGAAGTTCAAGGAGCCGGTGCTGGTGTCGGGCACGGACGGCGTGGGCACGAAGCTGCGTCTCGCGTTCGAGTTGAACCGTCATGACACGGTCGGCCAGGATCTGGTCGCGATGAGCGTGAACGACATTCTCGTGCAGGGCGCGGAGCCGCTCTTCTTTCTCGACTATTTCGCGTGCGGCAAGCTCGATGTCGATACCGCCGCCGACGTGGTGAAGGGCATCGCGCAGGGCTGCGAGTATGCGGGTTGCGCGCTGATCGGCGGCGAGACGGCGGAAATGCCGGGCATGTATCCGGACGGCGAGTACGACCTCGCGGGTTTTGCGGTGGGCGCGGTCGAGAAGAGCAAGATCATCGACGGCAGCACGATCGTTCCCGGCGATGTCGTGCTCGGGCTTGCGTCGAGCGGCATCCATTCGAACGGTTACTCGCTCGTGCGCAAGATCATCGAGCGCGCGAATCCCGATCTGAACGCCGATTTCGATGGCCGTTCGCTCGCCGATGCGCTGATGGCGCCGACGCGCATTTATGTGAAGCCGCTGCTTTCGGCGATGCAAAGCGTCACCGTGAAGGGGATGGCGCATATCACGGGTGGCGGGCTTGTCGAGAACATTCCGCGTGTGCTGCGCGAAGGGCTGACGGCGGAGCTGGATCATCGCGCGTGGCCGCTGCCGCCGCTGTTCGCGTGGCTGCAAAAGCACGGCGGTGTGGCGGACGCGGAGATGCATCGCGTGTTCAATTGCGGTATCGGGATGGCGGTGATCGTCGCGGCCGAAGATGCCGATGCGGCCACCGGGTTGCTTTCCGCTGCGGGAGAGCAGGTTTGGAAGATTGGGGTCGTGCGGGAAAGCGGGGCAGGGGAGGCGCAGACGGTCGTTGTTTGATGGGCCGTTGCTTCAACCGTCACGAAGACCCTCGCTCAGTGCGAGGGTTTTTTTTGGCCTTCGTTTGGCTGCTACTTCTCGTTGCCTGCCAGTACGCGCTCGAGTTCGGGAAGCGCCGTCTGTACGGTTCCCAGACGATGTCCAGGTTCGTTTCGAAGTAGCCGTGGGTCATGCGAATACGCATGCCGCGCAGTTTCTTCCAGGAATCGCGGGATTGTCTCGCGCATAGTCCGGGAATTCCGTTTCGATCTGAACCGCCGCTTCGCCGATGACGATCAGATTCAAAATGACCGCCTGCTGAATCATTCTCGCGTCGAGGAATTCCGTCTTCGTGATTCCAGCCACGTAGCTGCGCGGTTTTCGACGCATCGAGCATATGCTCGACGTAATCGGCCAGACGCAATTGCCGTTGCTTTGCATTCATACCGCGCGCGCCTCCGCGAGCACTTCATGCCTGAACTTCGGCGGCAAGTCCTCGGGCGTCAAAACGTCTACCGGCACACCCAGCAGTTCTTCGAGTTCGACCTGAATTGCGCCAAGGTCGAACAGCGTGGCGCCGGGCAGCGCGTCGACCAGGATGTCCAGGTCGCTCGTTTCAGTATCCTCACCCTTGAGCGCAGACCCGAAAACGCGAACATTGCTTGCACGATTCGCGGCGACGATTCGGCGAATATCGTCACGGTGAGCTTCCAGCGCCGACGAAGGTTTGGGCATAAGCGTCCCCGGATAAAGCATTGGCCAATGATAGCGCTTCAGGGCTGAGAGCTACGCCCCGACGATTCCTCGCACCGCCGCGACGGCCCGCCCCGTCGCATCCCCCGCACAACAATCCACAACGATCCGCTCCGGCATCCCCCTGAGCCACGTCAGTTGCCGCTTGCACAACTGACGCGTCGCAAAGATGCCCTTGTCCCGCATTTCGTCATAGCCCGTCGCACCGTCGAGATACTCCCAGGCCTGCCGATAGCCGACGCATCGCATCGACGGCATCGACAGATCCAGATTGCCGCGCGCCCGCAGGCGCTTTACTTCGTCGATGAAACCGCCCGCCAGCATCGCATCGAAGCGCGCGGCAATACGCGCGTGCAGCACCGCGCGGTCCGACGGCTCCAGCGCAATCGGCACGAAGCGATACGGCGCCTCATCGTCCACGACGCGCGGCGCGGCGAGCAGGGCGGACATCGGCTGGCCGGACAGCATGAACACTTCCAGCGCGCGCTGGATGCGCTGCGAATCGTTGGGCGCGAGCCGCGCCGCCGTTTGCGGATCGACCGATGCCAGCCGCGCGTGCAAAGCGGGCCAGCCCTCGCGCGCGGCGTCGGCGTCGAGGGCGGCGCGGGCGCCGGCATCGGCGGATGGGAGATCGTTCAGACCTTGCGTGAGCGCCTTGTAATACAACATCGTTCCGCCGACCAGCAGCGGCACATGACCTCGCGCCACGATCTCGCCCGTGAGCCGCAGCGCATCCGCGCGAAATTGCGCGGCGGAGTACGAGCCTGCCGGATCGATGATGTCGATCAGATGATGCCGCGCCGCCGCGCGCTCGTCCGCAGTGGGCTTGGCCGTGCCGATATCCATCTCGCGATAGACGAGCGCCGAATCGACACTGATGATCTCCACCGGCCGTGCCGATGCCGCCGCGAACGCCAGCGCCGCCGCGGTTTTCCCGGACGCTGTCGGGCCGAGCAGACAGGCTATCGATACGGCGCTCATTGTCCGCGCATGAAGAGGCGGTCGAGGTCCGCGAGCGTGAGTTGATACCACGTCGGGCGGCCGTGATTGCATTGGTCGGCGCGCTCGGTGGCTTCCATCTGGCGCAAGAGCGCGTTCATTTCGTCGAGCGTGAGCCGGCGATTTGCCCGCACCGCATGATGGCAGGCAAGCGTGCCGAGCAGTTCGTGCTGGCGCTCGGTCAGCACGCGCGATCCGCCGAACGCGTGCAGATCGGCCAGCACCGCGCGAGCCAGCGAAGGCAGATCCGCGTCCTTCAGCAACGCAGGCACCGCGCGAATCGCGATCGATGTCGGCGACAGCACCGCGAGATCGAAGCCGAGCGCGTCGAGCGTCTCGCGCTCTTCATCGACGACGCCGATTTCCACCGGATCAGCCGTCATCGATACGGGAATCAGCAACGGCTGCACCGCAATCGCGCGGTCGGCCAGCGCGTGCTTGAACTGTTCGTAGAGGATGCGCTCGTGCGCCGCGTGCATGTCGACGATGATGAGTCCGCGCGCGTTCTGCGCAAGCACGTAAATGCCGTGAATCTGCCCGATGGCGAAGCCGAGCGGTTGCTCGTCCGATTGCGGCAAAGCGGCGTAAGCGGGCGCGGCGTCGCTGGCCCATGCTTCGGGCGCAGCCGTCGTCGCGGCGTTCGATTCCTTGCGCCCGAATAGCGCGTCGTAAAGCGCGAGCGGTTGCGCCACCGGCAGCGTGCCTTGCGTCATGCGCGACTGGCGCATCCACGTCGTGCCGTTCTCGCTTTGCGGCTGCACCGGTTGAGCATGGAATTGCGACTGCGGCGCGCTCGTCGCCGACAGCGGACGCGCGCTGAAGGATGCGACGCCGGTCGGCTGCAACTGCGCTTCATGCCCGCCCGATGTGGTCTCAGGCGACGCGCCCGCATGCCGCGCAAGCGCCCGTTGCACCGTATGGAAGACGTACTGGTGAATCGAGCGCGAGTCGCGGAAGCGCACTTCGATCTTCGACGGATGCACGTTCACGTCCACCGATTCCGGCGGCAGATCGAGGAACAGCACATACGCGGGATAGCGATTGCCGTGCAGCACGTCCTCGTACGCGGCGCGCACGGCGTGCGTAAGCAGCTTGTCGCGCACGAAGCGGCCATTGACGAAGAAATACTGCTGGTCGGCGCGGCCGCGGCTCGCGGTCGGCAGGCCCGCGCATCCGTAGACGGCGAGCGGCCCGGCGCGTTCATCGAGCGGCAGATGCGACGTCTCGAACACTTCGCCCAGTATCTTCGCGACGCGCGTGCGCGGATCGCTCGCGTTCCAGTGCTCGACCGCCTTGCCGTTATGCATGACCGAAATGGCCACATCGGGACGGGCGAGCGCCATGCGGCGAATCACCTCCAGACAATGGCCCAGCTCGGTCTGCTCGCTTTTCAGGAACTTGCGGCGGGCGGGCGTGCTGAAGTACAGCTCGCGGACTTCCATCGTGGTCCCGACCGTGCCCGCAGCGGGCGAAATAGCGCCCGTTTGCGCGTCGATGCGCGTGGCGTGCGGGCAGTCTTCCGTGCGGCTCGTGATGAACAACTCGGCCACCGACGCGATCGACGCGATGGCCTCGCCACGAAATCCCAGCGTGGCGACGGCTTCGAGCTCGGCGAGCGAGCGGATTTTGCTCGTCGCGTGGCGCATCAGCGCGAGGGGAAGCTCGTTCGGGGGAATGCCGCAGCCGTCATCGGTGATCACGATGCGCTTCACGCCGCCCTCGTCGAGCGTGATGCGCAGCGTGCGCGCGCCGGCATCGAGCGCATTCTCCAGCAGTTCCTTGACGACCGAAGCCGGCCGCTCGACCACTTCGCCTGCCGCGATCTGGCTGACGAGCTGGTCGGGCAGCGGAGCGATGGCGCGCGAACGGGGTGCGCGATCGAAGGTCAAAGCGGCTGCGAAAGCGCCGGCGGAGGGTTCGTTGGAGTCGGCCATGGCCAAATTATAACGATTTGCACCTGCCGGCCGCGCGCGCCGCTCGCCCAAACGCGCCATCGGATGGCGGCTGGATGCTCGCTTTTTAACGGACGCCGCCGGTCACTTCGGTATCATGGCGCGACCCTTTGCTCCCCGCCGGCAGACGTCCTCGTCTGTTGGCAGCCAATTACTTCGAGGAACGCTTTTGGACACGCTGCTGCATTTCCTGGGACTCATTCTTCACATCGACAAGTCCCTCGGTGATTTCATCAACGTCTACGGTGCGTGGGTTTATGCGGTGCTGTTCCTGATCGTGTTTTGCGAGACCGGACTCGTCGTCTTCCCGTTCCTGCCGGGCGACTCGCTGCTTTTCATCGGCGGCGCGTTCGCGGCCACGCACGAGATGGATCTGGGCGCGCTGATCGTGCTGCTGCTCGTCGCGGCTATCGCGGGCAATACGGTGAATTACTGGATAGGGCGGGCCATCGGCCCGAGAGTATTCGATACCAACATCCCCGTGCTCGAGCGTTTTCTGGATCGCGCGGCGTTGCAGAAGACCCATAACTTCTATGAGCGTCATGGCGGCAAGACGATCGTGATCGCGCGTTTCGTGCCGGTGGTGCGGACCTTCGCGCCGTTCGTCGCGGGTGCATCGGCGATGAACGCGACGCGCTTTCAGCTTTTCAACGTGCTCGGCGCGGCAATCTGGGTGCTGTTGCTCGTGTTGCTCGGCTACTTCTTCGGCAACATTCCGTTCATTCGTCAGTATCTGAACGTGATCGTGCTCGTGGGCATCGGCGCGGCGATCGTGCCGATCGCTTTGGGCGCGTTGTGGAAAGTGAGCCGCCGCCGCTCGAAGGTGTGACGGCACGGCTGTGACGGGCGGGCCGGATGCAAGAGCGCCGGCCCGTCGAACCCTGATGGGTTGTTACCCGCGCTTGAAGAGGCGGATGATGAAGAGCAGCACGACCGCGCCGATGACGGCCGTCAGCAGCGAACCGAGCAGGCCGCCGCCCAGCGAGATGCCGATCTTCGTGAACAACCAGTTGCCGACTACGCCGCCGACAATGCCGACGAGAATGTCCATCAACACGCCGAAGCCGGTGCCGTTCATGATGAGCCCGGCCAGCCAGCCGGCGACACCGCCGATGACGATGCCAATAAACAATCCGTGATGCAAGAGTTCCATGCGCGAGCACTCCAGGAAATAAGGGAAATTGCAGGACGGCAGGAAGGTCCTGCGTTCGAGCGAGGCGAATGTAGCCCAAAGTGCAGCGCGATAGTTTTGCAGAGTGTCAAGGATTGTCGATACGGTGCTTTGCAGGCCAATATGCCTATCCCTGGCTTTCGCGAGGCTTTTGCATGCGGCCTAAATGGAAGCGCGGCGCAAGCCAAATCGCCGCAGGCGTCTCGGGATGGACGAAATCGTTAAAATACTTAGAATCCCGAATGACGGCGCACGCATTGCCCTCAAGTGTCCCGTTTAGTTAAGGAAACTCTGCGTAACTCGCGCGTGTAATGGCCCTTAGGAATGCTACTATATTGGTCACGACCTGGAGGCAGC
>NZ_JBFUPT010000018.1:0-102418 GCF_041360715.1 Caballeronia sp. RCC_10
CCGATGATAGTGCGGATTGCCCGTGTGAAAGTAGGTAATCGTCAGGCTCCTCATGCTGCAAACAAAAACCCCACCCCGCAAAGGTGGGGTTTTTGCGTTTCGTCTTCACTATAAGTGAGAGCCTCGTGTTCTGGGTCGCAAATAACGCTTGACAATAGCTTGTTGCTACCCCATAATCGATAGTTCTCTGCGGAGGGGTGCCCGAGTGGCTAAAGGGGGCAGACTGTAAATCTGTTGGCTTACGCCTACGTTGGTTCGAATCCAACCTCCTCCACCAGAATTCAAGCGGTAAGGGAATCCAACCCTCGCGGGTGTAGCTCAATGGTAGAGCAGAAGCCTTCCAAGCTTATGACGAGGGTTCGATTCCCTTCACCCGCTCCAGTGTCGGTTAGTTAGTGCCCATGTGGCTCAGTGGTAGAGCACTCCCTTGGTAAGGGAGAGGTCGGCAGTTCGATCCTGCCCATGGGCACCAGTCGTATAAGTCTAGTGAGTAGTAAGTTGCGCGCGGCGCAAGGTGCGAAAATCCTGTTAGGAGTCGAAAATGGCCAAAGGTAAATTCGAGCGGACCAAGCCGCACGTGAACGTGGGCACGATCGGTCACGTTGACCACGGCAAGACCACGCTGACGGCAGCGATCACGACGGTGCTGACCAAGAAGTTCGGCGGCGAAGCAAAGGCGTACGACCAGATCGATGCAGCGCCGGAAGAAAAGGCACGTGGTATCACGATCAACACCGCGCACGTCGAGTACGAAACGGCTAACCGCCACTACGCACACGTCGACTGCCCGGGCCACGCCGACTATGTGAAGAACATGATCACGGGCGCGGCGCAGATGGACGGCGCAATCCTGGTGTGCTCGGCCGCTGACGGCCCGATGCCGCAAACGCGTGAGCACATCCTGCTGGCGCGTCAGGTCGGTGTGCCGTACATCATCGTGTTCCTGAACAAGTGCGACATGGTCGACGACGCCGAGCTGCTCGAGCTGGTCGAAATGGAAGTGCGCGAACTTCTGTCGAAGTACGACTTCCCGGGCGACGACACGCCGATCATCAAGGGTTCGGCAAAGCTCGCGCTGGAAGGCGACACGGGCGAGCTGGGCGAAGTGGCGATCATGAGCCTGGCCGACGCGCTGGACACGTACATCCCGACGCCGGAACGCGCAGTTGACGGCTCGTTCCTGATGCCGGTGGAAGACGTGTTCTCGATCTCGGGTCGCGGCACGGTGGTGACGGGTCGTATCGAGCGCGGTGTGGTGAAGGTTGGCGAGGAAATTGAAATCGTCGGTATCAAGACGACGGTGAAGACGACCTGCACGGGCGTGGAAATGTTCCGCAAGCTGCTCGACCAAGGTCAGGCGGGCGACAACGTCGGTATCCTGCTGCGCGGCACGAAGCGTGAAGACGTCGAGCGTGGCCAGGTGCTGGCCAAGCCGGGTTCGATCACGCCGCACACGCACTTCACCGCTGAAGTGTACGTGCTGAGCAAGGACGAAGGCGGCCGCCACACGCCGTTCTTCAACAACTACCGTCCGCAGTTTTACTTCCGTACGACGGACGTGACGGGCTCGATCGAGCTGCCGAAGGACAAGGAAATGGTGATGCCGGGCGACAACGTGTCGATCACGGTCAAGCTGATCGCCCCGATCGCCATGGAAGAAGGTCTGCGCTTCGCTATCCGTGAAGGCGGCCGTACCGTCGGCGCAGGTGTCGTTGCTAAGATTATCGAGTAAGAGCCAGAGATCTCTCGGTAGTCTGTAGTTTTCGGGGTCGGCGAAACCGTCGGCCCCAAATGGTTTAGGGGTATAGCTCAACTGGCAGAGCGTCGGTCTCCAAAACCGAAGGTTGGGGGTTCGATTCCCTCTGCCCCTGCCAAATTCTCGCGCCATGTGGCGCTGTTTAAGGTGTTATGGCGAATCCTTCCGTCGAAACTGTTAATACTTCCGGCGACAAGCTGATGTTGTCGGCTGGTGTATTGTTGGTCTTGGCCGGGTTCGTGGGTTTTTTTCTGCTCGACCGCCAAGAGTGGTATGTGCGCGGTGCGGCGCTTGCCGTCGGTCTGATCGCCGGTGTCGCTGTCGGTCTGGTTTCTGCGCCTGGTAAAAGCTTTATCGCGTTCGCCAAAGACTCCTACAAGGAAGTTCGCAAGGTTGTCTGGCCGACACGGAAAGAGGCAACGCAGACCACGCTTGTGGTGTTTGCATTTGTCCTCGTCATGGCCATTCTGCTTTGGCTTAGCGATAAGTCGATCGAATGGGTGATTTTCTCGGCGATTCTGGGTTGGAAATGATATGAGCGATACTCCGACATCCCCGAGTGGAAAGCGTTGGTATGTGGTGCACGCCTACTCCGGCATGGAGAAGAGCGTGCAACGTGCGCTTCAGGAGCGCATCGAGCGGGCCGGGATGCAAGACCAGTTTGGTCAAATTCTCGTCCCGACCGAAGAAGTGGTTGAAGTAAAGGGTGGTCACAAGTCGGTAACGGAACGTCGTTTCTTCCCAGGATACGTCTTGGTTGAGATGGAAATGACGGACGAAACGTGGCATCTGGTCAAGAACACGGCCAAGGTCACCGGATTCATCGGCGGCACGCGCAATCGGCCAAGCCCGATCTCCCCGCGTGAAGTCGAAAAGATCATGTCGCAGATGCAGGAAGGTGTCGAGAAGCCGCGGCCGAAGACACTTTTCGAGGTGGGCGAGATGGTTCGCGTGAAGGAAGGCCCTTTCACCGACTTCAACGGCAACGTCGAGGAAGTGAACTACGAGAAATCGAAGGTTCGTGTTTCTGTGACGATCTTTGGCCGATCGACACCGGTCGAACTCGAGTTCGGCCAAGTCGAAAAGACTTGATTCGAATACATCGCGCGTAGCCTCCTGGCTATCGCGCGATTCGCGCTTACGGTCCGCGTCATGACCGTTGAGGAGCGTCAGTAGGCGGCAACGTCGAACGCGCGCTATCACTCACCGAACGCTCACGCGTTCAGCAGAGGTTTTCAACATGGCAAAGAAAATCATCGGCTTTATTAAGCTGCAGATTCCTGCAGGTAAAGCCAACCCGTCGCCGCCGGTCGGTCCGGCACTGGGCCAGCGCGGCCTGAACATCATGGAGTTCTGCAAGGCGTTCAACGCGCAGACCCAGGGCATGGAGCCGGGTCTGCCGGTGCCGGTCGTCATTACGGCATTCGCGGACAAGAGCTTCACGTTCATCATGAAGACGCCGCCGGCTACCGTTCTGATCAAGAAGGCAGCCGCTGTGCAGAAGGGTTCGCCCAAGCCGCACACCGACAAGGTCGGCAACATCACCCGCGCTCAAGCGGAAGAGATCGCGAAGACCAAGATGCCGGATCTTACGGCAGCTGATCTGGACGCCGCGGTGCGCACCATCGCTGGTAGCGCGCGTTCGATGGGTATCACTGTGGAGGGCGTGTAAATGGCTAAGCTTTCGAAGCGCCTTCAGGCATTCGCAAACAAGGTTGATCGTCAGAAGCTGTACGCGATCGACGACGCACTGGCTCTCGTGAAGGAATGCGCGAGCGCGAAGTTCGACGAGTCGATCGACGTTGCGGTGCAACTCGGCATTGATGCGAAGAAGTCGGACCAGGTCGTTCGTGGCTCGGTCGTTCTGCCGGCCGGTACCGGTAAGTCGGTGCGTGTTGCAGTGTTCGCGCAAGGCGAAAAGGCCGAGCAGGCTCGCGCCGCTGGTGCGGAAGTCGTCGGCATGGAAGACCTCGCTGAGCAAGTGAAGGCCGGTAACCTGGACTTCGACGTCGTGATCGCTTCGCCGGACACGATGCGCGTAGTCGGTACGCTGGGTCAGATCCTCGGTCCGCGCGGCCTGATGCCGAACCCGAAGGTTGGCACGGTTACGCCGGACGTCGCTCAGGCAGTTCGTAACGCCAAGGCCGGTCAGGTGCAGTTCCGCGTCGACAAGGCCGGTATCATCCACGGCACGATCGGTCGCGCATCGTTCGAACCGGCTTCGTTGCGTCAAAACCTGGCTGCGCTGATCGATGCGCTGCAAAAGGCCAAGCCGGCGACCAGCAAGGGCGTGTACCTGCGTAAGGTTGCACTGTCGAGCACGATGGGTGTCGGCGTTCGCGTGGATCAATCCACGCTGGCGCAGTAAAAGAATTTCGGCGCGGTCGTCAGGCCGCGTCTAACAGGGCTTTGGGCGGTTGTGCAGCGGCAATAGCGTTGCGCAACCGGTTGTCAAAGACCGTTGGTGGCGGTGCAGAAGTCGAGCAGCGCCTTAATTCAAGCCAACGCAGATGGCGAACCCGAAACAGTTTTGCAGTGGTTGAAGTCGTTTGTCGTGCGTCGTTAGACGGACACTAATCGATCGAAATACTCCTAACAGTCGGACGCCGTTGTTGAACGTGGTGCATGAGGGTTGGACACCCGAGTGCATCGAATCTGGAGGTTTAACCGTGCCACTGAACAAAGAAGATAAGCAGGCAGTCGTCGCTGAAGTCGCCGCGCATGTCGCGAAGGCTCAGACGATGGTGCTCGCTGAGTATCGTGGGATCACGGTTGGCGATCTGACCAAGCTGCGCGCGAAAGCGCGTGAGCAACAGGTGTATCTGCGCGTGTTGAAAAACACGCTGGCGCGTCGCGCTGTCGAAGGTACCCCGTTCGCTTCGCTGGCTGAGCAGATGACCGGTCCTCTGATCTACGGCATCTCGGAAGATGCCATTGCCGCTGCCAAGGTCGTCAACGACTTCGGCAAGAGCAATGACAAGTTGATCATCAAGGCTGGTTCCTACGAAGGCAAGGTGATGGACCAGGCAGGCGTGCAAGCGCTGGCCAGCATCCCGAGCCGTGAAGAGCTGCTCTCCAAGCTGTTGTTCGTCATGCAAGCGCCTGTTTCCGGCTTTGCGCGCGCTTTGGCCGCGCTTGCTGAGAAGCAAGGCGAAGCTGCATAACGCAGCCGCTTGGGCGCTCGTCGCTCAGTTAGGTATTAGCTAGATCGCTAGCTCGATCCGAATTCAATTTAGGAGTATTTCAAATGGCAATCGCAAAAGAAGACATCCTGGAAGCCGTTGGCGCGATGTCGGTTCTGGAACTGAACGAGCTGGTCAAGGCGTTCGAAGAAAAGTTTGGCGTGTCGGCAGCTGCTGTTGCTGTCGCTGGCCCGGCTGGTGGTGGTGCTGCCGCTGCTGCTGAAGAGCAAACCGAGTTCACCGTGAACCTGCTCGAAGCTGGCGCGAACAAGGTTTCCGTCATTAAGGCTGTTCGCGAACTGACGGGTCTCGGCCTGAAGGAAGCGAAGGACCTGGTCGACGGCGCACCGAAGCCCATCAAGGAAGCGGTGCCGAAGGCTGCAGCTGAAGAAGCGAAGAAGAAGCTGGAAGACGCAGGCGCGAAGGCTGAAATCAAGTAAGTTTCATTGCGCTATGCGAAGGCTGGCGGTTTTTCACCGCCGGCCTTTTTGTGCTTTGTGGGGACGGAGTTCTTATGCTTGCGAACAAGCATAAACGTCCCTGCAGAAGCCAAAGAAAACGGTCGGATCGGCAGAATTTTCCGGCAGTTCTCTTTGTCTTCTGAAGCGACTGCAGAAGGCAAGTTTGGTCGGGTAGCGGGAAACACAGGCATCCGCTGCCGTCAGCCAGCGGTTGGTAGCGGCCAACCACCAAGCTTCTAGACTCGCGCGTCCTCCCCGGACAGCGGCGCGGGTCTCAGTCGGTGAACACCGGGCCGTGTCGTCGAGGTATCCCGCCTCGGTAACGCCCGCCGTGATTCGGAGATCGTATGCAATATTCCTTCACCGAGAAGAAGCGTATTCGCAAGAGTTTCGCGAAGCGCCCCATCGTTCACCAAGTTCCCTTTTTGCTGGCGACCCAGCTTGAATCATTCCAGACGTTTCTGCAAGCGGATACGTCTTCCTCGCAGCGCAAAGCGGAAGGCTTGCAGGCCGCGTTTACGTCTGTTTTCCCGATCGTTTCGCACAACGGTTTTGCGCGTCTCGAGTTCGTCAGCTACATGCTGTCGCCGCCCGCATTCAACATCAAGGAATGCCAGCAGCGCGGCCTGACGTACTGTTCCGCCCTGCGCGCGAAGGTCCGTCTCGTTCTTCTCGACAAAGAGTCGCCGAGCAAGCCCGTCGTGAAGGAAGTGAAGGAGCAGGAAGTGTACATGGGCGAAATTCCGCTCATGACGCCTACCGGCTCGTTCGTCATCAACGGTACTGAGCGCGTGATCGTGTCGCAGCTCCACCGTTCACCTGGCGTGTTCTTCGAGCACGACAAGGGCAAGACGCATAGCTCCGGCAAGCTGCTGTTCTCGGCGCGGATCATTCCTTACCGTGGTTCGTGGCTCGACTTCGAATTCGACCCGAAGGACGTGCTGTACTTCCGTGTCGACCGTCGTCGCAAGATGCCGGTCACGATCCTGCTGAAGGCCATCGGTCTTTCGCCGGAACAGATCCTCGCGAACTTCTTCGTGTTCGACAACTTCGCGCTGATGAACGAAGGCGCGCAGATGGAGTTCGTGCCCGAGCGTCTGCGCGGTGAAGTCGCGCGCTTCGACATCCAGGATCGCGAAGGCAACGTCATCGTCACGAAGGACAAACGGATCAACGCGAAGCACATTCGCGACCTCGAAAACGCCAAGACGAAGTTCATCTCGGTGCCCGAGGAGTATCTGCTCGGCCGCGTGCTGGCAAAGAACGTGATCGATCCCGACACCGGCGAAGTCATCGCGAACGCCAACGAGGAAATCACGGAATCCGTCCTCGAAAAGCTCCGCGAAGCCAAGGTCAAGGACATCCAGACGCTCTACACGAACGATCTGGACCAAGGCCCGTACATCTCGTCGACGCTGCGTATCGACGAAACCGCGGACAAGATGGCCGCGCGCATTGCGATCTATCGCATGATGCGTCCGGGCGAGCCGCCGACCGAAGAAGCGGTCGAGGCGCTGTTCAACCGTCTGTTCTATAGCGAAGACGCGTACGACCTGTCGAAGGTTGGCCGCATGAAGTTCAATCGCCGCGTTGGCCGTGATGAAATCATCGGGCCGATGACGCTGCAGGACGACGACATCCTCGCGACCATCAAGATCCTCGTCGAGCTGCGCAACGGCAAGGGCGAAGTGGACGACATCGACCACTTGGGCAATCGTCGCGTGCGTTGCGTGGGCGAACTGGCGGAAAACCAGTTCCGCGCGGGTCTCGTGCGTGTGGAGCGCGCGGTCAAGGAACGCCTCGGCCAGGCCGAAAGCGAAAACCTGATGCCGCACGACCTGATCAACTCGAAGCCGATTTCGTCGGCGATTCGCGAGTTCTTCGGTTCGTCGCAGCTCTCGCAGTTCATGGACCAGACCAATCCGCTGTCGGAAATCACGCACAAGCGCCGCGTTTCCGCACTCGGGCCGGGCGGTCTGACGCGCGAGCGCGCAGGCTTCGAAGTCCGCGACGTGCACCCGACGCACTATGGCCGCGTGTGCCCGATTGAAACGCCGGAAGGTCCGAACATCGGCCTGATCAACTCGCTCGCTCTGTACGCGCACCTGAACGAATATGGCTTCCTCGAAACGCCGTATCGCAAGGTCGTGGATAGCAAGGTGACGGATCAGATCGACTATCTGTCGGCGATCGAAGAAGGTCGTTACGTGATCGCTCAGGCGAACGCGGCAGTCGGCGAAGACGGCACGCTGACCGACGAACTCGTGTCGTCGCGTGAAGCCGGCGAAACGATGATGGTCACGCCGGACCGCATTCAGTACATGGACGTGGCGCCGTCGCAGATCGTGTCGGTGGCGGCATCGCTGATTCCGTTCCTCGAGCACGACGACGCGAACCGCGCGTTGATGGGCTCGAACATGCAGCGTCAGGCCGTGCCGTGTCTGCGTCCGGAAAAGCCGGTCGTCGGTACGGGCATCGAGCGTACGGTGGCGGTCGACTCGGGCACGACGGTTCAGGCAATGCGCGGCGGCGTCGTCGATTACGTCGACGCGGGCCGTATCGTGATTCGCGTGAACGACGACGAAGCAGTAGCCGGTGATGTCGGCGTGGACATCTATAACCTGATCAAGTACACGCGTTCGAACCAGAACACGAACATCAACCAGCGTCCGATCGCAAAGATGGGTGACAAGGTTGCGCGCGGCGACGTGCTGGCTGACGGCGCCTCGACGGATCTGGGCGAGCTCGCGCTCGGCCAGAACATGCTGGTCGCGTTCATGCCGTGGAACGGCTACAACTTCGAAGACTCGATCCTGATCTCGGAAAAAGTCGTGGCCGACGACCGTTACACGTCGATCCACATCGAAGAACTGAACGTCGTCGCTCGCGACACGAAGCTCGGACCGGAAGAAATCACGCGCGACATTTCGAACCTCGCGGAAGTGCAGCTTGGCCGTCTCGACGAGTCGGGCATCGTGTACATCGGCGCGGAAGTCGAAGCGGGCGACGTGCTGGTCGGCAAGGTCACGCCTAAGGGCGAAACCCAGCTGACGCCGGAAGAAAAGCTGCTGCGCGCGATCTTCGGCGAGAAGGCTTCCGACGTGAAGGACACGTCGCTGCGCGTGCCGTCGGGCATGAGCGGCACGGTCATCGACGTGCAAGTGTTCACGCGCGAAGGCATCACGCGCGACAAGCGTGCACAACAGATCATCGACGATGAACTGAAGCGCTATCGCCTCGATTTGAACGACCAGCTGCGTATCGTGGAAGGCGATGCATTCCAGCGTCTCGCGCGCATGTTGAACGGCAAGGTCGCGAACGGCGGTCCGAAGAAGCTCGCGAAGGGCACGAAGATCGACCTGGCGTACCTCGAAGACCTCGACCACTACCACTGGTTCGACATCCGCCTCGCGGACGAAGAAGCAGCAGCGCAGCTGGAAGCGATCAAGGACTCGATCGAGCAGAAGCGTCACCAGTTCGACCTCGCGTTCGAAGAGAAGCGCAAGAAGCTCACGCAAGGCGACGAACTGCCGCCGGGCGTGCTGAAGATGGTCAAGGTGTATCTCGCGGTCAAGCGTCGCCTGCAGCCTGGCGACAAGATGGCGGGCCGTCACGGTAACAAGGGTGTCGTGTCGAAGATCGTGCCGATCGAAGACATGCCGTACATGGCCGATGGCCGTCCGGCTGACGTCGTGCTCAACCCGCTCGGCGTTCCGTCGCGGATGAACGTGGGTCAGATTCTCGAAGTGCATCTGGGCTGGGCCGCGAAGGGTCTCGGCTGGCGCATCGGCGAAATGATGCAGCGTCAGGCGAAGATCGAAGAAATGCGTGTGTTCCTGACGCAGATTTATAACGAGTCGGGCCGCAAGGAAGAGCTGGAAAGCTTCTCCGACGACGAAATCCTCGAACTCGCGAAGAATCTGCGCGAAGGCGTGCCGTTCGCAACGCCGGTGTTCGACGGCGCCACGGAAGGCGAAATGGAGCGCGCGCTGGATCTGGCGTTCCCCGACGACATCGCCCAGAACCTGGGCATGAACTCGTCGAAGAACCAGGTCACGCTGCACGACGGCCGCACGGGTGAGCCGTTCGAGCGTAAGGTCACGGTCGGCTACATGCACTACCTGAAGCTGCACCACCTGGTCGACGACAAGATGCATGCGCGTTCGACCGGTCCGTACTCGCTCGTTACGCAGCAGCCGCTGGGTGGTAAGGCGCAGTTCGGTGGTCAGCGCTTCGGTGAAATGGAAGTGTGGGCGCTCGAGGCGTATGGCGCATCGTATGTGCTGCAGGAAATGCTGACGGTCAAGTCGGACGACGTGACGGGCCGGACCAAGGTTTATGAGAACCTGGTCAAGGGCGATCACGTGATCGACGCGGGCATGCCGGAATCCTTCAACGTTTTGGTGAAGGAAATCCGCTCGCTCGGTATCGATATCGATCTCGACCGCAACTAATCGGACTACGGAGAGAAAGCAATGAAAGCTCTGCTCGATCTATTCAAGCAAGTCCAACAAGAAGAAGTCTTTGATGCGATCAAGATCGGCCTCGCGTCGCCCGACAAGATCCGTTCGTGGTCGTTCGGCGAAGTGAAGAAGCCGGAGACCATCAACTACCGCACGTTCAAGCCGGAGCGGGATGGTCTGTTTTGCGCCAAGATTTTCGGGCCGATCAAGGACTACGAGTGCCTGTGCGGCAAGTACAAGCGCCTGAAGCACCGTGGCGTGATCTGTGAAAAGTGCGGCGTCGAAGTGACGCTGGCGAAGGTGCGCCGTGAGCGGATGGGCCACATCGAGCTGGCCTCGCCGGTCGCGCACATCTGGTTCCTGAAGTCGCTGCCGTCGCGTCTGGGCATGGTGCTCGACATGACGCTGCGCGACATCGAGCGCGTGCTGTACTTCGAAGCATACGTAGTCATCGATCCGGGCATGACGCCGCTGAAAGCGCGGCAGATCATGACCGAAGAGGATTACTACAACAAGGTCGAAGAGTACGGTGACGAGTTCCGCGCCGAGATGGGCGCGGAAGGCGTGCGCGAGCTGCTGCGCGCGATCAACATCGACGAACAGGTCGAAACGCTGCGCACGGAACTGAAGAACACCGGCTCCGAAGCGAAGATCAAGAAGTACGCGAAGCGCCTGAAGGTGCTCGAGGCCTTCCAGCGTTCGGGCATCAAGCCTGACTGGATGGTGCTCGAAGTGCTGCCGGTGCTGCCGCCGGAACTGCGTCCGCTCGTGCCGCTCGACGGCGGCCGTTTCGCGACGTCGGACCTGAACGACCTGTATCGCCGCGTGATCAACCGTAACAACCGGTTGAAGCGTCTGCTCGAACTGAAGGCGCCTGAAATCATCGTTCGCAACGAAAAGCGGATGCTGCAGGAAGCCGTCGATTCGCTGCTCGACAACGGTCGTCGCGGCAAGGCCATGACGGGCGCGAACAAGCGTCCGTTGAAGTCGCTCGCCGACATGATCAAGGGCAAGGGCGGTCGTTTCCGTCAGAACTTGCTCGGTAAGCGCGTCGACTACTCGGGCCGTTCGGTCATCGTCGTGGGTCCGACGCTCAAGCTGCATCAGTGCGGTCTGCCGAAGCTGATGGCGCTCGAACTGTTCAAGCCTTTCATCTTCAACAAGCTGGAAGTGATGGGCGTCGCGACGACCATCAAGGCCGCGAAGAAGGAAGTCGAGAACCAGACGCCGGTGGTGTGGGACATCCTCGAAGAGGTGATCCGCGAGCATCCGGTCATGCTGAACCGCGCACCGACGCTGCACCGTCTCGGCATTCAGGCTTTCGAGCCGGTGCTGATCGAAGGTAAGGCAATCCAGCTGCACCCGCTCGTTTGCGCGGCGTTCAACGCCGACTTCGACGGTGACCAGATGGCCGTGCACGTGCCGCTGTCGCTCGAAGCGCAGATGGAAGCGCGCACGCTGATGCTGGCGTCGAACAACGTCCTGTTCCCGGCCAACGGCGATCCGTCGATCGTGCCGTCGCAGGATATCGTGCTCGGCCTGTATTACGCATCGCGTGAAGCGGTGAACGGCAAGGGCGAAGGCCTGACGTTCACGGGCGTGTCCGAAGTGATTCGCGCGTACGAGAACAAGGAAGTCGAGCTGGCTTCGCGCGTCAACGTCCGCATCACCGAAATGGTGGCGAACGAAGATCAGAGCGAAGGCGCGCCGAAGTTCGTGCCGAAGATCACGCTGTACGCGACGACCGTCGGCCGTTCGATCCTGTCGGAGATTCTGCCGCCGGGCCTGCCGTTCTCGGTGCTGAACAAGCCGCTGAAGAAGAAGGAAATCTCGCGCCTGATCAACACGGCGTTCCGCAAGTGCGGTCTGCGCGAGACGGTGATCTTCGCCGACCAGCTCATGCAGATGGGTTTCCGTCTCGCAACGCGCGCCGGCATCTCGATTTGCGTGGACGACATGCTCGTTCCGCCGCAGAAAGAGACGATCGTCGGCGACGCCGCGAAGAAGGTGAAGGAGTACGACCGTCAGTACATGTCCGGTCTCGTCACCGCGCAAGAGCGCTACAACAACGTGGTCGACATCTGGTCGGCGACGTCGGAAGCGGTCGGCAAGGCGATGATGGAGCAGCTCGCAACCGAGCCCGTGGTGGATCGCGAAGGCAAGGAAACGAAGCAGGAGTCGTTCAACTCCATCTACATGATGGCCGACTCGGGCGCGCGTGGTTCCGCCGTGCAGATTCGTCAGCTCGCCGGTATGCGCGGCCTGATGGCGAAGCCGGACGGCTCGATCATCGAAACGCCGATTACCGCGAACTTCCGCGAAGGCCTGAACGTGCTGCAGTACTTCATCTCGACGCACGGTGCACGTAAGGGTCTGGCGGATACGGCGCTGAAGACGGCGAACTCGGGTTACCTGACGCGTCGTCTCGTCGACGTGACGCAGGATCTGGTCGTGGTCGAAGAAGATTGCGGCACGTCGAACGGCGTGGCGATGAAGGCGCTGGTCGAAGGCGGTGAAGTCGTCGAAGCGCTGCGTGACCGTATTCTCGGTCGCGTCGCGGTGGCGGACGTCGTCAATCCGGAAACGCAAGAGACGATGTACGCGTCCGGCGAACTGCTCGACGAAGACGCGGTGGAAGAGATCGAGCGCCTCGGCATCGACGAAGTCCGCGTGCGTACGCCGCTGACCTGCGAAACGCGTTACGGCCTGTGCGCATCGTGCTACGGCCGCGACCTGGGTCGTGGTTCGCGCGTGAACGTCGGCGAAGCGGTCGGCGTGATCGCGGCGCAGTCGATCGGCGAACCGGGCACGCAGCTCACGATGCGTACGTTCCACATCGGTGGTGCGGCGTCGCGTGCGGCGGTTGCATCGACGGTCGAAGCGAAGTCGAACGGTACGGTGCGTTTCACGGCCACGATGCGCTACGTCACCAACGCCAAGGGCGAGCAGGTCGTCATCTCGCGTTCGGGCGAGGCGATCATCGCGGACGACTTCGGTCGCGAGCGTGAGCGTCACAAAGTGCCGTACGGCGCGACGCTGCTGCAACTCGACGGCGCGCAGATCAAGGCCGGCGCGCAACTCGCGCAGTGGGATCCGCTGACGCGCCCGATCATCACCGAGTGGGGCGGTACGGTGAAGTTCGAGAACGTCGAAGAAGGCGTGACGGTTGCCAAGCAGATCGACGACGTGACCGGTCTTTCGACCCTCGTCGTGATCGATGCGAAGCGCCGCGGCTCGCAGGCTGGCAAGAGCGTGCGTCCGCAGGTCAAGCTGCTCGACGCAAACGGCGAGGAAGTGAAGATCCCGAACACCGAGCATTCGGTGCAGATCGGCTTCCAGGTCGGCGCACTGATCACCGTTAAGGATGGTCAGCAAGTGCAGGTCGGTGAAGTGCTGGCGCGTATCCCGGTTGAAGCGCAGAAGACGCGTGACATTACCGGTGGTCTGCCGCGTGTGGCCGAACTGTTCGAAGCGCGCTCGCCGAAGGACGCCGGCATTCTGGCGGAAGTCACGGGCACGACGTCGTTCGGTAAGGACACGAAGGGCAAGCAGCGTCTCGTCATCACGGATCTCGAGGGCAATCAGCACGAGTTCCTGATCGCGAAGGAAAAGCAGGTGCTGGTGCACGATGGTCAGGTCGTCAACAAGGGCGAAATGATCGTCGACGGTCCTGCCGATCCGCACGATATCTTGCGTCTGCAGGGTATCGAGGCGCTGTCGCGCTACATCGTGGACGAAGTGCAGGACGTGTACCGTCTGCAGGGCGTGAAGATCAACGACAAGCACATCGAAGTGATCGTGCGCCAGATGCTGCGCCGTGTTCAGATCACCGACAACGGCGATACGCGCTTCATTCCGGGCGAACAAGTCGAGCGATCGGACATGCTCGACGAGAACGACCGCATGATCGCGGAAGACAAGCGTCCGGCGACCTACGAGAACGTGCTGCTGGGTATCACGAAGGCGTCGCTGTCGACGGATTCGTTCATCTCGGCGGCGTCGTTCCAGGAAACCACTCGCGTGCTGACCGAAGCTGCGATCATGGGCAAGCGCGACGATCTGCGTGGCCTGAAGGAAAACGTGATCGTCGGCCGTCTGATTCCGGCCGGTACGGGTCTCGCGTTCCACAAGGCGCGCAAGACGAAGGAGTCGGCGGATCGCGAACGCTTCGACCAGATCGCTGCCGAAGAGGCATTCGATTTCGGTACGCCGGAAACCCCGGCAGCGGAGCAGCAGCCGCATACCAACGAGTAAGCGAGCCGCGTTTCTCGTAGCACCCTCAAACCGCCCGGTACGCGCCGGGCGGTTTTTTTTCACCTCGCGTTTTCGTAACGCGCCTCGTCCGAACGGCCAACGTCACGATGACCGCGTGTCGTTCGAGCGTGCGTTGATAAAATCCGATATTCCCCCATGCCGCAGTTCGCGCCTCCGCTATGACCCGTTCGCTCCAGATCCTCAATGAAGTTTTCGGCTATCCGGCGTTTCGCGGACAGCAGGCGGAGATCGTCGAGCACGTTGCCAACGGCGGCGATTCGCTCGTGCTGATGCCGACGGGCGGCGGAAAATCGTTGTGCTATCAGATTCCGTCGCTGGTGCGGAAGGAAGCGGGCTTCGGCGCGGGAATCGTCGTGTCGCCGCTGATCGCGCTGATGCAGGATCAGGTCGCGGCGCTCACCGAAGTCGGCGTGCGCGCCGCATATCTCAATTCGACGCTGTCGGGCGCCGAAGCCGCCGCGACCGAGCGCGCGCTGCGCAACGGCACGATCGACATGCTCTACGTGGCGCCCGAGCGCCTGATGACTCCGCGCTTCCTCGAGCTGCTCGACAGTTCGCCGGTCGGCCTGTTCGCCATCGACGAGGCGCACTGCGTCTCGCAGTGGGGCCACGATTTCCGGCCCGAGTACATTCAGCTCTCCGTGCTGCATGAGCGGTTTCCGAACGTCCCGCGCATCGCGCTGACGGCGACCGCCGACGCGATCACGCGCGACGAAATCGTGCATCGGCTGGCGCTCGACGACGCCCGCATTTTCGTGTCCAGCTTCGATCGGCCGAACATCCGCTATCGGATCGTCGAGAAGGACAACGCGCGCTCGCAACTGCTCGATTTCATTCGCGCAGAGCACACGAACAGCGACGGCACGACCGACGCGGGCGTGGTCTATTGCCTCTCGCGCCGGAAGGTGGAAGAGACCGCCGAATGGCTCAAAGGGCAGGGTCTCCGCGCGCTGCCGTATCACGCGGGCATGGAGTTCGAAACGCGGCAGAAGCATCAGGAGATGTTTCAGCGCGAGGAGGGCATCGTCATGTGCGCGACGATCGCCTTCGGCATGGGCATCGACAAACCGGACGTGCGCTTCGTCGCGCATCTGGACTTGCCAAAGAGCGTCGAGGGCTACTATCAGGAAACAGGCCGCGCGGGCCGCGACGGGATGCCCGCGAACGCATGGATGGCCTACGGTCTGGGCGACGTCGTGCAGCAACGCAAGATGATCGACGAGTCCGATGCCGACGACGCCCACAAGCGTGTCCAGGGCGGCAAGCTCGATGCGCTCCTGGGCCTCTGCGAAGCCGCCACGTGCCGGCGCGTGCGCCTGCTCGCGTACTTCGGCGAGACGAGCACGCCATGCGGAAACTGCGACACATGCCTGGAACCGCCCGCATCCTTCGATGCCACGCGCGAAGCGCAGATGGCGCTGTCGTGCGTGTATCGCGCGCACAAGGCGAGCGGCTTCCATTTCGGCGCGGGGCATCTGATCGACATCCTGCGCGGGACGCGTAGCGAGAAAGTGCTGCAACGCGGCCACGAGAAGATTTCGACTTTCGGCGTCGGGGCGGCGCTGTCCGAGCAGGAATGGCGCGCGGTGTTCCGGCAGCTCGTCGCGTTCGGCTATCTGGCCGTCGATCACGACGGCTTCGGCGCGCTCGTTCTCACCGACGCGAGCAAGCCGGTGCTCAAGGGCGAAGAACGCGTCACCCTCCGCAAGTACGTGAAGCCCGTGCGCAACCGGCAATCGTCGGGGCGCACCGGCGAACGCGCCGATCCGACGGCGGGCATGTCGGCGCGCGAGAAGGCGCGCTGGGAACGCTTGCGGACCTGGCGCTCGGAAACCGCGAAGAGCGACGGCGTGCCGGCCTATGTCATCTTCCACGACGCGACGCTCGCCGAAATCGCCCGCAGCGATCCAGACACGATCGACGATCTGCGGCATATCCCCGGCATCGGCGTGCGAAAACTGGAGCGTTTCGGCGACGAACTGCTCGACGTGGTCGGCGCGGATTGATGTTCCCGCGGTGCGTCGCGCATTAATTCACGCAACGTGTTGACCGCATTGGGATTTTCAGAATATCATGCTAGGTTCTCGTTCTTGGGGAAATTTCGGACGCGGCCCTAAAGCCGGTCGGTCCGGGCGAATCCATCCACGAGAGAGTCAGACGCGCGGTTCCTCACGCTTTGCCCGTTCGGAATCGCGCCGATTTTGTTCATTTTTAGGATTAGACAATGCCAACCATCAATCAACTGGTTCGCAAAGGCCGCACGTCGGAAACGACGAAGAGCAAGTCGCCGGCCCTGCAGGACTGCCCGCAGCGTCGCGGCGTGTGCACCCGCGTGTACACGACGACGCCGAAGAAGCCGAACTCGGCACTTCGTAAAGTTGCAAAGGTTCGCCTCACGAATGGCTTCGAAGTCATTTCGTACATCGGCGGTGAAGGCCACAACCTGCAGGAACACTCGGTCGTGCTGATTCGCGGCGGCCGTGTGAAGGACTTGCCGGGTGTGCGTTACCACATGGTTCGCGGCTCGCTGGATACCCAGGGCGTCAAGGATCGTAAGCAAGCTCGCTCGAAGTACGGTGCGAAGCGTGCCAAGGCTGGCAAGTAATAGCCAGCCGTTGCAGTCGTATGAGGTCGCCGCAAGGCGGTAAAGGCGGTGGTGCCGGAAGTGCCGGTGCTATCGAGTAAGTGGTCACCCGGCCAAGCTGGTTTAGTCGAGAGATGGATCGGGTTAGTTGGTGGCCGCGGAGCGAACAACGCTCCAACTGAAAAAGTAAAGGAAGAATCATGCCGCGTCGTCGCGAAGTCCCCAAGCGGGAAGTGTTGCCGGATCCGAAGTTCGGCAACGTAGATGTAGCCAAGTTCATGAACGTGCTGATGCTGTCCGGCAAGAAGTCGGTTGCCGAGCGTATCGTGTACGGCGCTTTTGAGCAGATCCAGACCAAGGGTGGCAAGGACCCGCTGGAAGTGTTCACGGTCGCGCTCAACAACGTGAAGCCGGTGGTCGAAGTGAAGAGCCGCCGCGTTGGTGGTGCGAACTATCAAGTTCCGGTCGAAGTGCGTCCCTCGCGTCGTATGGCATTGGCGATGCGTTGGTTGCGTGAAGCCGCGAAGAAGCGCAGCGAAAAGTCGATGGCCCTGCGCCTGGCAGGTGAGCTCTCCGAAGCGGCTGAAGGCCGCGGCGGCGCGATGAAGAAGCGCGACGAAGTTCACCGCATGGCTGAGGCCAACAAGGCATTCTCGCATTTCCGTTTCTAAGCTCCCGCTCGTAGAGCAAACGGAAAAATAAGGGCGGGTGCGCTGTTCCAGGCGCCTCGCCCGTTTGTGTTAGGGCGCTGCCGGCTCATAAGCAATGATCCGGCGCGTCGACCGAATAAAGGATCCAAAGTGGCTCGCAAGACACCTATCGAGCGCTACCGCAACATCGGTATTAGCGCTCACATCGACGCCGGCAAGACGACGACGACCGAGCGCATCCTGTTCTACACGGGCGTGAACCACAAAATCGGTGAAGTTCACGACGGCGCAGCAACGATGGACTGGATGGAGCAGGAGCAGGAGCGCGGCATCACCATCACGTCGGCTGCTACCACGGCCTTCTGGAAGGGCATGGGCGGCAACTATCCCGAGCACCGCATCAACATCATCGACACCCCGGGGCACGTCGACTTCACGATCGAAGTGGAGCGCTCGATGCGCGTCCTGGACGGCGCGTGCATGGTCTACTGCGCAGTGGGCGGCGTGCAGCCGCAGTCGGAAACCGTGTGGCGTCAGGCGAACAAGTACAAGGTTCCCCGTCTCGCGTTCGTCAACAAGATGGACCGTACCGGCGCGAACTTCTTCAAGGTCTACGACCAACTGAAGACCCGCCTGAAGGCGAACCCGGTTCCCGTCGTGGTGCCGATCGGCTCGGAAGAGAACTTCAAGGGCGTCGTCGATCTGCTGAAGATGAAAGCGATCATTTGGGACGAAGCGTCGCAAGGCACGAAGTTCGACTACGTCGACATCCCGGCTGAACTCGTTGACTCGTGCAACGAGTGGCGCGAGAAGATGATCGAGTCGGCTGCTGAAGCCAGCGAAGAGCTGATGGAAAAGTACCTCGGCGGCGAAGAGCTGAGCGAAGCGGAAATCGTCAAGGCGATCCGCGACCGGACCATCGCGTGCGAAATTCAGCCGATGCTGTGCGGCACCGCGTTCAAGAACAAGGGCGTGCAGCGCATGCTCGACGCGGTCATCGACTTCCTGCCGTCGCCGATCGACATTCCCCCGGTGACGGGCGAACTGGAAAGCGGCGAGCGGGGCGAGCGTCGCGCAGCCGACGACGAGAAGTTCTCGGCGCTGGCGTTCAAGATCATGACCGACCCGTTCGTTGGTCAATTGATCTTCTTCCGCGTGTACTCGGGCGTCGTGAATTCGGGCGACACCATCCTGAACGCGACCAAGGACAAGAAGGAACGTCTGGGCCGTATTCTGCAGATGCACGCGAATCAGCGCGAAGAAATCAAGGAAGTGCGCGCAGGCGATATCGCCGCGGCCGTCGGCCTGAAGGAAGCGACGACCGGCGACACGCTGTGCGATCCGGCAAGCCCGATCGTTCTGGAACGCATGATTTTCCCGGAACCGGTGATTTCGCAGGCAGTTGAGCCGAAGACGAAGGCTGACCAGGAAAAGATGGGCCTGGCGCTGAACCGTCTCGCGCAGGAAGACCCGTCGTTCCGCGTTCAAACGGACGAAGAATCGGGCCAGACCATCATTTCGGGCATGGGCGAGCTCCACCTCGAAATTCTGGTCGACCGGATGAAGCGCGAATTCAACGTGGAAGCAACTGTCGGCAAGCCGCAGGTTGCCTACCGCGAAACCATTCGCACGACGGCCGCCGATGTCGACGGCAAGTTCGTCAAGCAGTCGGGTGGTCGCGGCCAGTACGGTCACGCGGTCATCACGCTGGAGCCGAACGAGCAGGGCAAGGGCTACGAGTTCCTGGACGAGATCAAGGGCGGCGTGATTCCGCGCGAATACATCCCGGCCGTGGACAAGGGTATCCAGGAAACGCTGAAGTCGGGCGTGCTGGCTGGCTTCCCGGTTGTGGACGTGAAGGTTCACCTGACGTTCGGTTCGTACCACGACGTCGACTCGAACGAAAACGCGTTCCGCATGGCCGGCTCGATGGCCTTCAAGGAAGCAATGCGCAAGGCAAGCCCGGTCATCCTCGAACCGATGATGGCCGTGGAAGTCGAAACGCCGGAAGACTACATGGGCAACGTGATGGGCGATTTGTCCGGCCGTCGCGGTATCGTCCAGGGCATGGAAGACATGGTTGGCGGCGGCAAGATCGTGCGCGCCGAAGTGCCGCTGTCCGAAATGTTCGGCTATTCGACCTCGCTGCGTTCGCTGACGCAAGGCCGTGCAACGTACACGATGGAATTCAAGCACTATGCTGAAGCTCCGCGTAACGTCGCCGACGCGATCATCAACGCCAAGGGTAAGTAATACCCCAGAGTCGTTCGGCGCAAGCCACAAGCTCTAACCGATAAACAATCTTTGAACGAAGGTAATCATGGCAAAAGGTAAATTCGAGCGGACCAAGCCGCACGTGAACGTGGGCACGATCGGTCACGTTGACCACGGCAAGACCACGCTGACGGCAGCGATCACGACGGTGCTGACCAAGAAGTTCGGCGGCGAAGCAAAGGCGTACGACCAGATCGATGCAGCGCCGGAAGAAAAGGCACGTGGTATCACGATCAACACCGCGCACGTCGAGTACGAAACGGCTAACCGCCACTACGCACACGTCGACTGCCCGGGCCACGCCGACTACGTGAAGAACATGATCACGGGCGCGGCGCAGATGGACGGCGCAATCCTGGTGTGCTCGGCCGCTGACGGCCCGATGCCGCAAACGCGTGAGCACATCCTGCTGGCGCGTCAGGTCGGCGTGCCGTACATCATCGTGTTCCTGAACAAGTGCGACATGGTCGACGACGCCGAACTGCTCGAGCTGGTCGAAATGGAAGTGCGCGAACTTCTGTCGAAGTACGACTTCCCGGGCGACGACACTCCGATCATCAAGGGTTCGGCAAAGCTCGCGCTGGAAGGCGACACGGGCGAGCTGGGCGAAGTGGCGATCATGAGCCTGGCCGACGCGCTGGACACGTACATCCCGACGCCGGAACGCGCAGTTGACGGCTCGTTCCTGATGCCGGTGGAAGACGTGTTCTCGATCTCGGGTCGCGGCACGGTGGTGACGGGTCGTATCGAGCGCGGTGTGGTGAAGGTTGGCGAGGAAATTGAAATCGTCGGTATCAAGACGACGGTGAAGACGACCTGCACGGGCGTGGAAATGTTCCGCAAGCTGCTCGACCAAGGTCAGGCGGGCGACAACGTCGGTATCCTGCTGCGCGGCACGAAGCGTGAAGACGTGGAGCGCGGCCAGGTTCTGGCCAAGCCGGGTTCGATCACGCCGCACACGCACTTCACCGCTGAAGTGTACGTGCTGAGCAAGGACGAAGGCGGCCGCCACACGCCGTTCTTCAACAACTACCGTCCGCAGTTCTACTTCCGTACGACGGACGTGACGGGCTCGATCGAGCTGCCGAAGGACAAGGAAATGGTGATGCCGGGCGACAACGTGTCGATCACGGTCAAGCTGATCGCCCCGATCGCCATGGAAGAAGGTCTGCGCTTCGCTATCCGTGAAGGCGGCCGTACCGTCGGCGCAGGTGTCGTTGCTAAGATTATCGAGTAAAATCTCGGTCTTACTCGAAGTCGTAGTACAGAAGTAATGTGACCGGGGCCGGGTGTTCGCCCTCAGCGAATGCCCGGTCCCTCGCTCTTTGCCAAATCGGCGGCGCAACACCGCCTCGCTCTTTCTAAGGAATTGTCATGCAGAACCAGAAAATCCGCATTCGTCTGAAGGCTTTCGACTACCGCCTGATCGATCAATCGGCAGCCGAGATCGTCGATACGGCGAAGCGGACTGGCGCGATCGTCCGTGGCCCGGTGCCGCTGCCGACGCGTATTCAGCGTTTTGACATCCTGCGTTCGCCGCACGTCAACAAGACGTCGCGCGACCAGCTCGAAATCCGTACGCACCAGCGCCTGATGGACATCGTCGATCCGACCGACAAGACGGTCGACGCGCTGATGAAGCTCGATCTGCCGGCCGGTGTGGACGTCGAAATCAAGCTGCAGTAAGCCTACAAAGCTTCGCCGGCACGCCGGACGGAGCTAAGTCTTTGATTGCTTGCAGAAAACGAAAAGCCTTGTTATACTCCAAGGCTTTTCGCGCATTTGCGCAAAAAAGTCTGTCGGGTTTCGGGCGCAAGTTCGTAAGCGCGGCGGGCATTTTGTAATCAGCCCCGACCAATCGCAGTCGGGAATGGAGAAAACGATGAGCCTTGGACTCGTAGGTCGCAAGGTTGGCATGACCCGTATCTTCACGCCTGAAGGGGATTCGATCCCCGTCACCGTGCTGGACGTGTCGGACAACCGCGTGACGCAGATCAAGACCGTTGAAACGGATGGCTATGCCGCCGTTCAGGTTGCATTCGGTACTCGCCGCGCATCGCGCGTGACGAAGCCGCTGGCGGGTCACCTCGCCAAAGCCGGCGTTCAAGCCGGTGAAATCCTCAAGGAATTCCATATCGACGCAGCCAAGGCAGGTGAACTGTCGAACGGCGCCGTTGTCGGTACGGACATTTTCGAAGTCGGCCAGAAGGTTGACGTGCAAGGCACGTCGATTGGTAAGGGCTACGCCGGTACCATCAAGCGCTACAACTTCGCCTCGGGCCGCGCAACGCACGGTAACTCGCGTTCGCACAACGTTCCGGGTTCGATCGGTATGGCGCAGGATCCGGGTCGTGTGTTCCCCGGCAAGCGCATGACGGGTCACCTCGGTGACGAAACCGTCACGGTGCAAAATCTCGAAATCGCCCGCATCGACGCTGAGCGCAATCTGCTGCTCGTCCGCGGTGCTGTTCCGGGTGCGAAGGGCGGCAAGGTCTTCGTGACCCCGGCTGTCAAGACGCGTGCTGTGAAAGGAGCGAAATAATGGAACTTAAGCTCCTGAATGCCAATGGTCAGGAAGGCGCTGGCGTGACCGCATCGGACGTCGTGTTCGGTCGCGATTACAACGAAGCCCTGATTCACCAGGTCGTGGTGGCTTATCAAGCCAACGCACGCAGCGGCAACCGCGCTCAGAAGGACCGTGAGCAGGTCAAGCACACCACCAAGAAGCCGTGGCGTCAGAAGGGTACGGGCCGCGCTCGTGCCGGTATGTCGTCGAGCCCGTTGTGGCGTGGCGGTGGTCGCATTTTCCCGAACTCGCCGGAAGAAAACTTCTCGCACAAGGTCAACAAGAAGATGCATCGCGCAGGTCTCTGCTCGATCTTCTCGCAGTTGGCTCGCGAAGGCCGCATCTCGGTGGTCGAGGATCTCGCGCTCGAAGCGCCGAAGACCAAGCTGTTGGCCGAAAAATTCAAGGCGATGGGTCTCGACTCCGTGTTGGTCATTACCGATACGGTTGACGAAAACCTGTACCTCGCGTCGCGCAACCTGGCCCACGTGGCGGTTGTCGAGCCGCGTTACGCCGACCCGCTCTCGCTGATCTACTTCAAGAAGATTCTGATCACGAAGGCTGCGGTCGCTCAGATCGAGGAGTTGCTGTCATGAGCGAAGTTCGCAAAAACGATCATCGTTTGATGCAAGTTCTGCTCGCGCCGGTGATCTCCGAAAAGGCGACGCTGGTTGCCGACAAGAACGAACAAGTCGTGTTCGAAGTCGCGCCGGACGCCACGAAGCAGGAAGTCAAGGCTGCTGTCGAGCTGCTGTTCAAGGTCGAAGTCAATTCCGTCAACGTGCTCGTCACGAAAGGCAAAGCCAAGCGCTTCGGCCGTTTCAACGGCAAGCGCAAGGACGTGAAGAAGGCATACGTCTGCCTGAAGCCCGGCCAGGAAATCAACTTTGAAGCGGAGGCCAAGTAACCATGGCAATCGTGAAAGTTAAGCCGACCTCGCCGGGTCGCCGCGCGATGGTCAAGATCGTCAACAAGGATCTGCATAAGGGCAAGCCGCACGCAGCGCTGCTCGACTCGCAATCCAAGTCGGCGGGCCGTAACAACAACGGCCGCATCACCACGCGTCACCAGGGCGGTGGGCATAAGCAACACTACCGTATCGTCGATTTCCGTCGCAACAAGGACGGCATCGCGGCGAAGGTCGAACGTCTCGAGTACGACCCGAACCGTAGCGCGAACATCGCGCTGGTTCTGTACGCAGACGGCGAGCGCCGCTACATCATCGCGCCGAAGGGCGTGACGGTTGGCACGCAACTGATGTCCGGCTCGGAAGCGCCGATTCGCGCGGGTAACACCCTGCCGATCCGCAATATCCCGGTCGGTACGACGATCCACTGCATCGAAATGTTGCCGGGCAAGGGCGCGCAGATCGCGCGTTCGGCTGGTACGTCGGCCATGCTGTTGGCTCGCGAAGGCGTCTACGCGCAGGTTCGTCTGCGTTCGGGCGAAATCCGCCGCGTGCACGTCGAGTGCCGCGCGACGATTGGTGAAGTTGGCAACGAAGAGCACAGCCTCCGTCAAATCGGTAAGGCAGGCGCGAACCGCTGGCGCGGTATCCGCCCGACGGTGCGCGGCGTTGCAATGAACCCGGTCGATCACCCGCACGGCGGTGGTGAAGGTAAGACGGCAGCAGGTCGCGATCCGGTAAGCCCGTGGGGCACGCCGACGAAGGGTTATCGCACCCGCAGCAACAAGCGCACGACGACGATGATCGTCCAGCGCCGTCACAAGCGTTAAGGAGTAGGCAATGACACGTTCTGCTAAAAAAGGTCCGTTCTGCGACGCTCATTTGCTGAAGAAAGTTGAGTCGGCCGCATCTACGCGTGACAAGAAACCAATCAAGACCTGGTCGCGTCGTTCGACGATTCTGCCGGACTTCATCGGTCTGACGATCGCCGTTCACAACGGCCGTCAGCATGTTCCGGTGTATGTGACGGAAAACATGGTCGGCCACAAGCTTGGCGAGTTCGCACTGACCCGTACGTTCAAGGGTCACGCGGCCGACAAGAAGGCCAAGAAATAAGGGGCTATCAAGATGGAAGTGAAAGCAATTCATCGCGGTGCCCGCATCTCGGCGCAGAAAACGCGCCTTGTGGCTGACCAGATTCGTGGTTTGCCGGTCGACAAGGCGCTGAACGTCCTGACGTTCTCGCCGAAGAAGGCGGCGGGTATCGTCAAGAAGGTCGTGCTGTCTGCGATCGCGAATGCGGAACACAACGAAGGCGCCGACATCGACGAGCTCAAGATCACGAGCATCTACGTCGACAAGGCCGCTTCGCTGAAGCGTTTTACCGCGCGCGCAAAGGGTCGTGGTAACCGCATCGAGAAGCAATCCTGTCACATCACTGTGACGGTCGGGAATTAAGGAGCCATACGATGGGACAGAAAATTCATCCGACTGGCTTCCGTTTGGCCGTCAGCCGCAATTGGGCGTCGCGCTGGTACGCGAACAACAACAATTTCGCGGCGATGTTGCAGGAAGACATCGGTGTTCGTGAATACCTGAAGAAGAAGCTGAAGAACGCGTCCGTCGGCCGCGTGGTGATCGAGCGTCCTGCAAAGAACGCACGCATCACGATTTTCAGCTCGCGTCCGGGTGTCGTGATCGGCAAGAAGGGCGAAGACATCGAACTGCTGAAGGCCGAGCTGCAAAAGCGCATGGGCGTTCCGGTTCACGTCAACATCGAAGAAATCCGCAAGCCGGAAACCGATGCTCAGCTGATCGCCGATTCCATCACGCAGCAGCTCGAGCGCCGGATCATGTTCCGCCGCGCGATGAAGCGTGCGATGCAAAACGCGATGCGTCTTGGCGCCCAAGGCATCAAGATCATGAGCGCGGGCCGTCTGAACGGTATCGAAATTGCACGTACCGAGTGGTATCGCGAAGGCCGCGTGCCCCTCCATACGCTGCGCGCCGATATCGACTACGCGACGTCGGAAGCGAAGACCACGTACGGCATCATCGGCGTGAAGGTGTGGGTCTACAAGGGCGACACCCTCGGCCGTAACGAAGCGCCGGTGGTGGAAGAAGTCGCGGAAGAGAAGCGTCCGCGTCGCAACGCACGTCCGGGTGGCGATCGCCGTCCGCGCCGTGACGGTGAAGGTGCGCCGGCTGGTGCACGCCGCGGCGGCCCCCGTCGTGGTGGCGCCGGCGGTGACGCGAAGAGTGGAGAATAACGATGCTGCAACCGAAACGCAGAAAGTATCGCAAAGAGCAGAAGGGTCGTAACACCGGCAAGGCGACGCGCGGCAACGCGGTGTCGTTCGGTGAGTACGGTCTGAAGGCTATCGGTCGCGGCCGTTTGACCGCGCGTCAGATCGAAGCGGCGCGTCGTGCCATGACGCGTCACATCAAGCGTGGCGGCCGGATCTGGATCCGCATTTTCCCGGACAAGCCGATTTCGCAAAAGCCGGCCGAAGTGCGTATGGGTAACGGTAAGGGTAACCCTGAGTACTACGTCGCGGAAATTCAACCGGGCAAGATGCTGTACGAAATGGACGGTGTCTCCGAAGAACTGGCACGCGAAGCGTTCCGTCTGGCTGCAGCCAAGCTGCCGCTCAAGACGAACTTCGTGATTCGCCAGCTCGGCGCCTAAGGAGTAAACGATGAAGGCATCTGAACTTCACCAGAAGGACCAGGCCGCGCTCAATCAAGAGCTGTCGGACCTGCTGAAGGCGCAATTCGGCCTGCGCATGCAACTCGCGACCCAGCAGCTCACTAACACGAGCCAGCTGAAGAAGGTTCGTCGCGACATCGCACGTGTGCGGACTGTCCTGACTGAAAAGGCGAACCAGAAATGAACGATAGCGTAAAAACCTCGCTCAAGCGGACGCTGGTCGGCAAGGTCGTCAGCAACAAGATGGACAAGACGGTTACCGTGCTGGTCGAGCACCGCGTGAAGCATCCGATCTACGGCAAGTACGTCGTGCGCTCGAAGAAGTATCACGCGCATGATGACGCGAACACGTACAACGAAGGCGACCTCGTCGAAATCCAGGAAACCCGTCCGATCTCGAAGACGAAAGCCTGGGTTGTGTCGAAGTTGCTGGAAGCGGCTCGCGTGATCTGAAGTAGAAGTACGGCGACGCAGTAAGTCGTTAGTGTCGCAGTAAGTTTCGCTTGCAAGACCGGGATTATTTGTTATAATCTCGGTCTTCCCTCTTTGTGGGAGCCCCGTCGCGGGCGAAACTGGTGGGGGAAGCCGGTTCAGGCGCCAGCCTGTATCGACAGATTCACCGGATTGCGATGGCGGGTTTCGTCTGCCCTCGCTGCCTGTTCTAACCCAAGCAGCCGATTGGCTGACGGGACCAAGACTGACCGGATGTGCCATGGTGGTGCGACCGGATTAAGTTGGGAAAGATAAACCATGATCCAGACCGAAACTCGGCTTGAAGTGGCCGACAACACGGGTGCACGTGAAGTCATGTGCATCAAGGTGCTCGGCGGCTCGAAGCGTCGTTACGCTAGCATTGGCGACATCATCAAGGTGACCGTCAAGGAAGCGACGCCGCGCGGACGCGTGAAGAAGGGCGAAATTTATAACGCCGTGGTCGTTCGCACGGCCAAGGGCGTGCGCCGCCAGGATGGCTCGCTGATCAAGTTCGACGGCAATGCCGCCGTTCTTTTGAATACGAAGCTCGAGCCGATCGGCACGCGTATCTTCGGGCCGGTCACGCGTGAACTGCGTAGCGAACGATTCATGAAGATCGTTTCGCTCGCGCCGGAAGTGCTGTAAGGAGTCGCGATGAACAAGATTCGCAAAGGTGACGAAGTCATCGTCATCACCGGCAAGGACAAGGGCAAGCGCGGCACCGTGCTGGTCGTTGCGGAAGACCGTGTGACGGTCGAGGGCATCAACCTCGTCAAGAAGCACGTGAAGCCGAACCCGATGAAGGGTACGACGGGCGGCGTGGAAGCCAAAACGATGCCGCTGCATATTTCGAACGTCGCATTGGTCGACGCGAACGGCAAGGCATCACGCGTTGGCATCAAGGTCGAAGACGGCAAGAAGGTTCGCTTCTTGAAGTCGACCGGCGCCACGTTGAACGCCTGACGCGGAGTTAAAAAATGGCTCGTCTGCAAGAGATTTATAAAGAAAAGGTTGTGCCGCAACTGGTTGAAAAGTTCGGTTACAAGTCGGTCATGGAAGTGCCGCGCCTCACCAAGATCACCCTGAACATGGGTCTTGGCGAAGCCGTCGCTGACAAGAAGGTCCTTGAGCACGCCGTTGGCGACCTCACGAAGATCGCCGGCCAAAAGCCGGTTATCACCAAGTCGCGTAAGGCAATCGCTGGTTTCAAAATCCGCGAAGGCTACCCGATTGGCACGATGGTTACCCTGCGTGGCAATGCCATGTACGAATTCCTGGACCGTTTCGTGACGGTTGCGCTCCCCCGTGTGCGCGACTTCCGTGGCGTGTCGGGCAAGGCGTTCGACGGCCGTGGTAACTACAACATCGGTGTGAAAGAGCAGATCATTTTCCCCGAAATCGACTACGACAAGATCGACGCGCTGCGTGGGCTGAACATCAGCATCACGACGACTGCGAAGACCGACGAAGAAGCAAAGGCATTGCTCGCCGGCTTCAAGTTCCCGTTCAGAAACTGAGGTTACCGTGGCTAAACTGGCACTGATCGAACGTGAAAAGAAGCGTGCGCGCCTGGCTGCTAAGTACGCTCCGAAGCGTGCTGAACTGAAGGCTGTGATCGACGACGCAAGCAAGTCGGACGAAGAGCGTTACCTCGCCCGCCTGTCGCTGCAACAACTGCCGCGTAACTCGAACCCGACTCGCAAGCGTAACCGCTGCGCGATCACGGGCCGTCCGCGTGGCACGTTCCGCAAGTTCGGACTCGCGCGTAACAAGATTCGTGAAATCGCGTTCCGCGGCGAAATCCCTGGCCTCACCAAGGCGAGCTGGTAATAGGAGAAACATAAATGAGCATGAGTGATCCTATCGCCGATATGCTGACTCGCATCCGCAATGCGCAGATGGTCGAGAAAGTTTCGGTGACTATGCCCTCGTCGAAAGTCAAGGTTGCGATTGCGCAGGTTTTGAAGGACGAAGGTTATATCGACGACTTCGCAGTGAAAGCTGAAGGTGCGAAGACGGAATTGAATATCGCGTTGAAGTACTACGCTGGCCGTCCGGTTATCGAGCGCCTCGAGCGCGTTTCGAAGCCTGGTCTGCGTGTGTACCGCGGTCGCAACGACATCCCGCAGGTCATGAATGGCCTCGGCGTTGCAATCGTGTCGACGCCGAAGGGTGTGATGACCGACCGCAAGGCGCGCCAGAACGGCGTCGGCGGCGAAGTCATCTGCTACGTCGCTTAACGCCGAAGGGAGAGGAAACATGTCTCGAGTAGGTAAAAGCCCGATCGCGCTGCCGCAAGGCGCGGAAGTGGCCGTCAATGGCGACGTCATCACCGTGAAGGGTCCGCTCGGCACGATCTCGCAAGCGGCCAATCCGCTCGTGAACGTGGCGAACGAAAACGGCACGCTGAACTTCGCGCCGGCTAACGAAAGCCGTGAAGCAAACGCGATGTCCGGCACGATGCGCGCCCTGGTGGCGAACATGGTGTCAGGCGTCACCAAGGGTTTCGAGCGCAAGCTGACGCTGGTTGGCGTTGGTTATCGTGCGCAAGCGCAAGGCGACAAGCTGAACCTGTCGCTGGGTTTCTCGCACCCGGTGGTGCACCAGATGCCGGAAGGCGTCAAGGCTGAAACCCCGTCGCAGACCGAAATCGTGATCAAGGGGATCGACAAGCAGAAAGTCGGACAAGTCGCAGCAGAAGTGCGCGGCTATCGTCCGCCGGAGCCTTACAAGGGCAAAGGCGTGCGCTATTCCGACGAGGTCGTGATCCTCAAAGAAACGAAGAAGAAGTAAGGGTGCGCAATCATGGATAAGACTCAATCTCGCCTGCGCCGCGCTCGTCAGACGCGTATCAAGATCGCTGAGCTGCAGGTCGCGCGTCTCGCCGTGCATCGCACGAATACGCACATCTACGCGCAAGTGTTCTCGGCATGTGGCACGAAGGTGCTGGCAAGCGCATCGACGCTGGAAGCCGAAGTGCGTGCTGAGCTGGCCGACAAGTCGGGCAAGGGCGGCAACATCAACGCTGCAACCCTGATCGGCAAGCGTATTGCCGAAAAGGCCAAGGCTGCCGGCATCGAATCCGTCGCCTTTGACCGCTCGGGTTTCCGCTACCACGGCCGCGTGAAAGCGCTGGCTGACGCGGCGCGCGAGGCCGGGCTCAAGTTCTAAGGGAAGAATTCGTCATGGCAAAGATGCAAGCGAAAGTTCAGGCTGACGAACGCGACGACGGCCTGCGCGAAAAGATGATTTCGGTCAACCGCGTGACCAAGGTTGTGAAGGGTGGCCGGATTCTCGGTTTCGCCGCACTGACCGTGGTTGGCGACGGCGATGGCCGCGTCGGCATGGGCAAGGGCAAGGCGAAGGAAGTTCCGGTCGCCGTTCAGAAGGCAATGGAACAAGCCCGCCGCAACATGTTCAAGGTGCCGCTCAAGAACGGTACGTTGCAACACGAAGTGCACGGCAAGCATGGCGCTTCCGCAGTCCTCCTCGCTCCGGCGAAGGATGGTACTGGCGTGATCGCCGGCGGTCCGATGCGCGCAGTGTTCGACGTGATGGGCGTGCAGAACGTGGTGGCAAAGAGCCACGGCTCGACGAATCCGTACAACCTCGTTCGTGCAACGCTCGACGGTCTGCGCAAGCAGTCGACGCCGGGCGACATCGCGGCGAAGCGCGGCAAGTCCGTCGAAGATATTTTGGGCTAAGCCTCGAGGTCATCATGTCTGAGAAAACTGTCAAGGTTCAGCTCGTCAAGAGCCTGATCGGGACTCGCGAAACGCACCGCGCGACGGTGCGTGGCCTCGGCCTGCGCCGCCTCAACTCGGTTAGCGAGCTGCAGGACACGCCGGCTGTGCGCGGGATGATCAACAAGGTCGCGTACCTCGTTAAGGTCATCGGCTAAGCGGCCGACCCACGGATCCAAGGAGTTGAACATGGAATTGAATAACCTGAAGCCGGCGGAAGGCTCGAAGCACGCTAAGCGTCGCGTCGGTCGCGGCATCGGTTCGGGCCTCGGCAAGACCGCAGGCCGCGGCCACAAGGGTCAGAAATCGCGTTCGGGCGGCTTCCACAAGGTCGGCTTCGAAGGCGGTCAGATGCCGCTGCAGCGTCGCCTGCCGAAGCGTGGCTTCACGTCGCTGACGAAGGAATTCGTCGGTGAAGTGCGCCTCTCTGATCTGGAGAAGCTGCCGGTCGACGAAATCGATCTCTTGGCGCTGAAGCAAGCGGGTCTGGTCGGCGAGCTCATCAAGAGCGTGAAGATCATCAAGACCGGCGAGATCACCCGCAAGGTCACGGTGAAGGGTCTGACGGCAACGAAGGGCGCCCGTGAGGCAATCGAAGCCGCTGGCGGCTCGTTCGCCGAGTAACGCGCTTTCGCCGTTACTAGCACTAGCATCGGAGAAGGTTCTTGGCTAACAGCCCGAGTCTCGCAAAACCCGGTCGAAGCGCGGCGAAATTTGGCGATCTGCGTCGGCGTGCAGTGTTCCTGCTGCTGGCGCTGGTCGTCTACCGCATTGGTGCGCACATTCCGGTCCCCGGCATCGATCCGGATCAACTGGCCAAGCTGTTCCAAAGCCAGTCGGGCGGCATCCTTGGCATGTTCAACATGTTCTCGGGTGGCGCACTGTCGCGATTCACGATCTTTGCGCTGGGCATCATGCCCTACATTTCGGCTTCGATCATCATGCAGTTGCTGTCGATCGTGTCGCCGCAAATGGAGGCATTGAAGAAGGAAGGGCAGGCGGGGCAACGGAAGGTTACGCAGTACACGCGTATCTTCACCGTGGTGCTCGCGACCTTTCAGGCGTTTGGTATCGCGGTAGCGCTGGAAAATCAGCCTGCTCTGGTGCTGGACCCCGGCATGGTGTTCCGGTTGACCACGGTCGTGACGCTCGTAACGGGCACGATGTTCCTGATGTGGCTGGGTGAGCAGATCACGGAGCGCGGTCTCGGCAACGGTATCTCGATCATCATCTTCGGTGGCATCGCGGCGGGCTTCCCGAACGCGATCGGCGGGCTCTTCGAGCTTGTCCGTACCGGTTCGATGAGCATCATCTCGGCGATCATCATCGTCGTGCTGATCGCGGCGGTCACGTATCTGGTCGTGTTCATCGAACGCGGTCAGCGCAAGATCCTCGTGAACTATGCGAAGCGCCAGGTCGGTAACAAGATTTACGGCGGACAGTCGTCTCATCTGCCGCTGAAGTTGAATATGTCGGGTGTGATTCCGCCGATCTTCGCGTCGTCGATCATCCTTTTCCCGGCAACCATCCTGAACTGGTTTAGTTCGGGTACGCGTACCGGTTGGGTCGCAAACACGTTGCATAGCGTGGCCGAGGCCATCAAGCCTGGTCAACCCGTGTACGTGCTGCTGTATGCGTTGGCGATTGTTTTCTTCTGCTTCTTCTACACCGCACTGGTGTTCAACAGCCGAGAAACCGCCGACAACTTGAAGAAGAGCGGTGCATTCGTTCCGGGTATCCGTCCGGGCGATCAGACTGCACGGTATATCGACCGCATCCTCACGCGTCTGACGCTGGCCGGTGCGATCTACATTGTGTTCGTCTGCCTGTTGCCTGAGTTTTTGGTGTTGCGCTGGAACGTGCCGTTTTATTTTGGTGGAACGTCGCTGCTGATCATTGTCGTCGTCACAATGGACTTCATGGCTCAGGTGCAGTCGTACGTCATGTCGCAACAATACGAATCGCTGCTCAAGAAGGCAAACTTCAAGGGCAGCAACGTCCCGATGCGTTAATTAGGACTATGGCCAAAGACGATGTAATCCAGATGCAGGGCGAGGTCATTGAAAACCTCCCCAACGCTACTTTCCGGGTGAAATTGGAGAATGGCCATGTCGTCCTGGGACACATTTCTGGAAAGATGCGGATGCACTACATCCGCATCCTGCCAGGCGACAAGGTTACGGTTGAATTGACGCCTTACGATCTGTCTCGTGCACGGATCGTGTTCCGGGCGAAGTGATTTGAAAAAAGGGTAATATCATGAAAGTGATGGCATCGGTTAAGCGCATTTGCCGCAATTGCAAGATCATCAAGCGCAAGGGCGTTGTGCGCGTGATTTGCAGCTCTGATCCGCGCCACAAACAGCGTCAAGGCTGAACGCCGCGCTTTTGCTTGCGCTTTTTGTTTGAGGAAAAACAATGGCTCGTATCGCAGGGGTTAACATCCCGAATCACCAGCATACCGAGATCGGCCTGACGGCAATCTTCGGCATCGGACGCACGCGCTCGCGCGGCATTTGCACCGCTGCTGGTGTGGAATTTTCGAAGAAGGTCAAGGACCTCACCGACGCAGACCTCGAAAAGCTGCGTGACGAAGTGGGCAAGTTCATCGTCGAAGGCGATCTGCGCCGTGAAGTGACGATGAACATCAAGCGCCTGATGGACTTGGGTTGCTACCGCGGCATGCGTCATCGCAAGGGCCTGCCCCTGCGTGGCCAGCGCACGCGCACCAACGCCCGTACTCGCAAGGGTCCGCGTCGTGCAGCGCAATCGCTGAAGAAGTAAGCGGAACTGACAGTTACAGGAAAACGTAATGGCTAAGGCTTCGAACAACTCCGCGGCGCAACGCGTTCGCAAGAAGGTCAAGAAGAACGTCGCCGAGGGCGTGGTTCACGTTCACGCGTCGTTCAACAACACCATCATCACGATCACGGACCGTCAAGGTAACGCGCTGGCATGGGCGACCTCCGGTGGCCAGGGTTTCAAGGGCTCGCGTAAGTCGACGCCGTTTGCAGCTCAGGTCGCAGCCGAATCGGCTGGCCGCGTGGCGATGGAATACGGCGTGAAGAACCTCGAAGTGCGGATCAAGGGCCCCGGCCCTGGCCGTGAATCGGCGGTGCGCGCGTTGCATGGTCTTGGCATCAAGATCACCGCGATCTCCGACGTGACGCCGGTCCCGCACAACGGTTGCCGTCCGCCGAAGCGCCGCCGCATCTAAGGCGACGACGCGAGCGCATGTTCCTGCTGATGCGTAAGTATCGGCGGGTTTCGTGCGTGATGAATTTGACTAAGCCCACCGTTCGGCCCAAAGGGTTCGGACTAGCGCGAACGAGAGTTCGCGTGATTAATTTTTAAGGATTCAACGTGGCACGCTATACCGGTCCTAAAGCCAAGCTGTCCCGCCGTGAAGGCACCGATCTGTTCCTGAAGAGCGCACGCCGCTCGCTCGCCGACAAGTGCAAGCTTGACAGCAAGCCCGGCCAACACGGCCGCACCTCGGGCGCACGTACGTCCGACTACGGCACCCAATTGCGCGAAAAGCAAAAGGTGAAGCGTATCTACGGTGTGCTGGAGCGTCAGTTCCGCCGCTACTTCGCCGAAGCCGACCGCCGCAAGGGCCCGACGGGCGAAAACCTGCTGCAATTGCTCGAGTCGCGTCTCGACAACGTCGTGTATCGCATGGGCTTCGGCTCGACGCGCGCTGAAGCGCGTCAGCTCGTCAGCCACAAGTCGATCATGGTGAACGGTCAAGTCGCGAACATCCCGTCGATGCAAGTCAAGTCGGGCGACGTCGTCTCCGTTCGCGAGCAGTCGCGCAAGCAGGCTCGTATCGTCGAGGCGCTGTCGCTGGCCGAGCAAGGCGGAATGCCGAGCTGGGTGTCGGTCGACGGGAAGAAGTTCGAAGGAACGTTCAAGTCGATGCCGGAACGCAGCGATATCGCTGGCGACATCAACGAAAGCCTGATCGTCGAATTGTATTCGCGTTAATCGCGCGGTAATCGGATTAGCAGCCGGGGAGCCTGATTGCTCATGGCAAATCGGCATCCTCGGCTGTTTAATTTTCAGGTTGTTACCGGTCAGCCTTATCGGTGTAACGAGCCGAGGGTATTGAAAAGGAAAACCTATGCAAACCAGTTTGTTGAAGCCCAAGATCATTGCAGTTGAATCGCTTGGCGAGAGCCATGCGAAAGTGGTTATGGAGCCGTTCGAACGCGGCTATGGCCACACCTTGGGTAACGCGCTTCGGCGCGTGCTGCTGTCGTCGATGGTGGGCTACGCGCCGACCGAAGTGACGATCGCAGGCGTCGTGCACGAATACTCGACGCTCGATGGTGTGCAAGAGGATGTGGTCAACCTGCTGTTGAACCTGAAGGGCGTCGTCTTCAAGCTGCACAACCGCGACGAAGTCACGGTGACGCTGCGCAAGGAAGGCGAAGGCGTGGTCACGGCCGGCGATATCGAACTCGCCCACGATTGCGAGGTCATCAACCCGGATCACGTGATTGCTCATCTCTCGAAGGGCGGCAAGCTCGACGTTCAGATCAAGATCGAAAAGGGCCGCGGGTATGTGCCCGGCAACGTTCGTCGCTATGGCGAAGAGTCGGGCAAGATCATCGGTCGCATCGTTCTGGATGCGTCGTTCTCGCCGGTGCGTCGCGTGAGCTATGCAGTGGAAAGCGCGCGTGTCGAACAGCGTACCGACCTCGACAAGCTCGTGATGAACATCGAAACCAACGGTGTGATTTCGCCGGAAGAAGCGATCCGTCAATCGGCGCGCATTCTGGTCGATCAACTGTCGGTGTTCGCAGCACTGGAAGGCACGGAAGCCGCAGCGGAAGCGCCGTCACGCGCGCCGCAGATCGATCCGATCCTTCTGCGTCCGGTGGACGATCTCGAACTCACGGTTCGTTCCGCGAACTGCCTGAAGGCCGAGAACATCTACTACATCGGCGATCTGATCCAGCGCACGGAAAACGAGCTGCTGAAGACGCCGAACCTCGGTCGCAAGTCGCTGAACGAGATCAAGGAAGTGTTGGCCTCGCGTGGCCTGACGCTCGGCATGAAGCTCGAAAACTGGCCGCCGGCTGGTCTCGACAAGTAAGAGCGTCGACACGCTGTAACTGGCATAGACGCGGATTTTGCTTTAAAATCCGCGTCTTGCTTTTTCTTCGACCGGCCCGTGCGCAGCCGTATTCCGGCAAAGCGCAATAGAAGAGCTGGATCAAAACTCGTTAAAGGAACTGAAAATGCGTCACAAGCATGGTTTGCGGAAACTGAACCGCACGAGCAGCCACCGTCTGGCAATGCTCCGTAACATGTCGAATTCGCTGATCGAGCACGAAGTCATCAAGACGACGCTGCCGAAGGCCAAGGAACTGCGTAAGGTCGTCGAGCCGCTGATCACGCTCGGCAAGAAGCCGTCGCTGGCAAACCGCCGTCTCGCGTTCAACCGCCTGCGCGACCGTGATTCCGTCGCGAAGCTGTTCGACGTTCTCGGCCCGCGTTACGCGAACCGTCCGGGTGGCTATCTGAGCATCCTGAAGTTCGGTTTCCGCGTCGGCGACAACGCTCCGATGGCGCTGGTCCAACTGATGGATCGCCCGGAAGTCGAAGAAACCGAAGAAGTTCAGGAAGCTGAATAAGTTCGGTAAGTGGTTTAGCGAAAAGGCCAAGCTCTGCTTGGCCTTTTTGTTTTTGGCGACGGCGACGGCGTCAGTTCGTGCATGACGATGCGCGTCAGTCGCGAATGCTACGATATCAGGCGTAGTCCGAACTCTATGGAGCCGTAGGTGAATGTTCCTGTCGTTCTAATGTTGACGACACTGCCCGACGCCGAATCGGCGCGCGCGCTCGCGCAGGCGGTTCTTGAAGCACGGCTGGCCGCGTGTGTGACCAGGCGCGGCGCGGTGGAGTCGCAGTACCACTGGAAGGGCGCGCTGGAATCGTCGGAGGAAGTGCAGGTGCTGCTCAAGACGAGCGTCGCGCGCAGCGAAGAATTGCAGCGCTTCATCGAGGCGCGGCATCCCTATGAAACGCCCGAAATCCTTGTCTGGCAGGCGGATGCGTCGCCGGGTTACGGTCAATGGGTCAATGCAGAAACGCAGCGTCCTCTTCATGTTTGAGCTTTCTCGTAGCGCCGCGCATCGCGTCTTCGGCGTGTTCGTCCTGTTGATGATGTTGTGCGCGGTCATTGGGGTGGCGCGCGCAGACGACGACTTCCTCGATCCCGCCGTCGCCTTCAAGTTCAGCGCCACCGAGCAGCCGGGCGAAGTCGACGTGCGATACAAGATCGCCGACGGCTATTACATGTACCGCGAGCGGTTCGCGTTCGCGGTGAAGAGCGGTGACGCCATCATCGGCGCGGCGCAACTGCCGGCCGGAAAAGTCCACTTCGACCAGACGTTCAACAAGGATGTCGAGACGTATCGCGGCGAACTGGTCATTCGCATTCCGGTTGCGCAGGCGAAGGGACCGTTCGAGCTCGCTGTGACGTCGCAGGGTTGCGCTGAGAAGGGCATCTGTTATCCGCCGATGGAGCGCATGTATCGCGTGAAAGGCTCGGCGCTGCAGGCGGCAGGCGCGTCACCGTCGACCCCCTCGGCGGCCGATGCATCGCAATCCTGGTTCGATCGCGCGACGAGCGCCGACTACGCGCAGTCGATGCTCGAAGGCGGCGGATTCTTTGCCGTCGTCGGGCTGTACTTCGTCGCCGGGATGGTGCTGAGTCTGCTGCCGTGCTCCTATCCGATGATCCCGATCTTGTCGGCGATCATCGTCGGTGAAGGCGCGCGGGTGACGCGCTCCCGCGGGTTCGCGCTCTCAGCGTGCTATGTGTTCGGGATGGCGCTCGTCTATACCGTCCTCGGCGTGGCGGCGGCGCTGATCGGCCAGAGCCTCGGCGCCTGGCTGCAGAACCCCTGGGTGCTGGGCACGTTCGGCGTGCTGCTCGCGATCTTCGCGGTCGCGCTCATCTCAGGAATCGATATCGCCTTGCCCGAGCGGTGGCAAAGCAGCGTGAACGAGGCGTCGCAGAAGCGCACTGGCGGCAAGTTCGCCGCGGTCGCCGTCATGGGTGCGTTGTCCGCGCTCGTCGTCGGCGCGTGCATGACGGCGCCGCTGTTCGCGGTGCTAGCGTTCATCGCGCATACCGGCGATGCGATGCTCGGTGGCGCGGCGCTATTCGCGATGGGCGTCGGCCTCGGCGTGCCGTTGCTCGTCATCGGACTGGGCGCGGGTTCGATACTGCCGCGCGCCGGCGCGTGGATGGACAGCGTGAAAGTGTTCTTCGGCGTCGTGCTGCTTGCTGCGGCCTTGTGGATCGTCTGGCCGGTGGCCGGCGGTGTCGCGCGGATGTTGCTGAGCGCGCTGTGGCTGCTGATCGCGGCTGCGTCGCTTGGTTTCTTCGCTCGCGGCGCGGCAACACCGGCGAATGTCTGGACGCGTCTGGGACGCGGAGTCGGAGCGGCGCTCGCCGTCTGGGCTGCGACGCTGCTTGTCGGCCTCGCGGCAGGCTCGACTGACCCACTGCGTCCGCTGGCGGTGCTGGCGTCGCGCAGTGGCGGGCCAGCGACGAACGGTGCGCAGAACCAGGGGCCGATCTTCGCGCCGGTGCGAACATCGGCGGAACTGGATTCTGCGGTGAAGGCGGCCGCGCGCCCCGCGATGCTCGACTTCTATGCCGACTGGTGCGTCTCCTGCAAGGAAATGGAGAGCCTGACGTTCTCGGATGCGCGGGTGCAGGCGCGGCTCGCGCAACTCAATCTGCTGCGCGCTGATGTGACCGCGAACAGCGCCGACGATCAATTCCTTCTCAAGCGCTTCAAGCTGTTCGGCCCGCCCGGCATCATTTTCTTCGATGACAAGGGCAACGAGGTGGCGCGGGTCGTCGGCTATGAATCGGCGGACAAGTTCCTGAAGAGCCTCGACAAACTCGGTCCTTCCAACGGATAAAAAAAGGCGATGCCGCGAGGCATCGCCTTTTTCTCATCAGCGGCTCAGATTTACTTCGATGCCCGCAGAATGCGCGCCGCGTCGAGCGCGAAGTACGTCAGCACGCCGTCCGCGCCCGCGCGCTTGAAGGCGAGCAGCGATTCCATCATCGCCTTGTCGTGATCGAGCCAGCCGTTTTGCGTGGCGGCCTTGATCATCGCGTATTCACCGCTGACCTGATACGCATACGTCGGGAAGCGGAACTCGTCTTTGACGCGCCACACGATGTCCAGATACGGCATGCCCGGTTTGACCATCACCATGTCCGCGCCTTCTTCGATGTCCATGCGCACTTCGCGCATCGCTTCATCGGAGTTCGACGGGTCCATCTGATAGGTCATCTTGTTGCCCTTGCCGAGATTCGCCGCCGAACCGACCGCGTCGCGGAAAGGGCCGTAGAACGCCGACGCGTATTTCGCGGCATACGCCATGATGCGTGTGTGGATGTGCCCGTCGCTTTCGAGCATCTCGCGGATCGCGCCGATGCGGCCATCCATCATGTCCGACGGCGCGACGATATCCACGCCAGCTTCCGCCTGCGTGCGCGCCTGCTCGACGAGAATCTCGCTCGTTTCGTCGTTCTTCACGTAGCCGTCTTCGTCCAGCACGCCGTCCTGGCCGTGGCTCGTGTACGGATCGAGCGCGACGTCCGTCAGCACGCCGAGCGCCGGAAAGTTCTTCTTGAGTTCGCGCACGGCGCGCGGAATCAGGCCTTCCGGATTCGTCGCCTCGCGGCCGTCGGGCGTCTTGATGGACGGTTCGATCGCCGGGAACAGCGAGATCACCGGCACGCCGAGTTCGACGCACTGCTCGGCGACCTTCATCAGCAGATCGACGGACGTGCGCTCGACGCCGGGCATCGACGGAATCGACTGGCGCTCATTCGTGCCTTCGACGATGAAAACCGGGTAGATCAGATCGTTCGTGGTGAGGATGTTCTCGCGCATCATCCGGCGCGAAAAGTCATCGCGACGCATGCGGCGCGGACGATGATGGGGATAGAAACTCATGACGTGACTCGATGTGATGTGCTTCGGAGGGAGATCGGAAACGTGGTTCCGGGGCGCTCGAGCCATATGGGACAAGCCCGCCCGCGTCGAGGAAACGTTTTGAGACAATGGTATATCATACCGATCGAGCAACGCGCTTGCGCCGCGCTCCCCGCTTCTCCTCCCTGAGCGGGCGCCAATCGTTATGCGATTAGGCTGTTGACCCGCCGTTATGCGGCGGGTTTTTTTATGTCTGCCTGTGCCGACGAACTGATCGCGCCGGTCGTGCCGTCACTGTGCCGCGTCGCCGGGCGCCGTCTGTTCGGGAATCAGCCAGCTCTCGATCAGTTCATGCGCTTCGTCAAGACCGGTGCGCTTGAGCGCCGAGAAAAGCTGCACGCTCAACTCACCGCGATACCCCGCTGCCTTGTATTCCCCGAACGCTTTCTGCGTCGCCCGCAGCGCGTTGGTCATCTCCTGTCGCGTCAATTTGTCGCATTTTGTGAGGAGCGCGTGGATCGGCTTACCGGTCGGTGCGAACCAGTCGATCATGATCCGGTCCAGTTCGGTCAACGGACGGCGCGAATCCATCATCAGGATCATGCCGCGCAACTGCGCACGGCTTTGCAAGTACGTGGAGAGCAATTGCTGCCAATGCGCCTTGGCCGCGCCCGGCACTTCGGCATAGCCGTAGCCGGGCAAGTCGACGAGATGCGCGACGGGCGCGTCCTTCGGACCGACTGCGAAATAGTTGATGTGCTGCGTGCGCCCGGGCGTCTTGCTGGCGAACGCAAGCCGCTTCTGATTGCAGAGGATGTTGATGGCGGTGGACTTGCCGGCATTCGACCGCCCGGCGAACGCGATTTCCGGCTGCGGAGTCGGCGGAAGGTCGCGCAGATGGTTGACGGTGGTGAAGAAGCGAGCTTGATGGAGCAGAAATGACATTGGCGGGCGATCGAGAGAGAGGCGATGACTGAAGCCTTGAGAACCCCGGCAAATACTGGGCATGCCCCGACTGGCGTCTTTGCGTGTAGCGGGTTATTGTACAATACGACGGATTTTTAAAGACCCGCAGGGCGTAAGATCCAGGGCCGCAGGCGTTGCCCAACAAGGAGCGAGACAGTTTTCAGGGCGTCTTTGGAGCCCTTTCGTTCGGGTATCTTGCGGCATGTTCGGTTGCCGTCGTTTTTTGCAGAACCTCACATTCTCACAAGACGAAAAACAGGGTACGCGAATGAACCGACTGTACAGGTCTCTGGTGGTGCTCAAGGCAGCGGCGGCTTTCGGTTTCGGTGCAAGTTTGAGTGGGTTTGCGGTATCGGCGAGCGCGGCGGAGTCCGCCCAGCCGGCCAAGCCCGATGTGACGAGAGGGCAGGCCATCGCCACCCAGGTCTGCGCGGCGTGCCATGCGGCGGACGGCAACAGCGCCGGCGCCGCATTTCCGAAGCTCGCGGGCCAGCACGCGGAATACATCGTCAAGCAGTTGAAGGATTACAAGACCCAGCCGGGCGCGAAAGCGCCGGCGCGCAACAATCCGATCATGACGGGCATTGCCAGCGCGCTCACGGATCAGGACATGGTCAACGTCGCCGCGTACTTCGCTTCGCAAAAGGCCAAGCCTAACTATGCGCGCGACAAGAACACCGTCGCGCTCGGCCAGAAGATCTACCGTGGCGGCATCGCGGACAAGGGCGTGCCGGCGTGCGCCGCCTGTCACGGCGCAACGGGCATGGGTATCCCGGTGCAATATCCGCGATTGTCGGGGCAGTGGGGCGATTACACCGCCGCGCAGTTGAACGCCTTCGCGCAGGGCACGCGCAACAACAGCGAGCCGATGCGCGCCATCTCGTCCCGCCTCAACGATGCCGAGATGAAAGCGGTAGCGGATTACATCGCCGGATTGCATTAAACGCAGCACGCAGCGTCCAGCGGTTCCCGGCTGAAAAGCAAGAAAGCGCGGGATCGCCCATACTACGATACGAAGCCGGCCCACAGAGGCAGGCGCGAGAACAAGAAAAGGGTGGGACGTCGGTCGGTCAGACCGTTGGCGTCTCCACCCTTTTTTGCTGTCAGCCGGAGTTTGAATGAGCGTCACCACATCGGGCATGCAGTCGAAGTCTAGCCGCCGCGCCATCAGGCATTTCGTCGAACTGGTGAGTTCGATGCGTTTCGCCATCGCCTTGCTGGTCGTATTGGCGATAGCGAGCATCATCGGTACGGTGCTTACGCAAGAAGACCCGTACCCGAACTACGTCAATCAGTTTGGCCCGTTCTGGGCGGACATTTTTCGCGGCCTGAGCCTCTACACCGTCTACAGCGCGTGGTGGTTCATGCTGATCCTGATCTTTCTGGTGATCTCCGTGTCGCTGTGCGTGGTGCGCAATGGCCCGAAGATGATCGCCGACATCAAGAGCTGGAAAGACCGCGTGCACGAAGGCAGCCTGCGCGCGTTTCATCACAAGGGCGAGTTCGTGACGCCGGCGAATCGCGCGCAGAGTGCGGCGACGCTCGAGCGCCTCGGCACGAAGATGGGCTACCGGTTCATCCGGCGCGAGACGGACACCGGTGCGACGCTCATCGCCGGCAAGCGCGGCGCGCTCACGAAGATCGGCTATATCTCGGCGCACTTGGCGATCGTCGTCATCTGTATTGGCGGGCTGCTCGACAGCAACCTGCCGATCAAGCTGCAAATGTGGCTCTTCGACAAAACGCCGATCAACTCCAACGCCGTCATCAACGACATTCCGGCCGAGCATCGCCTGTCGACGTCGAACCCGACTTTCCGCGGCTACGCGTGGGTGCCGGAAGGGCAGTACGTCGGCACCGCCATTTTGAATCAGCCGGGTGGCTCGATCATTCAGGACCTTCCTTTCTCGATTCAGCTCGACAAGTTCATCGTCGATTACTACTCGACCGGCATGCCGAAGCTCTTCGCGAGCGATATCGTCGTGATCGATCACAAGACCGGCAAGCGCATTCCGGCGCGTATCGAAGTGAACAAGCCGTTCACGTATGAAGGCGTGTCGATTTATCAGTCGAGCTTCCAGGACGGCGGCTCGAAGCTCGAAATGACCGCCTGGCCGATGGCCGGCGGCAGCGCAAAGACGTCGCCCGTGAACGGGACCATCGGCGGCAGCGCGCCGATTGGCGCGCAGTTCGCGGGCGCGAAGGGCGAAACGGTCGAATTCACGGACTTCCGCGCGATCAACGTCGAGAACATGACGGACGGCAGCGGCACGCCGGACGCACGCGGCGTCGGCAAGAAGGAGACGCTGCGCGATGCGTTCGACGAGCGCCTCGGCTCCGGCGCGAAAACGTCGAAGCCGACCGATCTGCGCAACGTCGGCCCGTCGGTGCAATACAAGGTGCGCGGCACGGACGGCCAGGCGCGCGAGTACAGCAACTACATGCTGCCGGTGGATGTCGGCGGGCAGCGAATGTTTCTCGCCGGCATGCGCGTGAGCCCTAACGATCCGTTCCGCTATCTGCGCATTCCCGCCGACGAACAGGGCTCGGTCAAGCAGTGGATGGAACTGCGCGCGGCACTCGCGACGCCCGCAACGCGCGTCGAAGCGGCGCATCGTTTTGCACTGCGTTCCGTGCCACCGACGAACGTGGAGATGCAGAAGCATCTCGAGGAGAGCGCGATCCGCGTGCTGAACCTTTTCGCCGGAGCGGACGAAACCGGCGCGGCAACCACGAATCCGCAGACGTTTGGCGGATTCCAGGGCATCGCCGGTTTTATCGATCGCTCGGTGCCGAAGGGCGAGCAGGAGAAAGCCGCAGGACTTCTGATGCGCATGCTTGAAGGCGCGATGTGGGACGTCTGGCAAATTTCGCGCGAACAGAACGGCCTGCCCGCCGCGAAAATCGACGAGAAGAGCACCGCGTTCGTGCAGGCGTCGATCAACGCGCTTTCCGACAGCTTTCTGTACGGTTCTCCCGTCTTTCTGCAACTGGATACGTTCAAGCAGATCCAGGCTTCGGTATTCCAGTTGACGCGCGCGCCGGGTAAAAAAGTGGTGTATCTTGGCAGCCTCCTGCTGGTGGTCGGCATTTTCTCGATGTTCTACGTGCGCGAACGCCGGCTCTGGTTCTGGCTCAAAGATACAGGACAAGGCGGCGCAAGCGTGCTGATGGCGATGTCCACCGCACGCCGCACGCTCGACTTCGAGAAGGAGTTCGAGCGCACGCGCGCCGCAGTGGCGGCCGCTCTCGGCGCATCGCCGGTCGATCCGGCCGCGGCGACCGCGCCCGTCGCCGCCTCGTCGCAATCGACATCCGAAGCTGCCAGCTCGGAAGTTTCATCACGGTAAGATCATGGACCTCACACAGACCTCCTCTCACGCCTCCGCCAAGACGGAACGTCCGGCATCCGGCCTTCCTGATGCCGGCGTGTTCGACGATCGTCCGTTCTTCCGCAAGCTCGGCGCGCTCGACTGGCTGTTCGCCCTCGCGATGGTCGCGGGCGCGGGCTTCGCGCTGAACCGCTATCACGCGTACATGGACGTGTACGACATGGCCGTGCTGATCGGCGCGGTGCCGACGTTCGTTGTCCTCGGCTGGCGCTGGAAACCGGTGCGCTTGCTGATCGCGTTGATCGCGGTACTGGCTTTGTCGTCGATTCAGCTTTATCAGCACGACCTCGCCCGCGCGGACACCAATTTCTTCCTCAAGTATTTTCTGTCGAGCCAATCCGCGATTCTGTGGATGAGCGCGCTCTTCATTCTTGCGACGCTGTTCTACTGGATCGGCCTGCTGACGCGCTCACAGACGGGCGGCGCAATCGGTTCGCGCATGACGTGGGTTGCGGTGCTGATGGGCTTCACCGGTCTCATGGTGCGCTGGTACGAGTCGTACATGATCGGCAGCGACGTCGGCCATATTCCCATCTCGAACCTGTATGAAGTGTTCGTGCTGTTCTGCCTGATCACTTCGCTCTTCTATCTCTACTACGAGCAGCATTACGCGACCCGCCAGATGGGCGCGTTCGTGCTGCTCGTGATCAGCGCGGCGGTCGGCTTCCTGATGTGGTATTCGATCGCCCGCGACGCGCAGCAGATTCAGCCGCTCGTGCCCGCGCTGCAAAGCTGGTGGATGAAGATCCACGTGCCGGCGAACTTCATCGGCTACGGCAGCTTCGCGCTCTCGGCGATGGTTTCGGTCGCGTATCTGGCGAAGCAGCGCGGCGTGCTGGCCGACCGCCTGCCGTCGCTCGAAGTGCTCGACGACGTCATGTACAAGTCGATCGCCGTCGGTTTCGCGTTCTTCACCATCGCGACGATTCTCGGCGCGCTGTGGGCGGCGGAAGCGTGGGGCGGCTACTGGAGCTGGGACCCGAAGGAAACCTGGGCGCTGATTGTCTGGCTGAATTACGCGGCGTGGCTGCACATGCGGCTGATGAAGGGCCTGCGCGGCGCGGCGGCGGCGTGGTGGGCGCTGACGGGCCTCATCGTGACGACGTTCGCGTTCCTCGGCGTCAACATGTTCCTGTCGGGCTTGCACAGCTACGGCAAGCTCTGATCCGGCCGCATCGAAAGAAAAAACCGCCACGCATCACGCTGGCGGTTTTTTTCGTTCTAACGTGGAATACGGGCACCGGCCGTGCTGTTTGCACCGGTAACGACGAATGCAAAGGGAGTCGTCTCATGTGGATCAAACGTAATGGCGCGCTTTACGGCGACGACATCGACAGCAGCGAAATCACGCCGCGGCACGTGTTCGAAAATCGGCGGCGCGTGTTGCAATCGATGGGCGCACTCGCCGCCACGGGTTTCGCCGGCGCGAGCGGTTTCGCGCACGCGACGCTGACTTCACCGGATGCCAAAGGCCAGAAGCTCGCGGCGACGACGAACCCCAAGTTCGTCGCGCTCGACAAGCCCACGTCGCTCAAGGACATCACGACGTACAACAACTTCTACGAGTTCGGCACCGACAAGAGCGATCCCGCGCAGCATGCGAGCACGCTGCGTCCGCGGCCGTGGAAAGTGTCGGTCGAAGGCGCGATCAAGAATCCGAAGGTGTATGACATCGACGAGATGCTCAAGATTGCCCCGCTGGAAGAGCGCGTCTATCGGCTGCGTTGCGTCGAAGGCTGGTCGATGGTGATTCCGTGGATCGGCGTCTCGCTGTCGGAACTGATCAAGCGCGCCGAGCCGGCGGGCAACGCGAAGTACGTGCAGTTCATCAGTCTGGCCGATTCGTCCCAGATGCCCGGGCTGTCGACGCCCATCCTCGATTGGCCGTACTCCGAAGGCCTGCGCATGGACGAGGCGATGAACCCGCTCACGCTGCTGACCGTCGGCCTATACGGCGAAGTGCTGCCGAACCAGAACGGCGCGCCGGTCCGGATCATCGTGCCGTGGAAGTACGGCTTCAAGAGCGCGAAGTCGCTGGTGAAAATCCGTTTCGTCGAAAAGCAGCCGCCGACGAGCTGGAACACTTACGCGCCGAGCGAATACGGCTTCTATTCGAACGTGAATCCGAACGTCGATCATCCGCGCTGGAGCCAGGCGACGGAGCGGCGCATCGGCGAGGACGGCTTCTTCGCGCCGAAACGCAAGACGCTGATATTCAACGGCTACGACGATCAGGTCGCATCGTTGTATCAGGGCATGGACCTCAAGAAAAACTTCTGAACCATGCCGACCGCCACTGAAATCAAACGCGCTACCGCCGCCGCGCCGCAGAGTCGAAACTGGATCGCGCCTGCGAAGGTCGCCGTCTTCATCGCGATGCTTTACCCGTTGGCGCGCATCGTCGTGCTTGGCCTCACGTCGGGGCTGGGCGCGAATCCGATCGAATTCATCACGCGCTCGACCGGACTCTGGACGCTCGTCTACCTGTGCATCACGCTCGCCGTCACGCCGGCGCGACGCCTGACGGGCGTGACCGCGCTCGTGCGTTTTCGCCGCATGATCGGGCTGTATGCATTCTTTTTCGCCGTGCTGCACTTCACGACGTACATCTGGTTCGACAAGTGGTTCGACGTGGCGGAGATGCTGAAGGACATCGGCAAGCGGCCATTCATCACAATGGGCTTCGCGGCGTTCGTGTTGCTGATTCCGCTCGCCGTGACATCGCCCAAGGCGATGGTGAGAAAGCTCGGCCGCCGCTGGCAGACGCTGCATCGGACGATCTATCTCATCGCGGCGCTCGCCATCCTGCATTTCTGGTGGATGAAGGCAGGCAAGCACGATTTCGAATTGCCCAAGATCTACGGCGCAATCGTGATCGTGTTGCTGGGCTGGCGCCTGGTCGCGTGGCTTCGGGCGCGGAACGCACGCACGTAAAAAAAGCGACGCTAGTCGAGCGTCGCCTTCCTTCTTTCGTCGACCGCGTGAAGCGGCTCAGTCCGGCAGAATCGATTCCCCGGCGAACAACTGTTTGACCTCTTCGCGCGCTCGCACAATGCGCGCGCGCTCGCCGTCCACCATCACTTCGGCGGCGCGCGGGCGGGTGTTGTAGTTCGAGCTCATCACGAAGCCGTACGCGCCCGCCGAGCAGACCGCGAGCAGATCGCCCGGTTCGACGGCCAGATCGCGATCGCGCCCGAGCCAGTCGCCGCTTTCGCAGACCGGACCGACCACGTCGTACTTGTGCGCCGGCGCATCGCGCTTCACCACGGGGACGATGCGATGAAACGCCTCGTACATCGCGGGGCGCGCGAGATCGTTCATCGCGGCATCGACGATGGCGAAGTTCTTCTCCTCGCCCGGCTTCAGGAATTCGACGCGCGTCAGCAAGATGCCCGCGTTGCCGACGAGCGAGCGCCCCGGCTCGAAATACACTTCGCGCTGACCGTGGCCGCGCTTTTCGATGTGATCGAGCAACGTGCGCACGAAATCGCCGATATCCGGCGGAGTTTCGTCGTCGTACGTGATGCCGAGGCCGCCGCCGACATCCACGTGACGAATGCTCATGCCGTCCGCTTCAATCTGTTCGACGAGTTCGAGCAGCTTGTCGATGGCATCCAGATACGGGCTGATTTCCGTAATCTGCGAACCGATGTGGCAGTCGATGCCGACCACGTCCAGATTCGCCATCGCGTGTGCGGCGCGGTAGGTCGCGCGGGCGTCGCTGAAGGCTACGCCGAACTTGTTCGACTTCAGGCCCGTGGAGATATACGGATGCGTCTTCGCGTCGACGTCCGGATTCACGCGCAAGGAAACCGGCGCGCGCTTGCCGAGCGATTGCGCCACGTCGTTCAACGCATGCAGCTCGGGAATCGATTCCACGTTGAAGCACTTCACGCCGGCTTCGAGCGCTTCGCGCATTTCCGCCGCCGTTTTGCCGACGCCCGAAAACACCGTGTTCCCGGCTTTCCCGCCAGCAGCCAGCACGCGCGCCAGTTCCCCCGACGACACGATGTCGAAGCCCGCGCCCAGACGCGCGAACACATTGAGGACGGCGAGATTGCTGTTGGCCTTCACCGCGACGTGAACGCTCGCGCGGCGGCCGGCGCACGCATCGGCATAAGCGCGATAGGCGCGCGTCAGCTCATCGCGGGAATAGACGTAGAGCGGCGTGCCGAACTGCTGCGCGAGCGACGCGGCGGAAACGCCTTCGGCGTGAAGTGCGCCGTCGACATAATGGAATGCGGAATCACTCATGCGTGTGCGCGGGTGGAATCGGAATCAGGTTCGGGATGCGCCAGAAGGCGCACAGGCTTGCTGTCAGTACGCCGACGAAGCCGCTTTGGGTGCGGCGGCGGGCGTGGGTTTCAGGTCCGTCTCGGGCGCGAGCGAGAGCGCGTCGCCCGACGTGTCCGGAATGTCGCCGGATGCAGCGCGGGCCGGGTTGGCGCGCGAGGCGGTTTCGTCGTCGGGAGTTACGTCGGAAGGCGGCGTATCCTGCAGATTGTCAGGACGCTGCGGCATGGGAGGCACGACGGGAAGATAAAGCGGACCGCGTTGCCCACAACCGCCGAGCGTGATTGTGGCCGCGGCGCAAACGCTGACAGCCGCTACAATCGCGCTCATCCTGAAAACAACTCGCATGACCGTCCCTGTACATAGAATCGATGGAGTTTAGCATGACAGACCAGGAATACCTGACGTTGGCGGAGGCCGTGCTGACCGCGATCGAGCGCGATGTGGACACGGCCGAAGCCGACATCGAATTCGAGCGAAGCGGCAATGTGCTGACGCTGGAATTCGAGAATCGCACGAAGGTGATCGTCAACTTGCAGCCGCCGAAGCACGAAATCTGGCTCGCGGCGAAGTCGGGCGGATTCCACTACAAATACGTCGATGGTCAGTGGCGCGACACCCGGGACGACAGCGAGTTTTTCGCCGCGCTGAGCAAGTATTCGACTGAACAGGCAGGCGAGCCGATCCGCTTTTCAGCGTGACCGGCTCGTGAGGTGAGAGAAAAGCAGACGGTGTGGAAAAGGGCTACTGGCCCTTGAACAGATTCATGATGTCCTGCTTTTCCTGCTCGCCGACATCTGGCGTCGGCGCGGTCACGCCCGACACGCCGCCTTCCTGCGGCGGCGCCTGACTCACCCCGATCGTCGCGATGAAGCCGTGGCCCGGCGTCATGTCGTCGTAGTACAGCTCTCCACCGAGCGATTTCACATCGGGCGGCATCATCGGCTTGTACTCGGGTACGCCTTGCAGCGCGCGGGTCATGTATTCCATCCACACGGGCAGCGCGAGACCGCCGCCGGTTTCGCGGTCGCCGAGACTGCGCGGATTGTCGTAGCCGATCCACGCGATCGCGACGAGCGATCGCTGATAGCCGGCGAACCACGCATCGCGCGAATCGTTCGTCGTGCCGGTCTTGCCGGCAAGGTCCCCCCGCTTCATCTGATTCGTCTTCGCGGCCGTGCCGTGCTGCGCAACGCTTTGCAGCAGGCTGTTCATCACGAAGGCATTGCGCGGCGTGATCGCGAGCGGCGCGCTGCCCTGCGCGACGAGCGGTTGCGGATGCGACACCACGGCGCCGCGCGGGTCGGTGATATCGGCGATCAGATACGGATTCACGCGATAGCCGCCGTTCGCGAACACCGCATAGCCCGACGCCATCTGCAGCGGCGTCACGAGGCCCGAGCCGAGCGCCATCGGCAGATACGCCGGATGACGGTCCGCGTCGAAGCCGAAGCGCGTGATGTACTGCTGCGCGTACTTCGTGCCGATGTTGTTCAGGATGCGGATCGACACCATGTTCTTCGACTTCTGCAGCGCGGTGCGCATGGTCATCGGGCCGTCGAAGCCGCCGCCGTAGTTCTTCGGCTCCCACGCCTGGCCGCCGGTTTCGGCGGCGCTGAAGAATAGCGGGCCGTCGTTGATGATCGTCGCCGGCGACAAACCCTTCTCCAGCGACGCCGAATAAATGAACGGCTTGAAGCTCGAGCCCGGCTGACGCCACGCCTGCGTGACGTGGTTGAACTTGTTCTTGTTGAAGTCGAACCCGCCGACGAGCGCGCGGATTGCGCCGTCCTGCGGCACGAGCGAGATCAACGCGCCTTCGACCTGCGGCAGTTGCGTGATGGACCAGTCGCCGTCGCTGCTTTTCGCGAGCCGCACGATCGCGCCCGGACGAATGCGCTGGTTCGGCTGCGCACGCGGCGAAAGCGCATTCGCGACGAAGCGCAGATCGTTGCCGGTGATGGTGGCCACGTTGCCGTCGATGAAGCTCGCCTTCACTTCCTTCGGACTCGCCGACGTCACGACCGCCGCGACGATCTCGCCGTTGTCCGGATGCTCGGCGAGCGCATCGTCGATGGCCTGTTCACGGTCATCCGCGTCCGCCGGCAGATCGATGAAGCCTTCCGGCCCGCGATAGCCATGACGCCGTTCGTAGTCCATCAGGCCTCGGCGCAGCGCGTGATAGGCGGCGTCCTGATCGGCGGAATCGATCGTCGTCACGACGTTGAAGCCGCGCGTATAGGCTTCTTCGCGATATTGCGCGTACATCATCTGCCGGACCATTTCCGCGACGTATTCCGCGTGGACACTGAACTCGCGCCCTTGTCCCTTCACGATGAGCGGCTGTTTCAGCGCCGTCGCGTACTCTTCCGGCGTGATGAAGTTCAGCTCGCGCATCCGCTGAAGGATGTACTCCTGCCGAACCTTCGCGCGCTTCGGATTCACGACCGGGTTATATGCGGACGGCGCCTTCGGCAGACCCGCGAGCATCGCCGCTTCGGCGAGCGTGATGTCCTTCAGGTCCTTGCCGAAATAGACGCGCGCCGCGCTCGCAAACCCGTACGCACGCTGTCCGAGATAGATCTGATTCATGTACACCTCGAGAATCTGATCCTTCGTCAACGCACGCTCGATCTTGTAGGCGAGCAGTATCTCGTAGATCTTGCGGGTGTACGTCCTTTCGCTCGACAGGAAGAAGTTTCGCGCGACCTGCATCGTGATCGTGCTCGCGCCTTGCGATGCATGCCCATTCGACAATGCAACCGTTCCCGCGCGCACGATGCCCATGACATCGACGCCGCCGTGATCGTAAAAACGCGCGTCTTCGATTGCGAGCACGGCTTTCTTCAGGCGATCGGGCACTTCCTGAATGCGCACGACGCTGCGGCGTTCCTCGCCGAATTCGCCGATCAGCACGTGATCGGCGGTGTAGATGCGCAGCGGCACTTTCGGCCGGTAGTCGGTGAGCGCATCGAGCGATGGCAGGTTCGGCATCGCCACGATCAGCGCATAGCCGAACACCAGCGCAATGGAGACGATCAGCGCGAAAACGCAGACGAGCGAGCCTAAAAGCAGCCGCGCAAACCACGAACGTCGAGGCTTTATCGGGCCTTCGGGCGGCGTGGCCGGCGGATTAGTCGGGGAAGAGGATTGCATAGCACCACCAAAAACAGTCCCGGGATTATAGCCGTCCGGGTTTCGGGAAATTCCTAGGCACTCGGGCAACAGTTCAATGCAATCCGCGTCGCTTTTCCTATTGCCAAGATACGCGCGATGTCCCGCGAAAACATCGTGTCATCGCTCGCGTTAGCCGTTCGGCCGAATGTTCGCCGTGTGCCGCCTTCACGAGAATTCGTGCATCGAAAGCGCGCGAATGTTTCGGCGCGCGAGTGACGGAAGGAGTGGACATGAAGAAAGAAAGCGCCTTGCGCGGCGCGGTGCTGACGGTCACGCGCCGGTTCGCGGCGGGTATCGACATAAGCGAGGACGCAGTGCGGCTCGCGGTTCTCAGCCGGCGGCTGAAGCGGGATTCGACCGTGTGCGTCGAGCATCTGGATGCGGTTCCAATCGCGGCGGGGGCGGTGGTTGGCGGCGATTTCGTCGATCGCGCGGCCGTCGCTGCGGCGTTGCGCGAAGCGGTCGAACGCATGCCGCAGAACGGCGCGTGGGGCGCGCTGCGCTGTTCGATGGGCCTTCCCGCATCGGCGACGCTGACCACGCGGGTGCCGCTCGCGCGGTTGATCGAAGCGCGCCAGCCGGACGTGCCGGATATCGGCAGCGATCCAAGCGGCTTGCTGGAGCCGGCGGTGCTCGCCGAGGCGGAGCGCGCATCGGGCATGGAGCGCGGCGCGCTCGCAGTCGACTGGTCCGTCGAGGCTCGCGACGACGGGAACGCCTATGTGACGATCGCAGCGACCGCCAGGCGGCATGTCGAGGCGCGCGTGGAAACGGCGGCGGCAGCGGGCATCGCGTTGTGCGCCATCGACGGCGAACCGGCCGCGGCCCTGCGCGCGATGCGTCATTCGGGCCGCGTCGAACTGGACGCCGACGCGCGCTATCTCGCTTGCTGGCTCGAAAGCTCGGGGCTGCACGCGTGGGTCGTGAGCGCCGGTGAGGTGGAGAGCGAGGCGCGCTACCCCGCGCCGGAATACGTGAGCATCGCCGACGCGCTGCGCCATCTGGCGGGCGAAACGAGGCCGATCGACTGCGCGTACGTCGGCGGCCAGACGCAATTGCTGGCGAACGCGGGCCTTCCGCTGCCGGCGCTGGCGAAGATCGTCGGCTGCCCCGCGCTGCCGTTCGAGGCTGCGCCGTATTGCAACGGCGCGTCGGAAATCGATGCCGCGATGAAGCATTCGCCGCTTTTCGCCACCGCGTTCGGACTCGCATTGCGCGAGGTGCTGCAATGAGGAGCGCCGCCACCATCGACGGCTTCAATCTGCTGCCTTACCGGTCGCGCAACCGTCGTGCGCTGCGACGGCAGCGGCTCGCGATCCTGGCCGTCGCAAGCCTCGCCGGATGCGCGGCTGTGGGAGGCGTCGCGGGCTGGGACGCGTTCGAGCGCACGCGTCTGGATGACCGGCGTATCGCACTGGAAGCGACGCTGCGCACATCGAACGCGGCTATCGACGAACACGCGCGCCTCCTTCGCACCGAGGCCGAGCGTCGCCGGGCGCGTGACGCGGCGCAACCGCTCGCCGGACCGCGCGACCGGTTCCTTGCGCTGCTGGAAGCGCTTGCGGATACGCCGCCGCGCACGGACGTCGTTCTGCAACGCGTTTCCCAGCGGGCCGATGAAGTCGAGCTTGCCGCGCTCGCCCCGGATTCCCAGACGGCGGCGCGTTGGCTCAAACGGCTGGAGGACTTGCGCGGCGTGCAATCGGTCGAGGTCGTGGAGATGAAGCGGCGCGTGGAGACGGGAGCATCCGCGAACCGCGATGCCGTCGCGCCGGCTATCGATCGCTATGAATTCATCGCGCTGGTGCGCTATGCGGCGGCTGAAACGAAAACCACTGCCGCACCGGCGAAAACATCAATGCAAAGGAAACCGCAATGAACACCCTGACGATGACTGTCCCCGGAGGCTTGCGCTCGCACTCGCACGGGCGCGCCCGCACTCCGCTGCTTCGACCGCTGCACGCGTGGTCGACGCGTCGCACGGGTCTTACGGCGCTCGCGCTTTTCGTATGCGTGTTTGCGATGGGCGTCGAAGGCTGGCGGGCTTCGGGCCTGAGCCAGCGCGATGCCGCCCGCACCGCGCTCGCGGCAACTCAACGCAAAGCGGACGATGCCCGCGGAATCGTCGCCGCATTGCCGGAACTACGGGCACGCGTCGCGGCCACGAGCATGACGCCCGCCATCTGGACCGCTGCCGATGCGCTTCACGCAGTGGCCGCACTCGCTGCGCAGAGCGGACTGCGCGTGACGGAGATCGAGCCGCAATCGTTGGCGAAAAGCGGAGCCCGGACGTCAACGCGGCCGGCAACGGAACGCGCGCTCACCTTCCGGGCGGACGGCACGTTTCCTGAAGTTCGCCGCTTTCTGGAGGCGCTCGTCGGCCTGCCGCGCCTGATCGTGCCGGAGGCTGTGCAAATCAAGCGTCAGGCCGGCGCGGTGACGATCGATGCGACGCTGCGCATCCACGAAACGCTGCCTGCGGTGCCCCTCTCAGAACCCGCGCGCACGAACGCTTTCATCGTCGATCCGTTCGGCAGGGACGGCGCAACCGGTCTCGCTCGCGATGCGGGCATGCTGCTCGTCGGCACGATGGTGGCGCGCCACCGCGCGATGGCGCTCGTGCAGAGCGCGAAGAACGTCGACCACTACGAACCGGGACAGCAGATCGGCGACGAGCGGCTCGAACGCGTTCAGCCCCGCGCGATACGGCTTGCAAGCGGCGAGGGCGCGTCGCGGATGCTGACGTTCGCGGAGGATCGCAAGTGAGCAAGGCGCTATGCATCTTCCGCGCGATGAGCGTCGCGGCGATCATCGTGGCGCGTGCGGCAACGGCGGCCGACGTCGGCGATGCGCCCGTCGCGCCATTGCCGCCGCTACCGGCATCGCTCGATACGCTGCCGACGGATCAGTTCGCAATCGATACGGCCATTCCGCTGGTGCCACCGCCGCCGCCCCAAGCGCCGGCCACGCCAAGCGCGGAAAAGCCCGCTGCCGAATCCGCCGAGCCGCTCGAAGGACCGCCGGTGCCGCTACGGCAACTCGAACGCCTCAGCGGAACGAAGGCCGATGACGGCAAGCCGATCACGCTCGACCTGAAAAACGCCGACCTGAGCGCCGCGCTGCAAGGCTTCGCGCGCTTCACCGGCCTCAACATCATCGCGAGCGAGAAAGTGCGCGGGCTGGTGTCGATCAATCTCGTCGCGGTGCCGTGGCGGCGCGCGTTCGACACGCTTCTCGACGTCAACGGCCTGGCGATGGAGCAGCACGGCAACGTGATCTGGGTCGCGCCGCTCGCCGAACTCGCGGCGCGCGAGAAGTTGCGCTATGAGGCGCACGCCCGCGCGGCAGAACTTGAGCCGCTCGCAAGCCGCACCTTCACGTTGCGCTATCCGCGTGCCGAAGACGTGCGCAAGCTGCTGACCGGCTCGGGCACGCAGCGCGTGCTGTCGAAGCGCGGCTCCGCCATGGCCGACGCGCGCACCAATCTGCTTTTCGTCACCGATCTCGACGGTCGCGTGCAGCAGATCGCCGAGCTGATCGCATCCATCGACAGGCCCACGCCGCAAGTGATGATCGAAGCGCGCATCGTCGAAGGCGAGACCGGGCTGTCGCGCAACCTCGGCGTCAAGCTGGGCGTCGCGCCGACGGGAGACTCCGCGCGCGGCATCGCGGGCGGCAAGGACGGGGTGGTATACGATCTGTCGGCGCGGCCGCTCAACGGTTTCGACGCGGCGACCGCAGGGCTCACGCTCTTCGCCGCGCAGGCCACGCGGCTGCTCGACATCGAACTCAGCGCGCTCGAATCCGAGGGGCGGGGACAGATCGTGTCGCGACCGCGCGTCGTGACGGCGGATCGCGTGAAGGCGATCGTCGAACAGGGCACGGAGCTGCCGTATCAGGCGAAAGTCGGCAATGGCGTGTCGGGCGTGCAGTTTCGGCGCGCTGCGCTCAAACTGGAGGTCGAACCGCAAATCACGCCGCACGGGCACGTCATTCTCGATCTGGATGTCGCGAAAGACAGCGTCGGCGAGCAGACGGCGGCGGGGCCGGCCATCAACACGAAGCACGTGCAGACGCGCGTGGAAGTGGAGGATGGCGGGACCGTGGCGATCGGCGGCATCTATTCAGAAGACGAACGGGTCGATGTCACCGGCGTGCCGGGATTGTCGAAGCTGCCGCTGATCGGCTGGCTGTTTCGTCACGACGCGCGGCGCAAGTCGCAGAGCGAGCTGGTCATCCTGATCACGCCGCATGTGGTGGCGGCGAAGGGATGACGCCGGGCGTGCGACTCGACAAAGCGGGCGGTTTGCCCTTAAGCTGCCGCACGAACAAATTGCATATTGTCAAAGGATCAAGGTTGCAGGAAGGGCACGCGAACGCGAACATCTTCTTCGTCGGACTCATGGGGGCGGGTAAAACCACCGTGGGCCGTGCGGTTGCGCGCCGTTTGCAGCGCTCGTTCATCGATTCCGATCTGGAAATCGAAGCACGCACCGGCGCGCGCATACCCGTGATCTGGGAACTCGAAGGCGAGGCCGGATTCCGCCAGCGCGAAGCCAACGTCATCGACGAGCTGTCGCAGAAGAGCGGCATCGTGCTCGCGACGGGCGGCGGCGCGGTGCTGCGGCAGGAGAATCGCGAACATCTGAGGAATCGCGGCATCGTCATTTATCTGCGCGCCAATCCGCACGATCTCTGGCAGCGCACCCGCCGCGACAAGAACCGGCCGCTGCTTCAGACCGAAGATCCGCGCGGCAAGCTGGAAGCGCTTTTCAAAACGCGCGATCCGCTCTATCAGGAGTGTGCGCATTTCGTCGTGGAAACCGGGCGGCCGACGGTCAACGCGCTCGTCAACATGGTCCTGATGCAACTGGAGGTGGCCGGCGTCATCAAGTCGGCTGAGTCATAATGTCCGCCATGATTACAGTCAATGTCGAACTGGGCGAGCGCGCCTATCCCATTCATATCGGTGCGGGGCTGATCGGGCGCACGGAGCTTTTTGCGCCGCATATCAAGGGCTCGTCGGTGGCCATCGTCACCAATGCGACCGTCGATCCGCTCTATGGCGACGCGCTGCGCGCCGCGCTCGAACCGCTCGGCAAGAAAGTGACGACCGTCGTTCTGCCCGACGGCGAAGCGCACAAGAACTGGGAAACGCTCAATACCATCTTCGACGCGCTCCTCACCGAACGGGCCGATCGCAAGACGACGCTCATCGCGCTCGGCGGCGGCGTCGTCGGCGACATGACCGGCTTCGCGGCCGCCTGCTACATGCGCGGCGTGCCGTTCATTCAGGTGCCGACCACGCTACTTGCGCAGGTGGACTCGTCGGTCGGGGGCAAAACGGGCATCAATCACCCGCTCGGCAAGAACATGATCGGCGCGTTCTATCAGCCGCAGGCCGTCATCGCCGATATAGCCGCACTGCATACGCTGCCGGAACGCGAACTGGCCGCGGGCATCGCGGAAGTCATCAAGACGGGCGCGATCGCCGATGCCGGTTTCTTCGACTGGATCGAAGCGAACATCGGCGCATTGAACAGCCGCGACGAAAGCGCGCTCGCGCATGCGGTCAAACGTTCGTGCGAGATCAAGGCATCGGTCGTGGCGTCGGACGAACGCGAAGGCGGGCAGCGCGCCATCCTCAATTTCGGCCATACGTTCGGTCACGCCATCGAAGCCGGGCTCGGCTATGGCGAATGGCTGCACGGCGAAGCGGTCGGTTGCGGCATGGTCATGGCGGCCGACTTGTCGGTGCGCCTCGGCAAGCTCGACGACGCCGCACGCAAGCGGCTGGTGCGCGTCATCGAGGCGGCGAAGCTGCCGGTCGTCGGCCCGAAGCTCGGCGATGACCGCTACGTCGACCTGATGAAAGTCGACAAGAAAGCCGAAGCCGGCGAAATCAAATTCATCCTGCTGACTCGTTTTGGCGCGACGGAGATCACGAGCGCGCCGGATCAGGCCGTGCGTGCGACGCTCGCAGCCAGCGTCTGAGCGCCACGCAGCAGCCGGAACCACGACGATGCGGAGGCAGCCGGTGAGCGAAACAGAAGCAGGATTCGGAGCGCCGTCGCAAGGGGCGCTCGAAGCCCATCTTGCGCCGTATGCGGCGCGTTCGTCCACGTCGCGCGGACGCCGCTATGCTGAGACGCCGCCCGCCGCGCGCACCGAGTTTCAGCGCGACCGCGATCGCATTGTGCATTCGACCGCCTTTCGCCGGCTCGAATACAAGACGCAGGTTTTCGTCAATCACGAAGGCGACCTGTTCCGCACGCGTCTGACGCACAGTCTGGAAGTGGCGCAAATCGCGCGTTCCGTCGCGCGCAATCTGCGGCTGAACGAAGACCTCGTCGAAGCGATATCGCTTGCGCATGATCTCGGTCACACGCCGTTTGGCCACGCCGGGCAGGACGCGCTCCACGAATGCATGCGCGATCAAGGCGGCTTCGAACACAATCTGCAAAGTCTCGCGGTCGTCGATCAGCTCGAAGAGCACTACGGCGCGTTCGACGGGCTCAACCTCTGCTTCGAGACGCGCGAAGGCATTCTCAAGCATTGCTCACGCGAGAACGCACGCAAGCTGGGCGAACTCGGCGAACGCTTTCTCGCGGGCAGGCAGCCATCGCTCGAAGCGCAGATTGCCAACGTCGCGGACGAGATCGCCTACAACAATCACGATGTCGACGATGGCCTGCGTTCCGGCCTGCTCACGCTCGAGCAAATGTCCGAAGTGAGTCTCTGGCATACGCACTTCGATGCGGCGCGCGCGGAGTTCCCCGGCATCGAAGGCCGCAGGCTCATCCACGAGACCATACGCCGCATCATCAATACGCTGATCGTGGATCTGATCGAGACCACGAGCCGCAATCTGGCGCGCGTGAGGCCGACATCCATCGAAGACGTGCGCAGTGCGCCGCTGCTTGTCGCGCATAGCGATGAAGTCGCCGCGCAAGCCGCCGCGCTCAAGCGCTTCCTGTTCAAGAACCTGTATCGCCATTACCGCGTGATGCGCATGGCCAACAAGGCGAAGCGCGTCGTCACCGGCCTGTTCGACGCCTTTACCGACGACCCGCGCTTGCTGCCGCCCGCGTATCAGGCGCGTCTCGCCGTGGCGGAAGAGTCCGCGAACGACGCCGCCGCGCCATGCCACGAGAGCACGCAGGCGCGGCTGATCGCGCATTACATCGCGGGAATGACGGATCGATATGCATTGAAGGAATACCAACGTCTGTTTGTCATCGACAACAATTAAGATCGCGCGTTTTCAGGCGCGAATCTGCAAAAAAGGAGACTCATCGATGAAATGCACGCCCTCGTTCCGCTCGATCACGGCCGCTGCCGTTCTGGCCTTCGGCGCCAGCACCGCAGCTCATGCTGCGACGGAAATCCAGTTCTGGCACGCGATGGAGGCCGCCCTCGGCGAGCGCGTGAACGACATCGCCAAGGACTTCAACGCGTCGCAGAGCGACTACACGATCGTTCCGGTGTTCAAGGGCACCTATGACCAGACGCTTGCGGCGGGCATCGCGGCGTATCGCAGCGGCAATGCGCCCGCGATCCTACAAGTCTACGAAGTCGGCACCGCGACGATGATGCAGGCGAAAAAGGCCGTGCTCCCTGTCTCCGACGTATTCAAGCAAGCGGGCGTGCCGCTCGACGAGAAGGCGTTCGTGCCGACCATCGCCGGCTATTACAGCGACGCGAAGACCGGCCATCTCATCTCCATGCCGTTCAACAGTTCCACGCCCGTTCTGTACTACAACAAGGACGCGTTCAAGAAGGCGGGTCTCGATCCGAATCAGCCGCCGAAAACCTGGGCCGATGTCGAAGCCGACGCGAAGAAGCTGAAGGCGGCGGGCTATTCGTGCGGCTATTCGTCGGGCTGGCAGAGCTGGATTCAGCTGGAGAACTACAGCGCGTGGCATGCGGCGCCGTTTGCATCGAAGAACAATGGCTTCGACGGGCTCGATGCAAAGCTCGAGTTCAACAAGCCGCTGCAGGTCGCGCATATCCAGTTCCTGCAGAAGATGGCGAAGGACGGCACGTTCACTTACGTCGGGCGCAAGGACGAGCCGGTATCCAAGTTCTATAGCGGCGACTGCGGGATCATCACGAACTCGTCGGGCTCGCGGGCCACTATTCAGAAGTATGCGAAGTTCGATTTCGGCGTCGGCATGATGCCTTACGACGCGAGCGTGAAGGGCGCGCCGCAGAACGCGATCATCGGCGGCGCGAGCCTCTGGGTGCTGGCGGGCAAGGACCCGGCGGTGTACAAGGGCGTCGCGAAGTTCCTCGCGTATCTGGCCACGCCGCCGGTCGCGGCGAAGTGGCATCAGGACACCGGCTACCTGCCCGTGACGACCGCCGCCTATGAACTCACGCAAAAACAGGGCTTCTACGACAAGAATCCCGGCGCGGACATCGCCATCAAGCAGATGCTGAACAAGCCGCCGCTTGCCTATACGAAGGGCTTGCGTCTCGGCAACATGCCGCAGATTCGCACCATCGTCGATGAAGAACTCGAGCAGGTGTGGGCGGAAAAGAAGACGCCGCAGCAGGCGCTCGATTCTTCCGTGCAGCGCGGCGACGAACTTCTGCGCCGCTTCGAAAAGAGCGGCGGCTAAGCGCCACGGTCAGGCATGCGCCCGCGCCAAACGCGGGCGCCGTTCAGGACATACCGATGGAAAAACGGTCTCGTTTCGATACGAGCGTGTTGCCGTATCTGCTCGTCGCGCCTCAGCTCGCGATCACCGCGCTCTTCTTCCTCTGGCCCGCCGGCGAGGCGCTATGGCAAGCGACGCAAAGCCAGGACGCGTTCGGCACGTCCAGCGAATTCGTCGGCTTCGCGAACTTCCGGCAGCTCTTCGCGGACCCGCTGTACCTGTCATCGTTCAGTACGACGATGATCTTCTGCGCGCTCGTCACCGTGTCCGGACTCGTGATCTCGCTGCTGCTCGCCGCATGCGCGGATCGCGTGACGCGCGGCGCGAAGGCGTATCAGACGCTGCTCATCTGGCCGTATGCGGTCGCGCCGGCCATCGCGGCGGTGCTCTGGTCGTTTCTCTTCAATCCGAGCATCGGGCTGGTCACGTATGCGCTCGCGAAGCAGGGCATCGTATGGAACCACGCGCTCAACGGCACGCAGGCGATGTTTCTCGTCGTGCTCGCGTCGGTGTGGAAACAGGTCAGCTATAACTTCCTGTTCTTCTATGCCGGCTTGCAGGCGATACCGCAATCGCTGATCGAAGCCGCCGCGATCGACGGCGCCGGTCCCGTGCGGCGCTTCTTCGGCATTGCGTTGCCGCTGTTGTCGCCGACGAGTTTCTTCCTGCTCGTCGTCAACCTGGTCTACGCGTTCTTCGATACCTTCCCCGTCATCGATGCCGCCACTGGCGGCGGTCCTGCTCAATCGACCAAGACGCTCATCTACAAGATCTTCGCGGAAGGGTTTCAGGGGCTGGACATCGGCAGCTCGGGCGCGCAGTCGGTCGTGCTGATGGTGATCGTCGTCGCGCTGACCATCGTGCAGTTCCGCTTCGTCGAACGCAGGGTGCAATACTCATGATCGAGAACCGTCGCGGCTTCGATATCTTCTGTCACGCGGTGCTGATCCTCGGCGTCGCGCTGGTCGTGTTCCCGGTGTATGTCGCGTTCTGCGCGGCGACGATGAATTCGAGCGAAGTATTCAGCGTGCCGCTTTCGCTGATTCCGAGCACGCATCTCTTCGAAAACATTGCGCACATCTGGACGCACGGCAGCGGCAATGCGGCGGCGCCCTTCGGACGCATGCTCATCAACAGTCTCGTGATGGCGCTCGTCATCTCCATCGGCAAGATCGCGGTGTCGATCATTTCGGCGTATGCGATTGTCTTCTTTCGCTTCCCGATGAAGAACCTCGCGTTCTGGCTGATCTTCGTCACGCTGATGCTGCCCGTCGAAGTCCGCATCTTTCCGACGGTGCAGGTCGTGTCGTCGATGCATCTCGCCAACACGTACGCCGGTCTCACGCTGCCGCTGATCGCCTCCGCGACGGCGACCTTCCTGTTCCGGCAGTTCTTCATGACGCTGCCCGACGAACTGATGGAAGCGGCACGCATCGACGGTGCAGGGCCGCTGCGCTTCTTCTGGGACGTGGTGCTGCCGCTGTCGAAGACGAACATCGCGGCGCTTTTCGTGATCACTTTTATCTACGGCTGGAACCAGTACCTCTGGCCGATTCTGATCACCAATCAGCAGTCGCTGCAGACGGCGGTGGTCGGTATCAAGAGCATGATCGCCTCGGGCGATACCGCGACCGAATGGCATCTCGTGATGAGCGCGACGCTGCTTGCAATGCTGCCGCCGCTCGCCGTCGTGCTGACGATGCAGCGCTGGTTCGTGCGCGGACTCGTGGACGCGGAAAAATAAAACTGGAGACCGGGTATCAATGGCTGCACTGACACTCAAAGGCGTCAAGAAGACATACGACGGCACTCAATACGTGCTTCATGGCATCGATGTATCGATCGAGGATGGTGAGTTCGTCGTGATGGTTGGTCCATCCGGTTGCGGCAAGTCGACGCTACTGCGCATGGTCGCGGGACTCGAGAGCGTGTCGGAAGGCACGATCGAGATTGCGGGCAAGGTCGTGAACAAGCTGGAGCCGAAAGATCGCGACATCGCGATGGTCTTTCAGAATTACGCACTTTATCCGCACATGAGTGTCGCGCAGAATATGGCCTATGCGTTGAAGATCGGCGGCGTGGATCGCGGGACGATCGAGAGCCGCGTCGCGAACGCCGCGCGTATTCTGGAGTTGGAGCATTTGCTGGCGCGCAAGCCGCGCGAGTTGTCGGGCGGTCAGCGGCAGCGTGTTGCAATGGGTCGTGCCATCGTTCGCGAACCAGCGGTGTTTCTGTTCGACGAGCCGCTGTCCAATCTTGACGCCAAGCTGCGCGTGCAAATGCGCCTCGAGATTCAGCGGCTGCACGCGCGCCTCGCGACGACGAGCCTTTACGTCACGCATGACCAGATCGAAGCCATGACGCTCGCGCAGCGCGTCATCGTGATGAACAAGGGGCACGCTGAACAGATCGGCGCGCCGACCGAAGTGTACGAGCGGCCGGCTACGGTGTTCGTGGCGAGCTTCATCGGATCGCCGGCCATGAATCTGCTCGAAGGCAGACTGTCCGACGATGGTTCGGTGTTCGAAGTAGCGGGCGGCGGTCCGAAGCTGACGGTTGCGGGCGCGGGCGGCGTGACGCGTGCCATGTTCGGGCGCGAGTGGATCGTCGGCATCCGTCCGGAACACATGACGCCGGGCAACCATGAGGCGGCGCAAGCGGTGCTCGACGTCGATTCGGCGGAATTGCTCGGCGCGGACAATCTTGCTCACGGCAAGTGGGGCAAGCATGACGTGGCGGCGCGCTTGCCGCACGTGCATCGGCCGGTGCGCGGGGAAAAGCTGGCGGTATCGGTGCCGGCGCGGCATCTTCATTTTTTCGATCCGGCTACCGGATTGCGCGCCAACTGAAGGAGGCTTTGCGATGAGAATCTGGCCGTACCCCGCCATCGTCGCGCATCGCGGCGGCGGCAAGCTCGCGCCCGAGAACACGCTCGAAGGCATCGATACGGGCGCGCGTCTCGGTCTCAAGATGATCGAGTTCGACGCGAAGCTGTCGGCGGACGACGTCGTCTTCCTGTTGCATGACGACGATGTCGACCGCACGTCGAACGGCCACGGCCCGGCGAAGTCGATGACCTACGCGCAGTTGCGCGCGCTCGACGCCGGTTCGTGGTTCGGCAAGGAATTCGCGGGCGCGCACATGCCGACGCTCGCCGAAGTGCGCGAGCGATGCGCGTCGCTGAATATGGCGGCGAACATCGAAATCAAGCCGTGTCCGGGGCGCGAAGTCGAAACCGGGGAACGGGTCGCACGCGAGGCGGCGCGCCTGTGGAACGATGCGGAGCCGGAGCCGCTGTTGTCGTCGTTTTCGTATGCGGCATTGGAGGCGGCGCGCGATGCCGCGCCGGATCTGCCGCGCGGCATGTTGTACGAACGCGTGCCGGCGGAGTGGCGCGAGCAAACGGCGGCGCTCGCGTGCGTGTCGCTGCACGCGGACCATCGTTCGCTGGACGAAACACTCGTGCGCGAAATCAAGGACGCGGGTCTGCGCGTGCTGGCCTACACGGTGAACGATCCCGAGCGTGCGCGCCTGCTCGCGCGATGGGGTGTCGATGCGATCTGCACCGATCGCATCGATGTCATCGGCGCGAACTTTCTGGAAGACGCGCCGAAGTGAGGGCGCGCTAGCGGGCGCGCGAGAGCAGGATGCCCGCGAAGAGCGCCAGGCCGCCGACGATGGCAATGGTTTGCCAGGGCTTGTCGTGAAGGTAGGCGTCGGCGTCGTCGAAGGCGGCGGCGGCGCGCTCGCGAACCACGGCGGGTGTGGCATTGAGGCGCGCGCGCGCCGAATCGATTTGATCGCCGATTCGGGCGCGAAGCGCGGCGGCGTCAGCGGACGCGCCGTCCGACAGCAATCCTTCGAGTTCGGAAAGAAGGACGCGCAGTTCGCCGCCGATATCCTGGGCTGCTTCGCGGCCATGACGCGCCATGCGGCGTGCGCGGCGGCCGGTGGCGTTCCATGAATCTCCGATGGCGTCTCGCGTGTTAGGCAGTGCGTTCATAGATCGCTCCGTCGATGGATGAATCGTGGATGGAGTCCGCTTGCATCGCGGGGAAGGTGCTTAGAGCAAGTAGGATGCCGGACTGTCGCGGCTCGCTGTTGGGCGCGCGCGATGCGTAATTACTGCGGCGTCCGCACGCCGGCGCAAGTCACATTTACAAGGAGCGTGTAAAAGCAAACGCCGCCATGCGGTAGCGCATGACGGCGTGTGCCGAGAGCTTGAAACGGTGAGACATCGGCATACGGATCAGAAACGATAGCCGACGCGCAGATACGTCACGATCGGGTTGATCGTGATCTTCGCCTGCGATTGAACGTTGAGCGTGCCGACCGGCGTCTGGGCTTGCGTGCTCAGCTTGGCGGTCGCCTTCAGCGGAATGAAGGACACGGAGAAACCCGCGAACCAGTGTTCCGTGAAATTGTAGACAGCGCCGACATTGAAGACCGGCGCCCAAGAACTATCCGTATCGACCGTGGTCGGACCATGCAGCACGGAGCCCTCGAAAGCGGCGTTGCTGATCTTCGCATCGGTGAACCAGGTGCGCGTCACGCCCACGCCAACATACGGGCGGAACTTCGCTTGCGGTTCGTTGAAGAAGTATTTGAAGAGCAGCGTTGGGCTCCATTGCTTCGCGCTGCCGATCTTGCCGAACGATTCGAGCCTGCCGGTGCCGTTGAGGTCGAACGTTGGCGGAATGCCCATTTCGAATTCAGCGGCGATGTGGTCGGTCGCGAAGTAACCTACGGTGAAGCCGGCCGTATCCGAGCTGCTGATACCTGCGCCCGTGCCCGGCGCGCTGATATTGACGGGAGATCCGCCTACACTTGTCTCTTTGAGCGGACTGCTGCTGTCCTGTGGGGCGAGGTGAAACCAGCCTGCCGTTGCAAAAAAGGACCCAGCCGACTGTGCATGCGCCGCTGTGGACACACACGCCAATGCTGCGATCCCGGTTGCGACTTGTTTTATTTTCATTTGTGCTCCTCCAGAAAGCACGCCCATTATGAACACAACGTTTCAAACTAACCATAGCGGCGCCGTAGAGCATTTTCCCTAGGATGGCAGCGGCTTTGGAGTCCTGTTGCACGGCGCTTGCATGTGCCTGAAAGCCCCGTGGCACAGGCGTCTCCCGTCAGCCCCCGATCGGGGTAACACAAACGCGACCAACGGAATATCCAGAATGGCACGGCTTGCACGACTCTACGTTCCCGATCAGCCGCAGCATGTCATCCTGCGTGGTCTCGACCAGCAACCTGCCTTCGTCGACGACCAGGACTACGAGCTTTTCATCGACTGCTTGAGGACGGCTTCACGCGATCATCATCTTTCCATCCATGCCTATGCGTTGATGCCGCAGGCCGTGCATCTGCTCGTGACGCCTCGCGACGAGGCGAGTCTGCCCAAGGCGATGCAGGCGGTCGGGCGTCGTTACGTCGCGCACTTCAATCGGCGTTACGTGCGGCGCGGCACGCTGTGGGAGGGGCGCTATCGCGCGACGGTCATCGAAGGCGAGCGTTATTTCCTGCTCGCGACGCGCGTCGTCGAAACAGCGCCGGTTCGCGCGCAACTCGCTGCGTCGCCGCATGACTACAAGTGGTCGAGCTACCGGCATCACATCGGCGTGACGCTCGATGCGCTCATCACGGACCATCCGCTCTTCTGGTCGCTCGGCAACACGCCGTTTGAGCGCCAGCATGCGTACAAGGAGCTTTCGGAGCAGCCGCTCGACGAGCGCGAGACCAACCGTCTCCTGCAAGCGACGCTCAAAGGCTGGGTGCTCGGCAGCGATGCCTATCGCGAATGGGCCTCGCGGGCGGCGAACCGGCGGGTATCGCCGTTGCCGCGCGGGCGTCCGCGCAAAGTGCGCGAAACGCCTCAAGCCCAGTAACGGCGGGGCAGTCAGCGGTAAGGGCATCGGAAAACGGCGTCTCGTGTCGTGCGAGCGCCGTTTTATTTTGACCTTCAAATGATGTGGAACTTATTTTGTGGGGCGTATATGCACCATAACGATAATAGGTGCCAGAACATCACGTTTTATTTGCCAGCGCTTTGATTCGTCGCGTATATTTCGATTTCCGGCGGTTTTGCGGTGCAGTGCGTCAAAGCAACCCGCCTCGCGGTACACGATCAGAGAATCGGCCGCGGGCAACAAGAAAACGATTCAACGGCCGAGTCGGCCCTCACAGTAGAGACGGTGTCCCCATGAACGATCATCAGCAGCCGGCAGCCGGTTCGCTTCCCGCCGCGCAGGGCATGTACGACCCTGCGAACGAACATGACGCTTGCGGCGTCGGCTTTGTCGCCCATATCAAGGGCAAGAAAAGCCACGAGATCATTCAGCAGGGTCTCAAGATTCTGGAGAATCTCGATCACCGTGGCGCAGTGGGCGCGGACCCGCTGATGGGCGACGGCGCCGGCATCCTGATCCAGGTGCCGGACGGCTTCTATCGCGAGGAGATGGCCAAGCAGGGCGTGACGCTGCCGCCGGCTGGCGAATACGGCGTCGGCATGATCTTCCTGCCGAAGGAACACGCTTCGCGTCTCGCGTGCGAGCAGGAACTGGAACGCACGGTAAAGGCCGAAGGCCAGGTCGTGCTCGGCTGGCGCGACGTGCCCGTCGACGGCAACATGCCGATTTCCCCCGCCGTGAAGGCGAGCGAGCCGCTGATCCGCATGATTTTCATCGGCCGCGGCAAGGACATCGTCGTGACGGATGCGCTCGAGCGCAAGCTGTACATCATCCGCAAGACGGCGAGCCATCGCATCCAGGCGCTCAAGCTCAAGCACGGCAAGGAATATTTCGTGCCGTCGATGTCGTCGCGCACGGTCGTCTACAAGGGCCTGCTGCTGGCCGGCCAGGTCGGCGTGTATTACCGCGACCTGCAGGACGAGCGCGTCGTGTCGGCGCTGGCGCTCGTGCATCAGCGCTTTTCGACCAACACGTTCCCGGCGTGGGAACTCGCGCACCCGTATCGCATGATCGCCCACAACGGTGAAATCAACACCGTGAAGGGCAACGTCAACTGGCTTAACGCCCGCACCGGCGCGATCGCGTCCTACGTGCTCGGCGACGATTTGCCGAAGCTCTGGCCGCTGATCTATCCGGGCCAGTCGGACACGGCATCGTTCGACAACTGTCTCGAACTGCTGGTGATGGCCGGCTACCCGCTTGTCCACGCGATGATGATGATGATTCCCGAGGCATGGGAACAGCACACGCTGATGGACGAGAACCGCCGCGCCTTCTACGAATATCACGCCGCGATGATGGAGCCGTGGGACGGCCCCGCCGCCATCGCGTTCACGGACGGCCGCCAGATCGGCGCGACGCTCGACCGCAACGGCCTGCGCCCGGCGCGTTACATCGTGACCGACGACGACCTCGTGATCCTCGCGTCGGAATCCGGCGTGCTGCCGATCCCCGAATCGAAGATCGTCAAGAAGTGGCGTCTGCAGCCGGGCAAGATGTTCCTGATCGACATGGAGCAGGGCCGCATCATCGAGGACAAGGAGCTCAAGGACAACCTCGCAAACGCGAAGCCGTACAAGAGCTGGATCGACGCTGTGCGCATCAAGCTCGATGAAATCGAGCCGAAGGCCGAGGACGTCGAGACGCAGCGCCGCGAAGCCGCCGCGCTGCTCGACCGCCAGCAGGCGTTCGGCTATACGCAGGAAGACGTGAAGTTCCTGATGGCGCCGATGGCGCAAGCGGGCGAGGAAGCGATCGGTTCGATGGGCAACGACTCGCCGCTCGCCGTGATGTCCAGCAAGAACAAGACGCTGTATCACTACTTCAAGCAGTTGTTCGCGCAAGTGACGAACCCGCCGATCGACCCGATCCGCGAAAACATGGTGATGTCGCTCGTCTCGTTCATCGGGCCGAAGCCGAACCTGCTCGACACCATCAACATCAACCCGACGATGCGCCTCGAAGTGTCGCAGCCGGTGCTCGACTTCAAGGACATCGCGAAGATCCGCGCGATCGATACATACACCGGTGGCAAGTTCCGCTCGTACGAGCTGAGCATCTGCTATCCGGCCGCGTGGGGCAAGGAAGGCGTGGAAGCGCGCATCGCGTCGCTGTGCGCCGAGGCCGTCGACGCCGTGAAGTCCGGCTACAACATCCTGATCGTGTCGGACCGCAAGATGGACCGCGACAACGTCGCGATTCCGGCGCTGCTCGCCACGTCCGCGATTCACACGCATCTCGTGCAGCACGGCCTGCGCACGAGCACGGGTCTCGTCGTCGAAACGGGCTCCGCGCGTGAGACGCATCACTTCGCGCTGCTCGCGGGCTATGGCGCGGAAGCCGTTCATCCGTATCTCGCGCTGGAAACGCTCGCCAACATGGCCGAAGGGCTGAAGGGCGACCTGTCGGCCGACAAGGCGATCTACAACTTCACGAGGGCGGTCGGCAAGGGCCTGCACAAGGTCATGTCGAAGATGGGCATTTCGACGTACATGTCCTACACCGGCGCGCAGATTTTCGAGGCGGTCGGGCTGTCGTCGGACCTCGTGGAGAAGTACTTCAAGGGCACGGCATCGAAGGTCGGCGGCATCGGCATCTTCGAAGTGGCGGAAGAAGCCATTCGTCTTCATCGCGATGCATTCGGCGACAACCCGGTTCTCTCGACCATGCTCGACGCGGGCGGCGAGTATGCGTACCGCGTGCGCGGCGAAGAGCATATGTGGACGCCGGATGCGATCGCCAAGCTGCAGCACTCGGCGCGCAGCAACTCGTATCAGACGTACAAGGAATATGCGCATCTGATTAACGACCAGACGAAGCGTCACATGACGTTCCGCGGCCTGTTCGAATTCAAGCTCGATCCGCAGAAAGCCATTCCGCTCGATGAAGTGGAATCGGCGAAGGACATCGTCAAGCGCTTCGCGACGGGCGCAATGTCGCTCGGCTCGATCAGCACCGAAGCGCACGCCACGCTGGCTGTCGCGATGAACCGTATCGGCGGCAAGTCGAACACAGGCGAAGGCGGCGAGGACGAAACGCGTTATCGCAACGAACTGCGCGGCATTCCGATCAAGAACGGCGACACGCTGCAATCGATCATCGGCAAGGAAGTCATCGCCGACATTCCGTTGAAGGACGGCGATTCGCTGCGCTCGAAGATCAAGCAGGTCGCATCGGGACGCTTCGGCGTGACGGCGGAGTATCTGTCGTCGGCGGACCAGATCCAGATCAAGATGGCGCAGGGCGCGAAGCCCGGCGAGGGCGGCCAGTTGCCGGGCCACAAGGTGTCGGATTACATCGGCAAGCTGCGTTATTCGGTGCCGGGCGTGGGCCTCATCTCGCCGCCGCCGCACCACGACATCTATTCGATCGAAGACCTCGCGCAACTCATTCACGATCTCAAAAACGTGAACGCGTCATCGAGCATTTCGGTGAAGCTGGTGTCGGAAGTGGGCGTCGGCACGGTCGCGGCGGGCGTCGCGAAGGCGAAGGCGGACCACGTCGTGATCGCGGGCCATGACGGCGGCACGGGCGCGTCGCCACTGTCGTCGCTCAAGCACGCGGGCACGCCGTGGGAACTCGGTCTTGCCGAAACGCAGCAGACGCTGGTGCTCAACCGCCTGCGCGGCCGCATCCGCGTGCAGGCCGACGGCCAGATGAAGACCGGCCGCGACGTCGTGATCGGCGCGCTGCTCGGCGCGGACGAATTCGGCTTCGCGACGGCGCCGCTCGTCGTCGAAGGCTGCATCATGATGCGCAAGTGCCATCTGAACACCTGCCCGGTCGGCGTCGCGACGCAAGACCCGGTGCTGCGCGCGAAGTTCACCGGCCAGCCGGAGCATGTCGTCAACTACTTCTTCTTCGTTGCCGAAGAAGTGCGCGAAATCATGGCGCAACTGGGCCTGCGCAAGTTCGACGACCTGATTGGCCGCGTCGATCTGCTTGACACGAAGAAGGGCGTCGAGCACTGGAAGGCGAAGGGTCTCGACTTCTCGCGCATCTTCTATCAGGTGCCGGTGGCGAGCGAAGTCGCGCGCAAGCATGAGGACGTGCAGGACCACGGTCTCGACAAGGCGCTCGATCACGTGCTGATCGAGAAGTCGAAGGCGGCGATCGAGAAGGGCGAGCATGTCTCGTTCATCCAGCCGGTGCGCAACGTGAACCGCACGGTCGGCGCGATGCTGTCCGGCCTGATCGCGAAGAAGTACGGCCACGACGGCCTGCCCGACGACACCATCCACATTCAGTTGAAGGGTACGGCGGGCCAGAGCTTCGGCGCGTTCCTGGCGAAGGGCGTGACGCTCGATCTCGTCGGCGACGGCAACGACTACGTCGGCAAGGGTCTGTCGGGCGGGCGCATCATCATTCGCCCGACCAACGACTTCCGCGGCAAGTCCGAGGAAAACATCATCTGCGGCAATACGGTGATGTACGGCGCGATCGAAGGCGAATCGTACTTCCGCGGCGTCGCGGGGGAGCGCTTCTGCGTGCGCAACTCGGGCGCGACGGCGGTCGTCGAAGGAACCGGCGATCACGGCTGCGAATACATGACGGGCGGCACGGTCGTGGTGCTCGGCGAGACGGGCCGCAACTTCGCGGCGGGGATGTCGGGCGGCATCGCATTCGTGTACGACCCGGACGGCACGTTCGCCGCCAAGTGCAACAAGTCGATGGTCGCGCTCGATCCGGTCCTGCAGCAGGCCGAACAGGAACGCACGGTGGATCGCGCGCTGTGGCACAGCGGCCAGACCGACGAAGCGCTGCTCAAGGGTCTCGTCGAGCGTCACTTCCAGTTCACCGGATCGCCGCGCGCCAAGGCGCTGCTCGAGAACTGGGATGCATCGCGCCGTCAGTTCGTGAAGGTCTTCCCGACCGAATACAAGCGCGCGCTCGGTGAACTCGGCGCGAAGAAGGCGAAGGAAGCTATGGCGGCCTGAAGCCCGAAACAAATAAAAAGCATGGCTCTCCGATGCGCGGCATCGGAGAGCGCGATCCTCACCAAATACAGAGAAAGAAATGGGCAAGGCAACCGGTTTTCTCGAGTTCGAACGCCGCCATGAGGCATACGAAGCACCGCTGACCCGCGTCAAGCATTACAAGGAATTCGTCGCCGCACTGACCGATGACGACGCGAAGGTGCAGGGCGCGCGCTGCATGGACTGTGGCATTCCGTTCTGCAACAACGGCTGTCCGGTCAACAACATCATTCCCGACTTCAACGATCTCGTTTTCCGGCAAGACTGGAAGACCGCGATCGAAGTGCTGCATTCGACCAACAATTTCCCCGAGTTCACGGGCCGCATTTGCCCGGCGCCGTGCGAGGCGGCGTGCACGCTCGGCATCAACGAAGATCCGGTCGGCATCAAGTCGATCGAACGGAAGATCATCGACAAGGCGTGGGAAGAAGGCTGGGTCGCGCCGCAGCCGCCGAAGCACAAGACGGGCAAGAAAGTGGCGGTCGTGGGTTCTGGTCCTGCGGGCCTGGCGGTCGCGCAACAACTGGCGCGCGCCGGACATGACGTCGTCGTGTTCGAGAAGAACGACCGCATCGGCGGATTGCTGCGCTATGGCATTCCCGATTTCAAGCTGGAGAAGTGGCTGATCGACCGTCGCATGCGCCAGATGGAAGCGGAAGGCGTGTCGTTCCGCACGAACGTGTTCGTCGGCAAGGATCCGCTGCCGGCGCACATCGGCAATACGGCGAAGGAAAGCATCACGCCGGACGAACTGAAGGAACAGTTCGATGCCGTGGTGATCGCGGGCGGCTCCGAAACGCCGCGCGATTTGCCGGTGCCGGGGCGCGAGCTCGAAGGCATCCACTTCGCGATGGAATTTCTGCCGCAGCAGAACAAGGTCAATGCGGGCGACAAGGTCGTCGATCAACTGGTCGCGAAGGGCAAGCACGTCGTCGTGATCGGCGGCGGCGATACGGGTTCGGACTGTGTTGGCACGTCGAATCGTCATGGCGCGAAGGGCGTGACGCAGTTCGAATTGCTCGCGCAACCGCCCGAAGAAGAGAACAAGCCGCTCGTGTGGCCGTACTGGCCGATCAAGCTGCGCACTTCGTCGTCGCATGAAGAGGGTTGCGAGCGCGACTGGTCGGTGGCGACCAAGCGCTTCGAAGGCAAGAACGGCAAGGTCGAGAAGCTGATCGCGGCGCGCGTCGAGTGGAAGAACGGGAAGATGCAGGAAGTGCCCGGCTCCGAGTTCGAAATGAAGGCCGATCTGGTACTGCTCGCGATGGGGTTCACGCAGCCGCTGTCGCCGGTGCTGGAAGCGTTCGGTGTCGACAAGGATGCGCGCGGCAACGTGCGGGCATCGACGGAAGGCGACAAGGCGTATTACACGTCGGCGGACAAGGTGTTCACGGCGGGCGATATGCGTCGCGGTCAGTCGCTCGTCGTGTGGGCGATCCGGGAAGGACGCCAGTGCGCGCGGTCGGTCGATGCTTATTTGATGGGGAGCAGTGAGTTGCCGCGGTAAGGGTTAGCGGCATCCTCCGATGGGAGCAAAAAGGCCACGCGATTGCGTGGCCTTTTTGCGTTGCGTCACCGGTCTTTGAGGCTCAAGCCTCCACCATCGCCCGCTCGATTTCGATCCGGTAATCATGAAACAGCGCGACCGATTCCCGGTGCGCGACGCTCAGAATAGCCGCCTTCGGCAGCCGATCGACGAGCGTGTTGTAGATATGGAGTTCGTTGTCCGCATCGAGCGCGCTCGTGGCTTCGTCGAGAAACACGAAGTCCGGCTTGTGCAGCAGCACGCGCGCCGCGGCGAGCCGTTGCTGTTCCCCCGGCGACAAACTTCGCGCCCAGTGTCCGCTCTCCTCCAGCCGATCCCCATACGCCTCCAGATTGCACGCGCGCAGCACTTCGCGCGATTCCTCGTCGGTGAACGTGCCGCCCGGCGACGGATACGACAGCGCCGCGCGCAACGTGCCGATCGGCAGATAACTTTGCTGCGGGATGAACATCATCTTCGCGTCGACCGGTGCGTCGATCGTGCCGTCGCCGAACGGCCACAAGCCCGCGAGCGCGCGCATCAACGTGCTCTTGCCCGATCCCGACGGCCCCACGACGAGCCATCGCGATCCCGGCTCGACCGATACATCCGCCACACGCGACAGCGGCGTGCCGTTGGGCAACGCGAGCAGCAAGCCGGTCGTCGTCAGTGAGTCCGTGCTCGTGTAATGCAGGTTGATGCCGCCGTGCTCCGTCGCGGGCGACGTCTCTTCCCGGATATGCGTCGAGCGCATCACCCGCTTGAATTCGCGCAGACGGTTGACAGTCGCGCGCCATTCAACCAGCGTCGAGTAACTGTTGATGAACCACGAAAACGAATCGCTGACCGTGCCGAACGCCGACGAGATCTGCATCAGCACGCCGAAAGAAAAAGCGCCCGCGAAGTAGCGCGGCGCGGCCACCATGATCGGGAAAATGATCGCGATCTGACCGTAGAAGCTCAGCACGAAGGTCATGCGCTTCGTGTACTTCATGATGAGCCACCAGTTGTCGCGGATGCGCTGGAAGATGCTCTTCGCGTTCGCGGTTTCGGTGGCGATGCCGTCATAGAACGCAATTTGCTCGGCGTTCTCACGCACGCGAATCAGCCCGAAACGGAAGTCCGCTTCCACCTTCTGCTGCTGATAGTTGATCGACACCAGCGGATGCCCGACCTTCTGAATGATCAGCGAGCCGAGAATCGCGTAGAGCGCGGCGGCCCAGACCATATAGCCCGGAATGACGATCGGCGTGCCGCCGAGCGTGAGTGTCAGCGCGCCGGCGATGGTCCACAGAATCGTGATGAAGGTGACGAGGGTGACGAGCGTCGAAAGCAGATCGAGCGACAGCGTGAGCGTGGTCGTCGCGAAGGACTGCAGGTCGTCGCTGATACGCTGGTCGGGGTTGTCGGCGAGGCGGTCGCGCTCGATTCGATAGAACGCGCGGTCGCCGAGCCATTGCTCGAGAAACCGGTTCGTGAGCCATTGCCGCCAGCGGAAAGCGAGCATCTGACGCAGATATCGCCCGTAGACCGCGAGCAAAATGTAGGCGAACGCGAGACCGGTGAAGATCAGCAACAAATGCGGGAAGTCGCGGACGTTCTTGTTCTGCAGCGCGTTGTAGAAGTCCGCGTTCCAGCTGTTGAGCCGCACGTTGATCCACACGACGGTCATGTTGATCGCGATAATCGCGACGAGCAGCCCCCACGCGAAGCCTCGTTCCTCGGATATCCAGTACGGTTTGATGAGGCTCCACGCCGAGACTTCGTCCGCCTTCTGCTGCGTGTTTTCGGGATTTGAGTTGGCCATGACCTTTCTGCTTGTGCGCCGGCTTGCCGGCGGGTTGACACGTGTCGCTGCGGGATCGGGCATGCGGCGATGTCGCGCGCAGCCGCTTCCAGCCTCGCAGATTGTTGGGACGTTCCCTTAACTGCCGCTTAATACGGTGCGATCGTTCGATGAACCGCGTTCGGGGCATTGTGCCAGAGTGAGGCAGCGGACGATCAACGCGGCAAGCGCGCGCGGGCAATCCCGGTTTGCAGCGGCTTCGGCTTTTATGCTCTAATGACTTTTGGCGAAACAGGGGTGCTTTGCGCGCGATCGGTATCGAATGAATCGAGCGCGGCGAGGCTGAGAGAGACCCTTTGCACCCGATCCGGGTAATACCGGCGAGGGAAGTTTCCGGAGAACGCGCGACACCTGCGCCTTTCCTCCAGGTTCTTCCAGTCTTCCTTTCCGTCCGGTGCGTCCTTCTCGCGCCGGGCCGGTCTCTCCGCTGTTTCGTCCTTGTTCGCGTGGGTTCGCCAATGGCCGCTTGTTGCGGTGCAAAGACGCGCCCGTCGCCAAAGGAGACATCGGATAGTGATTAGCATCGATCAGACCGCCGCAAAGCCCGACTTCGCCGTGATCGGCGGCGGGCTCGTCGGGCGGCTCGTCGCGTGGCAACTCGCGGGCGCGGGTCACGGCGTCGCGCTGTACGAGCGCGGCGACGAATCGGGCGCGCAGTCGGCGGCGTGGGTCGCCGCCGCGATGCTCGCGCCGCTCGCCGAAGCGACGAGCGCCGAGCCGCTGGTCGTCGAACTCGGCGCGGCGTCGCTCGCGCGGTGGCCGGATCTGCTCGCCGCGCTGCCCGAGCCGGTCTTCTTCCAGCGCAACGGCACGCTCGTCGTCTGGCATGGCGCGGATCGCGCGGAAGCGCCGCTTTTCGAGCGCCGGTTGCGCGCGAATGCGCCTGCCGCCTTGCTCGATGGCGGTTTCCTGAAGCTCGCCGGCGCGCAGCTCACGCAGGCGGAACCCGCGCTCGGCTCGCGTTTCGCGCAAGGCTGGCTGCTGCCGCACGAAGGCCAGCTCGACAACCGTCAGGCGCTCAAGGCGCTCGCGGCGGGGCTGGCGGCGCGCGGCGTGCAGACGCACTGGAACACGCCTGTCGATGCACTGCCCGATGCGCGATGGATCATCGATTGCCGTGGACTCGGCGGCAAGCCCGCGTGGCCCGCGCTGCGCGGCATTCGCGGCGAAGTGGCGCGTGTTCATGCGCCGGGCATCGGTCTTACGCGGCCGGTGCGGCTGCTGCATCCGCGCTATCCGCTCTATATCGCGCCGAAACAGGACGACCTCTATGTGATCGGCGCGACTGAAGTCGAAGGCGAGGACATGTCGCCCGTCAGCGTGCGATCGGCGCTGGAACTGCTGAGCGCGGCCTTCGCGGTCCATCCCGGATTCGGCGAGGCGCGCATCCTCGAACTCAACTCGCAATGCCGGCCGACGTTGCCGGATCATCGTCCGGCCATCGTATGGGATGGGGCGCGGATCATGCGCGTGAACGGGCTGTACCGGCATGGCTTCATGATCGCGCCCGAAGTCGCGGATTCCGCGTGCGCGCTCGCGGATGCGCTCGCCGGCGGAACGGTGCGTGACGCCGCTTCCTTCGACGACTTCCGCCGCCACGCACGATGGTCCGAACTGCTGCACGGCGCGTTCGAAACGACGACCGCATGACCGCGTGACCGACATCAGAGACAAAGCATGAACATCCACATCAATCAGCGCGAGTTCACGTTGCCCGACACGGCGACCGTTACCGACGCGCTCGCCGCCTTCGGCGCGAAGCCGCCGTTCGCGGTCGCGCTGAACGGCCAGTTCGTCGCGCGCGGCGAACACGGCACGAAGACGCTCAACACGGGCGACAAGCTCGACATCGTTTCGCCCGTCGCGGGCGGCTGAGTCCACTACCGAGGACGATCATGACCACACATCCCGCCGCCGATGCCCTGACGCTCTACGGCCAGTCGTTTCCGAGCCGCGTGCTGCTCGGGACGTCGCGCTATCCGTCGCTGCAGTCGCTATCGGATTCCATCGACGCCGCGCGTCCCGGCATGGTGACCGTCGCGCTGCGCCGGCAATCCGAAACCGGGGAGGCCGGCTTTTTCGACGTGCTCAAGCGCCACGGCGTCGCGCTCCTGCCGAACACCGCTGGCTGTCAGAGCGTGGACGAAGTGCTGACCACCGCTTACATGGCGCGCGAAGTGTTCGATACGCCGTGGATCAAGCTCGAACTGATCGGCGACGACTACACGCTCCAGCCCGATCCCATCGGCCTCGTCGAAGCCGCGGCGAAGCTCGTGCGCGACGGCTTCAAGGTGCTGCCTTACTGCACCGAAGACCTCGTGATCGGCCGCCGTCTGCTCGATGCCGGCTGCGAAGCGTTGATGCCGTGGGGCGCGCCCATCGGCACGGGCAAGGGCGTGACGAATCCGTATGGCTTGCGCACGTTGCGCGAGCGCTTGCCGGACGTGCCGCTGATCGTCGATGCCGGTCTTGGCGTGCCGTCGCATGCGTGTCAGGTGATGGAATGGGGCTTCGACGGCGTGCTGCTGAACACGGCGGTTTCGCAAGCGACTTTTCCGCCGCAGATGGCGCGCGCATTCGCGCTGGGCGTCGAGGCAGGACGCACGGCGTTCCTCGCCGGTCCGATGGCCGAGCGCGACAGCGCGCAGGCGAGCACGCCGGTCGTCGGCATGCCGTTCTGGCATCAGGACGGAGGCGCGGCATGACCCTGCTCGAACGCGAAGTGTTCTGGCCGCCGGCGGACGAACTCATCGAAGTGACGGAGCGCATCCGTGCGCGACTGGGCGACTGGCCCGCCGCCTCGACGCGCTGGCGCATCTGCCTGACGCCGCCCGAATCGCCGGGCGCGCAGGATCTGGTCGTGTTCACGGAAGCGCACGACATCGACGTCGAATCGATCGAGGCAGGCGGCGCGGCAGTCGTGGAAGCGCAGGGCGAACGCGTGACGCTCACGCGCGCCGGCGACCGCTTCGTGCTGGAAGGCTCGCGGTCCGACGACTGGCTCGCGGCGCTTGCTGCGTTTCTGGACTGCAACTTCGAGCCGCACGACGCGCTCGTGCTCGCACTCGCCTGGCGCAGCGGCGACGAGGCGAAGGAAGACGCATGGCCCGTCGATTTCGCGACGTTTCCGCGCGTCGGCGATCTGCCGCCCGCGCCGGAACCGGGTTTTCCGCCGTGCCCGGACAAACTGGGTCTGTATCCGGTGCTGCCGAGCGCCGAATGGACGGAGCGCGTGCTCGACCTCGGCGTCGTCACCGCGCAGTTGCGCCGCAAGAGCAACGACGCTGACGATCTCGAGCGTGAGATCTCTCGGTCGGTGGCGGCGGGGCGGCGGCATCAGGCGCGGCTTTTCATCAACGATCACTGGCGCGCGGCGATCGCGGCGGGCGCGTACGGGGTCCACCTCGGCCAGGAAGACGTGCAGACCGCCGATCTGCACGCAATCGCGCGGGCAGGATTGCGGCTCGGGCTGTCGACGCACGGCTATTACGAGATGCTGCGCGCGCTGCATTTCCGGCCGAGTTATCTCGCGATGGGGGCAGTCTTCCCGACGACGACCAAAGTCATGCCGACGAAACCCCAGGGCCTCGCGCGTCTTCGCCGCTACGTGCAGTTGCTCGGTGGCCGCGTGCCGCTGGTCGCGATCGGCGGTATCGACGGCAACGTGATTGCCGACGTGCTCGCGACGGGCGTCGGCAGCGCGGCGGTCGTGCGCGCGGTCACGGAAGCACCGGACACGGCTGCGGCGGTCTCGTCGCTGCAACAGAAGTTTGCAGGTCAGTGCTGACAGTTCTGAAAAAGCAAGGTCTGGCAGCCTAGGGCGAAGCACCGATTGCACGCAGGCCCTATAATGCGGCGTTTTGCGTCAACGGAACTTCTTACCCAGTGCCAGCCTCTTCAGAGACTCTGCTAGAGCTTCGCGACGTCGACTTCGGTTACGGCGACCGGCTCGTCCTGTCCAACCTGAACATGCGATTCACGCGTGGTCAGGTGGTCGCGGTCATGGGCGGCTCGGGCTGCGGAAAGACCACGACGCTGCGGCTGGTCGGCGGTCTCGTCAAGGCGAGCCGCGGCCAGGTGCTGTACGGCGGCCAGGACGTCGGCGCACAGACGCGTGACGGCCTGTACGCGCTGCGCCGCAAGATGGGCATGCTGTTCCAGTTCGGCGCGCTCTTCACGGACCAGACCGTGTTCGAGAACGTCGCGTTCCCGCTGCGTGAGCATACCGATCTGCCGGAAGAACTCATCCGCGATCTCGTGCTGATGAAGCTGAACGCGGTTGGCTTGCGCGGCGCGCGTACGCTCGCGCCGTCGGAAATCTCGGGCGGCATGGCACGTCGCGTGGCGCTTGCCCGCGCCATCGCGCTCGACCCCGAACTGATGATGTACGACGAGCCGTTCGCCGGTCTCGATCCCATCTCGCTCGGCATCACCGCGAAGCTGATCCGCACGATCAACGACGCGCTCGGCGCGACCTCCATCCTCGTTACGCACGACGTGCCCGAATCGTTCGCCATCGCGGACTACGTGTACTTCATCGCCAATGGCGGGATTCACGCGGAAGGCACGCCGGCCCAGTTGCGCGCGTCGCAAGACCCGACGGTGCGTCAGTTCATCGACGGCACGCCGGACGGTCCTTTCAAGTTCCACTACGCGAGCCAGCCGCTCGCCGCGGATTTCGGCATCGGAGGCAAGGCATGATCAGCGCACTCGGACGCTGGGTGCTCGACGGCTTCGGCACCGCCGGTTACGCGACGCGGATGCTCGTGCGCCTCGTGCTCGAATTCTTCCCGCTGCTGCGCCGTCCGCGCCTTGTCACGAAGCAGATCCACTTCGTCGGCAATTATTCGCTTGTGATTATCGCGGTGTCGGGCTTGTTCGTCGGCTTCGTGCTCGGGCTGCAGGGCTATTACACGCTCAATCGCTATGGCTCGGAGCAGGCGCTCGGGCTGCTCGTCGCGCTGTCGCTCGTGCGCGAGCTCGGGCCGGTCGTCACCGCGCTGCTGTTCGCGGGGCGCGCGGGCACGTCGCTGACGGCCGAAATCGGCTTGATGAAAGCAGGCGAGCAACTCACGGCGATGGAAATGATGGCCGTCGATCCCATGAAAGTGGTGGTCGCGCCGCGCATGTGGGCGGGCATCATCGCTATGCCGGTGCTTGCGGCCATTTTCAGCGCGGTCGGCGTGATCGGCGGTTACGTGGTCGGCGTGTTGCTGATCGGCGTGGATGCGGGCGCGTTCTGGTCGCAGATGCAAGGCGGCGTGGACGTCTGGCGCGACGTAGGCAACGGCGTCGTGAAAAGCGTCGTGTTCGGTTTCGCGGTGACGTTCATCGCGTTGTTCCAGGGCTACGAAGCCCGGCCGACGCCCGAAGGCGTCTCCCGCGCGACGACCAAGACGGTCGTGTATGCGTCGCTCGCGGTGCTCGGCCTCGATTTCCTGCTGACCGCGTTGATGTTCAGCTGATGGACCCGGCGCGGACGTCCGGCAGGGCGTGGGCGTTGTGAGGGGCACAGACCGTCACGCGCGTTCCGCGACAAGATTCTCTTTGGAAAGACGATGAAAAAGACTGCTCTCGACTTTTGGGTCGGCCTCTTCGTGGTGCTCGGTTTCGTGGCGCTGCTGTTCCTCGCGCTGAAGGCGGGCAACATGAGTTCCCTGTCGTTCCAGCAAACCTATGCGGTGCGGCTCAAGTTCGACAACATCGGCGGACTCAAGCCGCGCGCGCCCGTGAAGAGCGCGGGCGTGACGGTCGGGCGCGTCGGCTCGATCGGCTTCGACGGGAATACGTACCAGGCGGTCGTGACCATCGATATCGACAAGCAGTATCAGTTTCCGAAGGACTCGTCCGCGAAGATCCTGACCTCCGGCCTGCTCGGCGAGCAGTACATCGGCCTGGAGCCTGGCGGCGACGACCAGATGCTCAAGAATGGCGACACGCTCACGATGACTCAATCGGCAGTCGTGCTCGAAAACCTGATCGGACAATTCCTCTACAACAAGGCTGCGGATTCTGGCGCCTCTAAAGCGGCGGCACCTGCTGTCCCTGCGCCCGCGTTCCCCGGAGCCGCAAGCGCGATGGGCGCAGCGCCCGCACCGGCGGCGTCGGACGCCGCCCAATAAGGAGAATCGTATGTACGCGATGGGGCTGCGGCGCGTGCTTGTCTCGGCGGCGGTGGTGACGCTTGCCGGCTGCGCAACGGTGACGACGCCGACCAAGGGCGATCCGTTCGAAAGCTACAACCGCACGATGTTCACGATCAACGACAAGGTCGATCAGGTCGCGTTGAAACCGGTTGCGAAGGCATACGTGTGGGCCGTTCCGGAGCCGGTGCGCAACAGTGTCACGAATTTCTTCTCGAATATCGGCGACGTCTACATCGCGGCGAACAACCTGCTGCAACTGAAGATCGCGGACGGCGTGTCGGACATCATGCGCGTCGCAATCAACACGGTGTTCGGTGTCGGCGGCCTGTTCGACGTCGCCACCGTCGCGAAACTGCCTAAGCATGCGGGCGACTTCGGCCTCACGCTCGGCCATTACGGCGTGGCGCCCGGACCGTACGTCGTGCTGCCGCTGCTCGGGCCGAGCACCGTGCGCGATACGAGCGGGCTCGTCGTCGACTATTTCGGCAATCCGCTGAGCTACGTCAGTCCCGATTCGGTGAGCTGGGCGCTGTACGGCGTGAATCTCGTCAATGTGCGTGCGAACCTGCTCGGCGCGACCGACGTTCTCGCGGACGCTGCGCTCGACAAATACTCGTTCGTGCGTAATGCGTATCTGCAACGACGTCAGTATCTGATCGGCGAGAGCAGGGGCGCGGACAACGACACCGCACCGCCGGACTACGACGAAGCGCCGCTGCCAAGCTACGCGGAGCCGGAAGGCGCGGCTGGTGCTGCCGGTCCTGTCGGTGCGGTTGGCGCTTCCGCGACTGCGGTTCCGCCTGCGGCATCGGCGGCGGAGGCGGCGTCGGGCGCGGCTCCTGCTTCGGACACCGCTGCGGCGCCGGGCGCGGCCAGTTCGACGGGCAGCACCACGGTGCCGGGCAATCAGTATGTCCCGCCGCGTGCCCCGCCAGGTTTTCCTTCGTTCCGCTTGCGCTAGGCTGATCGACGCTAACGCGCGGTAACACAACTGACAGCATTTTTTACAGCTTGAGCGGTGCGTTCACTGAACTACGGTCGAGTGAGCGCGCTCAAACCCAAGCCACCTTTTTGCAGGAACTGCGATGAAAAAATTCTTTTTGCTTCCCTTGTTCGCCCTGTTCATGGCGCTGTGCGGCGCGGCCTCGGCGCAGACCGTCGACTCGAACTCGCCCGACGGCATGATCAAGACCGTGACGCAGCAGGTTCTCGATCAGATCAAGTCGGACCCGCAACTTCAGTCGGGCAACATTCAGCGCATCACCGAACTCGTCAACCAGAAGATCCTCCCGTACACGGACTTCACGCGCACGACGCGTCTCGTGATGGGCCGCAACTGGAACACGGCCACGCCGGAACAGCAGAAGCAGATCGTCGAGCAGTTCAAGATGCTGCTGATCCGCACGTACTCGGGCGCGCTCGGCCAGGTTCGCAACCAGACCATTCAGTACAAGCCGTTCCGCGCATCGCCGGAAGATACGGATGTCGTGGTCCGCTCGGTCGTGATGAACAACGGCTCGCCGGTCGAACTGGACTATCGCCTGTACAAGACGCCGCAAGGCTGGCGCGTGTATGACATCAACGTGCTCGGCGCATGGCTGATTCAGGCATACCAGCAGCAGTTCAGCGAGCAGATTTCGCAACACGGTGTCGACGGTCTGCTGCAGTTCCTGACGCAGCGTAACCAGCAACTCGCGAACGGCAAGGCCTCGTCGTGAGTTCAGCTGGCACCGGCGGCCGTTTTCAGACGGCCGCGACGCTGACCCACGAAAGCGCGAAGTCCGCGCTCGAGGCGGGTCTTTCGCGCATCGCCGCCGGCGCGACGGAAGTCGATTGCGCGCCGCTCCGGCAGTTCGATTCGTCCGCGCTCGCCGTGCTGCTCGCATGGCAGCGCGCGGCCACCTCGCGCGGCGCTGCGCTCGGCATCGTCAACCTTCCCTCCGGGCTTGCCAGTCTCGCGCAAGCCTATGGCGTCGACACGCTCCTCACCTTCCGACATTGATCCTGTCCTGACTTCTTTCAGGCGTGGCGGCGCGCGCTTCGAGCGTGACTGCCGCCGCAAACAGGATCGTTCCGACGTCGGGTCAATCGGCTTTGCCCTATAATCAAACGTTTTTTCGGGCCCATCCCCGGCTCCTTTCGAGCGAGCCCCGGTCCCGTCAAGCGACAATCCGCCAATCGAGGCGCGGCCGCACGAGGCGCGCGCACTGTCAATGTCAGCCATAGAAATCCGAAACGTCAGGAAGCGCTACAAGGACCTTCAGGCGCTTAAAGGCGTGAGCCTCACGGTGGAAGACGGCGAGTTCTTCGGTCTGCTCGGGCCGAACGGCGCGGGCAAAACCACGTTGATCAGCATCCTCGCCGGGCTCGCGCGAGCCGACAGCGGCAGCATCAGCGTGCGCGGCCACGATGTCGTCAGCGATTTCCGGGCGGCGCGGCGCGCGCTCGGCGTCGTTCCGCAAGAACTCGTGTTCGATCCGTTCTTCACCGTCCGCGAGTCGCTGCGCATCCAGTCGGGCTATTTCGGCTTGCGCAACAACGACGACTGGATCGACGAAGTCATGGCGAACCTCGATCTCACCGAGAAAGCCGACGTCAACACGCGCGCGCTGTCCGGCGGCATGAAGCGACGCGTGCTGGTCGCGCAGGCGCTGGTGCATCGGCCGCCCGTGATCGTGCTGGACGAGCCGACCGCCGGCGTCGATGTCGAACTGCGGCAAACGCTGTGGAAATTCATCTCGCGCTTGAATCGCGAAGGCCACACCATCGTGCTGACCACGCATTACCTCGAAGAAGCCGAGTCGCTGTGCGACCGGCTCGCGATGCTTCGCCGTGGCGAAGTCGTCGCGCTCGAACGCACGAGCACGTTGCTGCAGCGTTTCTCCGGCATGCAGCTTTACTTGCGGTTTTCGAGCGGCGTGCTGCCCGCCGAACTGCGTCAGCTCGAAGTCGATCCTCACGCGGTGTCGGGCGCACAGCATCTGTTGCGCTTGTCGAACTACGACGAAGTCGAGCCGATCCTCGCGAAGTGCCGCGCAGCCGGCTGCAGTTTCGATGAAATCGAAGTGCGCAAAGCCGATCTCGAAGATGTGTTCGTGCAGGTGATGAACGAGCCTGAAGTCGTCGAGGGCCTGTCATGAGCGGCTTTCGCACATTGTTCTACAAGGAACTGCTGCGCTTCTGGAAGGTGTCGTTCCAGACGGTGCTCGCGCCCATCGTGACCGCGCTGCTTTACCTGACCATCTTCGGCCACGCGCTGTCGGGCCATGTTCAGGTCTATCCTGGCGTCGGCTATACGAGCTTTCTCGTGCCCGGTCTCGTGATGATGAGCGTCCTGCAAAACGCGTTCGCGAATAGCTCGTCGTCGCTGATTCAGTCCAAGATCACCGGCAATCTCGTGTTCGTGCTGCTTCCGCCCATCGCGCACTGGGAGATGTTCTTCGCCTACGTGCTGGCGTCGGTCGTGCGCGGATTGTGCGTGGGGCTGGGCGTGTTCATCGTGACGATATGGTTCATCCCGATGTCTTTTTCTTCGCCGTTCTACATCATTGCGTTCGCGATGCTCGGTTCGGCGATCCTCGGCACGCTCGGCCTGATCGCCGGCATCTGGGCCGACAAGTTCGATCAACTGGCCGCGTTTCAGAACTTCCTGATCATGCCGCTGACGTTTCTTTCGGGCGTGTTCTATTCGACGCACACGCTGCCGCCGCTGTGGCGCGCGGTGTCGCATCTGAACCCGTTCTTCTACATGATCGACGGTTTCCGCTACGGCTTCTTCGGCCTTTCCGATGTCAACCCGCTGGTGAGTCTCGGCATCGTCGGCGGCTTTCTGGCCGTGCTGGCGCTGATCGCCGTGCGTCTGCTCGCGAGCGGCTACAAGCTGCGTCACTAACTCATCTCAAGGACACGTCATGTTGCCGACTCCGGAGCAAGTGAAGGATTACATCGCTGGCGGCTTGCAGTGCCAGCATCTCGAAGTGGAAGGCGACGGTCAGCACTTCTTCGCGACCATCGTGAGCGATGCGTTCGTCGGCAAGCGGCTGATCGCGCGTCATCAACTGGTGTACGCGGCGCTCGGCGAGCGCATGCGCGAGGAGATTCATGCGCTCAGCATGAAGACCCTCACCCCCGACGAATGGAAATCGGCCTGATCCATCCGGCGAAGCCAACAGGTCAAAGTCACTCTCAGCAACACCGCAACACCCGGCATCACCGGCAGGAAACAGTGCGAATCATTCAAGATAACCGCGGCGCCGAATCTGGCTCCGCAGCAGGACGCTCGGTCGAAGGACAAGCAACCATGGACAAACTGGTCATCACAGGGGGCGCGAAGCTCTCCGGCGAAATCACCGTTTCGGGCGCGAAGAACGCGGCTCTGCCGATTCTGTGCGCGAGCCTTCTCACCGCCGAGGACGTCCAGCTGTCGAACGTTCCGAACCTCAAGGACGTGCGCACGACGCTCGAACTGCTGCGCCAGATGGGCGTCCAGTCGCAGGCGCTGCAGGACGGCTGCGTGACGCTGAACGCATCGAAGGTCGACAAGCTCGTCGCCCCTTACGAGATGGTCAAGACCATGCGCGCGTCGATCCTCGTGCTCGGGCCGCTCGTCGCGCGCTTCGGCGAGGCGAAGGTGTCGCTGCCGGGCGGCTGCGCGATCGGCGCGCGTCCGGTCGATCAGCACATCAAGGGTCTGCAGGCGATGGGCGCGGAGATCAACATCGAGCACGGCTTCATCGAAGCGCGGGCGAAGCGGTTGAAGGGCGCGCGCATTGTCACCGACATGATCACCGTTACGGGCACCGAGAACCTGCTGATGGCGGCGGTTCTGGCCGATGGCGAGACGACCATCGAGAACGCGGCGCGCGAGCCCGAAGTCAGCGACCTGGCGAATCTGCTCGTCGCGATGGGCGCGAAGATCGACGGCATCGGCACTGACCGGCTGGTGATTCAGGGCGTCGAGAAGCTGCACGGCGCGAAGCACGCCGTGGTGCCGGACCGTATCGAAGCGGGCACGTTCCTGTGCGCGGTGGCGGCCGCCGGCGGCGATGTCACGCTGCGTCATGTCACCCCGTCGCTGCTCGACGCGGTCACGGCGAAGCTGCGCGAAGCGGGCGTGTCCATCGAGGAAGGCGAGGACTGGATGCGCGTGCGCATGAGCAAGCGTCCCGAGGCCGTCAACATTCGCACGTCCGAATATCCGGCGTTTCCGACCGACATGCAGGCGCAGTTCATGGCGCTCAACGCGATTGCGAACGGCACGTCGCAAGTCGTCGAGACCATCTTCGAGAATCGCTTCATGCACGTGCAGGAGCTGAATCGTCTCGGCGCGAGCATCACGATCGACGGGAAGACGGCGCTCGTCGCCGGCGTCGAGCAACTGTCGGGCGCAAAGGTGATGGCCACCGACCTGCGCGCGTCGGCGAGCCTCGTGATCGCGGCGATGTGCGCCGACGGCGAAACGCTGATCGACCGCATCTACCATCTGGATCGCGGCTACGACCGCATGGAGTCGAAACTGACGGCCGTGGGCGCGAACGTTCGCCGCATCAAGGGCACGGGGAGCGAGCAATGAGCTCGTTGCCGCAGACCTCGTCGTCGGTCGGCGCGAGCGCCCCGCTCACACTCGCGTTGTCGAAAGGGCGTATCTTCGAAGAGACGGTGCCGCTGCTCGCGGCAGCTGGCGTGCAGGTGGCCGAAGATCCGGAAAGCTCGCGCAAGCTGATTCTGCCGACGACCAATCCGAACCTGCGCGTGATCATCGTGCGTGCGACCGATGTGCCAACGTACGTCGAATACGGCGCAGCGGACTTCGGCGTTGCCGGCAAGGACGTGCTGATCGAACACGGCGGCAGCGGTTTGTATCAGCCGATCGATCTCGACATTGCGCGCTGCCGGATGTCGGTCGCGGTCAAGGCCGGCTTCGACTATGCAAACGCGGTGCGTCAGGGCGCGCGCCTGCGCGTCGCGACGAAGTACACGCAGACGGCGCGCGAGCACTTCGCGGCGAAGGGCGTGCACGTCGACTTGATCAAGCTGTACGGCTCGATGGAACTCGCGCCGCTCGTCGGTCTGGCGGATGCGATCGTCGATCTGGTCAGTTCGGGCGGCACGCTGCGCGCCAATAATCTGGTCGAGGTCGAAGAAATCATGCAGATTTCGTCGCGTCTCGTCGTGAATCAGGCGGCGCTGAAGCTGAAACGCGCGGCGCTCAAGCCTTATCTCGACGCGTTCGAGCGCGCCTCGGCCGGCACGAACAACTAGGGCGGCCGCATCGCGCGGTGCGCCACAGCACACGGAAACCAGCATGTCTATCAAGATTCGTAAGCTCGATTCCAGCACCGTCGGTTTTCAGAAGGCGCTGCGCGCGGTTCTCGCGTTCGAAGCGAGCGAGGATGACGCCATCGAGCGCGCCGTCGCGCAGATTCTCACGGACGTGAAATCGCGCGGCGATGCCGCCGTGCTCGAATACACGAACAAGTTCGATCGCCTGAAGGCCGAAAGCGTCGCGGCGCTCGAACTGCCCGTCTCGGAGATGGAAGCCGCGCTCGAAGGGCTCGAGCCGAAGCGCCGCGCGGCGCTCGAAGCAGCGGCGGCGCGTGTGCGCGGCTACCACGAGAAGCAGCGCATCGAATGCGGAAGCCATAGCTGGCAATACACCGAAGCCGACGGCACCGTACTCGGCCAGAAAGTCACGCCGCTCGATCGCGCCGGTATCTACGTGCCGGGCGGCAAGGCGGCGTATCCGTCGTCGGTGCTGATGAATGCGATTCCGGCGCGCGTCGCGGGCGTCAAGGAAATCGTGATGGTCGTGCCGACGCCCGACGGCGTGAAGAATCCGCTCGTGCTTGCCGCGGCGCTGCTTGGCGGCGTGGACCGCGTGTTCACCATCGGCGGAGCGCAGGCGGTCGGCGCGCTGGCCTACGGCACGGAATCGGTGCCGGCGGTCGACAAGATTTGCGGGCCGGGCAACGCCTACGTCGCATCCGCGAAGCGGCGCGTGTTCGGCACCGTCGGCATCGACATGATCGCGGGGCCGTCGGAAATTCTCGTCATCTGCGACGCCACCACCGATCCGCGCTGGGTCGCGATGGACCTCTTCTCGCAAGCCGAGCACGACGAACTCGCGCAATCCATTCTGCTGTGCCCCGATGCGGCGTTCATTCAGCGCGTGGAAGATGCGATCGTCGAACTGCTGCCCGCCATGCCGCGCCGCGACGTCATTCAACGTTCGCTCGAGGATCGCGGCGCGCTGATCAAGGTGAAGGACATGGCCGAAGCCTGCACGATCGCCAACGACATCGCGCCGGAGCATCTGGAAATCTCCGCGCTCGATCCGCATCAGTGGGCCGCGCAGATTCACAACGCAGGCGCGATGTTCCTCGGCCGGTACACCAGCGAAAGCCTTGGCGATTACTGCGCCGGGCCGAATCACGTGCTGCCGACTTCGCGGACCGCGCGTTTCTCGTCGCCGCTCGGCGTGTACGACTTCATGAAGCGTTCGAGCGTGATTGAAGTGAGCGCCGACGGTGCGCAGACGCTCGGCGAAATCGCGGCAGAACTCGCCTATGGCGAAGGCTTGCAGGCGCATGCGAAGAGCGCCGAATACCGGATGAAAAACCTCGGCTGAAGCGGGCCGATCCCATTGACCAAGGCGGACTGAGAGCCGCCGGCGGCTCCATGACGACACCACAAGACATCATTCGTCCCGACATCCTCGCGATGACGAGCTATCCCGTGCCCGATTCCACGGGTCTCATCAAGCTCGACGCGATGGAAAATCCGTACACGCTTCCGGCCGATCTCGCCGGGCGCCTCGGCGCGCATCTCGCGGGCGTCGCGCTGAATCGCTATCCGGCGCCGCGTCCGGCGGACCTCATCGCGAAACTCAAGCGCACGATGCACGTGCCCGACGCCTGCGACGTGCTGCTCGGCAACGGCTCGGACGAATTGATCAGCCTGATGTCGATCGCATGTGCGAAGCCGGGCGCGAAGGTCGTCGCACCGGTGCCGGGCTTCGTGATGTATCAGATGTCGGCGGCGTTCGCGGGGCTGGAGTTCGTCGGCGTGCCGCTCAACGCCGACTTCACGCTCGATGCCAACGCGCTCGTCGCGGCCATCGAAGAGCACGCGCCGGCGCTCATTTATCTGGCGTATCCGAACAACCCGACCGGCACGCTTTACGACGACGCCGACATCGAACGCGTGATCGCGGCGGCGGGCAGGAGTCTCGTCGTAATCGATGAGGCGTACCAGCCGTTCGCGGGGAAAACGTGGATGCCGCGTGCGGCGGAGTTCGACAACGTCGTCGTGATGCGGACGGTGTCCAAGCTTGGACTGGCGGGTATCCGCCTCGGTTACATGGCAGGGCGTCCCGCGTGGATCAACCAGTTCGACAAGGTGCGCCCGCCGTACAACATCAACGTGCTGACGCAAGCCACCGCCGATTTTCTGCTCGATCATCTCGACGTGCTCGACGCTCAGGCTGCCGCGCTGCGCGAAGAGCGCACGCAACTGGCCCGCGAAGTGGCCGCGCTGCCGGGCATGACGGTCTATCCGAGCGCGGGCAACTTTCTGCTCGTGCGCGTGCCGGACGCCGCGCTGGCGTTCGAAACGCTGCTTACGTCGCGGGTTCTGATCAAAAACGTGGGTAAAATGCACCCGTTGCTTTCAAACTGCGTGCGGTTGACGGTCGGAACCGCCGACGAGAACGCGCAGATGATCGCCGCGCTCAAGAAACTCTCTACTTTTGATTAAGCCTCAAGGAAACACCATGCGCATTGCGGAAGTCGTTCGCAACACCAGCGAAACGCAGATCCGTGTGAAGCTCGATCTGGACGGCGCCGGCAAGCAGAAGCTTGCTACCGGCGTGCCGTTCCTCGATCACATGCTCGATCAGATCGCCCGTCACGGGCTGTTCGACCTCGAAATCGAAGCGCATGGCGACCTCCATATCGACGATCACCATACCGTCGAGGACACGGGCATCACGCTGGGGCAAGCGGTGGCGAAGGCCATCGGCGACCGCAAGGGCATCCGCCGCTACGGACACTCGTATGTGCCGCTGGACGAAGCGCTTTCGCGCGTGGTCATCGATTTTTCGGGGCGGCCGGGGCTCGAATTCAACGTGCCGTTCACGCGGGCTCGCATCGGCAATTTCGATGTCGATCTCACGATCGAATTCTTTCGCGGCTTCGTGAACCACGCCGGCGTGACGCTGCATATCGACAACCTGCGTGGCATCAACGCGCATCATCAGGTCGAGACCGTGTTCAAGGCATTCGGCCGCGCGCTGCGCATGGCCGTCGAACTGGACGAACGCGCGGCGGGGCAGATTCCATCGACCAAGGGCAGTCTCTAAAAGCTGCATGCCGATTCGGCGCGATCCTGCGCACAACCCGGCTGGCCATCCGCGATGGATCTCTTCAAGTCGTTTATATCCTTGCTCGCGCTGATCAACCCGATCGGCGCGATACCGTTTTTTCTCAGTCTCACCGCGCAGCAGTCCGATGTGGAGAAGCGCAACACCATCCGCGTCGCGTGTATTTCGGTGTTTTGCGTGATCGCTGTGACCGCGCTGCTCGGACAGCAGATCATCGCGTTCTTCGGCATCTCGGTGGGATCGTTCGAAGTCGGCGGCGGCATCATCATGTTGCTGATGGCGATCAGCATGTTGAACGCGCAAATCGGCAACGCGCGCTCGACGCCGGAAGAGCGCATGGAAGCCGAGGAGCGCAACAGCGTCGCCGTCGTGCCGCTCGCGATTCCGCTGCTCACCGGGCCGGGATCGATCAGCACGGTGATCGTCTACGCCGCGAACGCGCAGCACTGGTACGACCGCTTCGGGCTGGTCGTGCTGGGCGCGATCATCGCGGCGCTGTGCTTCGGCGCGCTGAACCTCGCCGAGCCGATCGCGCGCTGGGTCGGGCGCACCGGCATCAACATCGGCACGCGTCTCATGGGATTGATGTTGTCGGCGCTGGCGGTGGAATTCATCGTCGACGGATTGAAGGCCCTGTTGCCTACTTTGAAATGAAAACTTCGATTGCGATTGTTGATTACGGAATGGGCAACCTGCGCTCGGTGTATCAGGCGCTGAAGAAAGCCGCGCCGGACGCCGACGTGGCGATCGTCGATCAGCCGCAAGCCATCCATGCGGCCGATCGCATCGTGCTGCCGGGGCAGGGTGCGATGCGCGACTGCATGGCGCATCTCGGCGAATCGGGGCTGCAGGAAGCGGTGATGCAGGCGTCGCGCGAAAAGCCGATGCTCGGCGTGTGCGTCGGCGAGCAAATGCTCTTCGACTGGAGCGAGGAGGGCGACACCAAGGGCCTCGGGCTCTTTCCCGGCAAGGTGCTGCGCTTCCATCTGGAAGGCCGCGTGCAGGACGACGGCTCGCGCTTCAAGGTGCCGCAGATGGGCTGGAACCGCGTGCGTCAGACGCAGGCGCATCCGGTATGGGACGGCATTGCGGATGGCGCGTTCTTCTACTTCGTGCACAGCTATCACGTGGTGCCCGACAATCCCGCGCATACGTCCGGCGAAACCGTCTATGGCGACGCATTCACCTCCGCGGTCGCTCGGGACAACATCTTCGCGACGCAGTTTCACCCTGAAAAAAGCGCGGACGCGGGCCTGCGCCTGTATCGGAACTTCGTGCACTGGAATCCGTGAGACGCACCGCACGTTAGCCGTTCGACGTATGCCGGCCGCCGGCAGAATGCTGCAAGACTTGTACTACACTAGCGAGACGGCCCGGGCGGCCGTTCTCATCAATTTCACCCAGACACTACGCGATACCTATGCTGCTCATTCCGGCCATCGATCTTAAAGACGGTCAGTGCGTGCGCCTCAAGCAGGGCGATATGGACCAGGCGACCATTTTCTCGGAGGATCCGGCGGCGATGGCCCGGCATTGGGTCGACAAAGGGGCGCGCAGGCTGCACCTCGTCGACCTGAACGGGGCATTCGCGGGCAAGCCGCGAAACGGCGACGCGATCCGCGCGATCATCGAAGAAGTGGGCAGCGAGATCCCGGTGCAACTGGGCGGCGGCATTCGCGATCTGAACACGATCGAACGCTATCTGGACGATGGTCTCTCATACGTGATCATCGGCACGGCGGCGGTGAAGAATCCGGGCTTTCTGCAGGACGCGTGCACCGCGTTCGCCGGGCACATCATCGTCGGGCTGGACGCGAAGGACGGCAAAGTCGCCACCGACGGCTGGAGCAAGCTGACCGGCCACGAAGTCGTGGACCTCGGCCGCAAGTTCGAGGACTACGGCTGCGAGTCGATCATCTATACCGATATCGGCCGCGACGGCATGCTTCAGGGCATCAACATCGACGCCACCGTGCGGCTTGCGCAAGCGGTCAAGATTCCAGTGATCGCGAGCGGCGGTCTGTCGAGCATCGCGGACATCGAGTCGCTGTGCGAAGTCGAGAGCGAAGGCATCGAAGGCGTGATCTGCGGCCGCGCGATCTACTCCGGCGATCTCGATTTCAACGCCGCCCAGACGCGCGCCGACGCGCTGCGCGAAGCGGACGACGCTTGAATTCCGCTGCTTCGCCTCTCGCGCGAATTGCTTGGTAGCGCGCCGGGCGGCGCTGGCCGCCCTCACTTGTATCGAACCGGCAGTGGCAAGAACATGGCTCTCGCAAAACGCATCATCCCTTGTCTCGACGTGACCGCTGGCCGCGTCGTCAAAGGAGTCAACTTCGTCGAACTGCGCGACGCGGGGGATCCCGTCGAAATCGCGCGGCGCTATGACGATCAGGGCGCCGACGAACTCACGTTCCTCGACATTACCGCGACGTCCGATCAACGCGATCTCATTCTGCCGATCATCGAAGCGGTCGCGTCACAGGTCTTCATTCCGTTGACGGTCGGCGGCGGCGTGCGCGCGGTCGAAGACGTCCGCCGGCTGCTCAACGCGGGCGCGGACAAGATCAGCATGAATTCGTCGGCGGTCGCGAATCCGCAACTCGTGCGCGATGCGTCGGACAAGCACGGTTCGCAGTGCATCGTCGTCGCGATCGACGCGAAGCGCGTATCGGCGGAAGGCGAGCCGGCGCGCTGGGAAGTGTTCACGCACGGCGGCCGCAAGGCCACGGGCATCGACGCGATCGAATGGGCGCGCAAGATGGCCGAGCTCGGCGCGGGCGAAATTCTGCTGACGAGCATGGATCGCGATGGCACGAAGGCCGGCTTCGACCTCGCGCTGACACGCGCCGTATCGGATGCCGTGCCGGTGCCCGTGATCGCTTCGGGCGGCGTCGGCAACTTGCAGCATTTGGCGGACGGCATCGTCGACGGTCGCGCCGACGCGGTGCTCGCGGCGAGCATCTTCCACTACGGCGAGCACACGGTCGGGGAAGCGAAGCGCTTCATGGCGGACCAAGGCATTTCGGTGAGGATCTGAACGTGACCGATCAAGCGAGCTGGCTCGACAAGGTGAAGTGGGACGCCAACGGCCTCGTCCCGGTCATCGCGCAGGAGGCGTCGACGAACGACGTCCTGATGTTCGCGTGGATGAATCGCGAGGCGCTTGCGAAGACCATCGAACTGAAGCGCGCGGTGTATTTTTCCCGCTCGCGTCAGCGGTTGTGGTTCAAGGGCGAGGAATCGGGGCACGTACAACACGTCCATGACGTGCGCCTCGATTGCGACGAGGACGTCGTGCTGCTCAAAGTCGAGCAGGTTTCGGGCATCGCCTGTCACACGGGCCGCCACTCCTGTTTCTTCCAGAAATTCGAAGGAACGGCTGACAACGGCGAGTGGATCGCCGTCGAGCCGGTCCTGAAAGACCCAGAAAGCATCTATAAATGACGCAAGCCAACACGCTGGACACGCTGCTGCGCCTCGCCGCCGTCATCGACAGCCGCAAGGGCGGAGATCCGGAACAATCCTACGTTTCGAGACTCTTTCATAAAGGTGACGACGCGATCCTGAAGAAGATCGGCGAGGAAGCGACGGAAGTCGTGCTCGCCGCAAAGGACGCGCGCCACGGCGGCGCTCCGCGTGCGCTCGTCGGCGAAGTCGCCGATTTGTGGTTCCACTGTCTCGTGATGCTGTCGCATTTCGACCTGAGCCCGGCCGACGTCGTCGCCGAACTTGAGCGGCGCGAAGGCTTGTCGGGTATCGAGGAAAAGGCGCTGCGCAAATCGCGCGAGCGCGAACAGAACGGCGGCTGACGAGAGTTTCGCTCACATTCTCGCGCACGCGTTGGAGGCAAGCATGAGAACGCCCGATCAGCCGTATCCGCCGACCGTATTCACGGACCCCGGCGAAGCGGATCGCCTGCGCCGGCTGCGCACGCTGACGCACATCGTCTACGCGCTTTACGCGCTTTATTGGCTGACGGGCGGCTTGACCGTGCTGGTCGCCATCATCATCAATTACCTGAAGCGCGGCGACACCGTCGGCACGCCGTACGAAGCCCATTTCACGTGGCAGATACGCACGTTCTGGTGGGCGGTGCTCGGGCATGTCATTGGCGTAGCGTTGCTGTTCGTCGGCATCGGCTTCGTAATCTTATTTGCGGTCGGTATCTGGACCCTTTATCGCGTCATCAAGGGCTGGCTGTTTCTATACGAAAACAAAGCGATCGAGCCGCGCGCGTGGTTTTGATCGGCAACGCCGGTTCTCCGGGCATTGGATACTCATGAGCCAAGACAACTGCATCTTCTGCAAGATCGCCGCCGGGCAGATTCCGAGCACGAAGGTCTACGAGGACGACGAGTTCGTCGCCTTCAACGACATCAACCCGGCCGCGCCGGTTCACGTGCTGGTCATCCCCCGCAAGCATATTGAAACACTTTCGGACTGCTCCGAAAGCGATGCTCCGTTGCTTGGTAGAATGGTGCATCTCGTTGGCCGTTTGGCAAAAGACCTGGGCGTTTCCTATACAGGGGGCGACACCGGTTTCCGCACGGTCATCAACACCGGGCCGGGCGGCGGGCAGGAGGTGTATCACATTCATGCGCATCTTTTGGCCGGGGAGCGCCCTTGGCGGCGGATGGGCTGAGACGGCTTTCATCGGCGTGTCGGCTTTTCAAGGCAATATTGGGCGCGGAAAATCGATATTCGTGAGCCGAAGCGCCACCGCTTCGGCCAGGGCCGCAAAGTCAGGCATCCGTCGCGGAAATGGCTTGTCGGTCGAACTAAGGAGAGTTTTCATTCATGGGTTCGTTGAGCATTTGGCATTGGTTGATCGTGTTGCTGATCGTGGCGCTCGTCTTCGGGACGAAGAAACTGCGCAATATCGGCGGCGATCTGGGCGGCGCGGTGAAGGGGTTCAAGGAAGGCATGCGCGAAGGCGATAACCCGGCCTCGCCGGAACAGCGCGAACTGCCGCGCAACGGCGCAGTCGACGTGGAAGCGAAGGACAAGACCCGTTCCGGCGACTACCGCTGATCGGGCCGCTGACCGCAACCATTCACTTTCTCGTCAATGCTCGATCTCGGTCTGACCAAAATGGCGCTCATCGGCGTCGTCGCGCTGGTGGTGCTCGGGCCGGAGCGTTTGCCCGGCGTGGCGCGCACGGCTGGCGCGCTCTTCGGCCGCGCGCAGCGGTACATCAACGACGTCAAGTCGGAGGTGGCGCGCGAGATGGAGCTCGATGAGCTCAAGAAGATGCGAACGCAGTTCGAGACGGCGGCGTCGAATGTCGAGACGACGATTCACGACAACTTGAAACGCCACGAGTCAGAACTGAACGACGCGTGGAATCAGGGAACATCGGTTTCAAGCAACATCGCGGGCGGCGGGGAATCGTCGGGTGCGGACGATGGCGGTTCCGGCGAGCAATGGCCCGCCGCTACGTCAACGCCTGCCAAGCGCAAGAACTGGCGCGTCAAGCAGAGCGCGGTTCCGAACTGGTACAAGCGCACGACCGCGCGCCGCACGCGTGTGCAGTCGGGCGCGGCGCGTGTCGCGCGGCACACGCCCGCCACCCTGCGCCGTCCGACGAAATTCTTCTGATACGGCCGCATTCCTTCCATCGATGACCCATACCGAGGGCCGGCGTGAGCGACCCGCAACAAAATAAAGACGAGCCCGTCGAAGAGACGTTCATTTCGCATCTGGTCGAACTGCGCGATCGCATCATCCGCGCGGGCGCGGCGGTCATCGTCGTATTCATCTCGCTCGTGTACTGGGCGCCCGATATCTTTAAGCTGCTTGCACGGCCGCTGATGCAGAACCTGCCGCGCGACGGCAAGATGATCGTCACCGACGTGACCGGCTCCTTCTTCGTGCCGATGAAGGTGACGATGCTCGTGGCCTTTGTCATCGCGCTGCCGATCGTGCTGTATCAGATCTGGGCGTTTGTCGCGCCGGGGCTGTATCAACATGAGAAGAAGCTCGTCGGGCCGCTCGTTTTCAGCAGCTATACGCTCTTTCTCTGCGGCATGGCCTTCGCGTATTTCGTTGTGTTTCCGACCATTTTCCGCGTAATGGCGCATTACAACGCGCCGCTGGGCGCGGAAATGACAACGGATATCGACAATTACCTGAGCTTCGTGCTGACCATGTTCATCGCGTTCGGCGTGACGTTCGAGGTGCCGATCGTCGTCGTGTTGCTCGCGCGCATGGGCGTGGTGTCGATTCCGAAGCTGAAGCAGATTCGCCCTTACGTGATCGTCGGCGCGTTCGTCATCTCGGCGGTGGTGACGCCGCCGGACGTGTTTTCCCAACTGATTCTCGCGATCCCGCTCGTCATTCTGTATGAGGCGGGGATCATTGCGGCGCGGTTCGTGGTCGGCAAGGAAGCGGTCAAAAGCGAGGAGGCGGCGGCGGAATAGGCTTAGCGCGGTGCGGCAGATTGTCGCGGTTTCCGATTCCTCAATCGCGGTCGCACAGACGAAAAAAAGGCAGCTTCCGTTCGACGGAGCTGCCTTTTTCGCTTTCGGCCACCGACGCCTTATTCGTCGCCCTGATCTCCTTGCTCCTCATCGGGCATTTGCGGGGCGCGCGGCTGTGCGGGCCGTTTGCCGATGGTCACGCTGACGTCCATTTCCTTGTTCTTGCGCATCAGGTGAACCTTCACCGCCGTGCCCGGCTTGATCTGCGCGACGACGTTGAGCAGGCGCGTGGTGTCGGTAATCGTGTCCTCGTTGATGCTGACGAGGACATCGCCCGGCTTGATGCCCGCGCGGTCCGCCGGCCCGCCTTGCAGTACGCCCGCGACGATCGCGCCCGACTTCTGGTCGAGCCCGAACGATTCGGCAATCTCCGGCGTGACGTCCTGCGGCTCGACGCCGATCCATCCGCGCGTGACCGTGCCCGTCGTGATAATGCTTTCCAGCACGCTGCGTGCGGTCGAAACCGGAATGGCGAAGCCGATGCCGAGCGAGCCGCCGCTTCGCGAGTAGATTGCGGTGTTGATGCCGAGCAGGTTGCCTTCCACATCGACGAGCGCACCGCCCGAGTTACCTGGATTGATGGCCGCGTCGGTCTGGATGAAGTTCTCGAACGTGTTGATGCCGAGGTGATTGCGGCCGAGCGCGCTGACGATGCCCATCGTCACCGTCTGCCCGACGCCGAACGGATTGCCGATCGCCAGCACCACGTCGCCGACGTGCGCCTGATCCATCCGGCCGAGCGTGATGGTCGGCAAATTCGTCATGTTGATCTTCAGCACCGCGAGATCGGTTTCCGGATCGACGCCGATCACTTTCGCGCTCGATGTGCGGCCGTCCGCCAGCGCGACTTCGATCTGGTCCGCACCGTCCACGACATGCTGGTTCGTTAGAATGTAGCCTTCCGAGCTGACGATGACGCCCGAGCCCAGATTCGACGCAGGCGGCTCGTCGCTCTTGCGCCGGTTCTTGTCGCCGAAGAAGTAGCGGAACAGCGGGTCCTTCGAGCGCGCGTCCGGCGGCAGGCTGCCGTCCTTGCTGGAGAACACGTTGACGACCGCGGGCATCGCCTTCTGCGCGCCCTCGGCATATGAAGACTGAAGCGGGCGCGAACCGATGCTCGGCGCCACTTCCTGTAACGCGACGATCGGCTCGGCGAGTTGCTTGCCAAACTGGCCCTGACGTTGAAGCCACTGCGGTTTCAGGGTCGCGATGATAAACATCAGAGCCAAAAGCACGGTGACCGCTTGGGCAAAAAACAGCCAGAAGCGTCTAAGCATTTGAAGGGATAGAGGATTTCATGGATCGGATCGAACTCGAATTGTATCTGAACAATCTGCTGGAAATCGGCCGCTTCAAGGACTATTGCCCGAACGGCCTACAGGTGGAAGGCACTCGCCGCGTTCAGAAAATCGCGACCGGCGTGACGGCTTCGCTCGCATTCCTTGAAGCCGCGCTGGACTGGGGCGCGGACACGGTGCTGGTCCATCACGGCTACTTTTGGCGTAACGAAGCGCCGCAGATTACAGGACGGAAGCATCGGCGCTTGCGCACGTTGATCGCCAACGACATGAATCTGTTCGCGTACCATCTTCCACTGGATTCACATCCGGAACTCGGCAACAACGCGCAGCTTGGCGCGCGGTTCGGTTTGATCGCGGACGGCCGGTTTGCCGATCAGGATCTCGGCTGGATCGCGCCGCTCACGATGCCGCTTTCCCTCGAGCACTTCACGGCGACGGTGGAAAATGCACTGGGTCGCAAGCCGCTCGTCTTGGGCGATTCCGACCGGGAGTTGCGGCGCGTGGCGTGGTGCACCGGCGGCGCGCAGGGCTATTTCGAGCAAGCCGTCGAGGCCGGCGCGGATGTCTACGTGAGCGGTGAAGTCTCGGAGCAGACGATGCACATCGCGGCGGAATCCGGCGTCGCGTACATCGCAGCGGGGCATCACGCGACCGAGCGATACGGCGTGCAAGCGCTCGGCGCGCATCTGTCGGAGGAATTCGACATCGAACACTTGTTCATTGATATCGATAATCCTGTTTAATGGCGTGTCGCCGATTGTTTGGTTTATCGAGCGGCTGCGTCTGGCTTAAAACATTGCTTTACTAGAACGCGCGAAAACGTGGGGAAAACCCGGAAGGCCCGGTTAGTTCGAGTGATTTTTACTGCGCGGGCCTTGTAAATGGCAACTCCATTCGCGCACACTAGCGGCGGAACACTGATGTGACGGTATAAATCCAACTCAGAAGTGGGGCGTGTGATGCGAGACAAGGACGATAACCGCGTCGACAGCGGCCGCCGTACCTGGCTGATTGCGACGACCGTAGCAGGTGGTTTCGGAGGTGTGGCAACCGTAGTTCCTTTTGTCAGTTCGTTTGCGCCATCGGAAAAGGCCAAGGCGGCGGGCGCGCCGGTCGAGGTCGATATCAGCGGACTGAAGCCCGGCGAAATGATGACGGTCGCGTGGCGCGGCCGGCCGGTGTGGATCGTCAATCGCACCGACGAAATGCTGGCTGACATCAAGAAAGCTGACAGCGAAGTAGCGGACCCGAATTCCAAGATGGAATTCTCGATGCCGTTACCGGAGTACTGCAACAACGAATATCGGTCGCGCGCCGATCACAAGAACATTCTCGTGACCGTCGCCGTGTGCACGCACCTTGGCTGCACGCCGACGCCGCGATTCACCGAGGGGCCTCAACCCAATCTCCCCGATAACTGGCCGGGCGGTTTTTTATGCCCATGCCACGGCTCGACTTATGACCTGGCGGGCCGCGTCTTCAAGAACAAGCCAGCGCCGCAGAATCTGGACGTGCCTCCATACATGTTCACTTCGGCGACGCAACTCGTGATCGGCAAGGACGAAAAGGGAGAGGCTTAAATGGCGACCGCAGACAAGGATGTCGAAACGACGGGCTTGACGGGCTGGATCGACCGCCGGTTTCCGCTAACCGCGAGCTGGAAAAAGCACGTCTCCGAATACTACGCGCCGAAGAACTTCAATTTCTGGTATTTCTTCGGCTCGCTTGCATTGCTCGTGCTCGTCATTCAGATCGTGACGGGCATTTTTCTCGTCATGAATTACAAGCCGGATGCGACGCTTGCTTTCGCATCGGTCGAATACATCATGCGCGAGGTGCCGTGGGGCTGGCTCATCCGGTATATGCATTCGACCGGCGCGTCGATGTTTTTCGTCGTCGTTTATCTGCACATGTTCCGCAGCCTGATTTACGGCTCATACAGGAAGCCGCGTGAACTGGTCTGGATCTTCGGCTGCGCTATTTTCCTGTGCCTGATGGCAGAGGCCTTCTTCGGCTATTTGTTGCCGTGGGGGCAAATGTCGTTTTGGGGTGCGCAGGTGATCGTGAATCTCTTCTCCGCGATTCCCTTCATCGGTCCGGATTTGTCGTTGTGGATTCGCGGGGATTATGTGGTATCGGACGTCACGCTAAATCGCTTCTTCGCGTTTCACGTGATTGCGATTCCGCTCGTGCTGATCGGACTCGTCGTTGCACATCTCGTCGCGCTGCATGAAGTCGGATCGAATAATCCCGATGGCATCGAAATCAAGGCGAAGAAGGATGCGAATGGCGTTCCGCTCGACGGCATTCCGTTCCATCCATACTATTCGGTCCACGACTTCTTCGGTGTATGCGTCTTTCTGCTCATCTTCGCGGCAATTATCTTTTTCGCGCCGGAAATGGGCGGTTATTTCCTCGAAGCCAATAACTTCGTACCGGCGAATCCGCTGCAAACGCCGCCGGAGATCGCGCCTGTCTGGTATTTCACCGCGTTCTACGCGATGCTCCGCGCGACCACCGATCCGTTCAAGATCGTTCTGATGATCGTGATTGCGCTGCTCGGTTTGCTTGCGTTGCTGCGAGCGCGCGGCAAGTGGCGTATCGCGCTGCCGGTGCTGGCGCTCGTCGTGATCGTATTCATGGCATTGACCGAGTCGAAATTCTGGGGCGTGGTGGTGATGGGCACCGCGGTCGTTTCGCTGTTCTTCCTGCCCTGGCTCGATCGCAGTCCGGTCAAGTCGATCCGCTACCGGCCGCTGTTCCATAAGGTTCTGTACGCCATCTTCGTGATCGCATTCCTCGTGCTGGGCTTCCTGGGGACGAGACCGCCATCGCCGGCGGGGACGCTCATCGCTCAAATTTGCGCACTCATTTACTTCGCGTTTTTCCTGGGCATGCCTTTCTGGACGCCGCGCGGCAGATTCAAGACGCCGCCCGAGCGCGTGAACTACAAACAGCACTGAGCTCACGTCCGGAGACTACGCGATGAAAAAATGGCTCTCTTCGATGGCGATGATCGCCGCCGCGATGTTCTCATTCGGCGGCGCGCCGGCCCACGCGGAAGAGGAAGCGGTGCTCGACCGCGCTCCGAATAACGCCGACAATTTTGCGTCGTTGCAGCACGGCGCCCAAATGTTTGTAAACTATTGCCTGAATTGTCACAGTGCGACCCTGATGCGCTACAACCGGCTGACCGATCTCGGCATCAGTCAGAAGGAAATTCAGGACAATCTGCTGTTCACGACGGACAAGATTGGCAACACGATGAGCATTGCGATGCGCCCGGACGACGCGAAAGCGTGGTTTGGCGCGTCGCCGCCGGATTTGTCGGTGGAGGCGAGGGCGCGTGGAAGGGACTGGCTCTACACCTACATGCGCAGCTTCTACCGCGATCCGACGCGGCCGACCGGCTGGAACAATCGCGTGTACGAGAACGTCGGCATGCCCCATGTGCTGTGGACGCTGCAAGGCATCCGCGACGCGCGGTTCACGACGGAAACGGACGAAAGGACCGGCGAAAAGGTAAAAAGATTCGTGGGTTACACTCAGGTGACGCCTGGCGCCTTGTCGAACGTGGATTATGATTCAGCTGTGGCCGATCTCGTGTCGTACCTTTCGTGGATGTCCGAACCCGCCCAGCAAACCCGCAAACGTCTCGGCGTCTGGGTTCTGCTGTTCCTGGCGCTCCTCAGCTTCCTCGCATGGCGTCTGAACGCGGCATACTGGAGAGATATTAAATAGCACGCCAATCGACGGCGTGGGTCGGTGCGACGGCGCTTCCGCAAGGAAGTCGCCTCCGCCGGCCCTTCGAGTTTACTGAAGGGACTTTAAAAACATGATGGTTCTGTATTCCGGCACAACTTGCCCGTTCTCCCAGCGCTGCCGGCTGGTGTTGTTCGAAAAGGGCATGGATTTCGAGATCCGCGACGTCGATCTGTTCAACAAGCCGGAAGACATCGCGGTGATGAACCCTTACGGGCAGGTGCCGATCCTCGTCGAGCGTGACCTGATCCTGTACGAGTCGAACATCATCAACGAATATATCGACGAGCGGTTCCCGCATCCGCAGCTCATGCCGGCAGACCCGGTGCAGCGTGCGCGTGCGCGCCTGTTCCTGCTGAACTTCGAGAAAGAGTTGTTCGTGCATGTCGGCACGCTCGAGAACGAAAAGGGCAAGGCTGCGGAAAAGAACCACGAGAAGGCGCGCAGCGCGATCCGCGATCGCCTCACCCAGCTCGCACCGATCTTCCTGAAGAACAAGTACATGCTGGGCGAAGAGTTCTCGATGCTCGACGTGGCGATCGCCCCGCTGCTGTGGCGTCTGGATCACTACGGCATCGAGTTGTCGAAGAATGCTGCGCCGTTGATGAAATACGCCGAGCGGATCTTCAGCCGTCCGGCCTATATTGAAGCGCTGACGCCTTCCGAAAAGGTGATGCGTCGATAGTTTGCGAGAGCGGAGCGCGGCGGCGTGGGTTTGCACGGCCGTGCTCCGGCAGAGGAAAGTTGATGCAAGAAATCTCCACCAAGCCTTATCTGCTGCGCGCGCTCTACGAGTGGTGCACGGATAACGGTTTTACTCCGCATATCGCCGTTCGGGTCGATGGAGCGACGCGCGTGCCGCGTCAGTTCGTGCGCAATGACGAGATCGTGTTGAACATCAGCTTCGAGGCGACGAGCCAGTTGCAGATGGGTAACGAATGGATCGAGTTCAGCGCGCGATTCTCGGGCAAGTCGCACAAGATCGAGGTCCAGGTCGCGAACGTGCTCGCAATCTACGCGCGCGAGAATGGGCAGGGCATGGCATTTCCGGTCGAGCCGTCGCAGCACCCCGCAGTGGAGGCTGCGCGACCCACCGAGCGCGAGGCGCGCCCGGCCGAATCGATGGCCGACGAGCGATCGGATGCTGAGGGTGCGCTGGATCGCGAGGGGCCGACTCTGGGTTCTGCGGACGACGACGCAAAATCTCCCGCGAGATCGCACCTCAAAGTCGTCAAATGAAGTAGAATCTCGTCCTTCGCCGGCTTAGCTCATCTGGTAGAGCAGTTGATTTGTAATCATCAGGTGGCGGGTTCGAGTCCTGCAGCCGGCACCAAGACGCATATCGGCGGGTCGTGCGATGTTTGCACGACCCGTTTGATTTCAGCGAATCACATGTGATTCGGGTCTTGGAAGAAGTGCCGAAAGGCGAGTCGATGAGTAGCTTCAAAAACTTGTTGACAGACTTCGAAACGATGTTCATAATCTCGTTTCTCTGCTGCTGATGCAGCGACGCAAGACG
>NZ_JBFUPT010000019.1:0-81390 GCF_041360715.1 Caballeronia sp. RCC_10
GAACGAAGTCGTCGAGCTTGCGAAAGGAAAACAAACTCTCAGTGAACGTGTCGGCGCCGCGCATGATCTCCGGGGGGGCAAGTTAGGTCCTTCTATCAACGCTTCAGGCACATCCCGCGATGACCTCTGCGATCAGTATTTCAGCGGCCTGCTAAGAGGAACGCATCGGCGACGAGCCGCAGCGGACGTATATCGACATCGCTTTCCCGCTGCGCGATGAGTTCGTGAAAGCGTTCGTAAAGCGCCGGATATTCACGCTCCGCGCCGAGCGTGATGTCCTCGCCCGCAATGGACAAACGCTTGCCGCCTTCGCGAATCGACAGGCGGCCCGCATCCGTATCCACGTCGATCGCCCATTCTTCGACCGGGCCGTGACGCCAGTCGAACACCGCGCGCACCGGTGCGCCGTTTGTATCGACGCACTCCAGCTCGGCGGCGATCGGCGTCGCGGTATCGCGCGGAATGGTCAGCGTCGCCGCGCGCAATGCGATCTCGCGCGGCAGGATGCGCGTCACGATCGACAATGCATTGATGCCCGGATCGAACACGCCGAGTCCGCCCGGCTCCCAGATCCATTGCTGCCCCGGATGCCAGCGGCGCACGTCCTCTTTCCAGCGCACTTCCACTGCGCGCACGTTGCCCGCTTCCTTCGATGCGAGCCACGCGCGCGCCGGCTCCACCGCGCTCGCCGCCCGCGAATGCCAGCTTGCGAAAAGCGTGCAGCCGTTGGCCCGCGCGATCTCGTTCAGCGCTTCGACTTCACTGACGCTCGCGCCCGGCGGCTTTTCGAGCATCACGTGCTTGCCTGCTTCGAGCGCCGCGCGGGCCTGTGCGAAGCGCACTTGCGGCGGCGCGCAGAGCGACACCGCATCGAGCGATGATTCCCCCGCCAGCAGCGCGTCGATGTCCGCGTAATTGCGCACGCCATCGACGGACGCATTGCGGCTCGCGCATGCGACAAGCTCGAAGCCGGGCTGCGCGGCGATCGCCGGAAGATGCTGGTCCCGCGCGATCTTGCCGATGCCGACGACCGCGAGCGTATAACGCGTTGTCATACCGATGCTCTCCGTAGCCGGTTCAATGCGAGTGACGCGGCACTTCCGCGCCGCGCTTGCCGACGAGGAAGTCGAGATCGCAGCCTTCGTCCGCTTGCAGCACGTGATCGACGTAGAGACGCTGATAGCCGCCATCGCCCCACACTTTCGGCGGCACGTGACCTTCCATGCGGCGCGCGAGTTCCTCGTCGCTGATGTCGAGATGCAGCGTGCCTGCATCGCAATCCAGCTCGATATAGTCGCCGTCGCGCACCGCGGCAAGCGGCCCGCCCGCCGCCGCTTCGGGCGCGACATGCAGCACCACCGTGCCATACGCCGTGCCGCTCATGCGCGCATCGGAGATGCGGACCATGTCCTTCACGCCTTGACGCAAGAGCTTCGGCGGCAAGCCCATGTTGCCCACTTCGGCCATGCCCGGATAACCCTTTGGCCCGCAGTTCTTCATCACGAGCACGCAGTCCTTGTCGACGTCGAGCGTTTCATCGACGATGCGTTCCTTGTAGTGCTCGAGGTTCTCGAACACGACCGCGCGCCCGCGATGCTTGAGCAGTTCGGGACTCGCCGCCGACGGCTTCAGCACCGCGCCGCGCGGCGCGAGATTGCCGCGCAAGACGCGAATGCCGCCATCGGCGATCAGCGGATTGCTCAGTTCGCGGATCACTTCGTCGTTCGTGTTGGGCGCCGTCTTCACGTTGTCCCACAGCGTCTTGCCATTGACCGTCAGCGCGTCCGGATGCGGCAGCAGGTTCGCTTCGCCGAGGCGCCGCAGCACCGCCGGCAAGCCGCCCGCGTAATAAAACTCTTCCATCAGGAAACGGCCCGAAGGCATCAGATCGACGATGGTCGGCGTATCGCGGCCGATGCGCGTCCAGTCTTCCAGTTCCAGCGGCACGCCGATGCGCCCCGCGATCGCCTTCAGATGGATGACCGCGTTGGTCGAGCCGCCGATGGCCGCGTTGGTGCGGATTGCGTTCTCGAAGGCTTCGCGCGTCAGGATCTTCGACAGCGTCAGCCCTTCGAGCGCCATCTCCACGATGCGAATGCCGGACATGTGCGCGAGCACGTAGCGACGCGCATCGACGGCGGGAATCGCCGCGTTGTGCGGCAAGGACGTGCCGAGCGCTTCGGCCATGCACGCCATCGTCGATGCGGTGCCCATCGTGTTGCAGGTGCCCGCCGAGCGCGACATGCCCCCTTCCGCCGACAGGAACTGATGCAGGTCGATCTCGCCCGCCTTCAGCGATTCATGCAGTTGCCAGACCGCCGTGCCGGAACCGATGTTCTTGCCGTCGAGCTTGCCGTTCAACATCGGCCCGCCCGTCACGACGATGGCCGGCACATCGCAGCTTGCCGCGCCCATCAGGAGCGCGGGCGTGGTCTTGTCGCAGCCGGTGAGCAGCACCACGGCATCGATGGGATTGCCGCGAATCGCTTCTTCGACGTCCATCGCCGCGAGATTGCGCGTAAGCATCGCGGTCGGACGCAGGTTCGATTCGCCATTGGAAAACACGGGGAATTCGACAGGAAAGCCGCCGGCTTCATACACGCCGCGCTTCACGTGCTCGGCGATCTTGCGGAAGTGCGCATTGCACGGCGTCAGTTCCGACCAGGTATTGCAGATGCCGATGACCGGGCGGCCGTCGAATTCGTGATCGGGAATGCCCTGATTCTTCATCCAGCTTCGATACATGAAGCCGTTCTTGTCGGCGGTGCCGAACCATTGTTGTGAGCGCAGCTTGGGTTTCGATGCCGACATGTATCAGTCCATTTTCAGAAGTCGATTCGGCGAAGGATAGGAGAGCGCGTGATAATCTGCCAATGAAATGTTCGACCTTCCCCATATTCAAATCAGCATTCGTGCAAACCCTTAGATGTTGATGCTGAATTCAACTCCCTGGTATATCCGCAACCGGCTGAAGACGCGACAGTTGATGCTCGTCGTCGCGCTGGCGGAAGAAGGCAACATTCATCGCGCGGCCACTGCGCTGCATATGACGCAGCCCGCCGCGTCGAAGCTCCTGCGCGAACTGGAAGAGACGCTCGGTGTGACGCTCTTCGAGCGCGGGCCGCGCGGCATGCGTCCCACACTGTATGGCGATGCAATGGTCCGCCACGCGCGTGCCGTGCTCGGCAGTCTCGATCAGGCGCAAGAAGAGTTAGTCGCGTTGAAGTCAGGGCGGCTCGGGCATGTGGCGGTCGGGGCGATCACGTCGCCCGGCGTGCGGCTTCTGCCCGCGGCGGTCGCGGCTGTGAAACGCGCGCATGCGGACATCCGCGTGTCCGTCGAAATCGATGCGAGCAACGTGCTGCTCGAACGGCTTGCGCAAGAGAAACTCGACGTGGTCATCGGCCGGCTTTCGGCGGAGCATGACAAGCTCAGGCTGCGTTACGAGCCGTTGAGCGGCGAGCCGGTGCGCGCCGTCGTGCGCTCGGGGCATCCGTTGTTGAAAAGCCCGGCGCTTACGCTCGCCGATGTGCAGCCGTGCGCGTGGCTCGTGCCGCCGGCGGGCAGCGTGCTGCGGCATCGCTTCGAGTTGATGTTTCAGCGTGCGAGTCTTGCGCCGCCTTCGAACGTGGTCGAGACGGCGGCCATTCTGTTCATCACGCGCTTGCTGGAGCAAAGCGACATGATCGCGGTGCTCGCCGAGGATGTCGCGCTCTACTACGCGCGTCATGGCGTCACCGAGATGCTTCCGTTGCCGATGGATTGTCAGATGGACGACTTCGGCATCGTCACGCGGGCGGACGGCTTGCTCTCGCCCGCCGCGAACGTGATGATCGACGCCTTGCGCACGACCGCGCTCGACGTCTATCGCGACGAAGAGCGCTGACGGCCCGCTTCCGCATCGAGCAGGGCTGTCACGATCGCATACGCCGCGGCGACGCGTTCCGTGTTCGGGATGTTCCGGTTCGCCAGCATGACGATGCCAACATGCTGGCCCGGCACGAAGGCGACATACGCGCCGAAGCCGTTCGTGGATCCGGTCTTGTTGATCCACACATCGCCGCGCGGCGCTTGCGGCGGTTGCATGCGTTCGACCCGTTGCGCTTCGAGCGCCATCGCGGGCGAGTTGCCATCGAGCAAAGCCTGCAATTGCGCGGGATACGGATACTGCTCCCAGATGAGATCCTGCGTCATGGGGCCGGCGACGAAGTAGCCGGTGTGCGTCGCGATGATCGCGCGCTGCCACGTCGCGTCGATGTTCGCGGCATCGTTCATATTTGCCTGAACGAAGCGCATCATGTCCGTGACCGTCGCCTTCACGCCGTACGCTTCCGATGACAGCACGCCCGGCTTCACGCGAACCGGCGCGCCGTCCTTCGCATAACCCTGCGCGTAGTCCTTCATGCGAGCGGCGGGCACCTGAATATAGGTACTCGTCAGGCCCAGCGCGGGAAAGAGGCGCTGCTGCATGAGCGCATCGAAGTCTTGCCGCATCGTCTTTGCGGTGATCAAGCCGAGCATGCCGATGCCCGGATTCGCATACGTGCGATACGCGCCCGCCGGGTAACGCGGCTTCCACGCCTTGAAATACTGCATCAGTTGCGCGTTGTCGTGCACGTCATCGGGCACTTGCAGCGGCAGGCCGCCGGGCGTGTGCGTCGCGAGATCGAGCAGCGTGACTGTGTCGCCGAATGGCGTGCCACGCAACTCGGGAACGCGCTTGCTCACTGGATCGCTGAAGGAAAGATCGCCTTGCAGCTGAGCGTAGGACGCAAGCGTCGCGGTGAAGGTCTTGCTGACGGAGCCGAGTTCGAAGAGCGTGTCGCCCGTGACGGGCTTGCCCGTTTGCTTCGACGCCACGCCGTAAGTGAACATCTGCGTCTCACCGTTCGCGACGACGCCGACCGCCATGCCCGCGATGTCGTCGCGAGTCATGAGCGGCGTGATCGCCGTGTCGACGATATGCCGGATGGCGTCGGGAGTCGTCTGGCTGAATACCGGGAGCGCGCACGCGGAGAGAACGGCCGCTGCGAACAAGCGCAGCATGGTGGGCTTCATTGGCTGAATCCTTCGCTTGTAGTGAATGATCGACGCGAAGGATTCTATTCGACGATGCGAGGCCGGACGCCGACCGATCGACGCATGCGCGGCTTTACCTGCGCCGCCGCACCGCCGACAAGTCATCCACCACCGGCACCGATGAGAACAGCAGCAGGAGCACGGCGAGCGGCACCGTCGCCATGAAGCCGAGATGCGCGAAGCCGAGCGCGCCCGCGAAACCGCCCGCCACGAACATGCCGAGCAGCGAACCGAGCAGCGCGAGGCGCGCATGATTCGCGCGCACATACCGCGCGTCGCCGCGCGATACGCCACGGTTCCAGTAAAGAATCTTGCCCAGTTCGATGCCGATATCCGTCACCAGCCCCGTCACGTGCGTGGTCCGGATTTCCGCCTTCGATATCTTCGTGATCATCGCGTTCTGCAAGCCCATCACGAAGCAAAGAAGCGCGACCGTCGCCGGCACGTCCCACACGCGATGCGTCTCAAGGTTCGCGCCGAGCACGCCGAACGCGAGCAGCAGACACGCTTCGAGCAACAGCGGTGTCGCGAACACGCTCTGCGCGGCGCGCTGCCGTCCCCAGTTGATGAGCAGCGCCGACGTCGCCGCGCCCGCCAGAAACGCGAGCACCGCGCCGATCGCGGAGAACGCGAACGCCATCTGGCCGAGCACGAGGTGATCCGCCACCGACGACACCAGCCCCGACATATGCGACGTGTATTGCCCGACGGCCAGAAAGCCGCCCGCGTTGGCCGCGCCCGCAACGAACGCGAGCGCGCGGCCCAGCCGGCGATTGGCGGAGTCGGTGCGGCTCGGCGAGGTCAGGTCCCTGAGGTAACTGATCGGCATGGCTGGCCCGGCGGATGGTCGAATCGGCAAGATAGCACGACATATTTCCCGAGCGCCGCGCGTCGCCGAACGCAGGGCGAACATACTCGGGAAACCCCGAATCGTTAGCACGCTAACGAATGAAACAGCCGCTATAATCCCGGCCCATGACTTCCCTCGATCTCCTGCGCCGTTCGGTCAGCAGTACGCTCGTACTGGCAGCGCGCCGCTGGCGGCGCACGAGCCACGGCGTGCTCGCTTCATACGGCGTATCGGAGGCGTGCGCGGTGCCCCTGCTCGCCGCGCACCGGCTCGGGCAAGCGGTGCGGCAGGTCGCGCTGGCCGAGCATATCGGCATCGAAGGACCATCGCTCGTCCGTCTGCTGGATCAACTGTGCGCCGCCGGCCTCGTGCGGCGCGACGAAGATCCCGAGGACAAGCGCGCCAAGACCATCTCGCTCACCGATGAAGGCCGTGCCGTCACCGCGCGCATGGAAGAGCGGCTCGTCTCGTTGCGCGAACGGCTTTTGAAGGACGTCAGCCGCGAAGACCTCGAAACGACCCTGCGCGTGCTCAGCGTGTTCAATGCATCGGTCGATGCGACCAGCGGCAGGCGCGACACCCCCGCACCATGAATTTTCCGTCCGCACGCGAATGGCTGTTTTCCACGCGGACCTTCGCAGCCGCGATGATTGCGCTTTACATTGCGCTTGCACTCGAATTGCCGCGTCCTTACTGGGCGATGGCCACCTGCTATATCGTCTCCAACCCGTTCGTCGGCGCGACGCGCTCGAAGGCGCTGTATCGCGCGCTCGGCACCGTGATCGGCGCGGCGGGCGCGGTGGTGATCGTGCCGTCCTTCGTCGAATCGCCGATCTTCTTTAGCGTGCTGGTCGCGTTATGGACGGGCACGCTGCTGCTCCTCTCGATGTTCGACCGCACCGCGCGCAGCTATGTCTTCCTGCTTGCGGGCTATACGTTGCCGCTGATCGCGCTGCCCGCCGTCACGAATCCGACTGCCGTATTCGATCTCGCGATCTCGCGCACCGAAGAGATCACGCTCGGCATCGTCGTGGCGAGCATCGTCGGGACGGTGTTCTTTCCGAGCCGTCTTGCGCCGACGCTCATCGAGCGCACCGACGCCTGGTTCCGCGACGCCGCCTTCTATGCGAGCGAAACGCTCTCGGGCCGCCTCGCCGGCGCGCAGATTTCGGCGGCGCGCCAGAGGCTCGCGGCCACGGTCAACGGCCTCGAGGTGCTGCTGAGCCAGTTGACCTACGATCACACGCGCCCCGATATCGTGCGGCGCGCGCGGGCGTTGCAGGGGCGCATGCAGATTTTCCTGCCGCTGATTTCATCGCTTGCCGATCCGCTCATCGAAATCATCGTCAGGCGCGGCACGCATCCGGAAGGCCTCGAAGCGCTGCTCGCCGATGTCGCGAGATGGATCTCGCTGCCCGCCCCGAAAGAACACGATCCCGCCGAAACGGACCGCGAACCCGACGCGTTCCGCGAGCGCATCGCGGCGATGCGGCCGTCCGCTGAAGCCCTCGCGAGCGAAGACGGGGCGCTGTTCTCGAGCGCGCTGTGGCGGCTCGGTCAGGTCGTCGACGTATGGCGCGACATCCGCACGCTGCGCGCCGCAATCCTGCACGAGGAGCATCGCTGGCGTCCGCGCTTCCGTCACTGGCGGCTCGGCGGCACGGCGCGTTTCTTCGACCTCGGCATGATGCTGTTTTCGACGGCGGTCGCGGTCGGCGCGATCATCGTCGCGTGCGTGCTGTGGATCCAGTCCGGCTGGGCGGATGGCGCGAGCGGCGTGGCGCTTGCCGCGGTGGCGTGCTGCTTCTTCGCCGCGCTCGACGAGCCCGCGCCGCAAGTGTTCACGTTCTTTCTCGCGACCTGCATCAGCGTGGCGCTGGCCGGGCTGTACGTGTTCGCGGTGCTGCCTCACGTGCATGACTTTCCGATGCTCGTCGTGATCTTCTCGGTGCCGTTTCTCATCATCGGCACGCTGATTCCGCGCCCGCGCTTCACGCTCATCACCATGCTCGTCGCGGTGAATACGGCGACGTTCCTCAGCATCCAGAGCGCCTACGAAGCCGATATCTTCGTCTTTCTGAACAGCAATCTGGCGGGCCTTGCCGGACTGCTCTTCGCGTTCGTCTGGACGCGCGTCACGCGGCCCTTCGGCTCCGAACTCGCGGTCGCGCGCCTCACGCGTTCGGCGTGGCGCGATATCGTCGTCAGCGCATCGACGGCGACGATTTCCGATCAGCGCGATCTTTACTCGCGCATGCTCGACCGCCTGATGCAAGTGCTGCCGCGCCACGCGAGCACGGACTCGCACAAGCATCCGTCGATCGAGAGCTTTCGCGACTTCCGCGTGGCGCTGAATGCACTCGATCTGCGGCGCGCGCGCCGCAAGCTCACGGCCGACGTGCAAGCGTCCATCGACGACGTGCTCGCGGGCGTGCGCGCGTACTTTCAGGAATGCATCGACCGGCGCGACCGTCTGCCCGTGCCGCCCGCGCTCGTGCGGACCATCGATGCCGCCGTCGCGCGCGTCGCGGCTCATACCATCGAAGAGGCCGGCAAGCATGCGCAAGCCGCGCTGCCGGGTGAACGCCTCTTGCGCGATACGCTGCACGCGCTGATCGGCGTTCGTCTGTCGCTGCATCCGCCGGCGACCGAAACGCAGGCCAATACGAACGCACGCGGCGACGCGCCAAGGGAAGAGCCCGCATGATGATCGCGCAACTACTCTCGTCATTGAACTTTCACGCATGATCGGCGAAATCGACATTCTCGGCGTGTTCGTGCCCGCCGTGCTCGTGCTGATGTTCATCGCCTATCTGCTGAATCTGGCGATCCGCACCGTGCTCGCCCGCGTGGGCTTCTATCGCTTCGTGTGGCATCGCTCCGTTTTCGATCTCGGCATCTATGTACTGGTGCTGGGGCTTGTCGTCGTCGTTTCGCACCGGCTCATCACGTGAAAAAAACCTGGTTCTCAGTCGGGCAGATACTGCTCACGCTCATCGTCGTCGCCATTGCAGCCGTCGTGCTGTGGAAGCTGGTCGATTACTACATGTTCGCGCCGTGGACGCGCGATGGCCACGTCCGCGCGGATGTCATCCAGGTTGCGCCCGACGTGTCAGGTCTCATCACCGAAGTGAAGGTCGCGGACAACCAGCAGGTCAAACGCGGCGACGTGCTCTTCGTGATCGATCAGGCGCGCTATGCGCTCGCGCTGCGCAACGCCGAAGCGAACGCGCAGCAGCGCCGCGCGACGCTCGATCAGGCGCGCCGCGAAGACGCGCGCAACCGTTCGCTCGGCAATCTCGTCGCGCGTGAAATAGTGGAAGAGACGCAGTCGCGCGTTCAGCAGGCCACCGCCGCGCTCACCGATGCGCAGGTCGCGATCGACACCGCGCGTCTCAACCTGCAGCGCACGGAAGTGCTGAGTCCCGTCGATGGCTATCTGAACGATCGCGCGCCGCGTGCAGGCGAATTCGTAGCGGCGGGACGCGCGGTGCTGTCGGTGGTCGATCTGCATTCGTTCCGCGTCGATGGCTATTTCGAAGAGACCAAGCTGCATGGCATCGACATCGGCCAGCCGGTCGACATCAAGGTGATGGGCGAGCCGAACATTCTGCGCGGTCATGTGCAGAGCATCGTCGCGGCAATTGAAGACCGCGATCGTCAGCAAAGCCCGAGTCTCTTGCCGAACGTGAACCCCGCGTTCAGCTGGGTGCGGCTCGCGCAGCGCATTCCGGTGCGCGTCACGCTCGATGAAATTCCCGCCGATTTCCGCATGATCGCGGGCCGCACCGCGACGGTGTCGGTGCGCGGCATCGGTCCCGCGGTCGGGCGTCGCGCGCCGGCGGGCAACGTGCCCGCATCCGCGACGGCGCCCGCATCGCCGCTGCCGGCGCATGTTCCCGCTGGCGCGGCTGCTTCGGGCGCATCGCAATGAAAGGCATTGCACGCATGACGACGCCACGCCTCGGCCTCACGCTGCTTGCGTCGATGCTCGCACTCGGCGGCTGCATGACCGTAGGCCCCGATTACAAGCTGCCCGAAGGCGCGGCGGTCAACGCGCCGTATGTGAACGCGCCGATCGAAGGCGCCGCCGATGCGCCCGTCACGCAAGGCACGGCGCCCTCGAAATGGTGGCGTCTCTACGACGACCCCGCGCTCGACGAGCTCGTCAGCGAAGCGCTCATATCGAACGCGGACCTGCGTGTGGCCGCAGCCAATCTCGCCCGCTCGCGCGCCGAAGTCGAATTCGCAAACCGGCAAGGCGGCTTTTCGAGCAAGAGTTCGGTCGCGTTCCAGCGCGCGCAGGAATCGGCGGAACAGTACTTGTTGACCGAGAAGCTGCCGGTCGTGAACGAAGGTGCGCTCGAACTGAGCGTGTCGTATGAGTTCGACCTGTTCGGCAAGCTGAAGCGCGGTATCGAAGCCGCCGTCGCCGACGATGAAGCCGTCGAAGCCGCCTCCGATCTCGCGCGCATCACGGTGGTCGCCGATGTCGTGCGCGCCTATGTCGAATCGTGCTCGGCGGCGGAAGAGCTGTCCATCGCGCAGAAGTCGCTGGAATTGCAGCGCGAGCGCGTGAGACTGACCACGCGGCTGCGCAATGCGGGGCGCGGCAATCAGTCCGAAGTCACGCGCGGACAGACGCAGTCCGAGACGCTCGCCGCCGATATCCCGCGATACGTCGCCCGCCGACGCGTGGCGCAGTATCGCCTGGCGATGCTGCTCGCGCGTGCGCCTTCCGCGCTGCCGCCCGCCGCGCTCGCATGCAACAGACTGCCGAAGCTGCGCCAGCCGATTCCCGTCGGCGATGGCGCCGCGCTGCTCAAACGCCGCCCCGATGTGCGGCAGGCCGAGCGGCAACTGGCGGCATCGACGGCGCGCATCGGCGTGGCGACGGCGGCGCTGTATCCGTCGGTGAGCTTCGGCGCGTCGGTGGGATCGGTCGGTATCGCGCAAGACCTGCTGGGCGCGACGACGAACCGCTGGGCGTTCGGACCGCTCATCAACTGGAACTTCCCGATCAACGGCCAGCGCGCACGCGTGCAGCAGGCGGAGGCGGCATCGGGCGGCGCGCTCGCGCATTTCGACGGCGTCGTGCTGAACGCGCTGCGTGAAACGCAAAGCAATCTCGCCACCTATGCTTCCGATACGACCCGCGCCGATAACCTGCGCACGGCGTACCGTTCTGCGGTGCAATCGGCGGACGAGACGCACCGACTGTATTCGGCGGGACGCGAATCGTTTATCGCCGACCTCGATGCGACGCGCACGCTGACCAGCGTCGCCGCGCAAGTGGCGGCGGCGGAAGGTCAGGTCGCGGTGGATCAGGTCAACCTGTTCCTTGCACTGGGCGGCGGCTGGGAGCGTGACGAAGACGTGGCGCAAGCCAAAGGAAAGTGATCGGCTCAGGCCACGAGCTTGCGAATCACCGACTCGAGCGATTCATTGCCCTTGATGATCTCGTCGCGCGGCTTCTCGAAGTCGATCCATCCTTCGTTGAAGCCGTCGAGCATGCGGATGCGCGGCATCGGATGCCGCATGCCTTGCTGCTCGAACAACGCCTGCCAGGTGTCGCGCGGCACCGCTTGTGCGCGCACCGGCTTGCCGAGCACCGTCGCGAACGCACGAGCGATATCGTCAGGGCTCACGCGCTTCGGCCCTTCCAGCTCGATGATGCGATGTCCCTGCCACGCTTCCTGTAGCAGCTTCGCGGCGGCTTTACCGATATCGACGGTCGCAATCATCGGAATGGCGCGATCCAGCGGTTGCAGAAACGAATGGACGATGCCCTCGTCGCGCGCCGATTGCACGTCCCACGCGCTGTTTTCCATGAACCAGCCGGGGCGCAGAAACGTGACAGGAATCGGCTGACTTGCGAGCGCCTCCTGAAGCAAGGTGTGCTGCGTCAACAGGTTCTCTTGCGCGGCCTGCGCGCCGATGGTCGACAGACACACGATCCTGCGCGGCTTTGCACGCCTGACCGCCGCGACGATTGCATCGATGACTTCGCGCGTTTCCGGAAAACCCGGCGCGGGATCGAACTCGGGCGGCAGCAGGATAAAGACGCCGTGCGCGCCTTCGAAGGCTTGCGCGAGGGTGTCGGCATCGGTCATCGTGGCGACGGCGACTTCGCAGCCGCGTGCGCGCCACGCATCGCCCTTTCTCGCATCGCGCACGACGGCGCGCACGCGTTGTCCCGCTTCGAGCAATGCATTGGCGAGCGCCCCGCCGACTTGTCCGGTGATTCCTGTGATGGCGTACATCGTCTGATTCCTCCGTATGCAGAAGCCTCGCATCGTAGGACAACGCCATCGTTCAACCGATGCCGCACGCGTCACTTCATTGATGACACGTGGTCACGAATGACGATTCAGTTCGTGCAGGATGCTTGCGGCGGCCCGCGCCGCGACCTCGCATCCCAGCACGATATGCGCTTGCTCCGTATCTTCGATGAAGTCGTGACTGACGCCGCCGATGCTCGGCACGAACAGCATGCAAGCCGGCAAATGATGCGCAATGACCTGCGCATCGTGCGATGCGCCGCTCGGCATGCGCTCCCATTGACCGGGCGCGAGCGCTTCGGCTGCATCGGCGAGATGGGTCTGCAATGCGCTGTTCATCACGACGGGTTGCTCGGGCGGTTCGCTCGTCGCAATTTCCACGTGCACGCCGTTTTCTGCGTTGAACGCGTCGATCAGCGTGGCGAGCGCGCGTTCCATCGCATCGAGCCGCGCGGGATCGGCGTCGCGGAATTGCAGGCACATGTCCGCCCGTCCGGGCACGACGCTGAACGAACTCGGATCGAGTTCGATGCGGCCGACGGTCCATACCGTATCCGCATCGGCGAGTTGTTTGAACGCGTCGTCCATGCGCACGATGAACGCGACGAGCGCCGCGCCCGCATCGCGGCGGATAGCCATCGGCGTCGTGCCCGCGTGATTGCGCTGGCCGGTGAAGCGCAGCGCAAGCTCGCGTATGCCGACGATCGTCGTCACCACGCCGAGCGACTTGCCGCCCGCCTCCAGCCGCCCGCCCTGTTCGATATGCGGCTCGAGATACGCCTTGTGCCGCGCCTCGTCGATGCGAACGCGCGGTGCGTTTGCGATGCCCGCTTGCGCGAGCGCATCGGCGAGTAATACGCCTTCGCGATTGCGCGCTTGGCGGATCGCTTCATCGACGTTATCGCCGACGAAGCTGCGGCTGCCGAGAAAGCCGGAGAACGTGCCTTCCTCGTCGATCCACGAAGCGACATCGACGGCGAGATGTTTGGTCTCTTCGCATTCGGCGAGCGCGCGTGCGATTTCGATGCCGTAGATCACGCCCAATGCGCCATCGAGCCAGCCGCCTGTCGGTTGCGTGTCGGTGTGCGAGCCGATCAGCAGCGCGGGCCCGGCGTTGCGCGAGCGGCCGAACACGGTGCCGACGCCATCGATGGAGGCATCAAGGCCCGCATCGCGCATACGGTCGACGAGCCAGCGGCGCGCGGTCATGTCCGCGGCTGATAACGACAGGCGCACGACGCCGGGGCCGGTGGCTCCGAAGGTGCGCAGGTGGCTGAGGTCGTTCAGCAGGCGGGTGGGGTTGATTTTGAGCATGGCGGTTAGTGGTGGGCTGGCAGATGAGTAGCTTACATGTGCAGCATATGGAGAGGCGTCGGTAACCGCGAAAACGAAAAAAAGCCCCGAAAGATCGGGGCTTTTCGCGGGTCAACACCACTTCTCTCGCTTCAGGTCACCGGTGCCGGATTGAACAATACGAGCGCGTTATGCAGCTTCAGCGCCTCGGCCTTCGTCTGCTTCTTCCCGCTCGCGATATCCAGCATCAGCCGGAACAGCTCCCAGCCCACATCGCCAATCGTCGCTTCGCCGGTCGCGATGGTGCCCGCGTTCACATCCATCAGATCGTGCCAGCGGCGCGCCAGATCGGAACGGGTCGCCACCTTGATGACCGGCACTTCCGCGAGACTATACGGCGTGCCGCGCCCGGTCGTGAACACGTGAAGGTTGATGCCCGCCGCCAGTTGCAGCGTGCCGCAGATGAAATCGCTCGCAGGCGTCGCAGCATAGATCAAGCCCTTCTGCTTGACCTTCTCTCCCGGCGACAGCACGCCCGAAATCGTCGACGAACCCGACTTCACGATCGACCCCATCGCCTTCTCGACGATGTTGGACAACCCGCCCTTCTTGTTGCCCGGCGTCGTATTCGCGCTGCGATCCGCGCCGCCCCGCTTCAAATAATCGTCGTACCACTGCATCTCGCGGATGATCGCCGCCGCCACTTCGCCATTCGCGGCTCGCGCGGTGAGCTGCGCGACGCCATCGCGCACTTCCGTCACTTCCGAGAACATGACCGTCGCGCCCGCGCGCACCAGCAAATCGGTCGCGAAGCCGACCGCCGGGTTCGCGGTCAGACCGGAAAACGCATCGCTGCCGCCGCACTGCACGCCGACAACCAGATCCGACGCGGGGCACGTCTCCCGGCGGCGATTGTTCAGCCGCTTCAGGTGCGTTTCCGCCATGCGCATGATGGAATCGATCATCGACTGGAAGCCGACGTGCACCTCGTCCTGCAAGACGACCGCCGCGCCGTTGTCCTCGCTCTCCATGTCGCCGATATCCGCGATCGCGTCATCCACGGCGGCCGCAGCGATCGGGATCGTGCCCGGCGGCATCAGGCGCTCGGGCTGCAGCTTCTCGCAGCCGAGGCTCACCATCATCACTTCGCCGCCGAAGTTCGGATTCAGTGCGATGTTGCGCACCGTGCGGATCGGCACCATCGCGTCGGGCGCTTCGATAGCGACGCCGCAGCCGTATGTGTGACCGAGGCTCACGACATCGTCGACATTCGGGTAGCGCGGCAACAGCTCCGCCTTGATGCGGTCGACCGCGTGCTGCACGACATCCGCGACGCATTGCACGGTCGTCGTGATCGCGAGGATATTGCGGGTGCCGACCGTGCCGTCCGCATTCCGATACCCCTCGAACGTGAAGCCTTCGAGCGGCGACGTGTCGGGCGCCTGGATGGTCGCGATCGGCAAGTCATGAAGCTCGGGCGGCGTCGGCATCCGCAGCACGTGCTCGTTGATCCAGCTACCCTTCGGCAGCGGCTTGAGCGCATAGCCGATCACCACGTTGTAGCGGATGACCGCATCGCCTTCCGCGAGGTCCTTCAGCGCGACCTTGTGGCCTTGCGGCACGCGCTCGCGCAGCACGAGGCCATCGGAGAACGTTGCGCCTTCCCCGAGGCCGCCGTCGTTCACGACGATCGCCACGTTGTCTTCGGGATGCACGCGAATATAAAGCGGGGGCTGATTCATTCTGATGGTCCTTGGCGCCATTGAGCCGACTTCTGGAGTTATGTCATCCTACAACATAACAGTCAGCCGTTCCTCGGTATTTACCCTTCATTCTACAGCGACACTCACGTTTACGCTTGTTCGGCAAGACGCGATGTTGTACGATGACCTATAAGCGCTGCATCTGCCGCACGCTCCTCACTGAGACAACAAACCATGACGACACCGCAAGAACTCAAGCAAATCGTTTCCGAAGGCCTGCTTTCGTTCCCCGTGACCGACTTCGACGCGCAGGGCAACTTCCGCGCCGATACCTACGCGGAGCGCCTCGAATGGCTCGCTCCTTATGGCGCGTCGGCGCTCTTCGTGGCGGGCGGCACGGGCGAGTTCTTTTCGCTGACGCAACCTGAATATTCGCAGATCGTGCGCACGGCGACCGAAGTGTGCCGTGGCAAGGTGCCGATTCTCGCGGGCGCGGGCGGCCCGACGCGCACCGCGATCGCCTTTGCGCAGGAAGCCGAGAAGAACGGCGCGCAAGGCATTTTGCTGATGCCGCATTACCTGACCGAAGCATCGCAGGAAGGCATCGCGGCGCACGCCGAAGAAGTCTGCAAAGCCGTGCCGAAGATGGGCGTCATCATCTATAACCGCGCCAATTCGAAGCTCAATGCCGACATGCTCGAGCGCCTCGCCGACCGCTGCCCGAACCTGATCGGCTTCAAGGACGGCGTGGGTGAAATCGAAGCGATGGTCACCATCCGCCGCCGCCTCGGCGACCGCTTCTCGTACCTCGGCGGCCTGCCGACGGCGGAAGTCTACGCCGCCGCCTACAAGGCGCTCGGCGTGCCGGTGTATTCGTCGGCGGTCTTCAACTTCATCCCGAAGACGGCGATGGACTTCTATCGCGCGATCGCCGCGAACGATCACGAAACCACCGGCAAGCTGGTCGACGAATTCTTCCTGCCGTACCTTGCCATCCGCAACCGCCGCGCAGGCTATGCGGTGAGCATCGTCAAGGCGGGCGCGAAGCTCGTCGGTCACGACGCAGGCCCGGTGCGCGCGCCGCTCATCGATCTGACCGAAGAAGAGATGGGCCAGCTCGACGCGCTCATCAAGAAGCTCGGCTCGCAATAAGCGGCGGGCACTGCAACGGGCACGCAGACAGTCACGCGCGCCCGCATCGAAAAGGGCCGCTCGTGCGGCCCTTCGTGCATGAAGCACCGGAGACGAGGAGAAGTTCATGTCGATGAGCCGCGCCGCCCATCCCGCCGACGTCATGAAGCGCACGAAAGTGCGTTACGTCATTCTGTTGCTGATCTTCGCGATCACGACATTCAATTACGCGGACCGCGCCACGTTGTCGGTGACGGGCGCGGCCATGCGCGCGGAGTTCGGCTTCGACGCCATCCGCATGGGTTATATCTTCTCGGCCTTTAGTTGGGCATACGTACTATCTCAGGTCCCGGCGGGCTGGCTGCTCGACCGCTTCGGCGCGCGCCGCGTCTATGCGGCCAGCATTTTCCTGTGGTCGCTGTTCACGCTGCTGCAAAGTGCGATTGGCCTGCTCGGCAGCGCAGCGGCGGCAGTCACCGCGTTGTTCGTGCTGCGCTTCATGATGGGCGCAGCTGAAGCGCCGGCCTTCCCCGCCAATGCGAAGGTCGTCGCGAGCTGGTTCCCGACGAAGGAACGCGGCACGGCATCGGCCATTTTTAATTCGGCGCAATACTTCGCGGCTGTCGTGTTCACGCCGCTGATGGCGTGGCTCACACATGCGTTCGGCTGGCATCACGTGTATATCGTGATGGGCGTCGCGGGCCTGATGCTCGCCATCATCTGGCTTTCGGTGATGAAGAACCCCGCCGATCATCCGCGCGTCAATCGCAATGAACTCGAGTACATCGAGCAAGGCGGCGGCCTCGTGCGGGGACATCAGCGTGAGCGCGGTTCAGGCAGCGCCGATAAGGGCAGCCCGGTCGGCTGGCCGGTCGTGAAGCAACTGCTCACGAATCGCATGCTGCTAGGCGTGTATCTCGCGCAGTACTGCATCAACGTGCTGACGTACTTCTTCCTGACGTGGTTCCCGATCTACCTCGTCCAGGCGCGCCACATGACGATTCTGCAAGCGGGACTCGTCGCGTCGCTGCCCGCCATCTGCGGCTTCACGGGCGGCGTGCTCGGCGGCGTGCTCTCCGATTCGCTCGTTCGACGCGGCCATTCCCTGACCGTCGCGCGCAAGGCGCCGATTGTCGGCGGCATGCTGCTGTCGTCGTGCATCATTGGCTGCAACTATGTGAACACGGACTGGATCGTGGTTGCGCTGATGTCGCTCGCGTTCTTCGGCAAGGGCATCGGCGCGCTGGGCTGGGCCGTGGTCGCGGATACCTCGCCGAAAGAAGCCATCGGCCTGTCGGGCTCGATCTTCAACATGTTCGGCAATGTCGCCGGCATCGTGACGCCGATCGTGATCGGCTATCTCGTCGCGACGACGGGATCGTTCAACGGAGCGCTCGCGTTCGTCGGCGTCAACGCGCTGATCACCGTATTCAGCTATCTCGTGATCGTGAAGAAGATCGAGCGGGTGCAGTTGCAATAGCGCGTTCTGAATTGCTATTCGAAGGCGGCCAGCGCGGGCCGCCTCTTTTTTGCCGATGCTCAGGCCGCGGCGATCACATCCATTTTCAACGCCTCACCGCCCGCAACGATATCCAGCAGGCGATCGACATTCGGATGCGCCCCCGGACGATTGCGCGCATCCGCCGTATGTTCGGCGAACACCGCGAGGCCGTGTTCGGCGGCCTTGGCATCCAGCGTGCCGAACGCCTGCTTCAGATAGTGATAGACGGCCAGCGAGCCCTGCTTGCCAGGCTTGTTTTCGATGCTGGCGGCCACCGCGCCTTTGCCATCGATGAGATCGATACGCTCGATGCCGTCGATGGAAGGCAATTGAGCGAGGTTGTCCTTGAATACGTTGCCGGGCTGAATCATGAAGCACACTCCGCGTTGATGAGTCGACTATCGAGGCGGCGTATCTTAAACGATCAGAAGATGTGCATCATGCCGACATACGCGCCCGTCTGCGATTCGCCGGCCAGCGGACTCGTACTGACATCGGCATTGCGCGGCGTCGCGAACACCGAGAACGTGCCGTTCGCGCTGTTGCGCACGTAGGCCACGGTGCCGTAGAGAAAGGTGCGCTTCGTGAAGTTGTAGGTGGTGCCGAGCGCATAGAGCGTCGCGTGGCTCGCGGGATCATGCGATGCATCGCCCGCGCCCTCGCCTACATGAATATAGAAGCCCGCTGCCGTGACGGCCCATTGCGGCGTCGCCTGATACGTCGCGCCGAGCCAGTAGTGATCGGCGCTATCGGCCACGCCTGCTGGCGAATCGGGCGCGGCGTAGTGCGTATAAGCGGCCTGCACCTTGAACTTGTCCACCTTGAGATTCGCGCCGACGAAGTACTCGCGCGACGACGAGAAGATATTGCTGAGCCGCCCGTTCTGATCGCGCAGTTCGTCGTAGATGCCGCGCACGTCGAGAAGCGGCGAATGATACGTCAGCATGATGCCCTCGGACCTGCCGAATTCGCCGGGCGCGCCGCTGTTGAACGCGCCGGGCTGATTGCCGAAGGCATACTGCCCTTGCACGTCGAAGCCATGAAACACGGGGCTGTGATACTCGACGTTGTTGCTCGTCTGCTGCCAGTTTCGCCCTCGCACGAGCGATGCCGACGACACCGCTTCCTGCACGAACGGATCGAATTCCCACACGCCGTCGCTATCGATGAAAAGATTGCGGCCCGCCTGAATCTGGCCCCACGTCTTCGAATTCAGACCGGCATAGGCCCGCCGCGAGAACATGCGATCGCCGCCTGTTCTCCCGTTCATGATCTGCAGCGCCGTCTCCAGGGTGAAGACGGCGCTCATGCCGCCGCCCAGGTCTTCGACGCCCTTGAGCCCCCACATGCTCGTGCCCCAGTCGCCCCCTTCGGCGCTCCATCGCGTCGAATTGCCGCCCGCGCCATTGGCGACATGATTCAGATATTCGATGCCGCCATCGACACGGCCATACATCGTGACGCTGGATTGCGCCCATGCGGTCGATGCGAAAAGAAGGAGGCCTGCCGCGTGGCTGACAGCCGCGATGGTGGTTTTCATGGGCGTGGTCGTGATGAGATTTCGTCGCGCACGACCATAGCACTATCTCGCGAAACTGGCTGATATCGGCCCGCAGCAAAAAAGCGGGCGGCATACGGCCCGAAAGCCGCATGCCGCCCGCAAGGTTCGCTACGTCTCGTCGATGCTTAACGCTGCGAGATGGTCGCGGTGTTCTTCGCACCGCTTTGCGAAACGATCGCCGTGTTGCCCGCGCCGACCTGCGTCACCGAACCCACGTTGCCGTAGCCCGACTGACCGATGTACGCGTTGTTGCCCGTGCCCGATTGCAGAGCCGTCGCGCTGTTGCCGAAGCCGACTTGCGTCAGCAGCAGTTCTTCGTCCTTACCCGACTGCGTCGCGTTGGCCACGTTCAGATCGCCGAGTTGCACCGACAGCAGCGACGATTCGACCGCCGCTTGCTGCGTCAGATTCGCGGTGTTCTTGGAGCCGCTCTGGAAAGAGGTCAGCACGTTGCGGCCGCCGTTCTGCTGCGTGAGCGTGGCTTCGTTGGTGCTGCCGTATTGCGTCACCGACGTGTGGTCGTTCGACTCGTTGTACTGGTTCACGTAGGTCTTGTTGTACAGCGGGCCGCTCTGAACGATGGTCGTCGTTTCGTTGACGGCATTGCCCTGGTTCACTTGCGCGAAGTTCGGTGCATAGGCGCCGCTCTGCTCGATGGTCGTCTTGTTGCCGCTGCCGTTGCCCGAGAACACCTTCGCCAGTGCCGAGCCGTCCTGCTTGATCGAAACGGTATCGCCCAGTTCGCTTTGCTGGCCGACATACGCATCTGTGCCGCCGCCCGTTTGCGTGATGGTGGTCTTGTTCAGGCCGCCGCCGGTGGTCTCGACATTCGCGATGCCGTGGTCGCCGGTCTGCGAGATCTGCACGTTATTGCCGAACGTCCACGTCTGCGTGACGGTGGCGCTGCCGCCGTCGAGCCGGGCGAAGCCCTTGCCCTGGCCTTGATCGATGCTCACCGTATTGCCGGCCGCGTTCGTCTGCGTGATCTTCGCGGTATTGTTCGTGCCGTTCTGGCGGATGCTGTCGTTGTCGCCGGCCGATGCCGTTTGCGTGACGTTGGCCGTCGAGTTGCTCCCCGTCTGCGTGATGCTCGTGCGCTCGCTCAGTGCGCGATCTTGCGTCACGTTGGCGACGAGGCCGGAGTCACCGCCGAATGCGCCGTTTTGCGCGATGTCCGTGCGGTTGGAGGCGCCGTCCTTCGAGGTCACCGTGGCCTTCGTGCCGTTGCCGCCTTGCAGCACGCTCACGCGGTCGCCAGTCGACGATTGCTGGTCGACGGTCGCCTTGTTCGATTCGCCGAATTGCGAAACCGTCGCCGATTCATTGGCCGAGAAACCTGCCGCAAATACCGAGCCCGATGCGAGCGCCGCCAGACCCATAGCGATGATAGATGCCTTGACTTTCATTTTTATAGCCTCGTGGTTTATGTTTTGAGTGACTTCTCTGCTTGACGGAGTTCAGCCCCTGCCGCGCTCCGGCCTCATCGACCTGCACCTTCTTTACTGCGGTCTCCTCGCGCCATGGCATCACGCCCTGGCGGAAAAACGTTGCTACTTCATAAGAACCGACGCCCTGGCGCCGTTGCCGTTCTGCATGACTTGCAGCGTCGCGCCGTAGCGACTCTGCAAGATGGCGACCTCGTTGTTGACCCCGAGTTGCGTCACTTGCGACGACATCGACGAGCCGATCTGCGTCACCGTCGCTGCGTTATTGCTGCCGTTCTGCACGGCGATGGAACGGTTGGCGACGCCCGCCTGCACGCCTTCGTACTGGTTGCCGCTGCCGGTCTGCGCAAGCGCCGTCCAGTTGCCATTGCCGCCCTGCGCGATCGCAGCCGCGTTCGCGACGCCCGCCTGATTCGCCATCAGGCCATTCGCGCCGGCCTGCACCCCAACCATGCGATTGCCCGCGCCGGCTTGCGAAACACGCGCCCACTGCGCGCCGCCGTTGAAGCCCGGCTCCGATGGCCCGAAGTCCGATACCGGCGACAGATCCGCTGCGAACACCGCGAGCGACAGGCTCACGACCGCGAAAACCGCCGCACACAACGCAACCTTCGATGCGCGCCAGGGCGCAACCGGCTGGTTCATTCTCGTCTCCTTGTTCATGTTCAACCGCCGAGCGTCTTGGGCGGATCGACTTTCACCGGGCTATACGGCGGATTCACGTCTTCCATCGTCGCGACATAACCCTGGTTCTCTTGCAGATACCGCTGCATCGTCGGGTCGTACCAGTCCTTCATGTCCTTGAGCGACCAGCTCTGATTCGCGACGCCCTGCACGATCAGATGTACGAGCGCGGATTCGATCGCTTCGTTCACGCACAACTGCTGCGGCTCGTTGCGCGTCATGCCGAGCTCGGCCTGCAACAGATCCTTGAAGCCGATGAAGCGGTACACGCCCGTATCGACCTGAACGGAATAGATGGTCTTCGTGGTCGATACGCTGTTGAGAATCGTGCCGTTGCGGATATCTACCGCCCGCAGGTTCACCGTGACCTGATCCACGCGATACTGCTGCGACGCGCTGATGCCCAGATACGCGACGCCCGCGCCGCCCGTCCTGATGTTCGAGTCATAGCCGACGATGCCGCCTTCCAGCACGATGCTCGCGGGAGCCAGCGCGCCGATCTGCGGAATGGAACCGGCGCGATTTTTGTCGTCCGGCGTTTCGAGCGCCCGCATGATCTTGCGTTCGGTCAGCAGGTCCTGAAGGTTCTCGCGCTCGACCGGCGTGAACCAGCCGGAATCGCGCATCGCCTTCACAAGAAATGACGCCCCGCCTTGCGTGACTTGTGAGGAAAACGAACTATCCGGCGATGGCTTGTATTGGCCGGTCAGATCGCGAAAGCCGTACACCGCCGCGATGATCCTGCCCTTCGGCGGCGGCAGATGGGTGAGATCGCGCGTGACGCGTGTCGGCGGCGTCAGCGTCGCATTGCCGGACGATGGCATCGGCGCGGTAACGCAGCCGGTGAGCAGCATCGCGCCGATGACGGCGGCCGCAAGCGCCGCGGATTTGAAAGCATTCGTGTTCATTGCAGATGCGCTCGCGTTACTGGCCATTGCCGACGACGAAAGTCGTCGACGCGCCCGTGGTCTTGTCGGTCGTCGTGACTTGCAGATTGCCGCCCGTCACCGAGGTGATCGCGATCGAAAAGTTGCCCGTGTTGATCGTGCCCGGATGCAGCGTGCCGTCCGCCCCGACGATGGAACTCGAGATCGACGACGCCACGCGCGAGAGGATCGCTTGCTGCAACTGCGTGTTGAACTGGTCGAGCGTGGACTGGCTGCCCGTGCCGAGATCCGACAGCGACGGGTCCTTGTACTTGTTCTGCGCATTCGCTTCATTGAGCAGGTTCGGCCCGTTGAGCGGATTGCCGCCGAAGTTGGGATTCACCGGCTCGTAGACGAGCGCGGTTGCATGTGCATCGGTAAGCGGCATGAAGAGCGTCGACGTGAGCGCGCAGGCGATCACCGCGCTGCGGACAAGCGCATTCGTTTTCATCGTGTTCCCCGTAGTTTTGGCCGTGCTGCTTCTTATTAGAGTTCGTCCGTCGCCATGTCGGCGTCGCGGAAGAGCAGGCGCGTCAGGTCCGCCTGCATGACGTTCTGGAAGGCGACTTGCGCCGCGTTCTCCGCAACGGGCCGCACGTTCGCGCGGGCGATCGGCAGGAACGCCTGAAACACGCGGCGCTGACCGAACTCCACCCAGACGAGACTGCCGTAACGCGCCGAAGGACGCTCGTGCACCGACACGATGTATCGGTCGGAAAGCGGAATCGCGGTCCAGGCCTGTGCAAACCAGCTATAGAAGTCCTGGCCGGCTAGCGTGACCGTGTCCGTCGTGACCACGCCGCCGAGCGCGTCGTCGAGCGGCTTCTGGCCGTTGATGTCGGCGGTACGGGCGCGCGGCGTGCCAGCGAGCGTTTCGCTCTTTTCCAGCGATTCCGATGCGTTGACCGTGCCGCGCGACGACAGCGGCGCACCGTTCGCTGCGGGCAACGGCGCGGTGCGCGCGACCGGGCTCGGCGTCGGCGTAGTCGGCAGCGAGATCAGCGGTTGCGCCTGACTGCCGGCATCCGCATGAGATGCCGACGGTGCTTCGGCGTCCTGAGCGTATGCGCCGGATACGAAAGCCGGTATTGCGATGATGCACACTGCGATCGCGCACCTTCTCGGGCGCATTGCTTTCACTCGCTGCATGACTTCCCCGTATGCCCTTGGCCGCTATGGTGCTGCCTTCGGGCGTTCTGTGTTTTGCTTTATTCGTTAGACGGATTGGATTGTGCTGAAGATTGAACCGTCTCTATGTTGGAAGCGCCACATTCGACTGACGAAAAGCAGAGAGAAGCGAAATGTGGCTGCATGCGCATCGAAAGGAAACGTTTGCGGCGGCCGGGCGCCGCTCGAATGAGGGTTTGCACCGATCGGTTAAAATTGCGTCGCCTTTGCTTTTCCCTTGCGCACCGGCCGCTTCACCGAACTCACCCCTATGAAAACTCACACGCTGCGCGAGGAATGGTTCTCGAATATGCGCGGCGACGTGCTCGCTGGCATCGTCGTCGCGCTCGCGCTGATTCCCGAAGCGCTGGCTTTCTCGATCATCGCGGGGGTCGACCCGAAAGTCGGGCGGTATGCCGCGTCGGTCATTGCAATCGTGTCCGCCTTTGCAGGCGGGCGGCCCGGCATGATCTCGGCGGCGACGGGCGCGGTCGCGCTGCTGCTGTCATCGCTCGTGAAGGCGCACGGCGTTGAATACGTGCTGGCAGCGGGCATTCTTGCGGGCGTCCTGCAGATCGGCGCGGGCGTGCTGAAGCTTGGCGCGCTGATGCGCTTCGTGTCGCGCTCGGTCATTACCGGCTTCGTCAACGCGCTTGCCATCCTGATCTTTCTCGCGCAATTGCCGCAATTGCAGGACGCGCCGTGGTACGTCTATGCGATGGTCGCCGGCGGCCTCGCCATCATCTACCTGCTGCCGCGCGTGACGACGGCGATACCGTCGCCGCTCGTATGCATCATCGTATTGACCGCGATTGCGATGGCCCTGCATCTGCAATTGCGCACCGTAGGCGACATGGGCGCGTTCCCGGACCGCTTGCCGTTCTTCGCGCTGCCGCAGGTGCCGTTCTCGTTCGACACGCTGCGCATCGTCTTCCCGTACTCGGTGGCGATCGCGCTGGTGGGCCTGCTCGAATCGCTGATGACGGCCGCCATCGTCGACGACTACACCGATACGCCCAGCGACAAGAATCGCGAATGCCGCGGCCAGGGCTGCGCGAACATCGCCGCGGGCTTTCTCGGCGGCATGCCCGGCTGCGCGATGATCGGCCAGACGGTCATCAACATGAAATCGGGTGGACGCGGGCGCTTGTCGACCTTCATCGCGGGCGCGCTGCTGCTCGTGCTCGTCGTGTTCCTCGGGCCGTGGGTCAGGCAGATTCCGATGGCCGCGCTCGTCGCGGTGATGATCATGGTGTCGATCAGCACGTTCAGCTGGCGCTCTATTGCGAACCTGCGCACGCATCCGAAAAGTTCGTCAGCGGTGATGCTCGCGACGGTCGTCGTGGTGGTCGCGACAGGCAATCTCGCCATGGGCGTGTTCGTCGGCGTGCTGTTGAGCGCGCTCTTCTTCACGTCGAAGGTGCGGCAGGTGCTGGTCGTCGAATCGACGCTGGATCGGGCGGCAAGCGAACGCCGCTACGTGGTGCGCGGGCAGGTGTTCTTCGCCTCGTCGGAAGCGTTCGTTGGCGAGTTCGATTTCAGGGAGCCGGTGCGCTCGGTGCGGCTCGATCTGTCGCACGCACACTTCTGGGACATTACGGCGATCGATGCGCTCGATCGCATCGTTCACAAGTTCCGGCGCAACGGCATAGCGGTGGATATCGCGGGATTGAATCGCGCCAGTGCGACGATGATCGAGAAATACGCCACGCACGACAAGGCGACGGGCACGCATTACGAGCCGTCGCACTGAGCGATCACGCTGAACTTTCAGCGCACGCAACGTCGTCCATCAACGCATCGAGCGCCACGGGCCGCGCGCGCAGGAAGCCCTGCATCTTGTCGCAACGCGCGTCTTTCAGGTGCTCGAGTTGCTCCGGCGTCTCGACGCCTTCGGCCACGACAGTCACGCCGAGCTTGTGCGCGAGACCGATCACGCCTTCGACGACCGTTCGCATCATCGGGTCGGTGGCGATGTTGTCGACGAACGACTTGTCGAGCTTCAGCACATCCGGCCGGAAACGCGCGAGATAACTGAGGCTCGAATAGCCCGTGCCGAAATCGTCGATGGCGATACGCACGCCCATCTCGCGTATTCTCGCGAGCACGTCCTGTGCATCGTCGACGTTATCGATTAATGCGGATTCCGTAATTTCCAGCGTGATGCGGTCCGCGTCGACGCCGCTTCGCTTCATTGCGTGCATCAGCACCGACACGAGACGCGGATCGCGAAACTGCTTCGGCGACACGTTCACGGCGACCGAACGCACATCGGGCGCCGCTGCGGCGAGGCGTGCGGCCGCCTGCACGGCTTCGCGAATGATCCAGTGTCCCGCTTCGACGATCAATCCGCTCTCCTCCAGCACCGGCACGAACTCTCCCGGCGCTATCAGCCCAAGCTGTGGATGGTTCCAGCGCAACAGCGCCTCCACACCGGCGAGCGCGCCCGTATCCACGCGATACTGCGGCTGATAGTGCAGCAGGAACTGATTGGCGCGTATGGCGTCATGCAGTTCGGATTCAAGGTGCGCGCGCGCGAGATCGCCCTTCTCGCTTTCGCCGAACACGCGAAACGCATTGCGGCCCGCGCGCTTCGCGGCGTACATCGCCATATCCGCGCTGATGAACAGATCCTCGGGCGTGCCGCCATGATCCGGATAGAGCGCCACGCCGGTCGAGCATGTCATCGTAACCGTGCGGCAACCCAGCTTGATCGGCCGGTGACAGGCGAGCGCAAGCCGCCTGCATGCGCGCTCGATGCGCTGCTGATCGAAGCGGCCAGGCAGGATCACGGTGAACTCGTCGCCACCAGGACGCGCCGCGACCGCGCCTTCCGGCATCGCATCGGCGATGCGTCGCGCGATCGCCTTGAGCACGGCGTCGCCCGCATCGTGGCCGGCGGTATCGTTGATGGATTTGAAGCGGTCGATATCGATGAACAGATACGCGAACGGCTCGCCGGATGCGCAGCGCTCGACCAGCGCATCGGTCATCGCGTTGCGATTGCGCAGGCCCGTGAGGCTGTCGGTATTCGCGAGCCGATGCAGCTCCTGAAGACGCATGCGCTCCTCGGTGGCATCGACGCATACGCTCACGACACGCGACACCGCGCCGTCTTCGTTCACCGGATAGATGTCCGCGCGCACCCAGCGCGTGCGCTCGCCGGACAGACAAAGACGGAAATAGCTTTGCGAAGGCGCGCCCGTGTTCACCGCTTCGCGCATCTTGTTTCGCAGGCTGGGCAGATCGTCTGCGTGCACACGCTGCATCCAGGCGGTCTTGTCGGTTTCGAGCGCGGCCACCGGCATTTCCCACATGCGTTCGAACGCGGAACTGACATGCAGCAGTTCGCGGAAGTCGTGTGTCGTGGTCCAGAACACGGCGTCGACATGATCTTCCATGTCTTTCTGCACGCGCGCATTGCCGCGCAGTTCTTCGATGAGCGCGACTTCCGCCGTGATGTCGCGCGACTTGCACAGCACCGACACCACGCGGCCCGCTTCGCCGTGCACGGGCGCGAAGCTCGACGTCCACCATTTGAGCGCGCCGGTCATCGTGCGGCACGAGCCGGAGAACGACGTCGATGCGCCCGCCTTCGCACGTTCGAACGCATCGCGCGCATCAGGGCCGTCCCACAAGGCTATCCAGTCGACGCCGACGACTTCGTCCGCGCAATCCGCATCGATCAGCTTGCGGCCGACATCGGAAATGCATACGACGCGGCCTTCGAGATCGAGCAGCTTCAGACAGTCTTCCGCGATGGAAAGCAGTCCGTTGGAAAGCTGTCGCGCGACGAATATCTGCCGCCGCCACTGCAACATCAGACGAATGACGGTCAACGCACCGACCGCGGCCGCGCCGAGCAGCACGTTCCACGGCAGCGGCAGGAACGGCGTCATCGCCACGACGAGCGCGACGCCGAGCATCGCCAGCGCGAACGCATCGAAGCGACGCATGCACTCGACATAGGGAAATCGCCGGGCGACGGTTTCATCGATCGTCCCGAGAAAATCGCTCGCTCTTTCCTGCACCGCTTTGTTCCTTTCCGACGTGACCGTACGTGATGCGCCTGGCTCCTTAACGGCGCAAATCGGAAAGTCTTGAGTCGGCGAGCGTGCTCATGCCTTCGGCTTGCGCACCGCCCGCACCTTGCCTGTGCGGCCACCGCCGCAAAAGAACCGGTCCGCACCGTCCGATTCGAGGCCCGATACCGTGACGCCCTCCGGCATTTCAAGCCGCTCGATGACATCGCCGGTTTGCGCATCGATGCGCCTCAGCTCGCTCTCGTCGCCTTCCCACGTGGCGTGCCAGAGTTCGCCGTCCACCCACGACACGCCCGTGACGAAGCGGTTCGATTCGATCGTGCGCAATATCTCGTCGTTCTCAGGGTCGATCTGGTGAATGCGGCGCTCGCGATACTGCCCGACCCACAGCGCGCCCTCGCCCCACGCGAGACCCGAGTCCGCGCCGCCACCGGGCGCCGGAATCGTCGCGATCACGCGGCCCGTGCGTGGATCGATCTTCTGGATGCGGTCCTCCGCGATCTGGTACAGATGCTCGCCGTCGAACGCGGTGCCCGCATGCGCCGGCACGTCGATTTTGCGTTGCAATTCGCCGCTTTCCGGATCGAGCGCGTTGAGCGTGTCGCCGGCGGCGAACCACACCGCGTGTCCGTCGTAGGTCAGGCCGTGCACCGCCTCGACATCCGGAAAAGGTCCATATTCACGGATGATTTCTGCTTTCGCATGTTTCATGTGTCTGTCCTCGCTCGTTGCATCGGGTCGATGCATGAGTCGATCCTAGCCGCTCGCGAGATCGGCGGGGAGTAACAAGGCCGTCGCGAATCCCGGCATCGGCGGCGTCATCCAGCGGCGCGCGCGTCCGCGCCCGAACGATTGCACCTTCCCCGCCGACGCCAGGCCATCGAGCGCACGCTGCACCGTGCGCTGGCTTGCGTTGAGCGCGAGCGCAAGCGCGGAGCTGGACCACGACTGACCATCGGCGAGACAGGCCAGGAGCGATGCGTGATCGTCGTCGACCGGGCGCGCTAGCACCGCAACGGTATGTGCATTCCGTGGCGCGAGCGTGTAGCCATCGCGTGTGGCATGCACATCGGCGAGCGGGCGCAACATCGCGCGCAGACGGCCCATCTCGACGCGCAGCCGCGCACGATGCGTCTCGTCCGCACGCCGGATGCGAAACGCGCGCGCGATGAGGACGTCGCGCGGCGTGTCGGACGGCCATGCTTCCGCAAGCATGCGCGCCAGCATGAAGAGCACGGGACGCCTCGTCAGCGAGACGAGCGTATGAGCATCGCGAACGACGTTGCGGCAGGCATCGATCACGAGCGCATCGGAGGCGAACAACGTTTCGACTTCATCGAGCGCGAGAAGCCGTGCCGAACCCTGCTCGATGATGCGCGCGGCGGGCGCGTCGAGGCTCTGCCGCGCGGTTTCGACTTCCGCGATGAGCGCGGGAATGCCGGCAGCGCGTGCGGCATCGCTTGCACGGGCAAGCGCGATGCGCGCGGCTTTCGTCCGCACGCGGCGCATGGCGATGCCCGCCGCCATCAGTTCATGCGCAGCGAGTGATGCAGGCGGCAGCGTCGCTGAATCAATCGCGCCGAGCATGCGCTCCGCTTCATCGATGCGTCCGATGAGCAACGCGCGCCGCACTTCGAGCGTGCGCGCATGGGCCGCGTTGAGGTGATCGCCGTGAGCGTCGAGGGTCGCGCGTGCATGATCGAGCGCCTTCGCGGGCCACGCAAGCTCGCGCGATGCGAGCGCGATCTCCGCTTCCGCGACGATGCATCGCGCACGCGCGACCGCTTCCTTCGCGCCAAAGGCACGCGCCGCGCTTTTGACGAGCGCCTTCGCGCGGGCGAAATCGCCGAGCTGCGCCATCGCGATGCCGCGCAACGCGAGCGCAGGCGCATCGCTGCGCCACGCGACGCGATTCAGCGCGCCGAGCGGATCACCGGCCGCGAGCGCGCGCGCCGCCGCGGTAATCAACGAGTCCATGCGAATCGCGCCACGCTTGTCACTCCCCCGCTCCGGATGCCCCGCAGTAATCTAACACCATGCATTGCGACGATCTTTCAACCGGCGCACAAGGAGGCGGGAAACATGACGACGCACACTACCGGAACACGCGACGACTGGCTTGCCGCGCGGCTCGATCTGCTGAAGGCGGAGAAAGAACTCACGCGGCGAAGCGATGAACTCGCGCAGCAACGGCAACGCTTGCCGTGGGTTCGTGTGGACACGCGATATCGCTTCGACACCGAAGCAGGCGATGCGACGCTCGCCGATCTCTTCGGCGGCCGTTCGCAACTGCTGGTGTATCACTTCATGTTCGGGCCTGACTGGAGTGCGGGATGCCCGTCGTGCTCGTCGATCGCGGACAGCTTCGATGGCTTCGCGACTCACCTCGCGCATCACGATGTCGCGCTGTGGGCGGTATCGCGTGCGCCGATCGACAAACTTGCGGCCTATAAGCGGCGCATGGAATGGACGTTCCCGTGGGCATCCGCGCATGACGGCGAGTTCAACTACGACTTCAACGTATCGTTCACGGAAGCGCAGCAGCGCACCGGCGATATCGAATACAACTACGCACGCGGCGAACACGCGATGGACATGAAGGACGCGCCGGAGCCCGTCAAGGCATTCGCCGCCGACTGCGGCACCGATGCGCCGAGCTTCACGCGGGATCGTCCCGGCATGAGCGCGTTCGCGTTCGAAGACGGCGTCATCTATCACACGTACTCCGCTTATGCGCGCGGCCTCGACGCGCTTTGGGGCATGTATCAATCGCTCGATCGCGCGCCGAAGGGCCGCAATGAAACCGGCAACTGGTGGAAGCGCCATGACGAATACCCGAAATGACGATCGATCGTGCGCTTCTTGAAATAAGTGTTTTCCTCGACTAAAGAGCGTGGCGCGGTCGTCGTTATCTATGGAATCCGATGGATTTTCTCGGCCCACGCCCGGCGCAGCATCGCAGCCGGCGCGGGAACGACGCGATGCAGCCACTGTGGGGAAGACATGTTTTCGACTATCAAGGGCCGGCTGGCGTTGGCCATGTCGCTGCTGAGCGCGCTTCTGATTGCGATTGGTATCGTCGGGCTGATCGGTATGACGCGCTCCAATGCGCTGACGCACGAACTCTTCACCAATCAGATGCCGGGCGCGGTTTCGTTGGGCAACGCGGAAATGTTCGTGGCGCGCGAGCGTCTGTGCTTCGACCGCGCCGCGCTTAACGTCGGCACGAGCGCAGCGGAAGACGCCATTGCACGCGGCTCGCTGATGCGCAAGACCTCCGACGATGCCTGGACGAGCTACGCCGCGGTGCCGCAGGAAGCGGATGAGAAAGCGCTCGCTGACCAGTTCAACGCTCAGCGCAACAATATGTACAAGCTCCTGGATCAGGGATACGCGGACGTCCGCGCGAAGGATCAGGCAAAGATCGTCGCGGATGCGAGCGCCATGCAGGCCGCGTTTAACGAACTGGCGAAGACGGGCGCTACGCTGCGCAAGCTGCAATTCGAACAGGCGCAGAGCGCCTTCGCCGCGGGACAGGCGCAGTACGACACGTTCCGCATCGCGAGCATCGCTGCAATGTTGATTGGCGTCGCGGCGGCCGTCTATTCGTGGGTCTCGCTCAGTCGACGGATCGCACGTCCGCTCGATGCGGCGCTCACGCAGTTCACCGCGATCGCATCGGGCGACTTGCGCCGCCATGTGAACGTGACCTCGAACGACGAAATGGGCCAATTGCTGCGCGGCCTTTCGACGATGCAGTCGAGCCTCATCGAAACCGTTCGTTCGGTTCGTTCGGGAAGCGAATCGATTGCATCGGCGACGAAGCAGATCGCGGCGGGCAACATCGATCTGTCATCGCGTACTGAAGAACAGGCATCGGCGCTGCAGCAAACGGCGTCGAGCATGGATCAGCTCACGGGCACCGTGAAGCAGAACGCCGACAACGCACGGCAGGCAAGCGCGCTCGCGGCGAACGCATCGGAGATTGCGGGCAAGGGCAGCCATGTCGTGTCGCAAGTGGTGACGACGATGGGGGAGATCAACCAAAGCTCGGCGAAGATCGCGGACATCATCACGATCATCGAAGGCATCGCGTTTCAGACCAACATTCTCGCGCTGAATGCCGCGGTCGAAGCAGCGCGTGCCGGCGAAGAAGGACGCGGCTTCGCAGTCGTCGCGGGCGAAGTGCGCTCGCTTGCGCAACGCTCGTCGGCGGCGGCGAAGGAAATCAAGGAACTGATCGATACATCGGTGGAACGCGTGCAGTCGGGCAGCGCGCTCGTCGATGAAGCGGGCCGCACGATGACCGAAATCAGCGGCGCGGTGCAGCGTGTGACGGACATCATGGGCGAGATCGCGGCGGCATCGGAAGAACAGAGCAGCGGCATCGACCAGGTTGCGCGCGCCGTCACGCAGATGGATGAAGTCACGCAGCAGAACGCGGCGCTGGTTGAAGAAGCGGCGGCGGCGGCGCAATCGCTGGAAGATCAGGCGGCGGCGTTGCGCACGGCAGTGGAGACGTTCAGGTTGCAGGAAGCCTGACTCTTTAGCGGACCGCTTCCATGCCGTAACGATGCTTCGCGGAATCCGCATCGGCATGGCGCATGAACTCGAGCAAGGAACGCGCGGCCTCCCCGGCTCGCGCGTTCTCGCATAACGCGCCTTCAAAGACCGTCATGGTCTGGATCGCATCGGGCAATGAACCGATCACGGCGACGCCATCGACGCCGATCAGTTCACTCGTTTGCTGAAAGCCCAGCTCGACCTCGCCACGCGCGATCAACGCACCGACGCCGACACCCGGCGGCGCCTGCACGATACGCGGTTGAATCGTCTCTGCAATGCCCCATCGTTCGAAGAGCCGCATCAGATGCGCGCCGCTGGGGCCGGTCGAATAGCCGATGCTGCGTGCGCTCAGCACCGCGTTGCGCACGGCAGCTTCGCTGTTAATCGACGGACGCGCCGCCCCCGCCGCAACAGCCACTGCAATGCCCGATCGCGCGATGCCGACACGGCTCGCCGCATCGACGCGTCCCGCTGCGACGAGACGGCTGATCGCGTTGGCCGCCAGCACGACGACATCGAAGGCCTCTCCCTCCTCCACACGACGCGCCGCTTCCACGCCCCCGACCGATTCGACCGTGACAGGCTGTCCGAAGCTGCGCGTGTACGCATCGGCGAGATCGTTGAGGATCCGGCGCGTGGCCATCGACGATATGACCGTGATGCACATCTGTGTCTCGTTCATCGCACGCGCCTGCTTCAGTCGATGTAACGCAGGCCCGCGCGTTCCAGCGGCTCACGCATGCTGTACATGTCGAGGCCGAGCACGCCGCTTGCGAGCTTCGCGCGCTTCTCCTCCTCGAGCGCCTCGCGCGCCACGGCTTCTTGCAGCACGTTTTGCGCCGATGCGGACGGCACCACGACGACGCCGTCATCGTCCGCGACGATGACATCGCCAGGCGTGACCAGCGCACCCGCGCAGACCACCGGAATGTTGACCGAGCCGAGCGTCGCCTTTACCGTGCCCTTCGAGGAGATCGCCCGGCTCCACACCGGGAAGCTCATCTCCGTGAGCACGCGCACGTCGCGCACGCCGCCGTCGATGATCAGCGCCCTTGCTCCGCGCGCCTTGAAGCTCGTCGCCAGCAGGTCGCCGAAGAAGCCATCGGTGTTGTCGGTCGTGCACGCGGCCACGACGATATCGCCCGGCTGAATCTGTTCAGCGGCAACGTGCAGCATCCAGTTGTCGCCCGGTTGCAGCAGGACCGTCACCGCTGTGCCGCTGGCTTGCGCGCCCGTATAGATGGGCCGCATGTACGTCTTCATCAGGCCGACGCGGCCCATCGCTTCGTGTACCGTCGCCGAGCCGAGCGTGCCGAGCTTCGTTGCCGCGTCGCCATCGGCGCGATTGATGTTGCGATACACCACTCCAAGTTCGTACATGTTCATCGTCCCTTTGCCTTGAGCGCCGCATCGAGCCGCGGATACACACGGCGCGCGTTGCCTTCGTAAATCTTGTGGCGTGCTTCGGGCTGCATCTCAGCAGCTTCGATATAACGCCTCGTATCGTCGAAATAGTGGCCCGTTTCCGGATCGATGCCGCGCACCGCTCCAATCATCTCGCTTGCAAACAGGATGTTGTCGACGGGGATCACGCGCGTGAGCAGATCGATGCCCGGCTGATGATAGACACACGTATCGAAGAACACGTTATTGAGCAAATGATCTTTCAGCAGGGGCTTTTTCAACTCTTGCGCGAGGCCGCGGAAACGTCCCCAGTGATACGGCACCGCGCCGCCGCCATGAGGAATCACGAAGCGCAGCGTTGGAAAATCGCGGAACACGTCCGACGTCAGGCACTGCATGAACGCGGTCGTGTCGGCATTCAGGTAATGCGCGCCCGTCGTATGAAAACAAGCATTGCAACTGGTGCTGACGTGGACCATCGCGGGGATGTCGTACTCGACCATCTTCTCGTAGATCGGGTACCAATAGCGGTCCGACAGCGGCGGGCTCGTCCAGTGCCCGCCCGACGGGTCCGGGTTCAGGTTGATCGCGACATTGCCGTATTGCTCCACGCACTTCACGAGTTCGGGAATGCACATGGCCACGTCGACGCCCGGGCTTTGCGGCAGCATCGCCGCCGCAACGAAGTGGTCGGGAAACAACTGGCTCACGCGATAGCATAGCTCGTTGCAGATCGCGGCCCACGTGCTCGACACGTCGAAGTCGCCGATGTGATGCGCCATGAAGCTCGCACGCGGGCTGAAGATGGTCAGATCGAGGCCGCGCTCGCGCATCAGCCGCAACTGATTGCTTTCGATGGACTCTCGCAGTTCGTCGTCGCTGATATTCAGCTCCGATACGCGCGGCATCTCCGACGGGTTCCTGATGCCGGCGATCTGCCGGTTGCGCCACGCCTCCAGCGCCTTGGGCGCGGTCGTGTAATGGCCGTGTATGTCGATGATCATCCTGACTCCGTACTAATGTGCAGCGGTCGTTTGGGGCGCGGGTTCTTCCGCGCGGCCCCGCTGCGCAACGAGAATGGCGATCGCGGCGAGCGTCGCGGGAACGGCGAGCATCGCGAGAATTGCGCCGAACTGCCAGCCGAGACCGAGCAGCGCGCCGCCGAAGGCCGAACCGAAGATGCTGCCGAAGCGGCCCATGCCGAGCATCCAGCTCACGCCGGTTGCACGCGCGACCGTCGGATAGCGGCTCGGTGCAAATGCGTTCAGCCCCGTCTGCGCGCCGCTCATGCAGAATCCAGCGGCAAAGACGAGCACCGCGAGCGACGACGACAACGCGCCGATCCACGCGAGCCCCAGCACGCACACCGCTCCGCCGAGATATGCCGCGCTGATGACCGGCGCGGGACGCACGCGGTCCATGATCCAGCCGACGATGATCGCGCCGATGGTGCCGCCGATCTGGAACATTGCCGTGATGTTGGCCGCCGCCGTCACCGTCAGGCCCGCGTCCTTCATCAACGTCGGCAGCCAGCCGGTCAGCAGATAGATCACGAGCAGGCCCATGAAATAGGTGACCCACAACGCGGCCGTGAGCACGCCATAGCCGTGCGAGAACAGCACGCCGATAGGCTTCTTCGTCGGCAGCGGCGGCTCGTTCGAGACGAAGGTCTCGTCGCCGTTGAAGCGTGCGCCGCATACACGGCCGAGCACCTTCCCGATTCGCTCCTGTGTCGCGCCGCGCACCGCAAGCAGCCGGGCGGATTCGGGCAGCAGCCAGATTTGCAGCGGGATCAGCGCGAGCGGCAATGCGCCGCCGAAGATCAGCACCGACCGCCAGCCATGCACCGGAATCAGCCATCCCGCGACGAAGCCGATCAACGCGGAGCCGAGGTTGAAGCCCGTGAACATGATCGTGATCAGCAGCGCGCGCTTGCGTTGCGGCGCGTATTCGGAAAGCAGCGTCGTCGTGTTCGGCATGGCCGCGCCGAGGCCGATGCCGGTCAGCACACGCAATATCGCCATGCTCATCGGCGACGTGGTGAACGCGGTGGCGATGGTGAACACGCCGAACAGGAATACCGATGCGATCAACACGCCCTTGCGGCCGATTCGATCCGATGCCGGCCCCGCCGTCAGCGCCCCGATCACGAGACCGATAGGCGCCGCGCTCATCACGAGGCCGAACGCGGGCCGCGAGATATGCCAGTCCGCGATGATCGACGGCGCGACGAAGCCCATGATGGCCACATCCATGCCGTCCGCGGTGACGACGAGAAAGCACAGCGCCACCAGCAGCCACTGGTAAGCGGAAATCGGCCGCTCGTCGATGAAGCTCTTGATGTCGATGGTTCTACCGCTAGTCATGTGTGTCTCCGTCCCTGTAGGTGTTATTTATTGCTTGCCCTTCTCCGCCTTGTCCCAGTCAAGCTTGTCCGCGCTTTTGCCCGCGACCGAATACAGCGCGCCGGGTGCGTTGCGGGTCCGCTGGAATTCTTCGAGCGATTCGCCGCGCATTGCGGCGTAGATGTGCAGGTTCGATACGCCCGTCACCGCGCCGAGCTTTTCGAGCATGAAAAAGATCACGCCGTAATGCAGCATCGCGCGCCAGTCGCGCCGGCGGATCATGTCGCGCTCTTCGTCGCTCAGGCCCGCCGCCTCGAAACTTGCTTCGGGATCCTGCTTAAACGCTTCGCGATGCGCGGGCTCGATCATGCGATGCAGGTAGTCGTTGATGCGATACGCACGCACCGCCATCTCGATGCTGAACGGATACGTGCCGTCGAGCTTCTCGACATCGGTCAGTTGTTCCGCCATGCGCTGGCGATGCCGCTCGATGATCGCGCGCTTCGTCTCGCTGTCCTCGCCTTCGTAGATGGCGGTCGCGATCCCGGCCATCGAAGGCAGGTAGTAGCTGCGATGCTTGCACACGACATTCGACGACAACGCGCCGCGCATCGTCAGCCACATGATCACTTCCGCGCCTTCGTAGCCGCCTAGCGCCGCATACTCGGCCAGCGTCATGTCCGCGAGTTGTTCGGGATCGCGCTCGAAGAGATCGAGAAAACGCGCGTCCCATTCGGTGTTGTTGAAACCGGCGCGCTCGCCGTGCACCTGATGCGAGAGGCCGCCTGTCGCAAGAATGGCGACCTTGATGTCCTCCGGATAGCTTTCGATCGCGCGGCGCAGCGCCTTTCCGAGCTTGTAGAAGCGTCGCGCGCTCGGCACCGGAAGTTGCAGCACGCCCATTTGCAGCGGCACGATCCTGACGGGCCACTCGGGCTTGTGCGGGCACAGCATCGACAGCGGCGAGAAGCAGCCGTGATCGAGCGGCTTGTTCTGGAAGAACGACATGTCGAACTCGTCGGTCATCAGCGAATTGCCGATGTGCGCGGCGAGCGCGGGATGCCCTTTGATCGGCGGAAGATCGCGCGCGCCGCCGCCTTCGTCGGCCACGCGCCACTCGGGACCGACGCCGAGTGAAAACGCCGAGTAGTGATCGAAGAAGAACGACGTGACGTGATCGTTGTAGATGGTCACGATGACGTCGGGGCGATTTGCTTCGATCCAGTCCGCGAGCGGCGCGAAGTTCTTGAAGATCGGCGCCCACACGGGATCGTCGCGTTTGTTCTTGTCGAACGCGAAACCAATGGTGGGCGTATGCGAGGCGGCAATGCCACCGATGATGCGGGCCATATCAGGTGCTCCGTGAGGTCCGGGCGATGAGGCGCTCGTCGACCGCACGCGGCCCGGTTCGTTGCGAAAACTGAAAGCGACGATAAGGGGAGCACCGAAGGCGCGGTACTGCGCGTAAACCATGAGGCGGCGTATGAACGGATACGCCCGGAGTGATCGCACGCTGACCTGTGGCGGCTTTGCGGGCGCGGCCTGCGCATCGGCGGCGAAGATTGCCGATAAACAAAACAGATGGGCGGACAAAAAGGACGCAAGGGCGGCGGCCGTACATGCATCGAAGCGCGGGGAGGCGTATCGTTCCGCTAGCCTCACGAAAACGACAACCGGATCATTTCCCGATATGAACACTTCCCGCCGCAGTTTCATGGTGATGACAATAGGCGCGGGCACGTCGCTGTGGCTCGCCCGGGCGCACGCGGATGCGCCGCATCTGGACGAAGCCGATCCGGCGGCGATGGCCGTCGGCTACAAGGAAGATGCCGCGAAGGTCGACAAGGTGAAGTATCCGAACTTCGCGGCGGATCAAAACTGCGCGAATTGCTCGCTCTATCAGGGCAAATCCACCGATGCCTGGGGCGGATGCACCTTGTTCGGGGATAAGCAGGTGGCCGCGCGGGGCTGGTGCGCGTCGTACACGAATATGTGAAGCCGCCGGGCCACTCTCGGTCTTACCGCACGGAATACCCGACGAACCGCCACCGCCTGTCCGGATGAAGCATGGAGGTCACGCTTTCGCGCGACGACTGCCGCGCCTGGTCGAACTGGGTTATCGAAGGCCAGCTCATGAACGACCCGGCGGGCATGTTGCCCGTGCCGTCGAACTGAAGATGCCTGACCCACAACGGCATGCGCATGCCCGGCGTGCCGAGCGCCGCCCGGTCGCGCGTGACCTTGTTCGCGAAGTCCTCGCGGGAGATGATCTTCTTCGCAACAGCGGACGAGCCGTCCCACACTCCCCCGCCTTGTTCTGATCGATCATTCTCACGATCGCAGTAGCCGCTTCCGCGATATGCTGATCCAGCTTGTCGAGGCTCGCCTGCTGTTCGCGCGTAAGCGACGGCGCCCGATTTTGCTGCGGTGCTGGTTGCGTCTTCTGCGCATGGGCAGTAATGGCTGGCGCCATGAGTAGAGCCGTCAGTGAAATCCCGCTCAACCGCAGTTTTGTATTCGTTTTCATGATGCCGATATGACGTGTTTCCGGCATCGCCGAATGTAGGCCCCACTTTTACGAGACAGTCAGAAATACTGAGTTTCGGGATCCAGATGTCCTTCACGATTGCACTCGAGGAACACAGCTATGCGACTCGTCGACTGGAACATGCAATGGGGACGCGGCGTGGATGGCCGCGTCGATCTGACACGCATCGTCAGCGAAGCGAAGGCGTTCGGCGACTTCGACGTGCTCTGCCTGCAGGAAGTCACACGCGGCTTCCATGAGGGCGAAGAAGCCGGCGGGCTGGCAGGCCGCCCGAGCGCCGATCAGTTCGCGGAACTGGCGCAACTGATGCCCGGCGCGACCGTCATCGACGGGATAGGCTCGGATCTGCCGCCGCTTGGCGCAGGCATCGCGCGGCGGCAGTTCGGCAACGCGATCGTCAGCCGTCTGCCGGTGCGCCAGATATTGCGTCATTCGCTTCCATGGCCCGCCGATCCCCCGAAGCCGTCGATGCTGCGGATCGCGCTCGAAGCGGTCATCGAAACGGACGTCGGCCCGGTGCGCATCATCAGCACGCATCTTGAGTTCTATTCGGAAGCGCAGCGTCTTGCGCAAGCCGCGCGGCTGCGCGAGCTGCATCGAGAGGCGTGCGAGCATGCGCGCCGGCCGTCGAAGCCGGAGAAGCAGGCGAGCCCGTTCGGGGATACCGCTCGCCCGATGTCGGCGATCATCTGCGGCGACTTCAACAGCGCGTTCGAAGGCTCGGCGTATCGCGCGATGCTGGAACCTATCGCCGATGCGCCCGCCTTCGTCGATGCCTGGACCTGCGCGCATCCCGACGAGCCGCGCGCCGCGACCGTCGGCCTCTATGATCACGAGCAGTGGCAGGATGGTCCGTTCGCGTGCGACTTCGTCTTCGTCACCGAGGATCTCAAGTCACGTATCGCCAGATGCGACGTCGATCAGAAAAGCCAGTCGTCGGATCATCAGCCGATGTGCCTGGAGCTGCGTTAGCGCGGCAGGCTTGCACTAGCGCCTCTCTTTCAATTCGCTGATACGTGTGCCTCACCCGCCCGCTCGCGAAGCGAGACATCACGTCGACCACGCTTAAGCCCCGATTAAGAAAAGACTCGTAGTCTCGAAGCTGACCGACGCACCCTCCTTCCGGCCGCGCAAGCGGCCATTTTTTTGAGCGAACGCAATGCGAATGCTCTTGCGCCTCGTGCTGGTCCTGCTCGCGCTCGCCGTCTTTACGGCTATCGGCGTCGGCATTCTCTCGCTGGTTGCGCGCGCGTTGATGGCGCTCTGACACTCAAGCGCCGAGAAAGCGCACCACGTTGTCCAACGGCTCGCGCTCGCTCGCGAGACGGTTCTCCGGCTGCGACCAGTCCGCGTATCCGAGGCTCATGCCGCACACCACCGTCTCGGTTTCGGGCAGCTTCAACTGCTCCGCGATGATCCGGTGATAGCGATTGAACGCCGCCTGCGGACACGTATCGAGTCCAAAGGAACGCGCCATCAGCATGACGTTCTGAATGAACATGCCGTAGTCGAGCCACGAGCCGCGCTCCATCGTGCGATCGGTGGTGAAGATGATGCCCACGGGCGCGCCGAAGAACTCGAAATTGCGGCCCATCTGCGCATGCATGCCGCGCTTGTCGTCGCGCGTGATGCCAAGCAGCGTATAAAGCCCGACGCCGAGCGCGCGTCTTCTCTCGATGTAAGGCGACGTCCACGTGCGCGGGTAATACGCGAATTCCTCCTCGTGAACGCGGTCCGCGTCGGGATCGTTGAAGACGGCGAGAATTGCACGCGACAGCGCTTCCTTTGCATCGCCCGTCAGCACGTAGACCTTCCACGGCTGGATGTTACTGCCCGAAGGCGCGCGGCACGCATTCCCCAGAATGGCTTCGAGCGTCGCGCGGTCGACCGGATCGGCGAGAAAGGCACGAGTCGAACGGCGTGAAACGATGGCATCGGCGACAGAAAGGGTTGCGTTCATCGTCAGCATGCAGAAATAGGCAAGGCGTCAACGCTACCATGCAGGCACGCTCCGTGCGGTCTCCGTTGCGTTCTGTGAAAGATCGGCGGCGTCTGCCTATACTGGCTGAGTGTCATCCGGCAACGCTTCGTCCGCCGGTTCCCGCGCATGCTTTCTCTTTCTTTCACCGGAAGCGGCTGCGCACGCTTTGTCGCTCCACAGCTTCAGCGCATCTTCGCCTCTCTATGCCCCGCCGCATGCGCACGCTCTTTCGCTGCGCGATGCGCCATTCAAGGAGATTGCCCGATGCAACACCCCGTCCCCCAATCGAACCCCGCGCGCGCCGATATACCGACAAACACCCGGCTCGCCGCACAAACGCACGCAGCGAACGGCAACGGACACGCCGCCGCCGAAGTGCTCGCGCCGCCCGCTGCCCGGACGAGCGATTCCAACGCCGACATCACGCTGACCATCAACGGCCAACGTCATACGCTCTCGCTCGATCCGCGCACGACGCTGCTCGATGCACTGCGCGAGCACGTTCATCTCACCGGCACGAAGAAAGGCTGCGATCACGGGCAATGCGGCGCGTGCACCGTCCATGTGAACGGACGGCGCGTCAACGCATGCCTGTGCCTGGCCGCCGCGCACGATGGCGACGACATCACGACGATCGAAGGCATCGGCGAACCGGACGCGCTGCATCCGCTGCAGGCGGCATTCGTCGAGTGCGATGGTTTCCAGTGCGGCTACTGCACCGCCGGGCAACTGATGTCCGCGGTCGCGCTGCTCGACGAACCCATCGGCGCGAGCGACGACGACGTGCGCGAAGCGATGAGCGGCAATCTGTGCCGCTGCGGCGCGTATCAGAACATCGTCACGGCGATTCAGTCCGTGCGCGGCAAGCAAGACTGACCGGAGCGCGACATGGACATGTTTCAGCTATCCCGCGCACGCGATCTGTCCGATGCGATCAAGGCGGGCGCTTCCGCGCATACCGCCCAGCAAGGCGCCGAAGTGCGCTTCCTCGCGGGCGGCACGACGCTCGTCGATCTGATGAAGCTCAACGTCGAACGGCCCGTGCGAGTCGTCGATATCAGGCGCCTGCCGCTCGATGCGATCGAAGCGACGGACGACGGCGGCGTGCGCATCGGCGCGACATCGCGCAACTCGGATGTCGCGCATCACGCGCTGATACGCGAGCGTTACCCGGTGCTGTCGCAGGCGCTGCTGTCGGGCGCGTCCGTGCAGTTGCGCAACATGGCGACGACCGGCGGCAATCTGCTTCAGCGCACGCGCTGCGTCTATTTCCGCGATACCGCATCGGCGTGCAACAAGCGCGAGCCCGGCACGGGCTGTTCGGCCATTGGCGGCGCGAACCGCATGATGGCGATTCTCGGCACGAGCGAATCGTGCATCGCGAGCAATCCGTCGGACATGAACGTCGCGCTCGCGGCGCTCGAAGCGACCATTCACGTCGAAGGCACGAGCGGCAAGCGCGCCATCGCCTTCGACGACTTCTATCTGTTGCCTGGTACGACGCCCGATCGCGAGCACGTGCTCGAAGCCGGCGATCTCATCACGCATGTGACGCTGCCGCCGCCCGTCGAGGGCGCGCGCTCGGTGTATCTCAAGTTGCGCGACCGCGCTTCGTACGAGTTCGCGCTTGCTTCAGCGGCGATCGTCGCCGGCGTGAAAGATGGACGCATCGAGCATGTGCGTGTCGGACTTGGCGGTGTCGCGACGAAGCCTTGGCGATCGCGCGAAGCCGAGAACGAACTGCTGAACGCCGCGCCCGACGAAGCCGCCTTCCGGCGCGCCGCCGACGCCGCCCTTGCCGATGCGAAGCCGCAAAGCGAGAACGGCTTCAAGGTGGAACTGGCGAGGCGCTGCATCGTGCATGCGCTGAAGCTCGCGACGCAGGCATCCTGAACCCGACGACCGGAGAACGCATCCATGTCCACCGCGCCCGACGTATCACCGTCCGTCAACGGATTCATCGGACGGCCGCACTCGCGCATCGACGGACCGCTGAAAGTCAGCGGCCGCGCAACCTACACATCCGATGTCGACTTGCCCGGCATGCTGTACGCGGTGCCGGTGTGCAGCACCATCGCGAGCGGCAAGGTCACGTCGCTCGAATTCGCCGCCGCGCAGGCGATGCCGGGCGTCAAGCTCGTTCTGCATCGCGGCAACATCGGCCGGCTGTATCGCATACCCGCCAATTCGTTCGTGGACGGCTACGTCGACGAACAGCGTCCGCCTTTCGAGGACGACGTGATCCGCTACTACGGCCAGTACGTCGCGTGCGTGATCGCGGAGACGTTCGAGGCCGCGAGCGCCGCGGCGGCGGCAATCAAGGTCGGCTATGAAGTCGCGCCGCACGATGTCAGCGCGACGCTCACCGCCGACAGCGAACCCGAGGTCCAGAGCGAACGCGGCGATCCCGATGGCGCATTCGACAGCGCGCCCGTCAAGATCGACGAGACCTACGTGACGCCGACGGAAACGCACAATCCGATCGAACTCCACGCGACGGTCGCGCACTGGGACGGCGACAGCTACACGTTCTACGAGACGAGCCAGGCGGTGGCGAACCATCGCGGCACGCTCGTGCAGATGCTCGGCGTGCCGAAAGAGAAAGTGCGCGTGATTTCGCGTTATCTCGGCTCGGGCTTCGGCGGCAAGCTGTGGATGTGGCCGCATTCGCTGCTTGCGGCCGCCGCGACGCGTCAGACCGGACGGCCGGTGAAACTCGTGCTGAGCCGCAAGATGATGTTCCAGAACGTGGGGCATCGTCCGGTGACGCAGCAACGCATGCGGCTCGCCGCGACGCAGGATGGCAGGCTCGTTTCGCTGCGGCACGACTTCCTGAATCACGCCGCGCTGGCGGACGAATACACGGAAGATTGCGGCGAAGCCACGCCGCAGATGTACAGCACGGCGAATCTGCGCGTGACGGGCGGCTCGGTGAAGCGCAATGTCGGCTCGCCGACGTCGATGCGCGGGCCGGGCGCGGTGCCGGGGCTTTACGCGCTGGAATCGGCGATGAACGAGCTTGCGCTCGCGCTGCGGATCGATCCGGTCGAACTGCGGCTCGCCAACGAACCGAGCAAGGACGAGAGCAGCGGCTTGCCGTTTTCGTCGCGGCATCTGGTCGAGTGCCTGAAGTTGGGCGCGGAGAAGTTCGGCTGGTCGCGGCGCACGCCTGAAGTCGGCTCGATGACGCGCGATAGCCTCACGCTCGGCTGGGGCGTCGCCGCGTGCAGCTGGCCGGGCTTGCGCTTCTCGGCGGAGGCGAGCGTCGATCTGCGTGCGGACGGCACGGCGCGCGTCGTGTGCGGCACGCAGGATATCGGCACGGGCACGTACACGATCCTCGCGCAGCTCGTCGCGGAGCAGACCGGCATTACGCTCGACAAGATCGAAGTCGCCCTCGGCGATACCGCGTTGCCGGTCGGACCGATATCGGGCGGCTCGGCGGCGACGGCATCGGTGATTCCGGCTGTATCGGATGCGACGCGGGCTGCTGTCGACATCGTGCTGTCGCGGGCGAGCGCGGCGGAAGGATCGCCGTTCGCGGGCGTGAAGGCGGAGGAACTAACGTTGAGCGGCGGGCGGGTGCATCGCAAGGGCGAGGCTGCGGAGAACGGCGTGCCGTACACGCGGATTCTCGAAGCGGCGAGGATGCACGCGGCATCGGGCAGCGCGAGCGCGAAGGGCGGCTTCGACGATCCGCTCAAGAAGGACTGGTCCATTCACTCCTACGGCGCGCATTTCGCGGAAGTCACGTGGGAACCGGCGACGGCGCGTCTGCGCGTGAGCCGCGTCGTCACGGTCATCGACGGCGGCAAGATTCTGAATCCGCGTGCGGCGCGCAATCAGATCGAAGGCGCGGTGGTGATGGGCGTCGGCATGGCGCTGTTCGAGCACACTTCCTACGATGAGCGCAGCGGCGCGCCGGTGAACAGCAGTCTCGCGGACTACGTGATCGCGACGAACGCGGATACGCCGAAACTCGATGTGACGTTTCTCGATCATCCGGATACGGTGTTCAACGAACTGGGCGCGCGGGGCATCGCGGAGATCGGGCTGGCGGGGATTGCGGCTGCGATTACCGATGCGGTGTATCACGCGACCGGGGTCAGGGTCCGGAAGTTGCCGGTGATGATCGAGGATTTGCTGGGGGGCTGAACGTCCGTTCTGGTCCGGTCTTTCCGCGCGGAAAGGCCGGGTTTCGTCCTGCGTCCATATGCCCGCCAGGCCGGCGCGCGCACTGCATCAACACCGCACGAGCGTCGCTGGCTGCGACGTTTACCCCGACGACACAACTCCCCGCATTTGAGAATCGGGCGCGTTACGCGCGTCGCGCACGCTGCGCCGACGCGCCGCTCGGGCACGTGCATTGCCTCCCTGCCGTCGCTTCGACCTTCCTGCATTCCGCGCTACCATACCCCCAGCCCCGAATCCCTATCTAGCAGCAATCAGCCGGAGTGCCCATGAACGAAATGACTCAACAGCACGGCCTCAAAGTCGCATCGAGCCTCGCGAAATTCGTCGAGGAAGAAGCCATCCCCGGCACGGGCGTCGATGCCGCATCCTTCTGGCAAGGGTTCGATGCCCTCGTGCACGACCTCGCGCCGAAGAACCGCGCGCTGCTCGCCGAACGCGATCGCCTGCAATCGGAACTCGACAACTGGCATCGCAGCAACCCCGGCCCGGTGCGCGATCTGCGCGGGTATCGCAAGTTTCTGACCGACATCGGCTATATCGTCCCCACGCCCGCGCAAGTCCAGGCAACCACAGCCAACGTCGACCGCGAGATCGCCGAGCAGGCCGGGCCGCAACTCGTCGTGCCGCTGTCGAATTTGCGCTATGCGCTCAACGCCGCGAACGCGCGTTGGGGCAGCCTCTACGATGCGCTCTACGGCACCGACGTCATCGACGACAGCGACGGCGCCGAGCGCACCGCCGAATTCAACCCGAAGCGCGGCGCGAAAGTCATCGCCTATGCGCGCGCCTTCCTCGACGACAACGCGCCGCTCGCCCACGGCTCGCACGCCGACGCAACCAAATACAGCGTCGAGCAAGGCAAGCTCGTCGTCACGCTGAAAGACGGCAGAAGCAGCCTCGCGAATCCCGAACAATTCGCGGGCTTCCAGGGCGATGCCAGCGCGCCCAGCGCCGTCCTGCTCAAGCACAACGATCTGCACTTCGAGATTCAGATTGACGCGAACCACTCCATCGGCAAGACGGATGCGGCGCACGTCAAGGACGTACTGATGGAAGCGGCCGTGAGTACGATCATCGATTGCGAGGATTCGGTCGCCGCCGTCGACGCCGCCGACAAGACGCAGCTCTATCGCAACTGGCTGGGGCTGATGCAGGGCCAACTGTCGGAGCAGGTCTCGAAGAACGGCAAGACCTTCACGCGCAGCCTGAACGCGGACCGCGAATACACCGCGCCGAATGGCGGCACGCTGAAGCTGCATGGCCGCTCGCTGCTGTTCATCCGCAACGTCGGCCATCTGATGACGAACCCGGCCGTGCTCGATCGCGACGGCAACGAAATCCCCGAAGGCATCCTCGATGCGGTGATGACCACGCTCGGCGCCATGCACGATCTGAAGAACAAGATCAACTCGCGCACCGGGTCCATCTACATCGTCAAGCCGAAGATGCACGGCCCCGCCGAAGTCGCGTTCTCGGACGAGCTGTTCACGCGCGTCGAGGACCTGTTCGGGCTGCCGCGTCATACGATCAAGATGGGCATCATGGACGAGGAGCGCCGCACGAGCGTCAACCTCAAGGCGTGTATCGCGGCGGCCAAGGCGCGCGTCGCGTTCATCAATACGGGCTTTCTGGATCGCACCGGCGACGAGATGCATTCGTCGATGGAAGCCGGCCCGATGATGCGCAAGGGCGACATGAAGTCGTCGGCATGGATCGCCGCCTACGAGCGCAACAACGTGCTCGTCGGGCTGAACACCGGGCTGCGCGGGCGCGCGCAGATCGGCAAGGGCATGTGGGCGATGCCCGATCTCATGCGCGCAATGCTCGAACAAAAGGTCGCGCATCCGAAGGCCGGCGCGAACACCGCCTGGGTGCCCTCGCCGACGGCCGCCACGCTGCATGCGCTGCATTACCATCAGGTCGACGTCCAGCGCGTTCAGCGGGAGATGGAAAGCATCGACTATGAAGGCGTGAAGAACGAACTGCTCGACGGCCTCCTGACGATTCCCGTCGTCGAGAAGGCGACGTGGTCGGAAGACGAAATCAAGAACGAGATCGAGAACAACGCGCAGGGCATTCTCGGCTACGTGGTGCGCTGGATCGATCAGGGCGTCGGCTGCTCGAAGGTGCCGGACATTCACAATGTCGGCCTGATGGAAGACCGCGCGACGCTGCGCATTTCGAGCCAGCACATCGCGAACTGGCTGCGGCATGGCATCGTCACCGAAGAGCAGGTGCGCGCGACGCTCGAACGGATGGCCGCGGTCGTGGATCAGCAGAACGAAGGTGATCCGTACTATCGCCCGATGGCGCCCGCCTTCGACAGTTCGTACGCTTTCAAGGCGGCATGCGCGCTCGTCTTCGAAGGACGCACGCAGCCGAACGGCTATACGGAACCGCTGCTGCACAAGTTCCGCCTCGCCGCGAAGGAAACGATGTAATCATCAAGGCGAACGCGGCGGTGCAACGCCGCCGCGTTCTTTCAATGCGCTATTGGTCCGACCACAGCTTGCCTGCGGTCGCCCAGTTCTCGCGCTTCACGTCCGTCAGGATGATGTCCACCGACCCCGGCTCGCAGCCGAGCGTCTCGCATGTCGTGCGCGTGATCGCCTCGACGAACTTGCGCTTTTCTTCCGCCGTGCGGCCTTCGAAGAGCTGGATGTTGAAAGTCGGCATTGCGTTGAATCCTCCTTGAAACGGGTTAATCGCGATACGACGGATCAATGCGCTCCAGCTTGCGCAGAAGCGCGGGCCATTCGAGCGCGCCTTCGATGGCGTCGCCGTCGTGCAGTTGCGCCGCCGTGCGGGCGACGATATCGGGCGTCGGCACGATCATCTTGCTCACGCCCGCCAGCGCGCGCAGTTGAATATCGCATGCCTTCACGAGCATATCCATCAGCACATAAGCCTCGGCAATCGTGCGCCCGAGCGTGAGCGGTCCGTGGTTGCGCAACAGCATCGCACGGTGCGCGCCGAGATTCGCGACGAGCCGCTCGCCTTCCGCACGCGCGAACGCAAGACCCTCGTAATCGTGGTACGCAAGGTGGCCGTGAAAACGCATCGCGTGCTGGGACGCCGGAAGCAGGCCATGCGGCTGTGCCGACACCGCGATCGCCTCGCGCACATGCAGATGCATCACGCAGGCGGCATCCGCGCGGGCGGCGTGTACGGCGGCATGCAGCGCGAAGCCCGTCGCGTTCACCGGATGCGCGCTTTCGCCGATCACGTTGCCGTCGATATCGATCTTCACCAGATTAGACGCGGTGACTTCATCGAACGCGAGCCCGAACGGATTGATCAGAAAGCGTCCGGGCTCGCCCGGCACGCTCGCGGAAATGTGCGTGTAGACGACATCGTCCCAGCCGTTCAGCGCGACGAGCCGATACGCCGCCGCCAGATCGACGCGCGTCGCCGTTTCGGCGGCCGAGCGCGGCCCGCTTTCATCGATCCTGCGCTCGAACGTGTGGGTGAACGACATGCGACTCTCCTTTCGATATTTTCCCGACGCGCCGCGTAACGGCGATCACCGTCCACGACGCAAGCACGAACGGCGCGGTCAGCGCCGCCACCCCGAGGCAATCCGCGACGCGCTCGATCGCTACCGCCAGCGCAATCGCGATGAATGCATGGCGCGCGCCGAGCGATGCCGTCGCGAGCGCGGCCAGCGCCGCGTTGAAGCCGCACGCGCCGGACAGCACGACGGCGTCGCTCGTGCCGCATAACGCATGCAGCGCAGCGCCGATCGCGCTGCCACCGAGCGCCCACGTCCCGCGTGCCGGGCTGGCGGCGAACAGTCCCGCCGCGATGAACGCGCCCGCGATCGCGCCCGATGCAAACACGATCGGCGCGAGTCCGCCGAACGCGGCCTTCGTCAGCGCGGCCACGCCGACCGGCACCGGCCCGAGCGCGCCGACTTCGCCGCGATCGGCAAGCAACGGCATCCAGCACCAGGTGACGATAATCGCCGGACTGGAAAACATCGGCAAGCCGCGAAGCGAAAGAACTCGCGCGAGCGGGCTCGCGAGCAGCGTCGCGAACATCGCCGAGAGAATGGCGACGGCCGTCGCCTGCGATGCATCGCGGATAAAGGTGAACGCGGCGAGCGCGGCAAGCGCGCCGTTGAAGGCGTAGAGATCGTCGCGGAGTGCGGGCGAATCGGCGTCCTCGGTGATGAGCGTGATTACCTTGCCGACGAGCGCACCGATCACCAGCGCGCACGCAAGACGCAGGCTCGCACACAGGACGCCCGCGAGCAGCAGCGCGCCCGTTGCGGCATTGCGCTGAAGGACGATCTGCCCGAGAGAACGAGCGAAACTACGGAGTGGTTCGCCGGATGCGGCGTCAGTGTGAAGAGCGATGGACATGCGCGGCGGCTACGCAAAGGAAGCCGCAAGCATAGGACAAGCCGCGCGCGTCGTGCGACGCGGGGCCGTATAGCGGGTATTGGATGTGTCGCGAGTGCTTAGTTGAACGCGAGCGGCATCATCGTGGAGCCGTCGATGGTCGCGGTCGCGTAGTTCAAGTCCGAACTCATCTTCACTAATTCCGTGACGTTTTCGCGGAAGTTCGGATGCTTCTCCCAGGTGATGTAGCTGGCATCGGCAACGGCGGACAGTGTGAGCAACGTAAAAGCGATCTTTTCGAGAATGACGTAACGGGTGCGCATGACAGTAAATCCAGAATTTGCTGCGCATTGTAACAAAGACTAGGGTTTTCCCCTAGTCTTTTGTTGCGCCGCCGCAAATCGTCATGCGCTCCGGCCTTACATCGACGCTTCCAGGATGGCGATGTAATCGTCGCTCGACGCCTCGCGCGGATTCGTCTTGTGACTGTGATCCTTCAGCGCGCCCGCGACGATGCGCGGGAACAGATCGCGCGTGACGCCGAGTTCGGCGAGGCCGCGCGGCAAGCCGAGCGTCGCGGTCATCTTGCGGATGGCGTCGCCGACGTCATCGCCGGCAGCGAGGCCCATCGCCTGCGCGATGCGCGCGAGCTTGTCCTCATCGGCCATCGACGGGGCCGAGCTGTTGAACGCGATGACCGCCGGCAGAAAGATCGCGTTCAGCGTGCCGTGATGCAGCTTCGGATTGATGCCGCCCAGCGAATGGCTCAGGCTGTGCACGCAGCCGAGGCCCTTCTGGAACGCCAGCGCGCCCTGCATCGATGCGCTCATCATGTTCCAGCGCGCGGCGCGATCGGAACCGTCGCGCGTCGCCCGCTCGATGTGTCGCCACGCGCGCCACAAGCCGTCCAGCGCAATGCCGTCGGCGGGCGGGTTGAACGCGGGGGCCATGAACGTTTCGAGGCAATGCGCGATGGCGTCCATGCCGGTCGCGGCGGTGAGCATCGGCGGCAGGCCGAATGTGAGTTCCGGATCGCAAATCGCGACCTTCGGCACGACATATGGCGAGATCACGCCGACCTTGCGGCCATCGTCGAGAATCAGGATCGCGCCCCGGCCCACTTCGCTGCCGGTTCCGGCCGTCGTCGGAATGGCGATGACCGGCGCGGTCGCGGCCGTGATGCGCGCAAGCCCGCCTTCGATCACGGCGAAGCTCGCGAGCGGCCCGTCGTGCGTCGCGCAAACAGCGACGCCCTTCGCCAGATCGATCGACGAGCCGCCGCCCGCCGCGATCACGCCATCGCAATCATTCCCGCGATACAGCGCGACGGCCGCGCGCACAGCGGCTTCGTTCGGATTCGGCGGCGTCGCGTCGAAAACGGGCGCGGTGAATTGCGGGCCGAGCGCATCGACGACCTTGTCGAGGAGACCCGCCGCACGGATGCCCGCATCGGTCACGATCAGCGGACGGCGAATGCCGAAACGCTCGCACTCGCTGGCGAGCAGGCGCACCGCGCCAAAGTCGAACTGAATCTGCGTGATGTAATTGATCAGGGCCATGTGCAATGACGAAAGGTTATAGCGGTTGACCGAGTATACGGACGCTTCCGCCTCCGCGATACTGACGGCATGTGATACGGGTATAACTTTCCCTCATGACGCCATCGCTAAATTCCATTCTTTCGCGCCTGCACGTCAGGCAGTTGCGCCTGCTCATCGCGCTGGAAGAACGCGGCTCGCTGCTCGGCGCGGCGAAACAGCTTGCGCTCACGCAGCCGGGCGCGAGCAAGGCGCTGCATGAAATAGAAACGACGTTCGGCACGCCGCTTTTCGTGCGGACGCATCGCGGGCTGGAGCCGAACGCGGTCGGGCATTGCGTGATCCGTTATGCGCGGCTGATTCATACGGATATCGCGCATCTGCGTGAAGAGATCGTCGGCATCATGCGCGGCTATGGCGGGCGCGTGTCCGTGGGCGTCATCATGGGCGCGGTGCCGCTCGTCACCGATGCGATCACCGCCGCCAGCGCGCGTCAGCCGGAGATGTCGGTGGAGATCGTCGAGGATACGAGCGCGAGCCTGCTCGGGCTCATCGACGCGGGACGGCTCGATGTCGCCGTGTGCCGCACGAGCGTGAGCCAGACGCCGTATCTGTACGACAGCGTCGCCGTGCAGCAGGAAACGCTTGCGGTGATTGCGAATGTCGATCATCCGCTCGCGAAACGGCGGCGCGTCGCGTTGAGCGATCTCGCGCGGCATCGCTGGGTGGTGTATCGCGCGAATATGCCGATGCGCCTGCTGCTCGAACGCGAGTTCCACGACGCAGGCTTGCGCTTCCCGTCGCATCTGCTCGAAACCACCTCCGCCTTCGCGACGCTCGCGCTGTTGCAGAAGAATCCGTCGCTCGTGGCGCTGGTATCCGTCGATGTTGCGCGTTTTTGCACGGCGCATGGGGTCGTGTGCACGTTGCCGCTCGCGTTCACGTCCAAAAGCGAGCCGTACGAGATGGTCACGCGCCGCGATGCACAGCTTTCAGCGGGCGTGCGCTTACTGATGGACGAGATCGTGGAGGCGGGACGCAGCGCCGCCGCATGAATCGCCTGCGGCTTTCCTTGCGCTCGCTTTTTGGCTCAGCACGCTTCAATTAAACGCCCAGAGTCCGAGCAAACGATTGGCAAGCCATCCGCCCCTGAAACAAAGGGCGCGACCATAAAGTTCGATCCGCTCCACTCCGTTATCCGATGGGTGGGACACAAGTCCCGAAGGTCACGCAGTCGCCCGACCGCCGCACATCGCACCTATGGACCAACAGATCGAATCCTTTACCCTTCCGCGCGGACGTGCGGCGACGTGGTTGCTGCATGCGGGTCCCGACATTCCGCGTGCGATCCGAGCCGCGCTCGTCGGCAGCCTCTTCGGCACGCTGCCGATTTTCGCGGGCGGCGTGTTCAATACGATCGCGGTCGCGTGGGTGCTGCAGCGGCGGCATCCGTCCTTCGCATTCGATGCGTGGCTCGCGCTGAAAATCGCCGTCTGTCTTGCGCGCCTCGTCGTGCTGATCGTCGCGCGCCGCCGCGCCCGGGCGGGCAAATCGACGCTGACCGACACCTACGTGCTGCTTGCGCCGCTGTGGGGCGCAACAGTTGGCTACGGCGCGCTCGTCAGCGTGCTGTCGGGCGACTGGGTGGCCGCGACGCTCTCCTTCCTCTCGGCGGCCGCGATGGTCGGCGGCATCTGTTTCCGCAATTTCGCCGCGCCGCGTCTCGTCGCCGTGATGATCTTTCTGTCGCTCGGACCCTGCTGCATCGGCGCATGGCTGTCGGGCGAGCCGACGCTGCTTCTCACGCTGCTGCAAATCCCTTTCTATCTTTTCGCGATGAGCGCCGCCGCGTGGCGTCTCAACGGCATGCTCGTCTCGACGATGAAAGCCGAGCAGGAAAACGACCGCCGCGCGCGTCATGACGAACTCACCGGTCTGCTCAACCGCGCCGGGCTGTTTCAGGCAGTGCGCTTTCGCATGCGCTACGGCCGTGCAGACGAGACTGCGTACGACGCCCTCTTCTATCTGGATCTCGACGGTTTCAAGGCGATCAACGACGCGCGCGGCCACGAAGTCGGCGACACGCTGCTCGCGCTCGTCGCGCGCCGCCTTCGGCAACTGGCGGGCGATGGCGCGCTGGTCGCGCGTCTGGGCGGCGATGAATTCGTTATCGTCGCGCCGCCGCACGCCGATCCTTTCGTGCTGGCGGACCGGCTCGTGATCGAGCTTGGCAAGCCTTTCCATACCGATGGCGAGGGCGAACTGGTGATCGGCGCGAGCATCGGCGTTGCCATGTTCGATCGCAATCACACCGAACTCGACGGCGTTCTGCGCGATGCCGACAACGCGCTCTACGCCGCGAAGCGCTCGGGCAAAAGCCGGTGGGTCGCGGCGAGCCGCACGGAAGCGGCACTGCCCGCATCGGACGAGACGGCGGTTGCGTGATATTTACCGCATCGACTGCGACGTAGCGTCGTTGTTACCGTCTCTTCATTGAACAGTCGGTCGATTATTCAGTACGGCTTACCGATTTTCATTGAGCAGACAAATAAAGGTTCTCCCCTCGCTTTTAAGCAAACGTTTGACTGTGTTTTGTGTTCCAATTAGCGGACGATATACCGCCGATACTCTCCGCGATTGATTCGCGTTCCACCGATGCATAAACGGGCCATGCGTTTTCAATACGAGACTTCATCAACGGATAGAAGAACCAGGGCCCATCACAATCGTCGCGCGCATTTCGAGCGGTGGTTTGCCACGTTCGCGAGCCTCGCTCATTCCCGGCTGCCCTTGCCGGAGTACCTTCAGAAAGTCACCGATACGTTGCGCGAAGTCGCGGACGTCTCCTCGTCCGTGATCGAATGGATCGAAGGGGACGAACTCGTCTATCGCGCGGCGAGCGGCGCAGCCGCGCGTCACGTAGGCACGAGACTGCCGTCCGCGGGCAGCCTGTCCGGCCTGTGCATCACGCGGCAAGAGGCGCTGGTGAGCCGCAACACCGCGACCGACCATCGTGTGGACCGCGCGGCGTGCCAGGCCGTCGGCGCGGCGTCGATGGTCGTCGCGCCCGTCATATACGAAGGCCGCTCCGTCGCGGTGCTGAAGCTAATTTCCGGCGAGCCCGAACAATTCGGCCAGGCGGATATCGCGATTCTCAACGCGTTTTGCGCGTGCATCGCCGAAACCATCGCGCGTGAAGAAATCGCGCAGGAGCATCGCCGGCTCGTCGAACAGCACGCGAGCGTCAACGCGACGCTGAGCGTGGAATCCTCGTTGCGCGTCGAGTTCGAGAAGAAGCTTGCCGATGCGCTGCGCCGCCGCCGCACCGTGCTCGACAACGCGCACATCGCGTTCGTTTCCATCGATGAAGCCGGCATGGTCATCTACTGGAACGAGGCGGCGACGAAGCTGTTCGGCTGGCGCGCGCAGGAAGTGATGAATCAGGAACTGGCGCAGTTCATCGTGCCCGAACGCCATCGCGCCGCGCATCGCGCCGGCCTCACGCGCTATCTGGCGACCGGCGAGGCGCGCGTCATCGATACGCGGGTCGAACTGCCCGCGAAACGCCGCGACGGCAGCGAGTTCACGGCGGAACTGACGATCAGCGAAGTCTGGTATGAAGGTCAGCGTCAGTTCACCTGCTTCATTCACGACATCACGGACCGCCTGCGCGCCACTGAAGCGAATCAGCGTCTGCGCCTGTTGATCGATTCGGTCAGCGACTACGCGATCTACATGCTGGATTCGAACGGCATCGTGCGCTCGTGGAACGACGGCGCGCACGCGCTGTACGGCTACACCGCCGAGGAGGCCATCGGCCGCCATCTGGCGCTTTTCTATACGCCCGACGAACTTGGCCGCGACCGCCCCGGCGACATTATCCGGCGCGCGATCGAGCACGGCCGCGTCGAACACGAAGGCTGGCGGGTGCGCAAGGACGGCTCGGAATTCTGGGCGCACGTGACGCTGAGCGCGATGCCGTCGAAAGAAGGCAGCGCGCAGAATTTCGTCGCGATCACGCGCGACATGACTTCGCGCCGGCGCCTCGAAGAACTGGAGGCGTCGAGCCGGCGCATGAACGAGTTCCTCGCGCTGCTCGGCCACGAGTTGCGCAATCCGCTCGCGCCCATCCGCAACGCGGTGAGCATCCTCAAACTAAAAGCCTCCGACGATTCCGACGTGATCCGCAGCCGCCAGATCGTCGACCGGCAGCTTGCGCATCTGACGAAGCTCGTCGATGACCTGCTCGAAGCGGGCCGCGTCAGTTCGGGAAAGATTCGCCTCACGGCGGATGTCGTCGATATCGCGGACGTCGTGCATCTGAGCGCCGAAGCCAGCCAGCCCTCGTTCGACGCGCGGCAGCAGCGGCTCGTCGTCGAACACACGGGGCAGCGCGTCTTCGTCAACGGCGATCCAACGCGGCTAGTGCAGGCGCTCAACAACTTGCTGAACAACGCGTCGAAGTTCAGCCCGGCCGGATCGACGATCACGCTCGAAGCCGGAGCGCGCGGCGGCACGGCGCTGTTGCGCGTCATCGATCAGGGACGCGGCATTTCCGCCGATGCGCTCGGCGCCGTGTTCGATCTGTTCGTGCAGGAACATCCGCCCGGCGCCCATGCGGACGAAGGCGGCCTGGGCATCGGGCTGACGCTCGTGCGGGCGATCGCGGAACTGCATGGCGGCCACGTCGAGGCCCAGAGCGACGGCCCGGGCAAGGGCAGCGTCTTCAGCCTGTGGCTGCCGCTCGCCCAGGCGGCGGCGCACGAGCCGCCGAAACTGGCCGCGCCTGAACCGTCGGCGAATCGGCAACTGGAGGTGCTCGTCGTCGACGACAATCGCGATTCCGCCGACAGCATGACGCTCGTCGTCGACATGCTCGGCCATTCCGCGCGCGCGGCCTACGACGGCGAAGAGGCGATGCGCCGCTTCGACGAGCGGCGGCCCGACGTGGTGCTGCTCGATTTGTCGATGCCTGGCGTGACCGGCTTCGACGTGATTCGCGGCATTCGCGAGCGGGCGGGCGGAGGCGGCGCGCACGTCATCGTCGCCGCGATGACCGGCCTCGGTTCGGACGAGGACATGGCCCGCACGCGCGCAGCCGGCTTCGACGCGCATCTGATCAAGCCGGTGGACCTCAACGAAGTCGAAGCGGTGCTGGCGCTCGCGGCGCGGTGAGCGCGCCTACCGCGCGTCCATCTCGGCGCGTTCCACGTTCACGCTGCCGCGCTGCCTGAAACGCTCGATGGCGGCGTCATCGGCGAAGGAATCGGTGATGAGCGTCCACTCGCGTTCGAGCGGCGTCCAGTGCTGCTGGCTCGCGCGCTCCAGTTTGTCCGACGTCACCAGGACGAACACGCTCGCCGCCTGCGCGACGATGCACTCCTTCAGAAACGCCTGCTCCGCCGTGGCTTCGCACAGCCCGCGCCCGGCGACGACGCCATCCGCTCCGAGAAACGCCTTGTCGAACGTGAGCCGCGATAGCGCGACCTGAGCGATCGGCCCGAGCGTGCTCATGCTCGAAGGCCGCACGTCCCCGCCGATGAGCGTCACGCGCACGTCCGCCGACGCCAGCGCGCCGACCGCCAGCAGATTGTTCGTAATGACCTGAATGCCCTTGCGCCCCGCGAGGCAGCGCGCGAGCGCGGCGGTCGTGGTGCCGCCATCGAGAAACAGCGTGTCGCCATCCTGCACGTGCCGCGCCGCCGCCCGCGCAATGGCTTCCTTCTGCTCGCGAAAACTCTCGCGCCGCGTATCGAGCGATTCCTCCGGCTCGTGCACGCCGACCGACGCCGCGCCGCCGTATGTGCGCACGATACGGCGTTCGTCGGCGAGCGCGCGCAGATCGCGCCGCACCGTCGCTTCCGACATGCCGAAGTGCTCGCACAGCGCGGCGACATCGTTCATGCCGGACAGCACGGCCTGCAGCATCGCCTCGCGGCGTTTTTCGACTTTCATGCGATTCCTGTTGATGGCGTGGCGCCTCGCGGGCGACGGGCCGCCAAGTTTATCGAATCCGGGGGCGCTTCCGGGCGCGCGCGATGCTGGTGAGCCCAGCGTGTGGTTGTGATCGTTTCGGTCATTCCGCACGTTACGCATTGCTCGTTTCGATCAGTGTAAACGCCTATAGACCGAGAATTGCGCACAATCCGGTCAAACATTACACTACCAACTGATCGAAACGATCATTTCATGATCGAACCGACAAAAATTTCCCTCCCGGAGACACCCATGGTTCAGATTCCCATCAAGCGCGCAGTGGAGCGCGTACCCGGCGGCATGATGATCGTCCCGCTTCTGATCGGCTCGCTGATCGCAACCTTTCTGCCGGGCATGCCGAAGTTCTTCGGCTCGTTCACGAATGCGCTCTTCACCGGCGCGCTGCCGATCCTCGCGGTGTTCTATGTCTGCATGGGCGCGGGTATCGACGTGAAGGCAACGCCGTATCTGCTCAAGAAGGGCGGCGCGCTGTTCATCACGAAAGTCGGCATGGCGATCATCGCGGGCGTGGTGCTGGGCCATTTCCTCGGCGAGCAGCCGATCAGCTCCGGCATGTTCGCGGGAATTTCGACGCTGGCCGTCGTCGCCGCGATGAACGACACCAACGGCGGCCTCTACATGGCGCTGATGGGCCAGTACGGGCGTAAGGAAGATGTCGGCGCGTACACGATCATGTCGCTCGAATCCGGCCCGTTCCTGACGATGGTCACGCTCGGCGTCGCCGGTCTCTCTGCATTTCCGTGGCCGACGCTCGTCGGCAGCATCCTGCCGCTCGCTGTCGGCATGCTGCTCGGCAATCTCGACCGCGACATGCGCGATTTCCTGGGCCGCGCCGTGCCGGTGATGATTCCGTTCTTCGCGCTCGCGCTCGGCGCGGGACTCGATCTGCACAAGGTATGGCAAGCCGGCCTGCTCGGTATCGGCCTCGGCCTCGCGGTGGTCGTCTTCACCGGCATTCCGCTTTATTTCGCGGACCGGCTGACGGGCGGCACGGGCGTCGCAGGCGCGGCGGCGGCGAACACGGCGGGCAACGCGGCGGCAGTTCCGGCGCTGATCGCGGCGGCCAATCCGGTTTATGAAGAAGCCGCCAAGTCCGCGACGCTGCTGGTCGCGGCATGCGTGGTGGTGACGTCCATCATCACGCCGATCATCACGGCGTCGATTGCGAAGCGCGTCAACGCACGCAACGACGCCCGCGCCACGCTCGACTCAAGCGCGAAGCGCGGAGCCGCTCGATGAGCGCGAAGTCCACGAGCATGCTGATTCTCGCCGACGACCTCTCCGGCGCCGCCGACTGCGCGATCGCGTTCGCCGCAGCGGGCCGCAAGACGGTCGTCACGCTCGACGCGCACGCGCCGGACGAAGGCGCGACGGTCATCGCCGCCGACACCGACACGCGCCGCTACGCTCCCGCCGATGCCGCCGCCCGCGTCGCCGACGCCTTGCAGGCGCTGCGCGCGCCGGGCCGCCGTCTCTACAAGAAGATCGATTCGACCCTGCGCGGCAACTGGACCGCCGAAGTCGCGGCGCTCGCCCGGCTCGCCGGTTGCGCCATCGTCGCGCCCGCGTTCCCGGCGACGGGCCGCGCGGTGCGCGACGGCGGCGTCTTCGTGCATGGCGTGCCGCTCGACGCCACCGAGACGTGGCAACTGGAACACGCCGGACGCGACGCCAGCCTGAGCGCGATGCTCGAAGCAGCGGGCCTGAAGTGCGCGCACATCGGGCTCGCGAGCTTGCGCGACGCGCCGCAGACGCTCGCCACGCGGATCGCGGCGGCGGCAGCGGAAGGCATCGGCGCATTGATCGTCGATGCCGAAACGAGCGACGATCTCGCCGCGCTCGCGCGCATCACCGCATCGCTCGACACGCCGTTCTTCTGGGTCGGCTCCGGCGGTCTCGCCCGCGAACTCGCCGCGCTGCCCGATCTCTTCGATGCGCCCGCAGCATCGACGGCCCGGCCGGCATCGGCGGAGGTGGCGCATGGACCGGTGCTCGCGCTGGTCGGCAGCCTGTCGTCGGTATCGGAGCGGCAATGTGCGATGCTGCGCGGCGAAGCGGGCATCGACGAACTGATCGTGCCGCCCGCGGTGCTGCGCGACGGCGCGCGGCATCCGATGTGGACCGCATGGGGCGACGACATCGGCTCACGGTTGCGCGGCGGGCATGACCTGATCGTGCGGATCGGCCGTGACGACGCCTTCGATCCATCGGAAGGCGCGCATCTCTCCAACGCGCTCGCCGCGCTCGTCGCGCCGCACTTCGGCACGCTCGGCGGGCTGATCGCGACCGGCGGCGAAACCGCCCGCGCGATGCTCGCGGCGGCGAACGTCGGCAGTCTCGAACTCGTGCGCGAAATCGAAGCCGGCGTGGCCCTCGGCCGCGCCACCACGGCCAGCGCGGCGAACGGCGCGGCCATCGTCACAAAAGCCGGCGCGTTCGGCAGCGAGCACGCGCTGTACGGCGCATACCGGCATCTGCGCGGCCAGCCAGCCGTGGCCGACACCGCCGCGCTCGACAAGAACGCACGCGAAACCTCAATCTGAACAGACGACCATGACCAACTATCTCCCCGTAATCGGCATCACGATGGGCGACGCAAGCGGCGTCGGCCCGGAAATCGTCGTGAAGAGCCTCGCGCATGAAGCCGTGTACCAGCAGTGCCGCCCGCTCGTGATCGGCGATGCGCGCCGGCTCGAGCGCGCCATCGAGATCACCGGCGTGCGCGCGAGCGTGCGGCGCATCGAGGATGCATCGCAGGCGCAGTATCAGATTGGCGTGATCGACTGCATCGACCTCGAACTGATTCCCGACGACCTGCCGTTCGGCCAGCTTTCAGCCGTCGCCGGCGATGCGGCCTACCGCTACATCGCGCGCGCCGTCGAGCTTGCGCAGGCGAAGCAGATCGACGCGATCTGCACCGCGCCGCTCAACAAGGAAGCGCTGCACGCGGGCGGCCACAAGTTCCCCGGCCACACCGAGATGCTCGCGCATCTGACGGGCGTGGACGAAGTGTCGATGATGCTCGTCGCGCCGAAGCTGCGCGTGATTCACGTGACGACGCACATCGGCATCATCGACGCGATCCGCAAGATCGAGCCGGGTCTCGTGCGCCGCACGATCGAGCGCGGCAACGCGACGCTCGTGAAGGCCGGCATCGCGAAGCCGCGCATCGGCGTGTGCGGGATCAATCCGCACGCAGGCGAAAACGGCCTGTTCGGCTACGGCGAGGAAGAAGAGAAGATCATTCCGGCGGTGAAGGCGCTGCAGGAAGAAGGACTCGACGTGACCGGCCCGCTGCCCGCCGATACGCTCTTCTACCGCGCGGGACGTGGCGACTTCGATCTCGTCGTCGCGATGTATCACGATCAGGGCCACGGGCCGGTGAAAGTGCTGGGCCTCGAAGCGGGCGTCAACGTGACGGTCGGGCTCGACGTGATCCGCACGTCGGTAGATCACGGCACCGCGTTCGATATCGCGGGCAAGGGCATCGCCGATGAAGGCAGCATGCTCGAGGCGCTGCGGCAAGGCGCGGAGCTGGCGACGCGGCGCGGTTGAGGCGCGTCTCGCGGGCTTGATCCGGAGCGATGCGGGAACGCGTTTCAAATCGGCGCGACAATGCGGCATCTTCCACCGCCCACGCGATCCCGACCATGCCCGACGCTTTCGAGACACTGACGCATCTGTGGCAACTCGCCGGCCTTCCCGGCGACGCGCTTTCCTTCGTCGACATGCCGGGCCACGACCCGGTGTTTCCGTCGACGTTCGCGGTCGGCACGGCGGCGCAATCGACGATCGCCGCCGCCGCGCTCGCCGCCTGCGAACTCGCGCACGCGCGCGGCGCGGCGCGTCAGAACGTGTCCGTCGACATGACGCACGCGGCGGTCGAATGCACCGGCCACTTCACGCTCGATGGCCAGGCGCCCGAAACATGGGGTCCGTTCTCGGGCCTTTATCGTTGCGCCGACGGCTACGTGCGCATTCACGCAAACTTTGCTCATCATCAGGACGGCGCGCTGCGCGTGCTCGGCCTCGATCCCGCCACGGCCAGACGCGACGACGCGGAGCGCGCGCTGCTCGGCTGGCGCGCCATCGATTTCGAGGATGCCTGCGCGCAACGCGGGCTCGTCGTCACGATGCTGCGCAGCTTCGACGATTGGGACGCCACGCCGCAAGGACGCGCCATCGCCGCGCAACCGCTGATGACGCTCACCCGCATCGGCGATGCGCCGCCGCGCGAACTGCCGCCGCTATCCGCGAACGATCGTCCGCTCGCCGGCGTGCGCGTGCTGGATTTCACGCGCATTCTCGCGGGCCCCGTCGGCGGACGCGCGCTGGCCGCGTTCGGCGCGGACGTGATGCTCGTGAACTCGCCGCATCTGCCGAACATCTCCGCCATCGCCGATACGAGCCGCGGCAAGCGCTCGGCGCATCTCGATCTGCAGAGCGGCGATGACCGCGCCGCGCTCTGGCGTCTCATCGACGGCGCGCACGTGTTTTCGCAGGGGTATCGGCCAGGCGGGCTGGCGGCGCTCGGCTTCGCGCCGGAAGCGGTGGCGCAACGGCGGCCGGGGATCGTCTATGTGTCGCTGACGGCGTACGGCACGCAAGGCCCGTGGGCCGGGCGGCGCGGTTTCGATTCGCTGGTCCAGACCGCGATGGGCTTCAACGCAGCGGAAGGCGAGGCGCAAGGCGTGGGCAAGCCGCGTCCGTTGCCGATGCAGATGCTCGACATGGCGAGCGGCTTCCTGATGGCGTTCGGTGCGGCCGCCGCGCTGTGGAAGCAGCAACGGGAAGGCGGAAGCTGGCACGTGCAGGTGTCGCTGGCGCAGACGGGGCAGTGGCTGCGCGGTCTCGGGCGGATCGATGGCGGTCTGGGCGCGGCCATCCCCGATTTCGCGCCTTTTCTCGAACGGCAGGCGTCGGGCTTCGGCGAGCTGGAAGCGGTACGGCCAAGCGCCCAACTGGCGCGCACGCCGGCGGGCTATGAGCGCGCGTCGGAGCCGCCGGGAACATCCGAGGCGCGATGGTAAATCGCTCGGTCCTCACGCAGCGGAGCCGCGCTTCTTCTTCGCCTTGCTTCGATTGAAGTCGATCGCGGCGCGAATCAGATTTTGCAGGCCGTCCGCATCGACTTCGTCGCCTTCCAGATAGTCGATCGCGCGCCGCGCATTGCCCTCCAGCCCCGCGTTGAAGCGCTTGCCGGGATCGGGAAGCATCGCGCCGTGAGCGAACGTCAGCTTGACCTTGCCCTTGTGCGCGTTGCCGACGGCGATCATCCCGTCGCAATACCACACCGGGCTGCCCATGTACTTCCATTCCTCGACGATGCCGGGATCGGCCGCGAGGATCGCCGCCCGCATGTTCGCGAACGTCGCGCCGCGCCAGTCGGCGAGTTCCGCGATCATCTGGTCGATACGTTCGGTCGCGTTCATCATCACGCCTCCGCGCGCAGATTGGCGGCTACCGGCGTATCGACTTCGACAGGCACCCGCCGCGCGAGCGCGCACATCAGTTCATAGCCGATGGTCCCGGCCGGCTCGGCCACTTCGTCGACGCGCACCTGATCGCCCCAAAGCTGCACCGATGAACCGATGCCCGCTGCCGGACACGGCGCGAGATCGACGGTGAGCATGTCCATCGAGACGCGCCCGACGAGCCGCGTCCGCACGCCATCGACGACGACCGGCGTACCAGCGGGCGCGTGTCGCGGATAACCGTCCGCATAGCCGCACGCGACGACGCCGATGCGCATCGCGCGATCCGCCGTGAACGTGCGTCCATAGCCGATGGTTTCGCCCGGCGCGAGCGTCTGCACGCCGATGATGCGGCTCGACAGCGTCATCGCCGCCCGCAGCGGCAAGCCGGCAATGTGCCGCGCGCTGCCCGTCGGCGATGCGCCATAAAGGATCGTGCCGGGCCGCACCCAGTCGCGATGTGCACGCGGATGCCAGAGCACGGCCGCTGAATTGGCAAGCGAGCGCGTGCCGGGGAGGTCGCGCGTGGCGGCGTCGAATTCGTCGATTTGCCAGTCGATGCCGCCGTCGTCCGCGTTGGCGAAGTGGCTCATCAGTCCGATCTTGCCGATCTTCCCGGCCGACTCCATGCCCGACGCCCGTTGCCAGGCGCGCGTGAAAGCATCGGGCCGGAATCCGAGCCGGTTCATGCCGGAGTTCATCTTCAGCTGGATGTCGACAGGCTGGCGCGGTTGCGAGGCATCGAGCAGATCGAGTTGCTCGTCGCAATGCACCGTCACGGTCAGCCGATAACGGTCCGCGACTTCCGCGTCGCGCGCATCGAAGATGCCTTCGAGCAGCAGGATCGGTCTGGTCCAGCCGAGCTCGCGCACGCGCACGGCTTCGTCGAGATCGAGCAGCGCGATGCCATCGGCCGCGCCGAGCGCCGGAAAAATCCGTCCGATGCCATGACCGTATGCGTTCGCCTTGATCACCGCCCACACGCGCGACGACGCCGCCGTGCGCCGCACGAACGCGATGTTCTCCTGGATCGAATCGAGGTGGATGCGCGCGGAAATGGGACGGGGCATGGGCGTTACTCCTTAATGGCTCGTTGTTAGTCGATCATGGGATCGTATCGAGTCAAACGGAGTGCTTGTTATTCTATTGGGACGATTTTTTGGTGGAATCGACTAGGTACGCGCCTAACGCGCCAGCAAACCGAACACCGCCACGCCGTTCTTCGTCCCCACATAAACCTTGCCGTTCGCGATCGTCGGCGTGATGAACTTGTTGCCCGGACCGAACTGATCACGCGCGCCGGCCTGGTTACTGTCGTAGAGCGAGCGCGCGAGATCCGACGCGTCGTACGCATGCAGCGTCGCAATCGTCCCGTTTCGCGCCGCCCACACGATTCCGTTCGCCGCCCCATTCGCCGATATGCCCGGCGTCGTGCCGGGAAAGCCGAAGGTGGTGGGCGTCTGGCTGGCGGGCGTCGCCGAGAGCCGCGCGTTCGTGATCGGGAACGCCTTGAGGTTGTCGCCGACCGCGCCGAAGTACACCGTGCGATTGAAGTACGCGGGCATGCCGAACATCGCTCCGCGAATCTGCCCGGCCAGTTCCTGATAGATGTGGTCCCCGTTCGAATCGAACTTGCCCATCGAATCGCGGTTGACGACATAGATCACCGCGTTCTTGCCCGCACCCAGCGCGAGGCGGCGCACCGCGCCGCTGGCGTCGACGAGATCGGGCAGCACGAGCGCGCCGCCGGACCCGAGGTCTTCGTCCACGTTCGACTGCTGCACTGTGTTCGACGCCTGGAAGTAATCGGTGACGGCAAGCGCCGGTGTTACGCCCAGCTTCAGAAAGCCATTGCCGAAGTTGCCGTGCAGCGGCATCTCCTGCGCGTTCAGCGTGGCGTCGAAAGTGCCGTTGCCATCGAGGAAATAGATCGACGCGCCATCCGACGCGAGTCCCGCGCCGCTCATCCAGATCGCGCCCATCTGCCCGTTCGGGGTCACGTTCAGCACGCTCGACTGCTGCAGCGTCGCGGCGTCGTAGCCGATCACCCAGCCCGTGTAAGGCATGAAGTCGCAATGCGACGTCCACGCCGTGTAGACGACGCCGTTGAGCAGCAGCAGCGACGCGCGCTCCGCGTACTGTCCGGGATCGAACACCACGCGCCCGTTCTGGCTCGCCGCGCCCGTCCCCGGATACGACGCGCTGATTTCCGTGGGTCCGCCGAACAGTTCCGCGCCCGTCACGATATCGAGCGCGTGAATTCGCTGGTGATAGCGGCCCGCGCCGTCCTTCGACATGCCGACGACGTACATCGCGCCGTTCGGCCCGCGAGCGCGATCGATGACCGGCGTCGCCGTGATGCCGATCGTCGGCGTGATCTGGCCGCAGCCGTGGTCGTCGCTCGGCGTTTCGCCGTTGGCGAGCGTCGTGGTCTTCCAGAGCGTGGCGCCGGTATCCGCGTCGAATGCATAGACGCTGGCGTTTTCAGTGGCGACGTACAGCACGTTATGCATGCCGCCCGCGATCAACACCTTGGCCAGAAAAAGCGGCTGCGCGTCGACGGGGCCATCGACCGGATAGACGGCGAGCTTGCCGAACGTCGTCGAGTTGACGTTGGCCGGCGTGAGCACCGTTTCCGCAAGCTGCTGGCCGGTGCGGCCGATATCGTTGTGGTAGGTGACGACGTCCATCGCGTTCGCGACGGCACCGGAAGCCGCCGGCGGGCTGGATGCGCCCGGCGGGGCCGATGCGGCCGGCGGACCGGATGCACCAGCGCCCGCGTCCGATGAAGAAGACGAAGACGACGAGGACGAACCGCCCCCGCTGCATCCCCCGCCGATGGCGAGTGCGATCATCACAGCGAACAGCAGCGACAGCAGGACGGTACGGCCCGAGAGATTCGGTTTCATCTGCTATCCCCCGCTCTGACGGCACGAGCCGCCTGCGGCATCTTGCCATCGTGCGACGCCTTTGCTGCGTCGCCATCAACCGTGTTAGTATAGGGAAACTACCTAGGTAGTTAACCTAGTTCCACGCTTAATCAAGGAGTTGCGCCATGGGAGTCATCCTTTCTGCTTTTTCGATGTTGTCCGCCGCCGTCCGCGACGCGCTCGAAGCCCGCGCCAAGGTCAGCGCGCTGATGGCCGAGGCTTATCGCCGCGCGGGGTAATCGCCCGGCTTGCCGATTCATCGGACCGGGCGCGGCCAGCGCCCGAAATGGACCATCGTCGCATGCGTGTCCGATAGCAGCGCGGCCTTTAGATCGCGCCGCTCGGAAAAGCGCGGCGCGTCGTACCACTGTAGAAACTCGTCGCGCCAGAAGGCCCAGGCACTCTCGTCGAAGTCGAAATCTTCGTCGATGCAGCCGTTGTCGCGCAGATACGCTCCGACCACTTGCGTCCCGTTCCAGTAAGCGACGGCCACATCGGTCAGATCGGCGGTCATGCCGCGCGGCAGGTCGCGCAGCAGCATAGCGAGATGCGCCTTGAACGATGCGAAGTCGGTCGGTCTCATCGCGTGTTCCGCCCCAAAAAGTGCGTTGTAAGACGATGCGGCGCGCGGTCTGTCCACGGCACGATCAGCCGAATGCGCCCTTGTTCAAGTCTTTCTCGAACATGGCCACCCAGGCGGTGCCGTGTCCGACGCGATACTCGCGCTCTTTGAGCGTCGAGCGCCGCACGATCGTGACGTGTCCCTGCAAAGGATAAACATCGTCGACGACTTCGGATTCCCCCGCTTCCTGCACGAGAAAATCGCCCGCGTCGATACGATGCCGCGCGAGAATGGCCAGAAAGTCCGCTTTTTCGTCCGGTGCGATCACTGACATGGCGGCCTCCACGATCGGTTGCTGCTGCATTCAAGGTAGCACACGCAAGACCGAACGGCGATGCCTATTCGCCGCACGCAAATTGCTTGCAGTCGCCCCGTGATCCGACCGGAGGCGCTCGCCGATGACCCGTTTAACTGTTCGCCGCGCGCTGTGTTGCGCGGCGCTTGCCGCGTGCGCGCACGTTCATGCACAGGACCGCGCTTGCGGCGTGCTGCAAGGCGCGTCCGGGGATGTGCTTTCGTTGCGGGAAGGTGAACGCGCCGATCTCGTTCAGGGCGGAAAGGCCGTGCATGGCGCGCTGCATGTGTACGCCGACGGCGCGGTGTATCGCGTGTACTGGCAGCCGGACGGGAGCGCCGAGCAGTACGTGCTGGCGAATGCGGGAGAGAACAGCGTGCGGCTGGTGTCGACGCCGCCACGCGGATCGAAAGTGGACGCGGGACCCGGCACGCTGCCGCCGCAGCAAGCGCTCTCGTGTCCCGCGTTGTGACGCCGATTACTTCGCCAGCACCTTGCCGATCGCATCGGCGACCGTCTGCACGTTGCTGTCGTTCAGGCCCGCCACGCACATGCGGCCCGAGCGCAGGATATAGACGCCGAATTCCTCTTTCAGGCGATCAGCCTGCTCCGCCACGAGGCCCGTGTACGTGAACATGCCGCGCTGCTTCAGATAGCGCGCGAGCATTTCGCCGCGCACGTGGTCCTTGAGGCCATCGTGAATCGCGCGACGCATCCGCGCGATGCGCTCGCACATTGCCGCCAGCTCTTCGCGCCACGATTGCGCGAGTTCGGGCGTCGTCAGCACCTTCGTGACGATTTTCGCGCCATGCGTCGGCGGGTTGCTGTAGTTCGCGCGCACGGCGCTCGTCAACTGGCCGAGCACGCGGTCGGCTTCGGCGGCATCGTCGCAAATGACATGCAGGCCGCCGCAACGCTCGCCGTACAGCGAGAAGTTCTTCGAGAACGAATTGGCGATGAACGCCGGCACCCCGCGACGCGCCAGTTCGCGCACGGCGAAGGCGTCGTCGTCGAGGCCGGAGCCGAATCCCTGATACGCCATGTCGACGAACGGCAGCAGGTCGCGCCGCTTCAGCACGTCGATGATCTTCACCCACTGCGCTTCGTCGAGATCGACGCCCGTCGGGTTGTGACAGCACGCATGCAAGAGCACGACGCTCTTGGCGGGCAACGCATCGATGGCTTCGAGCATCGCATCGAAACGCAGGCCGCCGGTGGCTTCGTCATAGTACGGATACGTGTTCACTTCGAAACCCGCGCGCTCGAAGATGAAGCGATGGTTCTCCCACGTCGGATCGCTCACCCACAGTTTCGACGCCGGAAAATACCGCTTGATGAAGTCCGCGCCCACTTTCAGCGCGCCCGAGCCGCCGAGCGTCTGCACGCTCGCAATGCGGCCCTCGGCGCGCGCCGGACATTCCGGGCCGAACACGAGCGCCTGCACGGCATCGCGGTAATGCGCGAAACCGGCCATCGGCAGATACGGCTTCGGGCCGAGGTCCTTCAGAATCGACAATTCGGCTTCGCGCACGGCCTGCATCACGGGGAGGCGGCCGGCGTCGTCGAAATAGATGCCGATGCTCAGATTGACCTTGTTGGTGCGCGGGTCCTTCTGGAAGTTTTCGTTCAGCGAGAGAATCGGGTCGCCGGGGTAGGCATCGATATGTTCGAACATGGTGTCGGGAGCGCAAGCGAAAGGAAGGATCAGCGGGATGTCACGCGGCGCGTTGCGCCCGCGTCATCGCCGCGACTTCTGAGATAGTAGCCGATTCCCAGAACCGCGAGCCAGATGGGGATCAGGTAGACGGACAGCCGCAGGCCGGGCGATTCGAACATCACCCAGACGATGCCCGCGACGAACGCGAGGCACAGATAGTTGGTGAGCGGAAAGCCGATGCTTCGGAACGACGTGGTCACGCCGCGCTCCTGCTTCTCGCGGCGGAACTTGAGGTGAATGATGCTGATCATCGCCCAGTTGATGACGAGCGCCGATACCGCGAGCCCCATCAGCAGTCCGAACGCGCGGCCCGGAATGAAGTAATTGATCAGCACGCATGCCGCCGTGACGATGGCCGAGACGCACAGCGCCGCGATCGGAATGCCGCGCCTGTTCACGCCGCAGAGCGCGCGCGGCGCATTGCCCTGTTGCGCGAGGCCGTACAGCATGCGGCTATTCGCATAGACGCCGCTGTTGTAGACCGACAGCGCGGCAGTCAACACGATCACGTTGAGCACGTTGGCGACCAGCGTGCTGTTCATCTCGCGGAAGATCAGCACGAAGGGGCTGCCGCCCGTCGCTACCTTGTCCCACGGATACAGCGAAAGCAGCACGCCGAGCGCACCGATATAAAAAATGAGGATGCGGTAGATGACCTGATTCGTCGCGCGCGGAATGCTGTGCGACGGGTCTTCGGCTTCTGCCGCCGTGATGCCGATGAGTTCCAGCCCGCCGAACGAAAACATGATGACGGCCATCGACATGACGAGGCCGCTCACGCCGAGCGGAAAAAATCCGCCGAGCTTCCACAGGTTCGTGACGCTCGCTTGCGGACCCGCGTGACCTGAAAACAGCAGATAGCCGCCGAACAGGATCATCCCGACGATCGCGGCAACCTTGACGATGGCGAACCAGAATTCCAGCTCTCCGTACGACTTCACGCTCGTCAGGTTGATCGCATTGACGATGACGAAGCACGCCAGCGCCGATATCCACGTCGGCAATCCCGGCCACCAGTACTGCATGTAGATGCCGACCGCGGACAACTCCGCCATGCTGACGAGAATATAGATGGCCCAGTAGTTCCACCCGGAGATGAAGCCGGCCGCGCGGCCCCAGTACTTGTCGGCGAAATGGCTGAACGAGCCTGCGACGGGTTCGTCGACGACCATCTCGCCCAGTTGCCGCATGATGAAGAACGCCATCACCCCGGCGATCGCATAGCCGAGCAGCACGGATGGACCGGCGAGCTTGATCGTTTCCGCCACGCCGAGAAAGAGCCCGGTGCCGATTGCGCCGCCGAGCGCGATTAGCTGGATGTGACGGCTCTTGAGTCCGCGCCTGAGTGCTTCGGGCGAAGTCGCCGCCGCGCCGGTATTGCCTGAAACCATGTGATGCCCGCCTCTCCTGCCGGGTCCGCGCGTCGCCGCGACGCCCGCCGCCGCACCGTCACCAAAACGCACGAAGTGTTGTTTTTCTGCGAGGACGGACTTCCGCCGCACGCATTACGACCGCTTCGCTTCCCGTTCCGCCCGGACCAAAGTACGCGATTTTACCGCTCCGCCGCCCGCAAAGCCTTGTCTAGCGGACTTTCGGGACGTTTCTTCGTGCCGGCTGGCGCACCCGCGCCCTCGAAGAAGGAGAACTGAGGCCGGAATTGGGGCTTTTTCGGAGGATTGAGTTCGAGGCCCTGCGCGCAGAATCCATTCATCCACTCAACGGGAAAGCGCCATGTTCCAGACGATGCGAAAAAACGCCGCGCCGCATCACATCGCCAATCCGAATGCTTACGCGGACATCGACGCGCCGGCAACGGAAGCCGAACTGCTCGCGCAGCTTCAGGTCGCGTCGGACAACGTGCTGCGCCTCGCGGGTGAACTGCACGCGAATGCGAACGCAGACGCCGATTCCCTCGCCGAGCAGCACGAGATCGCGCAACGGCTGATCGGCCGGTTGCTCGCCATGCCCGCATCGCAACGCTGATTCACCGCTCACCGCACCAAACTGGAATAACGAAAATGAACTACTTGACCATCATCGCGATTGTCTGGACGGTGTGCGCGATCTTTGCTGTTTTGTTCATCCGTGGCGCGACGGCGCAAGAGCGGAAGCCGGCGCGCGTTTCGCAGCGCCGCGAACTCGGCAACGCGTCGAATGGCGCAAACGCGGTCAAGACCGCCAGCCGCGCTTCCTGAAACACGCGCTCGGCGCGCGCGATGCATCACTGAATAGCCGATGCCGCCGCGCGCAATCCGAGCAGATAGCTGTCCACGCCGAAGCCGCAGATTTGCCCCTTCACGACTTCGGCGAACACCGAGTGGTGGCGGAACGGCTCTCGCGCATGAACGTTCGACATGTGCACTTCGACGATGGGCACGGTCAGAATGGCGAGCGCATCCCGAATGGCGATGCTGTAATGCGTCCACGCGCCCGCGTTGATGATGACGGCATCGACCTTGTCGGTGAACGCCTGATGGATGCGCGCGCACATCTCGCCTTCGATGTTCGTCTGATAACACTCCACTTCCACGCCCAGTTCCTTGCCGAGCGCGCTCAGTTGCTCGTCGATCTGCGCGAGCGTCGCCGTGCCGTACTGCTTCGGATCGCGCTTGCCGAACATGTTGAGGTTGACGCCGTGCAGCGTCAGGATCTTTGCCATGGTGTGTCCTCGAATGTGGATGCTGCAGGCTGGTAACGGGCAGATTCTGCAGTCCGTGACGGGCGATGACAATAGGCGCGCCCTCGCGATTCGCCGTTAACTCGACTGGGCCTGCAGCGCGGCGTGCAGCATGTCGCGAAGCTCGATCAGGTCGTCACGCAGCAAGGCGGTGAATGTAGCGACGTCTTCGACCCACTGCCCCGAATCCCGCAGCACCGTGCGTAGCTCCTGGCACTGCTCGTACAGCATCGACGGACCGAGCACCGTCAGGCCGCCAGCCAGCCTGTGCGCCCATTTGCGCAATTGCTGCACGTCCTTCGTGCGGCTGATGCGGTCCAGCGCGACGATATCCTCATCGATTTGCGCGACGAGATCGCGCATGTAGGCCGCCGGAATCGTCGGGAAGCGCGGCGGCAGATCGTCGTCGTCCCCGGCGTCATCGCACCGGGGCGTGTCCGTCTGGCCGGCATTGTCGGCGCGAGCCGTCTGCAGCACGCCCGCAAGCACGGAAAGGGGAAGCGGCTTCGTCAGATAATCGGTGAAGCCGCGTGCGCGGCCTGCTTCCACATCCTGCGTGCTCGCGCTCGCGCTGACCGCATAGATGCGCACCTCCGGGTCCAGCGCGCGCGCCGCGACGAGAAGTTCCGCACCCGACATCTTCGGCATGTCCATGTCAGTCAGCACCAGGTCCACGCGGTTCTTGCGCAGCAGATCGAGCGCCTCTTCGCCATCGGCGGCCTCGAGCACGGTTGCGCCGAGCGTCAGCAATTGATCGCGCAATAGCCCGCGATTGAGCCGGTTGTCCTCCGCGATGACGACCGTTGGCCCCGCCGTGCGCGCGGCCGTTAGCGCGGTCGCAGTGCCCGCGCCCGGCAGGGTGACGCCGCCCTCGCGTTCCCGGATCATGGCGACCGCGTCCATGAATCCCTTCACGCTGAAGATGCTTACTTCGAGCACGCCGTTCTCCCGCTGTACGGGAACGAGCGGCCCGTTCTGCGTCATCCGGATCATGCGCGGGGGGGCGGGCCAGGCCGACTGGATTTCCTGGTCGGAAAACTCGTCGGTGGCAATCAGGTAGTCGCAACCATCCGTCGACGCAGCGTCGGGCTGCTGCAAGAACGTGAGCGAACTGCGATCCGCATCGTAGAGATTCTCGAACCATTCGCGATACTCGTTCGCACGGCACAGGATGGCCGGGCGGCCGCCAGGCAGGACGGCATCGCCGGTGCCCGCAGATACATCGACGGCAAGCGGCAGCGATACGCGGATGCGCGTGCCGACGCCTTCCGTGCTGTCGAGCTGGATGCGGCCTTTCATCAACTGGCTGAGGCGCACGCAGATGGACAGCCCCAGGCCCGTGCCACGCGCCTGCGTGAGGCGATGCGCGTCGCCCTGCATGAAGGGCTGAAAGAGCTTCTCGCGCTGTGACTCCAGAATGCCGATGCCCGAATCGGCGACGCTCAGTTCTAGCGCGCTGTCGGCCCAGCGCGCCCGCACAACAACCTTGCCCGAATACGTAAACTTGAGCGCATTGCCGAGCAGGTTGTTGAGAATCTGCGAGACGCGGATCGGGTCAAAGAGCAGCTTCGCCGGACACGAGCGGTCGATCACGACATAAAGCCGCAAGCCCTGCCGGTTCGCAAGCGGCGCATGGGCGACGATCACGCGCACGAGGAGCTCGCGTATCGAGCCCCATTCCTCGGCAAGCCGCATTTCGCCGATATCCATCTTCGAGAAATCGAGTACGTCGTTTACCACTTGCAGCAGCGCGCTCGCGGAGGCCTGCATCGCATGGACGCGCGCTTCCTGTTCGGCGGCGAGCGGACCCAGCGCGACGAGTTCCAGATTGCCGACGAGCGACGACAGCGGCGTGCGGATCTCGTGGCTCATCGATGCGAAAAAGCTCAGCTTGGCCTTCGCGGCGGCCTCGCTCGTTTCCTTGGCCGCGCGCAGCAAGCGTTCGGCTTCGTGATGCTCGCTGATGTCGGCGATCGCGCAGAAGAGCACGTCAGTCTTGTTCACCACCGCCGACGCATACGAAATCTTGAGATGCAGCATGGCGGCGTTCGGCTTATCGAGCGAGTACTGAAGCTGCCGGATGATCGCTTCCTGGCCTTCCTGCGCCGGCGCAATGCCGTTCGCTTCGAGCGCCTGACACAGCCCGGCGGGCAAGCGCAAGGAGGCCTCGGTCAAATCGAGCACCGAGCGCGCGACCTGATTCACGGCGATGATGGCGAAATCGCTACGCATCGCAATGCATAGACCGACTGGCGTCGCGTGCACGAGCAGGTGATTGAGAATCTCGCCTTCGACCGCGCGGCACGCCTGCTCGTAGGTGCGCGTGAGAAAGCGGTAATTCCAGTATCTATACATCGCGATCAGCATTGCGATGAGTGCGGCGGTCACGAGCGCGATCACGGTGGCCGTTTCGCGCTGCGACGCGAGACGCTTTCCAAGTGGCAGCGCAGCGACGATATGGCCGATGCCGAGGGCGAGCGGTTCGAGCCGTATGCCCCATCCGCGTCCAGGCAGCCAGTAGAAGGCGCCGGTCTGTTTATCCGACAGATGCGCGTTGGCGTATCGCGTGTACTCGGTGTCGTCGCCGCCGAGAATGCGGCCATCGGCATCGAAGACGGCAATCTGCGATTCGAGCGTGCGCGAAGTCACGCCGCGCAATGCGGTACCCGGTGCAAGCATCGTGAATACGAGACCGAGCGGCTGATCGTTTCGAGCGACGACCATGAACAGAATGACAGTCGGCTCCAGAAAACCCAGTAAAGGCGGCGCGATGAACCACATGACGCGTCGCGCACGCGCCGCATCGAGCGGCGCAATCTTGTGCGTGTTCATGTGGATCATCGCAAACGATACGAGCGCAGAAAGCCTCTCAGCGGGCGCGACTTTATTGTCGGTTTGCTCGAAGAACCCGAAACCGTGCGAAGCGGTGCCGTCATACGACACATATTGCAGTATCGGCGGCGTGCTTTCTTCAGGAATGAGTCGGCGCGCCGCATCGCAAGCGGTGGCCAGCGTCTGGTCTTCGCGATCGGGAGGGTAGGCTTTGCATTGAGGCTTGTCAGCCAGCTCCGGTGCGTCCGACCTCGACACAACCGCGCCCACGCTCAGCAGCAGGCTGCCGGGTGTGAGCATGTTGTAGCGGCTGAACATCGAGACGTTGACGCCGCGCATGGCGGACTGCACCGCATCCTGGTCGGCCTTCAGTCCCGCTCTCAGCACGAAAATCCCGGTGGCGGCGGCGCCGCATAGCGCGGCGAAGATCAGGAGACCTACGGCGATCGCAAAGATGCGCCGCTCCCGCTTGAGATTGTTTTCCAGCATCCGCAGCATCTGCAGAGGGGAGTTCTGCGACGCGGCAAAAAAACGCTCCATCAGGCCAGTCCCGTTTTGGTAGCGTACTTGACGAGTTCTACGTGATTCTCCACATGTAGCTTGCGCATGGCGGAGCGCTTCTGAGTCGCGACCGTCGGGACCGACCGGTTGAGGGTGCGCGCAATCTCCGTCACGGAAAGCCCTTGCGCGAAGAGGCGCACGACTTCAAGTTCACGCGGCGACAGTGGCTGCGCGCGCGCAAGATCCTTCGTCGTCGATCCCTCGCGCGCAAGACGATGCTGGATCTTCGGCGAGATGATGGTTTCCTTTGTGGAGAGCGCACGCACGCTGATCTGCGCGAGTTCGCTCGCCGGCTCTTCCTTGCTGACGATAGCAGCGACGCCGAGCTTGCAGAGTTCGTGGAACATGCCGCCGCTCGTCGTCATCGTAAGGACGACGACCGGGATGTCAGGATAGGAACGGCGCAGCTTGCTGACGAGACGCAGTCCGTCGAGTTCGACATCCGCATCGCCCTGCATCACGAGGTCGGTGATGATGAGATCGGCAGGCTGCTGTTCGAGCACGCGAATCAGTTCAGCGCCCGAGTTCACCGTCGCGATGATCTGATAGCCGGGCAGCTTCGCAAACTGATCCGACACCGCTATGAGAACGATGGGATGGTCATCCGCCAGCACTATCCGAACCGTGCGCATCTGCTCATTCATGAATTCACCGTCGGTGACGCACTGGATGTCCATGCTGAAACTTGAAACAGACGCGTGGCCTCCAACGAAAGAAGCAATAGACGAACAGGCCGGTTCATCAGGAGGTCCCCCGAACGAGTATGCACATCCAAAATTATTCTAGGATAGCTCGGACAGCATTGAGAGACGTGAGCAAACGCTCTGAGACGCGTCATCGTGGCCCCCGCCATCATGGACACTGTTCATTCCGGTGTTCCCAGTCAACTCTACAGCTCGGCCGGCCGGAACGCGGGCGACATTCTTTTCACGGCAAAGGCTTCATCGTATCGGCATGCCATTGCGTGATGCATCGTTGTTCGTCCCTCTGCGGCCGCGATGCGGCTTCGGTTGTCCGAACTCGTCGAGCGGCATGGACATGATGCAACGAGCCTTTTCCGTTCCTGACCGCTTGCTCTGCGCGAACAGCACACACGTAATCACGACCATGCAGGCGATGAGCCCGATCGCAATGGACAGGACCGGCAAGGAGCGCCATGCATCGAGGGCTAAAGCCGCGAGGATGATGAAGCATACGGCGAGGAACACCGGCGCGAGCACCATGGAAGCGATGCCTGCAGCGTCGAAAGCCCTTTGAGCAATTCGGCGGATCGGATGGTTTGGCAACATAGTGGGCACCCGGGAAGGAACGCGACGGGCGCCATTGAGATGCCTGTCTGCGGAGGTGGAATGCAATCTGTCTGGTATCGAAGCCTTCGCCGCTACGTTGAGCGCGATCTCGAGTTGTCTTGCATCGATCCATCGGCTTCTCATGCGTGACGGTAATAGACACCTTGCGAGAAACATGTCGAAGGACGTCGAGATCGTCCGATAAGCACGATGGGCGCCCTTCAACTGGCCGAAGCCAAGAAAAAATGCCGCCTTGACGGCGGCAAATGGGTCGATCGGTAATGCAGACTGCGCCTCATAACACGTCGGTCGCGAAACAGCGCATGAACCATTCAACGCACGTACATCATCGCGCCAGGTGCATGTCCGAAGATATAGGAGGAATTCGAAATATTACCGGCTGCCTGTCGATTGGCACCAGGCCGTGACTGCGCGAGGTGGCTTGTCCATCACCGACTGCCGCATATGTCCGCTGATGCGCGCGACGACCTCCGACCAGTCGCAGCCGAAGCGCCGCCGGAACAGGCGCATCGTCGGATACCACGGACTGTCTTCGCGTGTGTAGTGCCAGCGCCAGTCGCCATAGGCGGGCAGCATCACCCAGACGGGCTTGCCCATCGCACCGGCCACATGGGCGACCGATGTATCCACTGTCAGAACGAGGTCCAGTGCTTCGATCGCGCTTGCGGTCTGCGCCATCGTGTTCAGGTCCGGGCCAATGTCGTGGAAGTTGCGGTAGATCTGTCCATAGCGCGCGGCTTCGTCGGCGCCCGCGCCTTTTTGCAGGCTGAAGAACTCGACACCCGAAAGCTTGATGAGATCGTCCAGCACGGCAAGCGACGGCAGCGAGCGATGGCTGTCGTTCTCGTGCGTCGGATTGCCCTTGAACACCAGGCCCACTTTCAGCTTGTGCGAATCGACGGCGGGCAGCTTCGGCTCGACGCACTGCGGCGCGCGCAGATACGGAACGGTCGGCGGCATGGCATCGAGATGCAGCGGCATGTGCGCGGGGATCGCGTGCGGAAACACCCAGTAATCGACGGCCGGCATCGACGAGACATCGTTCACGTCGACGACATGATCGGCCGTGCCCGACGCCTCGTACAACTCGACGAGCGGCGTCTGACACACGACGACGACATGTGTCGCACCGCATCGCTCGCGGAACGTCTTCGCGAAACGGAGAAAGAAGATTTCGTCCCCGAGACCGAACTCGCTCCAGATGGCGATGGATTTGCCTGCGAGCGATTCGCCGTTCCACTGCGGCACATCACGCGGCGGCTCGGCGGTGGTGCGACGCTTCCAGCCCAACGGAGCCATGAAGGATTCACGCAGCCTGAAGCCTTCCTGCAGCTTGCCGCGGCTGATCGTGTGCAGCGCCTGGTATAGACGCGGCGCATGCTCGCCGGGCAGACGCTCGACGCATTGCTTCCAGTGCTCATCCGCTGCTTCGGGCGCGTCCCAGCGCAGCGCTTCGAGCATCGCGCGGTGGTATGCCTCGAAGCGATACGGATACAGCCGCACAGCTGTCTTGCCAGCCGCGATGCCTTCCTCGCGGCTCCGCGCCCGCCCGATGGCGGCGATCATGTCCCCCGCCGTCGGCACCGCGCGCTTGCGCAGCACGATCTCGATCACGCATTCGGCAGCGCCATTGGCGGTCTGATCGGCTTCGGGACGGCTGGCATCGTAGCCGTCGCGCACGAGCGCGATGCGTTCACAGTCCGCCACCGTCGACATCGCCTGAACTAGCTCGATCACGTTGACCGACTTCGGCAGCCTGTCGAGCGCCTTGCAGACGGTGAAGCTCGCCTTATGAGCTGCATTGAAACGGTTCGGCCATACACCCTTGCCGTACAGGTCTTCATCGGGCAAGGTGACGATGGCGTAACCGCCCGGCTTCAGCACATCCAGCCAGCGCGCGAGGGCCTTGTACGGATTGTCCTGCTCCGCGAGCAGATGACTCGAATGCACGAAGTCGAGCGATGCATCCGCGATGCCATTGAGCGTCGTCGCATTGCCTTGCGCGGGCGTCCACGACGCGACCTTGCCCATGCGCGGGAACGCTCCTGCATGCGCCGAGAGAGCGTCGTCGGCAGAGCCGATGTCGAGGCCATCGCCGACCAGATAATGTTGTGCAAAGGCGGAGTCGCGCGAACGGCGCAGGACGGCTTTACTGGTTTCTTTCATGTTCGTCTCACTAAACTGCCGGTGTCGGCATTGGGTCCTGTAAATGCCCGTGAGGGCCGAAGAATCAGTGACTCCAGGTCACGGAGAGCCAATATTGCGTCGGTCTCTTGCCCGGTTCGACCCACGAACTCTCCGAGAATCGATAAGGCTTCGAGACAGAAGCCGACACAGTCGCACCGATCGGTGTGAGCCAGTCGACACTCGCGCCATATCCCGCAAGCGCGCGGTTGTTCGTCACGCCCGGCACGCCCGGATAGCTCTTCTCCCAGCCATCCCACGGCGAATGATTCACGCGGCCATAGGCAAAGTCGTTGAAGACGCCGAACTGCAGCTGATGACCCGCCGCAACCGGAACGCGCTGATACAGGCCCACACTCGCCACCACGCCTTCGTCCGCGGAACCTTCGTCGGCGCGATACGCGCGCACGGCGTCAGGCCCGCCGAGGCCGAGCTTCTCGCTCGGGTCGAGGTTGCGGCTTGCCAGCTGCGTGCTAATACGCCCCGACAAGAAGGTGTTGCCGCTCTTCGACAGCGCATACGTGCCGAAGCCGGCGCCCGCGATCTTCGCGTAGTTGCCCGCGTGATGCACGACCGATTCGAACGGATCGTCGTTGCGCTGATGCCCGAGCGTCAGCGCGATCTGTCCCGTCGCGAGATTCGTGCGCAGTGCGCGAGCGCGATCGCCGTTATCGGCAGTCAGCGAGAGCTGGATCGAGTCGAGCTTGCTATGCGTGACGGAGCTGTATTCCTTCATGTCCGTCGATGTCTGGCTATGCAGCACCGATGCGCCGCCCCACACGTTCGCATCGAGTCCTCGCGCAAACGGGTATTGCACGCCGAGCTGGCCTGTCGTCGCGACGCCCTTCACCGGTGTGCCTGCATTGATGAAGTATTGCTGACGCGTAACGCCGCCCGTCATGCGAAGGCCGTCGTCGAAGATGGGCGTGCTGCCGGTGAGCGAACCGGTCCACATCTTCTTATTGGTGCTGGTGAGGGTGAACGCGTAGGCATCGCCTTGTCCGAACAGGTTGTTCGCCGATGCCGTAATGCCTGCGCGATACGAGCCCGTCGATTCGACGCCCTTGTTATCGAGGATCAGATCGGCCGACACCGGCTTGCCGTTCTGCGCGATACTGAACACGACATCGACATCGCCTACGCCCGCGCCGGGGGAGAAGCTCGGTGCGCCATCGATTGCGACGCCGGGAATGTCTTGCAGCAGTTGCGTCGCGCGTTCAAGACGTGACGTGCGCAGCAGGCATGCGTTGTTGATCGTGTCGCCGCCGCAAAGCGCGTGCGAGATAAGGCGTTGCAGACGTGCATCCTTCACGCGCGACTTGTTCTTCACGATGATGTTGCGGATGCGTCCCGGAAACACGGTGAATTGCATCTTGCCGCCCTTCTGCGCGGCCTGCCAGTCTTCCTGCGTCACGAGCACCTGGCCGAGCGGAAAGCCGCCCTGACGCAGCGCGACGGTCAGCAGTTGCGACCAGTGATCGACTTCCGCGAGCGTCGCCGGAGCGCCGCCGAGTTTCTTGATGTCGGCATCGAGCAGTTGCTTCACGAGCAACGCGTCGGCGCCTTCAGCCGGTACGACCTTCACCTCGACCGCGCGCACATCGGCCGCCGAAGCCTGCCCGTCCGTCGTGGCGACAGGCGCCTCAACGACAGGTTCCGCAGCGGCAGGTTCCGCTGCCACCGCGCGTTCCGCACTTGCCACACCTGCCAGCAGGACGGACCCGACACACACCATGCGGCGGGCCGCCATTGCTATTTCGTTCATCTTCAACATTGCACGTATCCTTGCATTCAACCAGACGTTGGAACGTTCGCGCCTGGTTCATCGACTCTTGTCTGCGCATCGTTCTCAAATAGAAGCTTAAGGATTCGCTTGCTTCATTCGAATAGAACAAGTTCTAAAGTGGCCCGGCACAGCGGGGAAACGCAGTGTTTCGGCAAGCGATGCACGCGCAAGGCGGCCCTTGAATACAAAAAGCCCGGCACGTAGCCGGGCTTGGTCCACCAGAAGGCAGTCGTTTCAACGATCGTGCTTATGCGGTCTCGATGGCGCGTTCCACTTTTTTCCCTCCACGGGCACGCGGCTTCGCACTGGGCAGTTGCTCCGTCCACAGCGCTTCCATGCGTTCGCCGAGAATCTCGGGACGGCCCGCGAAGATCAGCTTTTCGATGGCTTGCGGACCTGCGAGCTTCGCCGACAGTTCGGCGCGCTCATCGGCGTTCTCGATCAGACGCAGCGCCGATGCCTTGTACTCTTCGTTGGTCTTCGCGATCATCCAGTCGGGGAAGCCGAGACGACGGAACATGCCTTCGTCGATATGCTCGTGCACTTCGCGCCCGGTCTTGCACACGCCGACGAGACCCGCCCACACCGTATCGACGATGCCGTTCGTATTGCCGAACGGGAACGGATTCAGGAACAGATCGCAGCCAGCGATCACCTTCATGTAACTGCCGTAGTTCTGATGCTTGTGCACGGTGGCCTTGTCGCCCATCAGGCGGCGCACCAGGTTGCGCACTTGCGGATAAATCAGGCCGTTGGCCTGGCCCATCAGGAAGTGGAAATGCACCGGCACCTTGGATTCCCGCGCAATCTGGGCGCACGTGTTGAGAAAACCCGGGTTCTGCTTGATCGTCGTGCCGGCGACCGCGATCTTCACCACGCCATTCGACGGCTGCTTCTCGGGAAGCTCGAGTTCGAGCAGCGCGGCCGGCGCGCGGTACGGCATGCCGTCCTTCGGCAGCTTGAGCAGCTTCTCGCTGAAGCATGCTTCGTCGCCCACGTAGTCTTCTTCGACGACGACATAGTCCATCGCATGACCGTGCGTGGTGGCGGGATGGCCGAGCGCCATCATCTGCAGCGGCGCGACCCGCAGGCAGGCGAGCACCATCGTGATCGGGAACATGCCGACGCTCGGCATGTACACCATCTGCGCGTTGAGCGCTTCGCTGGTCTGACGCACGTGCTTCGCGACTTCCCAGAGATTGCCGCCTTGCAGCGGAATGAACTCGTGGAACACGGCCTTGCCCGCATCGTCGACGCGGCCGTCATAGCCCATGCCGACGAGGTGGAACTTGTCACGCATCGCGACCATCGTCTGCGAGTGCGTGCGATAAATCGAGTGATTCTTCGAGAACCATTCGAGCACGACGAGCACGACGGGCTTCTCGCCCTTCTTCACCGGCTGGGCCTTGCGCTCGACGTCGTGGATGTCGAGGCTCTTCAGCTTGCGGCGAATCAGCGCATTGATCGGCTTCTTGATGTCGTGCTTGCCGGAATAGTCGGCATAGCTCGAGTGCATGTACATGTCATGGAAGACGCCCATCGGCAGCACATCGAGGCTTTCGACTTCCGCAAGCCGCTCGGGCAGCCAGCGCAGCAGCATTTCGCGCTTCGAATGCGCGGAAGGCGTGGCGAGGAAGCGGGATGACATGATGGTCGTCGCCATGCTCGCGGTCATCACTTTGTCGTGCTTCCACAGCAGATCCCAGTCGAGACGCACTTCCGACTCGGGCAGGTAGAAAAGCTGGAATTTGCGGATTTCACTGTTTCGCAGATTGAGCGAATTGCGCGACTCCTCGTCCGCGCTGAACGAACGCAGGATGTGGTCGGCGTTGCGGAACGGACTGGCGGCGAACATCGCAGCGAGCCAGCGCTGGAACAGCATGAGGCGGCCGATGCCATGATTCGAAATGGTGAACTTCGGGTCCGAGGCCAGCGTGCTGATGGCCGACGTCAGGCGCGTGAGCAGGTGATCGTCCATGATGTCGAACGCTTCGGCGGACTGCGCCCAGGTATCCACGTCCATGAGAACGCCGTAGTTCTGGTCGATCTTGTTGAGCAGCTCGATGAGCATCCGGCTCGCCGCTTCGTGTTCACGGCGATAGCACAAGTGTTCGAATTTTGCGATGCTGAACTTCATGTTGGGTTCCTGAGTTGGATTGATCTGGCGCGACGCATTTCGCGATCTGGCTGGTGCCGCATGCGACCGGCTCGCTTGCCTCGATATCGCTCTGGCGCCCTCAGAAACAAGGTTAAGGTTTCTCCCGGTCGGATCGAATAGATGAAGTTCTAATTTGAGAGGACGTATGCGCGCTGGATTGTGCATAGAAATGAAAAAGCCCGGCGTTTGAACTGCACCCCAAAAGTTGGACACCGATCCAACCTTTGGGGTGTTTTTCATGACGAAGTACGATGAGCGGTTTCG
>NZ_JBFUPT010000020.1:0-54719 GCF_041360715.1 Caballeronia sp. RCC_10
CCAATGCAAAATCTTTCCATCCAGTCTACGTCACGCCTGTCGCATGCTTCCGAAACGAATTGTGCAGACGCTCCTTAACGCTCGCGGCTTGCGGCCAGGGGTTTCAAGGCTTATTTCCCGGTTGAAATGTTCGTGCGTGGTGTGATGTGTCCGGATTGGTTTTGTCGAGCCAAGGTGCTTGCATGGGTCGTGTTCAGCGAGCGTGGAAGGTGATTCAAGGCTGCCAATTAACTCGAGAGCCACCGATGTTCTACGGAGTGGTAACACGAGTCTGTGCTTCCGGCCAACAAAGCTGCTTTCTTTGCATGGGACCAGAGTAAGGCGCTGCAGCGCCAACTCTGGTCAACAGCCAGGAAAGTGCCCCCGCCCCGGGCAGGGGCGCACTAAACACCGACACGAAAAAAACAAAACCACCGAAAACAAAGAGGCACAAACAGAACGAAGCGCACCGCAACGATGCAAGCTCACCGTCTGGTGCACCAAAACAATTCGAACAACCGCAAGGCCGCAAGCGAAGAACGAAGCACAAACCTAGCAAACCCAAGCCAGCCGTGCGAACGGCCCCAATTGGCATACCCCTTGCAAAAGAACCCACAACATCAAATTTCGGCAGCTTTCCAAAAGCAGCGAAACCAAAGCCACATCCGCCAAGGGGAAACCAAAAATGAAACGACGCAGTCTGCTGAAACTCGGCTCCATGTCGGGCGCGCTGGCGCTCGCCGGCCAACTGCCCATGTCAAGGGCGCACGCCGCCGACACGACCGGTCCGATCAAGGTCGGCATTCTGCATTCGCTGTCCGGCACCATGGCGATCTCCGAAACATCGCTCAAGGACACCGCCCTCATGACCATCGCCGATATCAACAAGAACGGCGGCGTCATGGGGCGCCAGCTTCAACCCGTCGTCGTCGATCCCGCTTCCAACTGGCCGCTCTTCGCCGAGAAAGCGCGCCAGTTGCTGACGCAAGACAAGGTCGCGTGCGTGTTCGGCTGCTGGACATCGGTATCGCGCAAATCAGTGCTGCCCGTGTTCGAAGAACTCAACGGCCTGCTGTTCTATCCCGTGCAATACGAAGGCGAAGAGATGTCACGCAACGTCTTCTATACCGGCGCCGCGCCGAATCAGCAGGCCATCCCCGCCGTCGAATACCTGATGGGACCGGAAGGCGGCAGCGCCAAACGCTTCTTCCTGCTCGGCACCGACTATGTGTACCCGCGCACGACCAACAAGATCCTGCGCGCCTTCCTCCACTCGAAAGGAGTCAAGGATGCGGATATTCAGGAGGTCTACACACCGTTCGGACATAGCGACTATCAAACCATCGTCGCGAACATCAAGACCTTCGCGCAAGGGGGAAAGACCACGGTCATCTCGACGATCAACGGCGACTCGAACGTTCCGTTCTACAAGGAACTCGGCAACCAGGGGCTGAAAGCCACCGACGTGCCCGTCGTCGCCTTCTCGGTCGGCGAAGAAGAGCTGCGCGGCATCGATACGAAGCCGCTCGTCGGCCATCTCGCCGCATGGAACTACTTCATGTCGGTGAAGAACCCCGCCAACAAGAAGTTCGAAGCCCAATTCGCCGAATGGGTCAAGACGCAGAATCTGCCCGGCGGAAACAAGCGCGTGACGAACGATCCGATGGAAGCGACCTTCGTCGGCATCCACATGTGGAAGCAGGCCGTCGAGAAAGCGAAGAGCACCGATGTCGACAAGGTGCGCGTCGCGATGATCGGACAGAGTGTCGCCGCACCCTCGGGCTTCACGCTCACGATGGACGGCAATCACCATCTGCACAAGCCGGTGATGATCGGCGAGATTCGCGGCGACGGCCAGTTCAACGTCGTCTGGAAAACGAAGACCGCCGTGCGCGCGCAACCGTGGAGCCCGTTCATCGCGGGCAACGAAGGAAAGCCGGATGTCGTTAGTTCCATTCCGTCGTTCCTGCGCCGCTCGCGCGTGCGCACGGCATAAGTCCGTTGCATTGATGGCTTGATGCAAGGCCGCGCGTTCGTGCATGACGTCACGGCGTCATCGCGCGCGCGGCCGTTTCAGTTCGATCAGAAAGGCCACCATGACCGGCTCGCTCGCCTCCCCTTTTCTGCGCATAGTGCTCACATGCTTCATGGCGCTCGCGCCATTCGCGGCTCATGCGCTCACCGCCGATGAGCTCGCCCCGCTCGCCGGCGACGATTTCCAGGCGAAGTCCGCCGCCATCGACAAGCTCATCGCTAACGCCGATGCCCCTTCCGTCGCCGTGCTGAACGCGCTCGCCGATGGCTCGCTCGTCGCGACCGACGACGGCCACGTCATGATGCAAACCGACGACGGCAACAAGGACCCTATCACCAGCAAGATCGTCGATGCCCCCGACGCGCAAGCGATCACGCTGAACAATTCGCTGCGAACGAAGGTCGCGGGCGCGTTATCGGGCCTGCAACTCGCCTCGCCCGATGTCGCAAAGCGCCGCGAAGCTGTCGCCGCGTTGCTGAAGAACCCGGACGCATCGATGAAGCCGCTGATCGATCGCGCCCGCGCCGCCGAAACCGACACCGAATTGAAGAAGCGCCTCGACACCCTCTGGGCGATGACCGCGCTGCACGATCCCGACGCGAGCAAGCGTCTCGCAGCGGCGCAACTCGTCGCGGCTCGCCATGACCTCGACATGTATGAATTGCTGCGCCCCATCGTCGTCAGGAAAAGCGACGGCAGCTATAACGAATCCGATGAACGCGTGCGCGCCGTTGCGCAAGCGGGCATGGAGGAACTCGATTCGATCCAGCGCCGCAGCGAGATCGCCGGGACGATCTTCGCGGGTCTGTCGCTCGGCAGCGTGCTGCTGCTTGCGGCGCTCGGACTCGCGATCACTTATGGCCTGATCGGCGTCATCAACATGGCGCATGGCGAGTTCCTGATGATCGGCGCGTACGCCACTTACGTCGTTCAAAACGTCGTGCAGCACTACGCCCCCGCCGCCTTTGACTGGTATCCGCTGCTCGCGGTGCCTGCGTCGTTCATGGCGGCCGCGCTCGTCGGTATCGTGCTCGAAAGGCTCGTTCTGAAGCATCTTTATGGACGTCCCCTCGAAACGCTGCTGACCACGTTCGGCATCTCCCTGATATTGATTCAGGCCACGCGCACGACCTTCGGCGCGCAGAACGTGCAAGTGACGAACCCTTCGTGGATGAGCGGCGGCGTCGCGGTCACGCAGAATCTGATCCTCCCGTATAACCGCCTGACGATCCTCGCTTTCTCGATTGCCGTCGTGTTCATCGCGTGGGCCATGTTGACGCGCACGCGGCTCGGCCTGTTCGTACGCGCTGTCACGCAGAACCGGCGCATGGCCGCGTGTGTCGGCGTGAAGACCGCGCGTGTCGATTCCTATGCGTTCGCATTCGGCGCGGGCATCGCAGGGCTTGGCGGATGCGCGCTTTCGCAGATCGGCAACGTCGGCCCCGATCTCGGGCAGAGCTACATCATCGATTCGTTCATGGCGGTCGTGCTCGGCGGCGTCGGTCAACTGGCGGGCACGGTGATCGGCGGCTTCGGACTCGGACTCGTCAGCAAGGCCATCGAGCCGTTCTGGGGCGCGGTGCTCGCGAAGATCGCGGTGCTCGTGCTCATCGTCCTCTTCATTCAGAAGCGTCCGCAGGGCATGTTCGCCCTCAAGGGCCGCAGCGCGGAGGCTTGACCCATGACCGCCTCGACGAATATCGGCGCGAATCTCGACGTCGCGCCGCAACCGGAGCAGAGCGCCGCACGCGCAGGCTTCGCCCTCGGCTTGCCGCCGCGCGCCGCGCTATTGCCACGCAACGGATGGATCGCGCTGATCGCGCTCGTCATCGCGATGGGCGTCTGCGTGCCGCTCTCCGCGCTCGCACTGCCGGAAACGAGCACGTTTCATCTGTCCGCTTATGCGATGACGCTCGTCAGCAAGCTCATGTGCTATGCAATCGGCGCACTCGCGCTCGATCTCGTTTGGGGTTACTGCGGCATTCTGAGCCTCGGGCATGCGCTTTTCTTCGCGCTCGGCGGTTATGCGATCGGCATGTATCTGATGCGATCGATCGGTCGCGAAGGCACGTATCAAAGCGATCTGCCCGACTTCATGGTGTTTCTCGACTGGCGCGAGTTGCCGTGGTACTGGCAAGGCACGGAGCATCTCTGGTATGCGCTGCTGCTCGTCGTGCTGGTGCCGGGCGTCCTTGCGTGGGTCTTCGGCTTCTTTACGTTTCGTTCGCGCGTGAAGGGCGTGTATCTGTCAATCATCACGCAGGCGATGACGTTTGCGGCGATGCTGCTCTTCTATCGCAACGAAACGGGCTTTGGCGGAAACAACGGCTTCACCGATTTCAAGCGCATCGCGGGCTTCCCCGTCACGCATCCCGGCACGCGCACTGCCCTCTTCCTGATCACGTTCGCCGTGCTCGTGCTGGCGTTCCTGGCGGCGCGCTGGATCGTGACATCGAAGCTGGGCCGCGTCGTCACTGGCGTGCGCGATGGCGAAGCGCGCCTGATGTTCCTCGGCTATAGCCCGCTCGCCTACAAGCTCTTCATATGGACGGTGTCGGCGGTGCTGTGCGGCATTGCGGGCGCGCTGTATGTGCCGCAGGTCGGCATCATCAATCCGAGTGATATGTCGCCTGCCAATTCGATTGAAATGGCGATCTGGGTCGCGGTCGGCGGACGCGGCACGCTGATCGGCCCGATCATCGGCGCATTCGCGGTCAATGGCGCGAAGAGCTTTTTCACCGCATATTTCGCCGAGTATTGGCTCTTTTTTCTTGGCCTGATCTTCACGCTCGTGCCCTTGCTCTTGCCTAACGGAATCATGGGACTCATCGACCTTGCGCGTCGCAAGAAGATTGCGGGAGACACTGCGGAATGACCGCTCACAACGCATTGATCGTCGACTTGCCGCCGATTCCGCCTGTCTACGACGACTCGAACCTCAACGGCGTCGCCGGACTCGGGCATGTGCCTGCGCCAGGTGAGATCGACGTATCGCACGGCACGATTCTTTATCTGGAAGACGTGACGGTGAGCTTCGATGGCTTTCGTGCGCTCAACAAACTCACGTTGTCGATCGACGTGGGCGAATTGCGGTGCGTGATCGGCCCGAACGGTGCGGGCAAGACGACGATGATGGACGTGATCACCGGCAAGACGCGGCCTGATGACGGCAAGGTCTTTCTCGGCCAGACGTTCGATCTCACGCGCATGACGGAGCCTGTGATTGCGCGCACGGGCATCGGCCGCAAGTTTCAGAAGCCGACTGTGTTCGAGAATCATCCTGTGTGGGAGAACCTCGAACTCGCGATGAAGACGGACAAGCGGTGGTTCGCTTCGTTGCGAGCGCGGCTCGATCGGGCGGCGCAGGCGCGCATCGAGGAGACGCTCGAACTGATTCGCTTGCAGCATCATGCGACGCGGCTGGCGGGAGAGTTATCGCATGGACAGAAGCAGCGGCTTGAGATCGGCATGTTGCTGATGCAGCAACCGGCGCTGCTTTTGCTCGATGAGCCCGCCGCTGGCATGACCGATCACGAGACGATGGAGCTTGCTGAGTTGCTCAATACGCTCCGCGGGTCTTGCTCGATGATGGTCGTCGAGCATGATATGGAGTTTGTTGCTGCACTCAGCGGTGATAGCGGGAAGGTTACTGTTATGGCGGAAGGGAGTGTTCTTGCAGAAGGCACGCTCGATTGCGTCAAGCGGGATGACGCTGTTGTTGAGTCTTATCTTGGACGGTAGGGGTCTTTCTTTTGACTTTTCGTTGAGCTTGTATTCGTGTCGGTTTATTAGCTCGCCCCTCCCCGGCGCGCACTATTAGACGGACACGAAAACCCGAAGTCACCCGTACAAAAATCGAGAGACAAAGCCCCATGCTAGAAGTAGAAAACCTGAACCAATACTACGGCGGCAGCCACATCCTAAGAAATGTGCGACTGACGGCCCCCGACGGCAAGCTAACCGTCCTGCTAGGCCGCAACGGCGTAGGCAAAACGACGCTCCTTCGCTGCCTGATGGGCGTGGTGCCGACCAAAAGCGGCACCATCACCTGGCGCGGCGCCAAGATCTCATCGATGCCAACGCATACGCGCGTCTCGAACGGCCTCGCCTATGTCCCGCAAGGCCGCGACATCTTCGGCCGTCTGACCGTCGAAGAGAACCTGCTCGTCGGCGCCGCAAGCCGCAAGGCCCCTTCCAAAATCCCCGATCGCATTTACGAACTCTTTCCCGTTCTGCGCGACATGAAGCATCGTCGCGGCGGCGATCTGTCGGGAGGCCAACAACAGCAACTCGCGATAGGCCGCGCATTGATGAGCGAACCGCAACTGCTGATCCTCGATGAACCGACAGAAGGCATCCAGCCTTCAATCATTCGCGACATCGGCCGCACGCTGCGTCAGCTCGTCGATGAAATGGGCATGACCGTGCTGCTCGTCGAGCAGTACTACGACTTCGCACGCGAACTTGCCGATCAATACTGGGTCATGAGCCGAGGCGAAATCGTCGCAGGCGGCGAGGGATCGCAAATGGATACGCATGGAGTGCGCGAGCTGATCGCCGTATGATGACGCATCATCCCCGATAGCATCGTTTCCATGCATCACGAATCCCACGCGGCGCTCGCCGATCCCGACATCTGGCGCGGCTCGCTCGAGCTCGGCTTCGCACGTCAGCACGACCGCACCGTTTGCACGCATCGCAAGCATGAAGGGCCGCTGCGCCTGCAACGGCCGCTCTATCCCGAAGGCGATATCTGTCATGCGGTGATCGTGCATCCGCCCGGCGGCGTCGCAGGCGGCGATCGTCTGAACATCGGCGTCAAGCTCGGCGACGGCTCGCACGCCGTCATCACGACACCCGGCGCGACGAAGTGGTACAAGGCCAACGGCAAGCTCGCGACGCAGCACATCGCTATCGATCTCGCGGCGCACGCGAAGCTCGACTGGCTTCCGCAGAACAACATCGTGTTCGAATCGTCGAACATCGAGTTGGACTTCCGGCTCACGATCGACGAAGGCGCAACGGCCATCGGCTGGGATGCAATGCTGCTTGGCCGCGCCGCCGCTGGCGAACGATGGACGCAAGGGCATATCAAGGCGGTTTCGCGCATCACGCATCGCGATGGACGCACGCTCTGGTTCGAACGCAGTCTGATCGAAGCAGGCGACCCATTGCGCGATGCCTTGCAAGGCCTCGCAGGTCATCCCGCTTACGGCACGTTATGGGCGATAGGCCCCGCATGCGACGACGCGCTCGCCGAAGCCATCACCGCACAGTTGCCCTTCGACGACACCGTACGCGCAGGGGCATCGTGCGTTGCGCCCGGCGTGCTGATAGTGCGTGCCGTAAGCCAGTCGATGGAGCCACTGCAACGCGCGCTCACCGAATGCTGGCTGCGTCTTCGCCCGCTCGTGCATGGTGTCGAAGCGCGGCCGCTCAGGCTCTGGACCACCTGATTGCGCACCACGATGGCGCACAGCGACGCTCCATTCGTGTGCAAGCCATTCGCATCGGACCCGCGAACGCACATGGCACAAGGCCAGTGCATCGGTGGCACGGCTCTCGCTTGAAGCGTCGGTTCTGACGCAACATAATGAAGAAGCCCAACGCTCATTAGAACAAGTCCATGAAACTCACGCCTCGCGAAAAGGACAAGCTCCTGATCTTTACGGCGGCGCTGCTCGCGGAACGCCGTCGCGCACGCGGTCTCAAGCTGAATCATCCCGAAGCCGTCGCTTTCATTTCGGCTGCATTGATGGAGGCGGCCCGCGATGGCAAGACCGTCGCTGAAGTCATGCACTACGGCACCACGCTCCTCACGCGTGACGACGTCATGGAAGGCGTGCCGGAGATGATCCCCGACATTCAGATCGAAGCCACCTTCCCCGACGGCACGAAGCTCGTCACCGTCCACCATCCCATCCCTTGAGACGCGCGATGATTCCCGGCGAATATCTGATCGATGACGGCGAGCACGAGCTCAACGCCGGACGCGAGACCGTATCGGTCGTCGTGGCCAACGGCGGCGACCGGCCCGTGCAAGTCGGCTCGCACTATCACTTCTATGAGGTCAACACGGCGCTCGTATTCGATCGCGAGAAGGCGCGCGGCTTCCGGCTCAATATTGCGGCCGGCACTGCGGTGCGCTTCGAGCCGGGACAGGAGCGCACGGTCGAACTCGTCGCGCTGGCAGGCGATCGTCACGTGTACGGCTTCAACGGCCTCATCATGGGCCCACTCTGATCAGGACATAACGACATGACGCTACGCATCGGCCGCCGCGCTTATGCAGAGATGTTCGGCCCGACCACCGGCGACCGCGTGCGCCTCGCCGACACCGATCTCATCATCGAAGTCGAACGCGACTTCACCACCTACGGCGAGGAAGTGAAGTTCGGCGGCGGCAAAGTGATACGCGACGGCATGGGACAGTCGCAACGCACCGCCGCCGATGTCGTCGATACCGTGGTGACCAACGCGCTGATTCTCGATCACTGGGGCATCGTGAAAGCGGATATCGGCATCAAGGGCGGGCGGATTTTCGCCATCGGCAAGGCGGGCAATCCCGACATTCAGCCGAACGTGACCATTGCGATCGGCGCGGCCACCGAAGTGATCGCGGGCGAAGGGATGATCGTGACGGCGGGCGGCGTCGATACGCATATCCATTTCATCAGCCCGCAGCAGATCGACGAGGCGCTCGCAAGCGGCGTCACGACGATGCTCGGCGGCGGCACCGGCCCGGCGACCGGCACCAACGCGACGACATGCACGCCCGGTCCGTGGCATATGGAACGCATGCTGCAGGCCGCCGATGGCTGGCCGGTCAATCTCGGCTTTCTCGGCAAGGGCAACGCGAGCTTGCCGGAGCCGCTCGTCGAGCAGATCAAGGCGGGCGCGATCGGCCTGAAGCTGCATGAGGACTGGGGCACGACGCCGGCGGCCATCGACAACTGTCTCTCCGTCGCCGACGATACCGACACGCAAGTCGCCATTCACACGGACACGCTCAACGAAGCGGGCTTCGTCGAAGCGACGATCGCCGCGTTCAAGGGCCGCACGATTCACACGTATCACACGGAAGGCGCGGGCGGCGGCCACGCGCCCGACATCATCAAGGTGGCGGGCGAATCGAACGTGCTGCCCTCTTCCACGAATCCGACGCGACCGTACACGGTCAACACGCTCGACGAACATTTAGACATGCTGATGGTTTGCCATCACCTGGACCCGGCGATTGCGGAAGACATTGCATTCGCGGAATCGCGCATCCGCCGGGAGACCATCGCGGCGGAAGACATCCTGCATGACCTCGGCGCGCTGTCCATGCTCTCGTCCGATTCGCAGGCGATGGGCCGTGTCGGCGAAGTCATCATCCGTACATGGCAGACGGCGCACAAGATGAAGGTGCAACGCGGCGCGCTCACTGAAGACAACGCACGCAACGACAACTTCCGCGCGAAACGGTACGTCGCGAAGTACACGATCAATCCCGCGATCACGCATGGCATCGCGCATGAAGTGGGATCGATCGAACCGGGAAAGTGGGCCGATCTCGTGTTCTGGGAGCCGGCGTTCTTTGGCGTGAAGCCCGCGATGATCGTCAAGGGCGGCATGATCGCCGTGGCGCAAATGGGCGATCCGAACGCATCCATACCGACGCCGCAGCCCGTGCACTACCGCGAGATGTTCGCGACGCGCGGCGGCGCTCTCGGCAAAACATCGCTGACATTCGTGTCCCAACTGGCGCTGGAGTCGCGTATCACGGAACGTTATGGCTTGAAAAAGCAGGTGGTGGCGGTGAAGAACTGCCGCAATGTGACGAAGGCCGACATGATTCACAATGCATGGCAGCCGTCCATCAGCGTCGATCCGCAGACCTATCAGGTGATCGCCGATGGTCAATTGCTCACCTGCGATCCCGCCACCGTGCTGCCGATGGCGCAACGCTATTTTCTGTTCTAAAGCTCTATGCGCACTATCGACAAACGTCTCACAGCGAAGCTCGCCCCGGTTCTCGTCAAACGCGCGCCAACAATGACCCTGGCATTCGATTCGCGCGGCAAGAGCCGTCTCGCGGTCACGCTCGATAACGGCGAGGAAGCCGCGCTCGTGATGCCGCGCGGGACCGTGCTCGCCGATGGCGACATGCTCGTCGCCGACGATGGCGGCTTCGTGCGGGTGGTTGCCGCTGCCGAAGACGTGCTCGTCGTGCGTGCGGTGAATCCGCTGGTGCTGATGCGTGCGGCCTACCATCTCGGCAATCGGCATACGCCCGTCGAGATTCACGCGGATCATCTCAAGCTCGAAGCCGACTCCGTTCTCGAAGACATGCTCAAGCGTCTCGGCACGACCGTCACGCGCGAATCGCAGCCGTTTCAGCCGGAAACGGGCGCATACGGCGGCGGGCACAAGCATGGCCATGACGAGACGTTCAGCGAGGACTACGCGCTCGCGCAGAAGGTCTATCACGAGCATCACGGGCACGATCATTCGCAGTGCGGGCACGACCATTCGCACGATCATCATCACCATCATCACGGTCATGCGCACGACTGAACTCACGGCGCTGCTGCATCTCGCGTCGCCTGCGCTGCCTATCGGCGCGTTCAGCTATTCGCAAGGGCTCGAAGCGGCAATCGAACACGGCTTCATACACGATGCCGATAGCACGCGCGAGTGGATTGCAAACGGCCTCTCGCATGTGCTCGCGCGTGGGGAGTTGCCGTTCATCGCGCATCAGATCGAGCGCTGGCGGACGCATGACAGTGCCGCACTTGCCGATGCAAACGAAGAATTCATCGCGAGCCGCGAGTCCGCTGAGTTGCGCCGCGAGACCGAGCAGATGGGGTGGTCGCTTGCGCAATTGTGCGCATCGCTCGAATGGGGCGATGAGGCGCGTCGCGCGACGCTCGCTGCGATGAAGCCCATCGCGCAACCGACGGCCTTCGCGTTCGCGGCGTATGCACACGATGCTTCAACCGATGCGGCGCTCGCCGCTTATGCGTTCAGTTGGGTCGAGAATCAGGCGGCAGCGGCGCTCAAGGCCGTGCCGCTGGGGCAGCTTGCAGGGCAGCGGATCATCGTGGCATTGCGCGCGCCGATCGATGATGCCGTGAGTCGTGCGCTCGCTACATCGCCCGATCAGGTCAATACATTCGCGCCGCAGCTTGGCATCTTGTCGGCGCGGCATGAGTCGCAATACTCGCGGCTCTTCCGTTCTTAACTTGCTTCAAACATCGAATCGAAATCGCATGAACGCTCCTGCTTATTCCGCCGCCGCTCGTCGAACGAAGAAACTGCCGCCGTTGCGCGTGGGCGTCGGCGGGCCCGTGGGTTCCGGTAAAACGACGCTGCTCGAAATGCTCTGCAAGGCGATGCGCGACAAGTACGATCTCGTCGCCATCACCAACGATATCTATACGAAAGAAGATCAGCGGCTTTTGACCGTGGCGGGCGCGTTACCGGCTGAACGGATCATGGGCGTGGAAACGGGCGGCTGTCCGCATACGGCGATCCGCGAAGACGCATCGATCAATCTCGAAGCGGTGGACAGGATGGTGTCGCGCTTTCCGGACGTCGATATCGTGTTCATCGAGTCGGGTGGCGATAATCTGGCGGCTACGTTCAGCCCCGAGCTTTCCGATCTGACCATCTATGTGATCGATGTCGCCGGTGGCGAGAAGATTCCGCGTAAAGGCGGGCCCGGGATTACCAAGTCAGATTTGCTTGTGATCAACAAGACGGACCTTGCGCCTTATGTCGGTGCAAATCTGGATGTGATGGCGAGCGACGCTACAAAAATGCGTGGGGAAAGGCCGTTCGTGATGTGCAATCTCAAGGGACTCGACGGATTGGATGCAGTGATTTCGTTTATCGAGAAGAAAGGGTTGCTGGCGGTGTAAGGGGACACGATTGCGCGCGGCTGCTGGAGGTGGCCCGCTCAACATTGCAAGCTCGAAGCCATTCTCGGGCGCGTTCGGCTAACTGCGCCGTTTTATGTAGCTATTCTAATAAAACCAAAGCGTCATCTCCGCAGCAATCGCTTCCTCACATCACTTCTGACATTCCGGAACGACCGCAAGGGCCGCTGGACGACAGAGCACGTCAATGCAAGACAAAAAAGATCTGCATTTGTTAGCCGGATCACGCATCCGTCGATAGCAAGCTGTTTAGAATCGTTCTTCCGGTGCCGCATCTTCACGCCCGGCCCAACGGGCTTCGCTTTATTCAGCATAACGAATGGTCGTTCGCTTCCTTTTACAGCGGAGAGATTCATGAATACGAGCGCAACCTTGAAGGCGGAAATTAAGCGGCGGGTGAAATGGTCTCTGATCGGCGCAGTCGCCAGACTTCCGGATTCCGTGCAAACCTTGCTTTTCGTTTCAAGCGTCCGCAAGTTCGGCAAACGCGTGCCCATTCTGCGGGTCGTCTACAGCGGCTGTTACAGGACTCATCCGATCGACCGCACGCTCGGCACCGATACCGGCGGCATCTATCCGCCCGAATCCGTGACAGGCACTAATGGTCCGGAAAACGGCAACCTTCCTTATATGGGCTGTCAGCCGAGCATTGTCCGGCATGCGCTGAGTCAGCTCGGCGACGTAAGCGGACGCACGTTCATCGACATAGGCTGCGGCAAGGGCCGCCCGATGATCGTCGCAACGGAGTTCCCTTCGATGCCGTGCTGGGCTACGACATCGCGGCGCCGCTCGTCGATATCGCGAACCGCAACGCAGAGATCGTCGCGCGCCGCTTTCCCGGGCGAACGGCCATGCACGCGTTCGTCGACGATGCGACCCGAATGCCCCTTCCTTCCAAAGACATCGTCGCATTCTTCTTCAACCCGTTCGGCGCGGAACTCATGACCATCATGCGGCAGAAGTTCGAAGCTGCCCTCGCCGATCACACGATCGAACGCCTCACTATCGTCTACATTTATCCGACGTGCGCTCATGTGTACGACCAGTCGCCGATGCTCGCGCGGCAAGCCTCGTTCAACACCCCGTACGCGCCCGGTGAAATCGGCTACGGACCTGACTCGCAACAGGAGGTGATCATCTGGAACGATGCGCGACACGCGCCGGCGTGATCATTTACCTTCACAACGGGCGAACCCAGTAACGCGACCCACGATCTTTTCGCGCGGCATGCGCAGATAGCGCTTGTCCATCTTCGACGAACCGACAGTCAAACAGTACATGCACGGCTATTCTCCTTGGCGCCTTGTCCGGCAGCGCACTCGCTATCTCGTCGCCAATTCCGCCGATGCCGATAAATCAGTTTTCGAAACTGATGGTACGACGCGCAGCGGATGCCTTCCAACATCGATGGAAGGATCTGCTCGCCGTTCATTAGCAGGTCGAAGCGATTGCCGCCGACGACGGGCGATCCGAGCGGCAGTCCAATCGCGCGAAGAAATTGCGGATCGTCGCTCGGATAGAGCCGTTCGATCTTGTGCTCGATTTTCTTCTCGCCGCTCGACAGGTTCGCGATGACCAGCACGACGACGAGCGTAACTCCGATTGGTCGCGACAATCAGGGCGATCGTCCCCATGCACGGCCTCGCTTGGCGGACGGACGTCCCGAAAGGAGATGGATGGGGCGATCCTCCAGGGTGCAATCCGGTGAGATCGCGGCCTTACGCCTCGCGATCCTCCAGCAACGCGCCGAGCACCTTAACCGTCCGTTCCGTCGCCCCGCGATGCCTCGCCGCGAACGCCGCCGCAGCCTCGCTCATCGCGATTCGGCGCGGCTTGTCCGCGAACAATTCGCGCAACGCATCCGCGAGGCCGTGCGGGTCGTCGACACGCAACGCCGCGCCCGCCGCGATGGCATCGTTGGTCGCCTGCGTGAAATTGAACGTGTGCGGTCCGATCAGCACGGGCACGCCCGCCGCACACGCCTCGATCAAATTCTGCCCGCCAAGCGGCAACAGGCTCCCGCCGATGAACGCCAAATCGGCCGCCGCGTAATACGCGCCCAACTCGCCCATCGAATCTCCGAGCAACACCTGCACGTTCGACGGCAATCGCGCCGGCACATCCGCGCCCGATCCCGCCGCGGCCGGCTTCGGCGCCCATACCGAACGGCGCGCGCCCGTCATCCCGGCAGCCGCGATCAACGCGGACACTTCATCGAACCGTTGCGGATGACGCGGCACCAGGATCAGCAGCGCATCCGGCACGTTCAGCGCGGCGAACGCGCGCAGCACGAGCGTCTCCTCGCCTTCGCGCGTGCTCGCGGCGACCCACACGGGACGATCGCCAATCGCCGCGCGCCAGCCCTGTCCGCGCGCCACCAGCTCGGGAGGCGCGCTCATGTCGAACTTGAGGTTACCGAGCACCGCGATGTTGCGCGCGCCGAGGGCGGTCAGACGTTCCGCATCGGAAGGCGTCTGCGCAAGCACACGCGAGAACCCGCCGAACACTTCGCGCACCGCGCGCCCAAAACGCGCCGCGCGCCGGTACGACCGCTCCGACATACGCGCGTTCGTCAACACGAGCGGCACGTCGGCGTGCTTGCATTCGTCGATCAGCGTCGGCCAGACTTCCGTCTCCATCACGATGCCGATCGACGGCCGCCACGCGCGCAGAAAACGCCGCACGAGATGCGGAAGATCGTAGGGAAGATAGCTGCGCAAGACGCGATCGCCGAACAGGTCGATGCCTGTCGCGCGGCCGCTCGGCGTCATGTGCGTGATGAGCAGGCGCGCTTCGGGATGCGCCTTCATCAGCGCTTCGATCAGCGGCTGCGCGGCGCGCGTCTCGCCGACCGATACCGCATGCACCCAGATCAGCGGCGCGAAATCGTCGGAGCGGCGTGCGGGGCCGCGTCCGAATCGTTCGCCGATATGCTCGCGATATCCCCGCTCCTTGCGCGAACGAATCAGAAGACGCAGCACGGCAAGCGGCGCCACGATCCACCACATCGCGCGGTAGATCGCCCTTAGCACAGTCGCCGAGAACGGCGCCGCCGGCGCGGATGCAGCGCCGCTCAAACGAGCGCCCTGCCCTTCAGGCGCTCGAGAATGCCAAGCGGAGCATGATCGGGCCGCGCCATCGCCTTGACGGGCAGGAAGAAAGTCTGCTCCATCATGAACTGGCCGGACATCACCGCATGCGACGTCTGATCCGAAAAGCACACCCACACCGATCCGGGCGGAAACGGCATCGTCTCCTGCGGCGAGGACTTCTGATAATCGAGGTCGGCCTTCATCGCGTCATGCAGATGCAGCATCAGATGGTCATACTCGCTGCGCTTGCTCTTCGTGATGTGCAGCAGATTCATCAGCCACGCGGAACCCGGCGCCTGCGGCTTGATGCCGGGCAGAAAGCGCTTGGCCATGTCTTCGAACGGCTCCCCCACGCGCCACACGCGCGGCGCGCCTGCCGGATTGACGTTGGTGAAGACGCGCAAAATGCGCTCGCCGTAATTCGGACGCGACGGGAATGCATCGACGTGCAGGCGGCTATCGTCCTTGCGCCACGACGTCTCGCGCGTTTCGACTTGATGCAGCCGCAGGCTCGTCGGTGCGACGCGCAGCTTGCCGTCGTATTCGGGGAAGAGCCCGTCGACGAGCGTGCGCGCGTTCGTCTGATACCGGGCGATGAGCGAGCGCACCGCGGACTGCATCACGTTGTCGCCGACGACGCCGTTGAGCGCGCCGCCGTTGGGCGCGAGGCTGATGTTCTTGCGCTTCGGGTCCGCGATTTCCGGATCGAGCAGTGCCTGTTCGCCGCCTTCGATCGCGAAACGCAGGTTGGGAAAGTAGAGGACCTTGCCGTCTTCCACGCCGGCCAGCAACGCCTCGCGCGGTACGGACAGGTTCTTGCCCTGCCAGTCGCAGGATGCGACTTCGATGATCTGAGATTCCGTCATGTGCCTTCCAACTTGATTAAGCTCGCGCACGGCGCTGCGTCTTACGGCATCACAGCAGGCCGAAACCCGCGAGCGCGGCCTTCACTTCGGAGAGTGTCGGATGCCGGCTCGCGTCGCCGAGATTGATCACGTTGGGCGACCAGTAGCCGCCGGTGCGCCATGCGGTCGAGAAATTGTACAACTCGACGGTAGGCCGCTTCAGCGCTGCGGCAATATGAACGAGTCCGGTATCGACGCCTACCGTCGCTGCGGCGCCATCGATCAAACCGACGACCGCCGGCAGCGACAGCTTCGGCGGCACGATCGCGGCCGCGCCGAATTCCTTCGCGAGCTTCTCGCTCGTCGCGCGTTCGGCGTCGCTTCCCCATGGCAGCACGATGGACGCACCGCGCGTCACGAGCGCCTGCCCCAGTTCGATCCACGCGGCTTCGGGCCATTGCTTGTCGGCGCGGGACGTCGCGTGAACGAACACCACATACGGCACGGGCAAATTGAGCCCGAGCGCGGACACCGCGAGCGTCGCGCGCCGAGTATCGATGCCGAAGTCGATGTCGTCGGTCATCTGCGGGCGAGGCAGATCGAGCGCGGCCGCCACGAGTTGACGCGTGCGCTCGACGACGTGCGTGCGCGGCTCGATGGGCACGCGCCGGTCATAGAAGAAGCGCACGGGCCATTCATAGCCCGCGCCCTCCGTGCGATTGCCGAGCCCGACGAGCGGCCCGCGCGCCCAGCTCGCGACCCACGCGGTCTTGATGAGCCCCTGGCAATCGATGACGAGATCGTATTTCTCGGCGGCAAGCTCACGCCTGAACTTGCCGATCTCGCGCCAGTTCGCCGCCGATGCGAAGCCCTTGCGCCAGCGGCGCAGCGAAAACGGGATCGCGCGGCGCACGCCATCGACCAGTTCTACGAGGCTCGCGAAGCTCTCTTCGACCAGCCAGTCGATCTGCGCATCGGGATAACGGCGGCGAATGTCGGCGATGGCCGGCATGTTATGCACGACGTCGCCAAGCGACGACACGCGGACGATCAGGATCTTTTGCACGCTGTGAAGGAAGGCGCGGCTCGCGCGATGGAGATGGATACGAAGCGAGGATTTTAGCGCGGGTTGATCGCGGGACGGGGCCGGTGAGCAGCGGCGGCGTGGCTTTCTCGCAGAAAAAGCCGGTAACATGTCGGGGCAGGCCAGAACGGCTATGGATCAACGAAAGGAGTACGCGATGGGAACGCGTTACGAACAGGACGTCGTGGCATGGGCGCGGGAACAGGCTGCGCTGCTGCGCGCTGGGGAGTTCTCGGCTATCGATGTTGAACATATCGCAGAGGAAATCGAGGACGTGGGCAAGAGTGAGCAACGAGAACTGTCCAGCCGCATGGCCGTCCTGCTGGCGCATCTGCTCAAGTGGCAGTATCAGCCGGGACGCCGCGGATCGAGCTGGCAACGCACGATCAAGGAACAGCGCCGCGCCGTCGGCGTCGCATTGCAGAAGACGCCCAGTCTGACGACTTCGTTGCGTGATCCCGACTGGCTCGTCGGTACATGGGCCGACGCCGTATCGAAAGCAGTCGAGGAAACCGGACTCGACGTCTTCCCCGAAGATCTGCCCTGGTCCACCGAAGAGATCCTGTCTCCGGAGTTCTACCCTGAATAAAAAACGGCGCGATCTTTCGATCGCGCCGTCTTCATCACAGCATCACCCTCAAAACGGCAGCTGTGCGTCCGGCTTCTCCGCCAGAATCACGCGGCGGAAATCTTCCTGAATGCGCTTCAGCGCTTCCTCACTGTCCGCCTCGAAACGCATCACGACAACCGGCGTCGTGTTCGACGAGCGAGCAAGGCCGAACCCGTCCGGATACTCCACACGCAGTCCGTCGATCGTCAGCACGTCGTCCGCGCCTTCGAACTTCGCCGACTTCTGCAGACGCCCGATCAGTTCGAAGTTCTCGCCTTCCTGCAGCTTCAGTTGCAGTTCCGGCGTCGATAGCGAATTCGGCAGATCGTTCAGCAGTTTGCTCGGATCGTCCACGCGCGACAGGATTTCGAGCATGCGTGCGCCGGTGTAAAGGCCATCGTCGAAACCGTACCAGCGGTCCTTGAAGAACACGTGACCGCTCATTTCACCCGCGAGCGGCGCGCCCGTTTCACGCAGCTTTGCCTTCACGAGCGAGTGGCCCGTCTTCCACATCACCGGTTCGCCGCCCTGCTCACGCACCCACTTGGCGAGATTGCGCGTGCACTTCACGTCGTAAATGATCTGGCCGCCCTTGTTGCGCGACAGCACTTCCTGCGCGAACAGCATCAACTGACGGTCCGGATAAATCACTTGCCCGTCCTTCGTGACGACGCCGAGACGGTCGCCGTCGCCATCGAACGCGAAGCCGATTTCCGCATCCGTTTCCTTCAGCGCCTTGATCACGTCCTGCAAATTTTCGGGATGCGCCGGATCCGGGTGATGGTTCGGGAAGTTGCCGTCGATGTCCGTGAACAGTTCGACGCACTCGCAGCCGAGCGCCTTGAACAGACGCGGCGCGAGACCGCCCGCGACGCCGTTGCCCGCATCGACGACGATCTTCATCGGGCGCGCCGGCTTGATGTCCGAGACGATGCGATCGAGATAGATCTGCGATACGTCGAACTCCGTATAGCTGCCTTCGCCCGACTCGAAGTCGTCGTTGACGATGCGCTGATACAGGCTTTGAATCTGCTCGCCGTAGATGGCCGCGCCGCGCAGCACCATCTTGAAGCCGTTGTAGTCGGGCGGGTTATGGCTGCCCGTCACGACGATGCACGAATCCACGCGGCGCTCGCCCGAGGGCAGCGGCAGCGGCACGCTCGCCGCGAAGTAACCGACAGGCGTCGGCACCATGCCGATATCGATGACATCGACGCCCGCCTCGCGCAGGCCGTCCGCCAGCGCGCCGACGAGTTCCGGACCGGACAGGCGGCCATCGCGGGCCACGACGACGGAATCGCCGCCCTGCTTGCGAATCTCGCTGCCGAACGCACGGCCGATGTTTTTCGCGACATCCGTATCCACCGTCTTGCCGACGATGCCGCGAATGTCATACGCCTTGAAAATGGATTGGGATACCTGGCTCATAAGATGGCTACCTCTTCTGTATTAATTGATGAATTCTCGGCGATGCAGCCATAAGGGCGTGGCAAGTCGTGGCGACAGGTGCGCGCCGACTCCGCCAATATGCGCGCGAACGACTGCGAGGCTCATGTGTCGAGCGTCGGACCATCGCGAGCCTGCCGACGAAACGTTGCAAGCGCCACGCGAGGGCGGGCTTCGGTTCGCACTTATAATCGCTGTCTTTCAGCGCTTTCGATGTTGCGCGTCGCGGTTAAAGCCTGCGCATTCATTCTAATCCAATGCCCAAACGCTCTTTGGCCTTCAGGCCGACGAATGAGTCGCCTTCGCGCGCAACCGCACATAAGCTGATCCTTGACGCGGTTTTATTACGTGATGCGCAACACGTCAAGCGGGCTTCGGTAGCACGGCGCGTGCCCGCGATCATTCAAGGATGCCGCGCATGAAGGTGCTGACGCGCTCGGGCAATCCGGACGTCGCCCGCGCGCTCGCGAACATCGTCTGGCTCGGGCTCGAGCGGCTCACGCAGATCGCGGTGGCCATCGTTATCTCTGGGCTGCTCGCGCGCTATCTCGGCCCCGACGCGTTCGGCAAGTGGCAATACGCGAACACGCTGCTGCTTGTCATTGCACCGATCACATGGGTATGCGGCGCGGAGATTCTCGTCCCTACCATCGTCGACAAACCGCCCGCGCAAACCGGTGCCGTGCTGGGCAGCGCGTTCGTGTTGCGCATGGGCGTGTCGATCGTCGCGCTGCTTCTGACATGGACGTGGATCGCAGCGGGCGGCGCCGATCCGCTCGTCGGCGCGATGCTCGCGGGCCTTGCCGTCACGCTGCTCTTTCGCGAACCGTTTATCGGCGTGATCAACGCGTGGCTGCAAAGCATGACGTACAGCAAGCCGCAACTGATCGCGAGCATGACGACGGCCATCGTGAAAGCCGCGCTCGTCTACGCGCTCGTGCGCATGGCGGCGGGTGCGGCGACGTTCGGCTGGCTATGGGCGCTCGAAGCGGCGGCCATCGCCGGCGCGCTCGTGTTCTATTACATGCGCCGTCACGGCGGCACGCTCGGCTGGCGTTTCGACCGCGCGCTCTTTCGTCATTTCGCAAGCGCGGGCATGGTGTTCTGGATCGGCCTCATCTGCATGTATCTGTTCCTGAAGCTCGACCGTCTGATGCTCGCGCATCGCGTATCGTTCGCCGAACTCGGGCTTTATTCCGCCGCACAACAACTGAACGAAAACTGGATCGCGCTTGCGCTGATGCTCTCGCAAACCATCGCGCCGGCGTTCGTGTATCGCGTAACGGAAACGCCGCGGCTGAAGCGCAACCTGCTGCGCCTCTTCGCGATGACAGCCGTGCTGATGATCGCGGGCGCCGCCGTGCTGGATGCGCTGGCGGGCTTCATCATCGCGCGTGTGTTCGGGCCGAACTATGCGAGCGCGGCGGATATCTTCCGCTGGGCCGTGTGGCTTTCAGTGCCCGCGGGCATCGAAGCAATCGGCAATCTCGTGTTGCTCAAGTATCAGGCGAAGTACGTGCTGCTTGCGAAGTGGCTGCTTGCGCTTGCCGTTGCGTTCGCGGTCAATGCGTACGCCATTCCGCGTTTCAACGGCTACGGTGCGTTGATCGGACTGGCGGCGGGTTACGTGGCGGCGGCATCGGTGAACTTCTACTACATTCGTTTCCGGCTGCGCGCATGACCGATCTTTCCGACGTAGCCGTCCTGATTCCGGCCTATCACGGCCAGGCCGATGTCGAACGCACGCTTGCCTCGTTCAAGGAAGCGTCGCGTGTGCGCGTCTTGATCGTCGATGACGGCAGCACGCCGCCCATCGTCGCGCCTTTGATCGACGGCCTCGACATCGAAATCGTGCGCATGGCGCAGAACGGCGGCATCGAGCGCGCGCTGCAAGCGGGCATCGACGCGCTCGCTGAACGCGGCATGCGTTACGCGGCGCGCATCGACGCGGGCGATCTCGCGACGCCTGGCCGTCTTGCAGCACAACGCGCGTATCTCGAAGCGCATCCGGATGTTGCGGTCGTCGGCATGTGGACGCATGTCGTCGCGACGAACGGCGCCCCGCTCTTCGATCTCACGCCGCCCACCGACCCCGCCGCGATTCGCCGCACGATGCTCGCGCGCTCCTGCTTCGCGCATCCGTCGCTGATGCTGCGTGTCGATGCGGTGCGCGAAGTCGGCAACTATCAGGCGAAGTATCGCGCCGCCGAAGACCTCGATTTGGTGCTGCGGCTGATGGCGCGTTATGACGGCGCGAACCTGCCTGAATTCGGGCTTTACTACGAGCTGAACGAAGGCGGCATCAGCGCGACGAAGCGGCGAACGCAGACCGTGTCAACGCTGCGGCTGCAACTGCGTTACTTCCGTGCGGCGAATCCGTTCGACTGGATCGGAGTCGTGAAAAGCATCGCGCATCTGCTGCTGCCGTATCGCGCGCTGCGTGCGCTCAAGGCCCGGCTGTTCAAAGCCGCATCGCGCTAAAACGAAAACTTCCGGATGAACGAAAACAAGTCCAGCCTACGCATCGCCCTCGTGTGCAACACGGCCTGGGCCATTTATACGTATCGGGGCGGCGTATTGCGGATGCTGACCGAGCGCGGCGCGGAAGTGACGATCATCGCGCCGCGCGATCGCACGTTCGAACCGCTCATCGAAATGGGCTGCCGTTGCGTCGAACTGCCGGTGGCTTCGAAGGGCACCGATCCGCGCCAGGACCTGAACACGATGATCGCGCTCTACCGCGAATATCGGGCGACGAGTCCGCATCTCGTCTTTCACTACACGATCAAGCCGAACATCTACGGCTCGCTTGCCGCCATGCTCGCGCGGGTGCCGTCCATCGCGGTGACGACCGGTCTCGGCTACGTGTTCATTCAGAAGAGCCGCACGGCGCAGATCGCCAAGCGGCTCTATCGGTTCGCGTTTCGCTTTCCGCGCGAAGTCTGGTTTTTGAATCGCGACGATCATCAGGCTTTCGTCGACGAAAATCTGCTCGCGCATCCGGATCGCGCGCGGCGTCTGCATGGTGAAGGCGTCGATCTCGATGACTTCGCGCTCGCACCCCTGCCGCGCCGCGAAGACTTCGTGTTCATCCTGATTGGGCGGCTGCTGTGGGATAAAGGCGTGGCGGAATACGTGGAGGCGGCGCGGCGTTTGCGGCGGCGCCATCCGCATGCGCGCTTTCAATTGCTCGGGCCGGTCGGCGTCGATAACCCCAGCGCGATCAGCCGCACGGACGTAGAGGCGTGGGAGCATGAGAATATCGTCGAGTATCTGGGCGAAGCGAACGACGTGCGTCCGCTCGTCGCCGCAGCGGATTGCGTCGTGTTGCCGTCGTATCGCGAAGGCGTGCCGCGCACGCTGATGGAAGCCTCCGCGATGGGCCGCCCGATCGTCGCGACCGATGTGCCCGGCTGCCGCGAAGTGGTCGAGCACGGCGTCAACGGCTTCCTCTGCGAAGTAAAAAGCGCCGATAGCCTGGCCGAGCAGCTCGAACGCATGCTGACGCTGCCCTTCGAAGAACGCGAAGCGATGGCGCTGCGTGGCCGCGAAAAAGTCGCCCGCGAATTCGACGAGAAAAAGGTCGTCGAACGATACAAGAGCACAATACACGCTATTACCGGCATTTCACTCTGAACCGCGCTTCCTGGAGAGCATCACAATGAATGGCACGAACCCAAGCGCCAGCGGCATCAAAGGCACCATCCTCGTGACCGGCGGTGCGGGCTTTATCGGCTCGCACACGTGCGTCGAACTGCTCGATGCGGGCTACGGCGTCGTGGTCATCGACAACCTCGTCAACAGCCGCGCGGAATCGTTGAAGCGCGTGGAACGCATCACGGGCAAGCGCGTGACCTTCTATCAGGAAGACGCACGCGATGAAGCCGCGCTGAACCGCATCTTCGACGCCCATGCGATCACCGCCGCGATCCACTTCGCCGCGCTGAAAGCCGTGGGCGAATCGGTGGCGAAGCCGATCGACTACTACAGCAACAACATCGGCAGTCTGCTCGCAGTGCTGAAGGTGATGGGCGAGCGCAACGTGCGCAACTTCGTGTTCAGTTCGTCGGCCACGGTGTACGGCGTGCCGCAGTCGGTGCCGATCGACGAATCGTTCCCGCTGTCCGCGACGAATCCCTACGGCCAGTCGAAGCTGATCGCCGAGCAGATTCTGCGGGATCTCGAAGTCTCCGATCCGTCGTGGCGCATCGCGACGCTGCGCTATTTCAATCCGGTCGGCGCGCACGAAAGCGGCCTCATCGGTGAAGATCCGGCGGGCGTGCCGAACAACCTGATGCCTTATGTCGCGCAAGTGGCGGTCGGCAAGCTCGAACGGCTGCGCGTGTTCGGCAGCGATTACGATACGCACGACGGCACCGGCGTGCGCGATTACATCCATGTGGTCGATCTCGCACGCGGACACATTGCCGCAATCGACGCGCTGAAGCGGCTCGACCGCAGCTTCGTCGTCAATCTCGGCACGGGGCAAGGCTATAGCGTGCTGGATGTCGTGAAGGCGTTCGAGCGTGCTTCGGGCAAGCCCGTACCCTATGAACTCGTGCCGCGCCGTCCGGGCGATGTCGCCGCCTGCTATGCCGACCCCGGCGCCGCGCTGGCGCTGATCGGCTGGCGCGCGGAGCACGGCATCGAACGCATGTGCGCAGATCACTGGCGCTGGCAGTCGCAGAATCCGCAAGGGTTCGCTTAAAGTCGCGCCGCGCCCCGCATCGCATAGTCGTTGGTTCGATGCGGGGCGCTGTCATCAACCGGTCCATTTTTCATGCTTAGTTTCGCGCTTGCTTTTCTGGTCTCGCTCTTCGTGACCTTGTTGATCGTGCGCTTTGCACACTTGCAGGAAGGCGTGCTCGGCGACACCGACCTCGCCGGCGTGCAGAAGTTTCACGCGCGTCCGGTGCCGCGCATCGGCGGCGTCGGCATCCTGTGCGGGCTGACCGCATCGGCGGTGCAGTTGCGATGGAGCTATCCGCTGGTATCGGCCGGCATTCTCGGCATCATTGCGTGCGGCATGCCCGCGTTTTTGTCCGGGCTGCTCGAAGACCTGACCAAACGCGTGACGCCACTCGTGCGCCTTCTCTGTACGATGGCCGCAGCCGGTCTCGCTTATGCGCTCCTGAATATCGCGGTGACACGCATCAGCGTGCCGCCGCTCGATTTCCTGCTCTCCTACGCGGTCATTTCATGCGCGGTGACGGTGCTTGCCGTCGCGGCGCTGGCGAATGCGGTGAACATCATCGATGGCTTTAACGGCCTTGCATCGATGGTCACGTTCATGATGTTCGCGTCGCTCGCCTATGTCGCGTTCCAGGTGCATGACCCGATCGTGCTGTCGGGATCGCTCATCATGATGGGCGCGGTGATGGGCTTCTTCATCTGGAATTTTCCGGCGGGCCTGATCTTTCTCGGCGATGGCGGCGCGTACTTCGTCGGCTTCATGCTGAGCGAACTGTCGATCATGCTCGTGATGCGCAATCGCGATGTCTCCGCTTGGTATCCGGTGCTGCTTTTCATGTACCCGATCTTCGAGACGTGCTTCTCGATCTATCGCAAGAAGTTCATTCGCGGCATGTCCCCCGGCATTCCGGATGGCGTGCATCTGCATATGCTCGTCTACAAGCGGCTGATGCGCTGGGCCGTCGGCGCGCAGAACGCACGCGAAATCACGCGGCGCAATTCGCTGACATCACCTTACTTGTGGCTGCTGTGCCTGATCGCCGTGATTCCCGCGACGCTCTTCTGGCGGCATACGGTGCATCTGTTCTGCTTTGTCGTCGTGTTCGCGGTGACTTACGTGTGGCTCTACGTGAGCATTGTCCGCTTCAAGGCACCGCGCTGGATGGTGTTTCGCAGGCCGCATACGGTGAAGAAATAGCGCCCGCCTTTGCACGAGCCGACGCCGCCCTCTTCGGGCGGCGTTTTCATTACACGCCAGATTTCAGGTGCTTTCTGAAGAAATCGGCGGTTCGGCCATTCGCAAGTTTCGCTGCGGCGGCATCGTAATGTGCGCCCTGATTGCGTGCGAACGCATGATGACAGCCGGGATAGGTGTACGCCTCGATGTTCTCGCGCCCCTGCACCGCCGCGAGCACCCGATTGCGCGCTTCGGCATTGATGAACTCATCTTCTTCCGCCAGATGAATGAGCAGCGGAATCTTGATGTTCGGCACTTCATCCAGGTGCTGGTCCGTGCCGCCGCCGTAGTACGACACCGATGCATCGACATCCGTGCGCGCGGCGCTGAGAAACGACAGCAGCCCACCGAGACAGAAGCCGACCGAGCCAATCTTTCCCTGCACTTGGGACAGGCCACGCGCGAAGCCGATAGTCGCCGCGATATCCTCGACGCCGGTGTTCAGGTCGAATGCGTTGTAGTACTTCATCGCCTGCTGCCATTCGGCTTCGGTGCGATCCGTGAGATTCACGTTCGGCTCGATCCGCCAGAAAAGGTCCGGGCATAACGCCACGTAACCCTGTCGTGCGTATTCGTCGGTGGTTTCGCGCATGTCGCCGTTGATACCGAAAATCTCCTGAAGAACGACGACGGCGGGCGCGGGCGTCTGCGTGGGAAACGCAATGTAGGCGTCGAAATCGCCATCGGGTGTAGAGATGCTGAGCATGTCGGACATGGGTTCTCCTTCCATGAGGGCTGCGGCATCTCTTTGATACGCGAAAAACGACGGATGCGCCAGCACGATTCGCCAGCGCGATCGCCGTCCAATCCTTCAGGCAGGCGCTGCACCCGGCAGGCCGCGCGCGACGCCGCGAGCGACGGCGAGGTATTGCGCAGCGGTATCAGCGAGCGTGAGGCCGTTGAGCGGCCTGTGCGAACGCGGCTGCGTCAGCGCGGAAACGAGCGCATCGGCGTAGGCGGCGGTATCGTCGGGATCGCAAAGACGCACGCCGGGAAAATCCGCCGCGAATGCAAACGGCCGGATGGTGCTCGCGACCACCGGCACGCCTGACGCCAGCGCCTCCAGAAAAGCGATGCTGTGTCCTTCCGAGCGCGAAGGCATCGCGAACACGCTCGACGAAAACAGCAGTTCCGCGATATCCGAACGCGGCCCCTGCAGCGTCACGTTATCGGAGAGGCCGAGCTTGTCGATGAGATCGCTCACGGCTGCGTGATACGCCGGATCTTCGATCACGCCGCACAGAAGCAGCCGCGCATCGGGCACGCGTTCGACGACCCGCTGGAACGCATGCACCGTCGAGAGCTGATTCTTCACCGACGTATAGCGTCCGATCTGCACGATCTGTTGCGATGCGTTCACTGCACCATGCGCCGCGCGCATCGAAAAGCGCGACATGTCGACGCCGTTCGGGATCAGCGTCATCGACGGATGACGGCCGACGGCGCGCACGTAATCGTCGATATTCGCCGGCGATACGGCGATCACCGCGCGCGCCCGCCGCGACAGCATGCGTTCGACACGCCGGAACATCGCGCTCTCGAAGTCGTTGGTGGCCGAGTGCATCACGTAGACGACCGGCACGCCGAGCGGCAGCATGCGCGCATAGAACGCGGGGATCGTCGCGTGCGCGAAGATCACGTCCGCGCGATACCCGCTCATGGTCCGATACAGATTCCACAGCTTGCCGAAGCGTCCTTGCGCGTGCTGCGGAAAGAGACACTGCACGCCGTTCGCCACCAGTTCCGCCTGCAACGCGGTGAAGTCGTCATGTGCAGGCGTCAGCGATGCGATCGCGACCGTTTGCCCGCCGCGTTGCTGATGTATCGCCAAGTCTTTCGCCAGCACTTCCGCACCGGAAAGACGCGGCGCGAGCACGAGATGGATGATCCGCATTAAGCCTCCTTCACGCTTCGATAGAGCATCCATGCAGCAGCCGAACCGAGGCCCGCTGTCATCGCCCATGCAATGCCCGTCACACCCCACAGATGCATCGCGACAGGCACGGTCACGCACAGCACGATCGCCTGAATGATCGACGCGTGCGTCGCGACCTTCGGCATGCCCGCCGCACGCAGCCACGACACGAGCACCGCGATGACCGCGCCGATCGCCATGTTGATGACGAAGATCCTGAAGAGCGGCACCGCCGACAGCCACGCCGGTCCCAGCACGAAATTGAAGAGCGGCTCGGCGGCGATGCGCAGCACGATCACGAGCACCGTCAGGCCGACGCCCGCGAGCAGCAGATAGCGGCGAAACAGCTTGCGTGCACCTGCAACGTCGCGCCGGAGATGCTCGGAGAACGTCGGAAACAGATACTGCGACATCGCGATGGCGGCATCGGCGAGCAGCATCTGCGCGAGCTTCGACGACATCTGATACGCGCCCAGCTGCATCGGTCCGAGCAGCTTGGCGACGACCACCTTGTCGAACTGATTGAGCAGCAGATTGACGACGCTGCCTGCCCAGATCCATCGGCTGAAGTTGACGTAGTGCGAGATGCCCGCAAACGAAAAGCGAATCGGCGGACGCGGCGACATGGCGGTCCAGGTCAGCGTGGTCTTCAGCAATTCGCCCGCAACGAGGCCGATGAGCACCGAATAGGCGCCCGCGCCCGATAGCGCGCATACGAGTCCCACTGCGCAATCGGTGAACGCCGCCGATGTCTCCACGCCCGCCAGCGCCTGAAAGCCGCGATGTCGCGTGACGATGAAATACGCCGGCGAGGCAACGCCGCGCATGATGGGTAACACGGCCGCAAGCAGAATCAGTCCGATGGAGCCGCTCATGTGGAACTGGCTCGTCATCAGTGGCGCGAGCGCGGCAAGCAGGAGGCCGATCAACACGCCGCGCATCGCGAGCGTGGCCCATACCGCGCCGAGCTCATCGTGCGTGGGCGCATCACGCCCTTGCACGACGGCCTGTGCAAGCCCGGTATCGGACAAGGATTCGGCGATAGCCACCGCAAGCAGCGCAATGCTCACCGCGCCGATCGCTTCCGGCCCGAGTATGCGGCCGATGGCCAGGAACTTCACGGCAACGAGGCCGCGCACCACCACTTGTTGCAGGAGCACCCAGAACGCGGCATCGTGCCCGAATCGCGCGCGTGCTGGCATAAAAGGTAGCCGGACAGATCTCACTCAATTTCCCCGCGCTGCTGATGTTTATTCGATTCGTGGCGCGGCGATATGTCGGTATCGCGCGCGATCCACCTTGCGCGCCACGCCGACGCACCATGTCCGGACGACGGGTGCGCGCACGACGACGCTTGTTTTCAGGCGACTGACGCAAAGTATCGTGACCGCATCCGTTGCGGACGACAACGCGTAGTGCTAATCGGCCCTGCGTGGTGGTAGTGAGGATTGACGGATCGCGTTGCGTGTCCTCGACCACATCCGGCGATGCCGGTGACGCCTCAAAATGCAGCGTGCCTCACTCCACCATTACCATGCCGGATACCAACATCATGGCGAACGAGACCGTCCTCATCATCGAGCCCGATTTCAGCGGCCATCGCTGGCGCTATGCGGAATGGGCCGCGAACGCGTATATGGAAGCGGGTTATCGCTGCCTCATCGTGACGCAGCCGCGTAACGCCGAGCATCCGCTCGTCAGGAAGATTCGCGAGCAAGGCGGCGGTGCGCTCGACATCACGCTCGTTGCGCCGCCCGAGCATCGCGGGCGCAAGGGTCTTTCTTCGATCAGCTATATGCGCTCGCACGAAGAGTTCCGGCATGCGTATGCAATGGCCAGCCGCGAGCGCAAGGTCGCGCTCGTCGTCGTGCCTTATGTCGATTACTTTCTGCTCGCGCTGCCGTTTCTGCGCTCGCCGTTCGGCAAGACGCCGTGGGTCGGCGTCACGATGCGCTCGAACTTTCATCATCATCTCGTCGGCGTGCGCGCGCCGCGCCGGCCGCTCGTCAATGCGGTGAAATCGAAGCTCTTCGCGCGTGCGGTTCGCGTGGGCGGCATGAAGACGCTGCTGACCATCGACCCGACTTTGTCGGACTGGTGGAAGCGCAACGCGGGCCATAGCGGGCGCACAGCGATCGAATATCTCGCCGATCCGTTTCCGGATGCGCGCGCAGCCGAGCCATCGGCGGCGAAGCAAAGGCTCGGGCTTTCGGACGGCAAGCATGTGCTCGTGTATGGCGCGATCAACGATCGCAAGGGCCTCTTCGAACTGATCGATGCGCTCGCCGCGCGCAACGGCGATGCACATGCGCCGACGCTCGTCATCGCCGGCAAGCAGGACAACGATGCGCGCGCCTTGCTGGCAGCGGCGGTCGCCAGGCTCACGCCCGCGCCGGTCGTGTTGGATCGCTTCATCCCGAGCGAGATGGAGCTGGACCTTTTCTCCGCGTGCGATGTGGTGTGGCTCGGCTATAAAGGCCACTACGGCATGAGCGGCGTGCTCGTGCAGGCGTTCCGCTTCGGCAAGCCGGTGGTCGCGACGGCCGATGGACTGATCGGCTGGTTCTGCCGCACGGGGGATTTGGGGCCCGTCATCGATGATCTGTCGCCTGCATCGATCAACCGTGCGCTCGACGATGTGCTCGCGCGACGCACTCGGCCTGTCGTTCAAGGGCATCTGCTCGAACGCAACACGCTTGCGCAATTCAAGGAAACGCTGCGTCAGGCGATGGCCTGATCCGTTGCAATAAAGAGCCGGTGCTTGCGATAACCGCAAGCACCGGCTTTTTTCATCTCAAGCCTGACGGCCCACCACTTCGGACACTTCGACTTTCCGCTTCGCAGGGAACAACGCATCGCGAATGCGGAGGAACGGAAACTCGACAGCACGCGTCGTTACATAGCCCACGATGATTGCGATGGCGAATTGCGCCGCCATGATGACGCCCCACGCGGGTATCGCCGGCAGATTCAGCGCCGCGGCCTTGCGGATGAGCATGTCGCCCGGCGCGAGCGCCAGCGAATGCCACAGATAGATGCCATACGAGTACACGCCGATCCACCCGATCACGCGATAGATCAGCGTCTCGCGCACGCGCCCGGAGTACTCGAGCGTCAGCACGATCAACGCGCAATAGCCGAGCGCTTGAACCGTATAACCGATGCTTTGATCCACCGCCGGGTTGCGCGTGCCGAGCACGAGCCACAGCGCGAGGCCCGCGACGATCGCAATCAGCACGCCCTTTCTCTCGGCGATCCCGCGATACACCGCGGGCTTGAGCCAGTAGATCGCGGCGAGCATCACGCCGAACAGCAGGCTGTCGATGCGGTATTGCGTATAGAAGAAGGTCCCCTGGAGATCGCCGTTATAGACCGCGATGCTGCGCGCAATCAGCACGGCGACGCAGATGCCGGCGAGCACGGTCAGTATCGTATTGATCCGGGTTTGCCAGCGCGCGAACACGATCAGCAGCAGCGGCAGGAACAGATAGAAATGCTCCTCGACTGCGAGGCTCCAAGTCTGCGCGACCGACGAACCGAAGTAGTTCTGCATGTGCGTGAGGTTCTGCACGAGGAACGTATCGGCCGGATGCCGCCCCACGATCACATGGAACAGGATCAGCGCGTAGTACGCGGGCCATATCTTGAAGATGCGCCGCACGATGAAGCGCCCTGCATCGATGCGCCCTTCCTGCGCGTATTGCTTCAACAGCAAGCCGCCGACGAGAAAGCCGCTCAGCGTGAAGAAAAGATTCACGCCTTCATGGCCGAAGCTCTTGAGCGGATATTCGATCGCGGCAATGAACGCACTGCCCGTCGGATACGAATGAAAGTGAAACCCCATGACTGCGATGATGGCAAGGCCCCGGATGAAATCGAGCTCGATCGATCGATTGGGTCCTGACATGCGTGTGGCGCCGAAAAGGCTCATGGCCTTCCCCCTGTCTGCGAAGGTCTTGTTTGTATTGGATGCCTCGCCGCCCGGGTCCTCATATCGGCGCACGCACGCGCATCGCGATTATCGTGGTCTCACACCGGTATTCCGGCAGTGCAATGTTCGTTCGAGAAGGGCGGTGCAATCGGCCAGAATCGCGTTCTTAGCCGACAGCGCGTCGCGCGCTACGTGACCTCGCCAACACACGAACGATGCGAACTTGACGAGCGTGGTGCGGCGCACATGGCCATCCGTCGATTCGCGCCGAAGACTAGTTGCTAAACGCCGCGCCGGCGGATCGCGCTTCTACCCGCTGATATATTCGACGCACAAATACGGGGTACCCGGGGACCGTCGCTCGAGCTTTGACCAAGCATCCGACACGCGACTTCAGGCTTCCAGGGCACGCACCGGCTCAATGCCGCGAAGCCATCTAAAGAGAACGCCATGCGCAACAAGTTCGCCGTCGTCTGGATCTGGCTTTTTCTGCTGCCGCTCGCTTTCGACTTCAAGGCCGCAGAAACCGCCAGCAAGGCCATACAGATTCTGCTCACCATTCCCGCGATAGGCGCGGCCTGCGCCCTGCTGATGATCGCTCCGCGATTCGCACAGCGCTCGCGGCTGCGCACGATCATCACGTCGCTCTTTCTCGTCACGATGCTCGGCAGTGTCGCGACGCAAGTGCTGCAAGGAAACGATTCGGGGAACTACATGCGCGTGATCCTGCCGTTCGCGCTCATGCTGCTCGGCTATTTCGTCGCTTGCCGTCCGTGGGATTCGCAGCGGCTCGAACAGATTGAACGCGCGATGTTCTGGTCGATGGTGGCATCGCTCGTGTTCAGCTTCGCCTATGGCATGGCGACCGGCGGTGGACTGGAGAACGTGCGCTTTCGCATCGTATCGGTCACGTTCCTTTGCCTGCAAGGTCTCTTGCTGCATGAGTTCGTCGTCGCCAAGCGCATGACGAAGCTGACCGTGCTGCTGTTTCTCGCGACGGTCGTGATCGAGCTGCTGAGCGTCACGCGCAGTCTGCTCGTCGGCACGATGCTGCTCTTCGCCTTCGCGACGTGGCTCGCCGCGCCTTCGGCCAGGCATCTCTTCAAGGCGGGACTGCGCGCAGTCATGATCGCCGCCTTGCTCGGCGCGATGGTCGCCGCTTCCGCCGCGTTCTTCCCTGCGGTGGCCGAGCACTGGTCGCAGCGCATGTCGTTTGCGAAGGCCACGGAATCGGGCCGCGATCCGACGACCATCACGCGTCTTGCAGAAATGAAGGACCAGTACGATCAAACGATGTCGGACACGCTGTCCGTTATCGTCGGCAAGGGCTACGGCCACGACTATCGCTATTCGCCGGACTATCTGCCGGACCTCGCCGGCCAGTTCACGCCGAAGGATTTCTACGCGATCAAGGAATGGGCGGCGGGACACAACTTCTGGGTCTATCAGTTCTTCGCCGGCGGCGTGCTGTTCGGCATCGCGCTGCCGATCGCCGTGCTGTGGGCGCTGTATCGCGGCTCGATGGCGTATCGCGCGTGGCGGCGCCGCTCGCCGGATGCCGTCTATCTGCCCGTGCTTGGCCGCGCGCTGCTCGTCGTCGCCGCGCTGCCTGCGACATCGGTCGGCGGCAACCCGCTTGGCAACCGCTTCTCCGGCATCGTGTTCGGCGTCGCGCTTGGCTTGCTCGTCGCGGCCTTTGCACGCATCGCTCAAAACATGCGGATGCGCGCGGCACATGCTTCGGCGCATCAGGCATCGATGAGAAGGCGCTATGGCGGCACGCGACCGGACGTTCATCCGAACTACGATCCGTTTTACGGGCCGATGCCGGACATGCTGCCATCACACGCAGCAGCCATCGCGCACGATCATCATGGACAAGACCGACACGAGCCGCCATCGGGTGCGGGTTCGCTCGCACCGTACGCATGATGCGATCGCCAGTGCCATCGCATATGTCAATGTCAACGATTCCGGGGCTCGTTGCTTCATGAAGATTCTGCATCTGCTGTCCACCGTCGATCCGCGTGCGGGCGGTCCCACAGAGGGCGTGCTGCAAAGCGGCCTCAGCATGCGCGCGATGGGCCATCAAATCGAAGTCGTATCGCTCGATGCACCGGATGCGCCCTATCTCAAGGCGTTTCCGTTGCGTCTGCATGCGCTCGGTCCGTCGCGCGGCTTCTATGGGCTATGTCCGCGGCTCGTGCCGTGGCTCGCCGAACATGCGGTTCGCTTCGACGCGATCATCGTCAACGGTCTCTGGCAATACCACAGCTTCGGCGCATGGAAGGCGCTGCGCGGCAGCAACGTGCCGTATTACGTGTTCCCGCATGGCATGCTCGATCCGTGGTTCAAGCGCACGTATCCGCTCAAGCATCTGAAGAAGTGCCTGTACTGGCCCTGGGCTGAATATCGCGTGTTGCGCGATGCAAGGCGCGTGCTCTTCACGACGCAAGAGGAACGCTTGCTCGCGCGCGAATCGTTCAGGCTTTATCGTGCGAACGAAGAAGTCGTGTCGTTCGGCACGCGCCAGCCGCCCGCTGATTCGACGACATTGCGCAACGCGTTTCTGTCGAAGTTTCCGCAACTCGCGGGCAAGCGCGCGATTCTCTTCCTCGGCCGCATTCACGAGAAGAAAGGATGTGATCTGCTGCTGAAGGCCTTCGCGGCCGTGCGCGATATCGACCCTCGCGCGCATCTGGTGATGGCCGGTCCCGACGATAGCGAATGGGCCAGACAGCTGCGCACCCTTGCGAAGGAACTCGGCATCGAGGACCGCACGACGTGGACGGGCATGCTCACCGGCGATCTCAAGTGGGGCGCTTTCCGCACGAGCGACGTATTCGCGTTGCCGTCGCATCAGGAGAACTTCGGCATTGCCGTGGCAGAAGCGCTGGGCTCGAAGCTGCCGGTACTGATCTCCGACAAGGTCAACATCTGGCGCGAAGTGAAGGAAGACGGCGCGGGCATCGTCACGAGCGATACGGTCGACGGCGCCATTGAAGCGCTATCGACCTGGCTGCGCATGGACGCCGACGCGGCAGCCGCGATGCGCGAGCAGGCGCTTGCCACCTTCATGCAGCGCTTTCACGTCGATGCGATGTCGAAAGACCTCGTGCGTGTGCTGCGCGAAACGGCAAACCGGCGCGATGGCGGCGTCACGCGCGGTCTGGTCAGCGAGGCGACTGGATAGCGCTCGCAAAGCGGTTTTGCACCGCGATGATCTTGCTTGCGCAGTCGTCGTAATCCGAGCCCTTCGCGCGCTCGGGGCCATACATGCCGCGGCATTGCGCATAGAGCGAGATCGTCGCGCCATTGCCCTTTGCCACGCGCGTGGCCGAATAAACCGGCTTGCCCGAACGCAAAGGCAAGTCGCTCTCGATAGCGTCGGCATCGGCGCGAATCACCGGCTGATTCGAATTCTGCTCGATATAACGCTTCGTCATATCCCACATCGCATTGCATTGCGCGGCGTCGCGACACGCGAGCGTCGCGTTTCGCTGCGCCGTCTCGAGCGCCTGTTCCGAGCGCGTGAAACCCTGAGCCTTCAGCGCGTCCTTCTCGGGCGAGGAACATGCTGCGAGCAATACGGAAGCAATAGCGATGACGGTGAGCTTTTTCACAGGCGATCCAATTCGAAGCGATGAACGGATGCCGATTATAGCCACCAAAGAAAACGCCGCCGGTCTTCCGAACCGGCGGCGCCCCCTTCCCCTACATGCCAGGCTTTACGCCAGGTCTCCCCGCATATGCATGGCCGATGCCGCCATCGGCAGCGATTCGGCTTGTTTCTCGTGACGCATCGGCTTGCCGGACGCCGTGACGATCGTCGGCGCTGCATCGTCGCTCTTGATGACGCGCTGAAGATGCCCCGCCAGTCGCAAGGTCAGCGCGGCGATGGTGATCGTCGGGAAATTCGCGCCGACGGTCGGGAACACCGAGCTTCCCGCCACGTACAGATTGCTCATGCCGTGGACCTTCAGGTTGCGGTCCACCACGCCGTTCTTCGGCGAATCGTGCATGCGCGTCGTGCCCATGTGATGCCACGTGCCTTCGAGCTGCGCCGGCCACGGCTTGCCTTGCAGCGGCTCGTCGAGCGTGACATCGGCCACGCCGCCGCGCCGCAGTTCCGTCGCGATATGCGCGACAGTGCGATCAAACGTGCGCTTCACGAGCTCGGTCACCTGCCAGTCCACCTTAACGCGATTCATGCCGAGCGCGTCTTTTTGCGCGGACAGTGTCACGCGGCTATCGCGATTCGGCTCCGCTTCCACGATGGTCTGAATCTTCACTTCCGTGATGAGCGGACGCGGCTGCAACAGACGCGCGAGACCGAAGCAGGCGGTATCGACGGGATGAGTCATCATCGTGACGAGGTCCGCCGCCATGCTGTAGCCCGGCTGGTCCTTCTTGAGCATGGCCTGCTTCGCGCGGATGAGCGCCTCGGAGCCCTTCGTGTTCTCGCCACGGAACACCGAATAGAACCACGCACGCGCATTGAGCAGCTTCTCGCGCTTCAGTGTCTTTTGCGTCAGCGCAAACTGCGACGAGATGAACGTGCCGTTCGCGGAGACCGCCTTGTTCTGATAGTGATACTTGATGTCGTAGAGCTTGTTGCGCGCCCACTCCTTCTTGAAGTGCACGCTCGCCGACATGATGCGCGGATGGTCCATGAAATAGCGGCCGACCAGATCATTGCCGTTGCCAAGACCTGCCGCCTGCACCTTGTTCGACGAAAGCAGCAGCCGCGCATTCTCGATGCCGCCCGTCGCGAGCACGAACACTTTTGCGCGAATCGCGAAGCGGCGGCCGGACAGCGTGCCGACATCGATCTTCGTGACGGAGCGCGCATCGGTATCGGTGTCGATGTTCAACGCGTTCGCGTACAGGAACACGCGCACGCTTTTCGCCGCCAGCAGCTCCTTGCGATACACCTTGCCGAAGCGCACGGGCGGGCTGAACTGCGAGATCGTGTCGCGCACGTTGCCGCTCAGGAACGGATGACGCCGCACGTCCGGCCGGTTGATCGCCGCTTCCCAATGCGCGGGATCGAAATTGTTCTCGCCGAGTTGCAGCAGCGCATGGGTGCGCTCGTAATACGGGCGCAGTTCTTCAAGGCCGAACGGCCAGCCGCTGTCGGCCACCCAGTCGCGCTTCTCGAAGTCCCACGGATCGAGCGGGCGGCACCATCCGCCCCAGCAGTTGCTGCTGCCGCCGAGAAAGCGGCTGCGGCATCCATCGGCGAATTCGTAAGGAACGCCAACGTTCTCGCCACGATAGAGATCGCGCGTGTCGTTGTCCGCCTTATATCCGCCGCTTTCCAGCAGACACGCGCTGATGCCCTGCTTCTCCAGCTCCAGCGCCAGCGTTATGCCGGCGACACCCGCGCCGACGATGCATACCGTGGTCTCGATGACTGCGCCTTCGTCCACGCTCCGGCTGTCAATGAACATGCCCCGTGCTCCCTCTTATTTTCATGCTTTAAGCGATGCCGCGCTGCGGCCTTCATGCAGCGCCCTCGTGATGCCTTGCCCGTCTGTCATGCAGGAAAGCGCTTCCTGATGAATCGCACCGGATTGCCGCCGTACACGCCCTCGGCTTCCAGCGAGCGATGCACCACGGAAAGCGGCGTAACGAGCGCCGATCGTCCGATGGTGACGCCCATCTGCACGACGCATTTCGATGTGATCCATACGCCGTCTTCGATCACGATCGGCGCGACCTGCAAATCCATGCTGCCGGCCGCATCGTGCGATCCGGTCGTGAGAAACGTGCCTTGCGAAATGCACACATTCGAACCGATGCGGATATCGGTCTGGTTATAGATCCACGCATCGACGCCGAACCAGCAGTTATCGCCGACTTCGAGATTCCACGGCGCCTTCACGCGAATGGGATGCGGCATGCGACAGTTCCTGCCGATGCGCGCGCCGAACGCCCGCAACAGCGCCACACGCACGAACGAAACCGGAATCAGCTTGTTATTGATGAAGCATGCTTCGACGAAGAACCACACGAGCTCGATGAGAAAGCTGCGCTTCGCGACGAAGTTGCCCGGACCCGCGAGCGAAAGATCGATGACATTGCCGCGTTTGATCCGCGCGTCGTGTTTGTCGTCGCTGCGCCCGTCGCTGGGCGCGCCGATGCATCGCTCGTCGATCGCTCTGTCCATGTAATCCCCGGCCTTGTTCGCTGTGCGCTTGCTGCGCGTGGTCGCGCGCATTGATTCTTCGAATACAAGGTGATGTGCAGTCTTCGTTGCTTGTTATTCGTATCGATCGCGCCATGGCGCTGGACCGCATACGGTGAACCGATTATCAGCGAACGTCAAAATGCGCCACGTGCGCTATGACACGCTTGGCCGCATCGGCAAGACATTTGGCGGCACTAGTCGGAGCCTGACCGTAAGCTCCCGGCCATGCGTATGCGATTCATCACGCCGCGTGGAGTAGCGTACCGATGCGCCGGTGCAATCTCTGTACAACGCATGACAGAGCATTCAGGAATGCATGCCGATCACTGCAACAAAGTCCCGGAGGATCGAATGAAACACGAGCTACGCGCGGCGCTCATGCCGCTTGTGCTGGCTACGCTGATCGCATCGCCCCTTGCGCATGCGGGCAATTTCGCCGATGCGGCGATCGCGAAGCAGGCGGGCGGCGGCGTGCCGTCGGAAATGGATTTGCTAGGCAGTCCGGATCGATACGCCGATCCCTACGGCGCGCCGGTCAACGGCAAAGGCGGACAGCGCGGGCCGATCACGAATGCGCAGACCGCGCAGGGCATATCGCCAACGGACAAGCTGCTCGCGCAACAGAATGGCTATGCGGGAAATCGTGGCGCGGGCGCGCAATTGCGGCGCGTCGGACGCAATGCGGATGCGAAGGCGATGATGATGCCTCAGGCCGCGGCAGCGACGCTTTATCGCACGCCCGATGGGTTGAAGCCGCCGGCGAAAGCCGTGCGGCCGAGAGAGATTTACAAGTCGCCGTATTGAGGACGGGTGATCGGCCGTTCAGATCACCGAACGGCCGACGATACTGCTCACTCGATCTTTTCGACTTGCGGCATGATCGGTGCGCGTTCCTTCATGCGAACGATGGGCAGTTCGACGGCGTCGCCGCCACGGACTGCGGCCGCATCGCCGACGAGCGACTTCAAGCGCTCTTCGAGCCGCGCGAACACCGATTGCGGCGAAAGCCGTTCTTGCGCGAAGAGGCGCCCTTCCTCACCATAGCGCGCACGCAGCGCCGGGTTGCGCACGAGCATCTCGATGGCATCGGTCAATGCGTCGACGCTTTCCGGCTCGATCACGACACCGCGCCCCGATACCGCTTCATATAACTCGGTGCCGGGATGGGCCATCGCGACGACAGCGCGCGCACTTGCAAACATGCCGGTGAGCTTCGAGGGCATGACGAGGTCGGCGACATCGCCGCGTTGCGGCAGCACGTGGATGTCCGCGAGATTCAATAGCTCGTTGAGACGCTCGACCGGTTGCAGTGAGAGAAAGCGCGTATTCGGCAAATCCGCGCAACGCTTTTGCAGCTCGGCCTTGGTCGCGCCGTTGCCGCAGAAGACGAACACCACGTCATCGCGCGATGCAAATTCAGCGGCGGCGGCCGCCAACACTTCGAGGCCTTGCTTCGCGCCCATGTTGCCCGAGTAAAGCACCACTTTCGTGTGCTCGCCAATGCCGAGTTCGCGCCGGAACGCGTTCGGACCGTCGAGCGGATAGATCGCGGTGGTATCGACCCAGTTCGGGAGATGGAAGGCATCGGCGGGTGCGACGCCCTTCTTCACCGCGCGCTCGACCATCTTGTCGGATATCGAGGACACCACGTCGAAGCGGCGCATCAGCCAGCGTTCGAACGCAAGCGCGCCACGCGCCGCGCGTGCGTTCTTCAGCAGGCCGAGATCGAACGCCGCATCTACTTCGAAATCCTGAATATGCAGCCATGACCGCGCGCCGGTGAATCGGGCCAGTGCGAGCGCGCCGGGCGCGTTCGCCAGGCTCGGTGCGATGGTCATCACGACATGCGGACGCCAGAGCGCGTGCAGCATCAGCGCAGGCAGCGACAGGGCCGCGAACGAGCCCAGATGCAGCATGCGCTTCGCTCCGCTCGGCTTCTTCGGCACCCACAACGGCGCGCGCGACAGGCGCACGCCCTTGCGCGTCTCGAAGCGAGGCCGCCAGCTTGCATAGCCCTTGCCGACCTTCCATTCCGGATAGTACGGCGGCGCGCAGACGACGCGCACGTCGTGCCCACTCTGCGCCAGCGCTTCCGCCATTTCCGCCGTGTATTTGCCGGTTCCCGTCAACTCGGGCGCGTAGTTCAGCCCGTATATCAGTATTTTCATGTGGTCCCTCGCCCGACAATCGCGCTTCGAATCCCGGGCGTGTCCTCGTCGCCCGCAAAGCGCCAACCCTCGATCACTGCGTGTGTAGCGCCCTCCTTCCCCGTGTCGACCGACTCATCAGTTCGTCAGCAGCAGCGCACAGCCCCGAGCTATGCTGGCCGCAGCCGATGGCGGATCGAAGCGCTGAATGACTTCGGTGCAGCGCTTCGCGACGCCCGCCGTATCGGCGAACGCTTCCAGCGATTTGAGCATGGTTCGATGCAGGCTCGCGACATCGCCCGCAGGGAACGCATAGCCCGACACCCCTTCGACGACCAGCTCCGGCACGCAGCCGCAGCTCTCGCTCACGATCACAGGACAGCCGTGATTCAATGCTTCGTTCGTCACGAGGCCCCACGGCTCGCGCTTGCTCGGCAAAACCATGCAACTTGCGCCGAAGTATTCGCGCGAGAGCGGCGCGTCCTGAAGGCTGCCCAGGAAATGCACCGCGCCTTGCAGGCCCGCATCGGCCACCTGCTTCTTCAGTTCATCGCCGAGCGGCCCCGTTCCCACGATGCGCAACTCCGCATCCGGCACGCTCTTTCTCAGTATCTTGAACGCTTCGACGAGCGTATCGATACCTTTCTCCGCTGACAAGCGCCCAACGAACAGAAACACAGGCTTGTTGCCTTGCCGATGCGCGAGCCGGTCGGGAACCACCGTTTCCGGCGAGAACGAGCGCGGCAATGCAGCGGCCTGGCACGGAATGAAAATCTTCTCCTGCTTCGCTCCGAGCGACATCAGATACTCGCGGCTGCGCGTGCCGAATGCGAAATAACCATCGCACAGCGCAAAGAACACGCGCTTAGGAATCGACGTCAGCATGCGGCGCGGATTGTCGCGTGCGGTCGAATCGCAGAACACGGCGCGGCGCTTCCCCGTCACGATGCATGCGGCCATCATCGCCCAGTATTCGGGACGGTGATAACCCGGCAAAACCACGAGATCGGATTTCGCCTTCAGCACTTCCCAGACGAGGCGCGCGGTCATGCGCCAGGTGGGCACGTCTTCATAGCATCCGTTGTAGAGCTTCTTCATCGGATAGCGATGAAACGAGTAATCGACATCGGAGAAGCCGATGCGGTCGTGCTCGGTATCCGCGATCTGCACCATCGAATAGCGGATGGAGCCGGTCCCCGAGATGTTGTGCAGCGCGGACAGGACTTCCCCTTTGTGCCGCGACCACACCACGTTATGAAAGATGGTCACTGAAGCTGACATTATTGTTTTATCCCCGCGAAAGGATGCGTCGCGACTCAGGCAGTCACCAGGGTCTGCGGCATCGATGCATAGCGTTCAAGGAAGTCCCCGTACGTCGCGCGTATGCCTTCTTCGAGCGCGATCGACGCCTTCCATCCCATGCTTTCCAGTTTCGATACATCGAGCAGCTTGCGCGGCGTACCGTCCGGCTTGCTCGCATCGAACACGAGTTCGCCTTCGAAGCCCACGACGCGGCACACGGTCTGCGCCAGTTCGCGGATGGTCAGATCATGGCCGACGCCCACGTTGAACACGCCGTCGTTCACGTCGCTTTCCATGAGGAAAGTCGCGGCGTCGGCGAGATCTTCGACATGCAGGAACTCGCGGCGCGGCGAGCCGGTGCCCCACACCGGGAGCGATTCATCGCCGCGCAGCTTCGCTTCGTGCGCCTTGCGCATCAGCGCGGGCAACACATGGCTGCTCTTCAGATCGTAGTTGTCGTTCGGGCCGTACAGGTTGGTCGGCATCACCGAAACGAAGTGCGTGCCGTACTGACGGTTATAGGCCTCGCACATCTTGAGGCCCGCAATCTTCGCGATGGCATACGCTTCGTTGGTCGGCTCCAGCTCCGATTGCAGGAGATACGTCTCCTTGATGGGCTGCGGGCAGGCCTTCGGATAGATGCACGAGGACCCGAAGAAAACCAGCTTCGACACGTTCCAGCGGCAGGCCGCATGGATCACGTTCGTTTCGATCGCGAGGTTCTCGTAGATGAACGAGGCGGGCATCGTCGAATTGGCGAGGATGCCGCCCACGCGCGCTGCCGCCAGAAACACCACGTCGATCTGATTCTCTTCGAAGAAGAGATTCACGCCGCCCTGATCGGTGAGATCGAGATGCGCCTTCGTGCGCGTGATGATGTTCTGATAACCGGCGGCCTTGAGACGGCGCACCAGCGCCGATCCCACCATGCCCCGATGCCCCGCCACGAAGATACGTGCTTGCTTGTCCATGGCGGCTTACTCGTGATGTTCGAGGGCCTTGAAACCGGCCAGCGTGACGAGTGCGTCGCGACGTGCAATCTGATAATCCGCACGCACCATCTCCTTCACGAGCGACTGGAACGACGTGACCGGACGCCAGCCGAGCTTCTCGTGCGCCTTGGTCGGATCGCCCAGCAGCGTCTCGACTTCGGTCGGGCGGAAGTAGCGCGGATCGACGCGCACGATGACCTGTCCCGGACGCAGCTTCGTCTCACGGCCTTCCACGCGATCGACGATGCCGATCTCATTGACGCCCTCGCCCTCGAAGCGCACGTGCACGCCGAGTTCCGCTGCCGCCTGCTGCACGAATTCGCGCACGCTGTACTGCACGCCCGTTGCGATGACGAAGTCCTCGGCCTGCTCCTGCTGCAGCATCATCCATTGCATCTCGACGTAGTCGCGCGCATGGCCCCAGTCACGCATCGCGGACAGGTTGCCGAGATACAGATCGTCCTGCAGGCCCGCGGCGATACGCGCGATGGCGCGCGTGATCTTGCGCGTGACGAAGGTCTCGCCGCGCACCGGCGATTCGTGATTGAACAGAATGCCGTTGCATGCGTACATGCCATACGCTTCGCGGTAGTTGACCGTGATCCAGTATGCGTAGAGCTTCGCGACCGCATACGGGCTGCGCGGATAGAACGGCGTGGTTTCGCGCTGCGGAATCTCCTGCACGAGGCCATACAGTTCCGAGGTCGATGCCTGATAGAAGCGTGTCTTCTTCTCGAGGCCGAGAATGCGGATCGCTTCGAGAATGCGCAGTGCGCCGAGGCCATCGGCGTTCGCCGTGTATTCGGGTTCTTCGAAGGAAACGGCCACGTGGCTTTGCGCAGCCAGATTGTAGATTTCGTCCGGCATCACGCGCTGAATGATGCGCACGAGGCTCGTCGAATCGGTCAGGTCGCCGTGATGCAGAAAGAGACGCTGATCCGGATCGTGCGGATCGCGATAAAGATGGTCGATGCGGTCAGTGTTGAAAAGCGAGCTGCGGCGCTTGATGCCGTGTACTTCATAGCCCTTGTTGAGCAGCAGTTCGGCCAGATACGACCCATCCTGCCCCGTGATCCCCGTGATCAAAGCAACTTTGCGGTCCATGCTTAACCCCTATTCTTCGGTCTGAATGCGGCGCGCGTACGCGCCGCGTTATTTTTATTGCTGGCCTTGCCTATTTTTTTATTCGGCGATGCTCTCGTAGCCGTAGTAGCCCGCGTACGTGCTGCCCATCAACATCTTCGATTGCGGCACGTCGGTCAGCAGAACGCCCTTCATGTTCACCCCGCCGTGCTGCAGGCGTTTCATCGTCTCGCCGATTTCCTGGACCTGGTTCTTGCCGTGCCGCACGACGAGCAGGCTCGTGCCCGCGTGCTTGCCGATCACGGTCGCGTCGGTGACGGCGAGGACCGGCGGGGTATCGACGATCACCAGGTCGTACATCTGCTTCAGTTGATCGAGCATTTCGCCGAGACGCTCGCTTGCGAGCAATTCCGACGGATGCGACGGCAACGTGCCCTTCGTGATCAGGTCCACGCCCGGCAACACGTCATGCAGGATCGCGCTGTTGACATCCGCGCCCATCAGCACGTCGGACAAGCCCGGCGAATGGCGCACGCCGAAGTGCGAGTGGATATCGCCACGGCGCATGTCGCCGTCGATCAGAAGCACGCGCTTTCTCGTCGATGCAACCAGCGTCGCGAGGTTCGCCGACAGGAATGACTTGCCGGCTTCCGGACGCGAGCCCGTCATCATCACAACGTTGTTGCGCGCATCGGCGAGTTGCAGTTGCAGCGAGGTGCGCAGGCTGCGAATGCCCTCGACCGCTGCATCTTCGGGCGCTTGGGCGGCCAGCACGTGCATGCCTTCACTGCGCATGCCGACCTTGCGTTGCAGGCGAAGCTGCGTATCGCTGCGCGGCACGATGGCGAACACGCGAACGCCGAGCTGCTTCTCGATCTCTTCCGGACGCTCCACGCCGCCATACAGCGACTTGCGGACGAACGCGAACAGGATGCCGAGCGCGAGGCCCACGCCAGCCGAAATCAGGATGACGATGAGGCGCTTCGGGCGCACCGGATCGTCCGCCGGCTGTGCATAGTCGACGACGCGCACGTTGCCGATCTGCCCGGCCTTCGCGATGCGCAGTTGTTGCGCGCTGTTGAGCAGGTTCGTGTACAGCTCGGTGTTCACGCGGACATCGCGCAGATAGCGCAGCGCCGTTTGCTCGGTGTCCGGCAGCGTCGATACGTTCTTGCCGAGGCGCGTCTGCGCACCGGAGAGCGAAGCGATCTGCGCATCGAGCGCCTGCACCGAAGGATGATGCGGCGTGAAGCGTTGCGACAGTTCCGCGCGTTGCTGTTGCAGGTCCGTGAGCTTCGTCTTGTTGTCGACGATCTGCTGCAGCAGCAGGCGGCTTTCCTCGCTCAGATCCACCGTGCCCTGGCGATTGCGGAACGTGTTGTAGCGCTGCTCCGCTTCGTCGAGCTGCTTCTTCAGCACCGGCAATTGCTGATCGAGGAAGGCGAGCGTGTGCTCCGCTTCGGCCGATCGCTTGTCCGAGTCCTGCTGCACGAAGCGGTTCGCGATGTTGTTGACGATCTGCGAGATCTCTTTCGGGTTGCGCCCTTCGAGGCTCACGCTGATGATGCCCGATTGCAGGGCCGTTTCAGCGACCGTCAGACGCTGCTGCAGATTGTCGATGGTCGTGAGCGTCGAGAAACGCTGGACGTCGAAGTGCACGCCCGGCGCGCCGACGAGCTTGTCGACCTTCAGCCTGATCGGACCTTGCGGCGTCATGCCCGACGCTTCCTGGCCGACCTTGCCCGACAGAACCGCCACGCCGTTCGGATCGTTCAGCACATACGCGCCGTTCTCGCCCGCCACGATCGTGAACTTCTGCTCGTACAGTTCCTTCGGCGTATCGAAGAGCGGCACGTCGATCTGCTCTTTGCCCCATGCGAAGCGCGACAGATAGCCTTCCGGCACCTTCACGTCGAACGTGGACAATGCGCTGCCGATCACGCCGCCGAGCACCGGCACCGTATGCGGCGCGGCGGCGATGTCGAGGTGAAGACGGCGCACCGTATCGTCGACGACGAGGCGCGAGCGCAGCAGTTCGATCTGCGCGGCCGTGGTGGATTTCGCGTCGAACATCTGCGACACGGCTTGCACCGCGTTGACGTTCGCGTTCGCGTTGTTGTTGGCGTTGGTCTCTTCGGTCTGGATCAGCGCGTCGGCCTTGTAGGTCGGCGGCGCAACGAATGCATACGCGGCGCCCAATGCGACCACCGCGAGCATAACGACCGTCACGAGTTTCCAGTTGCCGAAGACGGCCGCCAGATAGTCGGATAATCGCAACTCGTCGCCGGTCGAGACGTCCGAGTAGCGTGCATCAAAGTTTATGGCCATGGTCTCGCTCGCTTATTTCTTTGAAAAGTCGCACAGAACGCCGGCGCGCCCCGCGCGCGCCGGTTGAAGCCAAAAAAACGAAGTTTTACTTGGTGATGACCGCTGCCGTCAGACCCGCGTTGATCGCGGGCAGCAGCAGGTTCAGCACGCGGCTGAAGCGGACAAGGCCGTTGTTATCGACGTAGACCACGTCCTTCGGCTGCAGCTCGAAGCTGTTCGCAAGCAGCATGGACACCGGCGAACGCGCGTCGAGTTTGTAGACCTCGGGGTTGTCCGTCTGGCCATTGCGAATCACGTACAGCTCCTTCGGATCCGACGTCTCGGCGTTGAAGCTGCCGGCCTGCGAGATCGCATCCGAGAGCGTCAGCTTGCCGTTGCGCATCGGGATCACCGTGGCCGGCTTGGTCACTTCACCCATCACGTACACGCCGTTGTCTTCGCGTGAATCGATGCGCAATGCATCGCCCGGCTTCAGCATGATATCCGCCGGGCTGCGGCCCTTCGCGGTCATGCCCGCCATGTTGATGTGATAGGTGACGCCGTCACGAATCAGCGTGACGCGGCTTTGATCCGCGCTCGTCGCGAAACCGCCCGCACGCCCGATGGCTTCGGTGAGCGTCATCGGAATGTCGTTGATCTGCAGCGAGCCGGGCGTGCGCACTTCGCCGTCGATATAAACCTGCGACGCACGGAACGAAGCGACGCGCACCGTCAGTTGCGGCTTCACGAAGACCTTCGACAGCTCCGCGTACAGTTCGCGCTGGACCTGCGATTCGGTCTTGCCCGCGACGTGCAGCGCGCGGTTCACATACGGGAATTGCAGATTGCCGTCGGCATCGACGACGAAGCCAGGCGCGGCATCGGCTGGACGCGTCTGCTGCGGCGGCTGCCCGAGCGCGGCGACCAGTTCAGGGTGATCCCAGACCGTGATCTGGAGCACGTCGCCCGGTCCGAGCACGTATGCGGTCGGCTTGCCGTAGAGGCTCGCGTTCGGATCGACCGTTGACGACGGCTGCGCGGCCTTCAGCTTGCGCACGAGCGAGAGGTCGATCGGCGTGATCGGAATGTTCACGGCGGTCGCGGTATCGCCCTGGTCGGTCGACGTTTCGGCGAGCGCGGCCGGCTTTTCCATGTGCATGCCCGGTGCGAGCGCGCATCCTGCGAAGATCACGCAGAGAGAAGCTGCAGCCGCCAGGCTCGAAAGCCGGAAGACGCCCGACACGTTGGTATTGGCGGCCATGGTCGTGGTGCCCGGTTGTTGTTGATTGTGCATGATGGTCGTCCCCTGCATTCAATAAGCGTTGGTGTGGCGTAGTCCCTTGAAGATCGTTGCGGCAATGATTTTCATGTCGAGGCCGAACGACCAATTACCCAGGTAGTACAAATCGTGAGCGACGCGTCCTTCCATTTTTTCGATGAGATCGGTCTCTCCCCGAAAGCCGTTGACCTGCGCCCAGCCGGTGATACCCGGCTTGATCCGGTAACGATGGATGTACCCCGACACGACCTTCTGATAGAGATCGTCATGCTCCAGTGCGTGGGGACGCGGGCCCACGACCGACATGTCGCCGAGCAGAACGTTGAAGAACTGCGGCAGCTCATCGAGGCTGGTACGGCGCAGGAATGCCCCGACACGGGTCACGCGCGGATCATTGCGCGTGGCCTGCCGAACCACTCCGGCCTGTTCCGTGTGCAGTCGCATCGAACGGAACTTGTAGATTCGAAACACACGGCCGTCCGCGCCCTTGCGACGCTGCCTGAAGAAGACCGGACCGCGCGACGTCAGCTTGATCGCGATTGCAATGGCGATCAGCAGCGGCGAGATGGCGATGATCGCGCCGAGCGCGAACACGCGGTCGAAGATTTCCTTCTGCAACAGCGCGCTTTGCGAGATCGGCGATGCAACGAGGTTGATCGCGGTTTCGCCGAGCAGGTCCGTCGTGCTGCTTTCGAAGAGCGAGAGGCTGCGCACGTCCGGCATGAAGCGCACGTTCACGAGCTCTTCGCGGAACTCGTTCACGAAGCGATGGATCGTGCGTTCCTCGGAAAGCGGCAGCGCGAGCCAAACTTCATGCACGTTGTGCGTGCGTACGTAGTTCACGAAGGCATCGTGATCCTCGAACACGGGAACGCGCGCGTTGAGCCGGCCCGATTCGGGCGCCACGTTGAACACGGCGCTCGCACGAAAGCCCGAATTCTTCGCACGTTCGAGCTTCCTGACGATGGAATTGCAATGCTTGCCGCAACCGACGACAGCCACCTGATGCAGGTTGATGCCAGCATTGCGCATGCGTGCAAGCACGACATGCGTGAGAAGCCGCCCGCCGATCATGAGCACGCCGGACATCGCGGTCCAGTACGCAAACCAGAGGCGCGATACATAGTCGAGCCGATGCAGCGAGAACATCAGCGCCAGCGCGCAGCCCTGCACCACCAGCCAGCCAAGCGACACCTGGCAGATGAGCATCACCTTCCTGCGGCCGCGCCATGATTCATAGACGCCGAAGCCCGGAAAGAGGGCAAGCGAAAACGCTGCCGCAAAAGCGACGAACACCGCCGAATAGGCGGGCACCGCTATGTTTTCGAACCTGATCTGCGACGCCACCGCCGCGCCGCCGACGATCATGGCGACGTCGAAGAGGCGCGCGAGCAATCCTTGTAAATCGCGCATGTCTTTTCCCCGAACGAAATCGATCCCGCCCAGCTAAGTTTTCATTTACCCCTCGCATGCCGCGGCGAACTATCGCGCGCCGCTGCGAGGGACCCAGTGCCATGCACCCGCTAAACGCGGTGCTCAGCTACGGCCATACGTATCGTCGAAACGAACGATGTCGTCCTCGCCGAGATAGCTGCCCGACTGCACTTCGATCATCTCGAGCGGTACCTTGCCCGGATTTTCGAGGCGATGCCGCACGCCCAGCGGAATGAACGTCGATTCGTTCTCCGAAAGAAGAAACTGTTCTTCGCCGCGCGTGACGAGCGCCGTGCCGCACACGACGATCCAGTGCTCCGCGCGATGGTGATGCATCTGCAGCGAAAGCTGCGCGCCCGGCGCAACGACGATGCGCTTCACCTGGAACCGCTCGCCATGCTCGATCGAGTCATAGAAGCCCCACGGACGGCGCACCTTGCGATGCGTGTCGGCTTCGGGCGCATGCTGTTCGCGGATGCGCGCGACGAGACCCTTGATGTCCTGCACGCGCGAACGATCGGCGACGAGCACCGCGTCATCCGTTTCGACGACGATGATGTTCGTCGTGCCGACGCATGCGACGAGGCGTCCGCCTTCCGAGCGCGCATAGCTCGAAGTCGCGCCTTCGAACACCACGCGGCCGCTCGCGACGTTGCCCGAGTCGTCCTTGTCCATCGCGTCCCAGACGGCGTCCCACGAGCCGAGATCGGACCAGCCTGCGACGAGCGGCACCACGATGCCTTCGCACGGTGCGTTCGGCGTGCCGATGTGCTCCATCACCGCGTAGTCGATCGAATCGGACGGCGTACTGCCGAACTGCGCCGCGTTGGGGCGGAAGAACTTGCCGTCGTCCTTGCCTTCGCCGAGCGCCGCGCTGCATGCCGCGAACATCTCGGGATTGAGCTTCTGCAGCGCGGCCAGCCACACGCTTGCGCGCACGACGAAGATGCCGCTGTTCCACCAGTACGTGCCCGCTGCGACGTATTGCGCGGCGAGTTCGGCGGCGGGCTTCTCGACGAAGCGGTCGATCTGATGCGCGCCGTCGGAGAGCGCGCCGCCGAGGCGGATATAGCCGAAGCCGGTGTCGGGACGCGTCGGCGGAATGCCGAGCGTGGCGATCGCGCCGCGTTCCGCGTGCTCGGCGGCGATCGCGATTGCGCGATGCAGCGCCGGGATATCGGCGATAGAGTGATCGGCGGGCATCGCGACCATGATCGCGTCGCGGCCATCCTTGCATGCGGCGAGCGCGGCCAGCGTGAGCGCGGGCGCCGTATCGCGGCGTGCCGGCTCGACGATGATCTTCGCGCTGACGCCGCTTTCGCGCGTCTGCTCTTCCGTCGTGAAGCGATGCTCTTCACCGCACACGATGATCGGCTCGGCGCTCACGTTGAAGTCGCCCGTAAAGCCTTTCATGCGCGAAACGGTGGCTTGCAAAAGCGAGTCGCGACCGACGACGCCGATCAATTGCTTCGGAAACTGTTCACGGGACATCGGCCACAGGCGCGTGCCCGAGCCGCCGGCCAAAATGACGGAAACCAGCCGGCGGCACGGCGTGGCCGTCACGGCGCCCACCTGCACCTCGCTGCTTGTCGTCACTTCGCCTTGCGTGCGTGTTTCATTGCTCATCGTAGGACTCCTGCCTGCATGTTCGTTCGCGGCTTGCTTGACATCACTGCCGCCCGAGAATGATTGGGCCCCGGACCAAGATGGTCCGGCCAAATGTTCGACGCTTTACGCCACCCCTGTCCGGTACCCCACACAGAGGGACGCTGATGCTTCGGCCTTGCTGTCTCCTGGCCCTTCTGACGCGTCCGGCTCTCAGCCGTTTGCCTCGCGCCGGCTTTGCATCCGGTATTCGGTCGGCGAAATCAGAAGGCGCTTGCGGAAAATCTTGGCGAGCCTGTCGCCGTTGCCCATGCCGCTTCTGCGCGCGATCTTGTCCACCGGCAACTCCGAGTCGGTGAGCAGCGCGCAGGTCACGGCAAGGCGTGCCTGCAGCAGATAATCGGATGGCGTGATGCCCATCTCGATCTTGAAGCGGCGCAGGAAGTTGCGCTCGCTCATCGCGGCGACTTGCGCCGCATCGACGACGGAGATCGGCCGCTCGCAGTTGTCCTGGAGCCACCGCGCCGCCGCGCGAATCTTGTCGCCCGCCGATGCCGCGCCGCTGTCGCCAAGAATCGACACGAGCTTCGCGGCAGAGCCGGGCATGAGACGTTCGGCCACGCTGCGCGAGATGTCGAGTCCGAGATCTCGCTTCACGATCATCAGCGCGCCCTTCATCGATTCGTAGCGATCGCCGCCTTCACCCGATTGCTCGTCGCGCACGAGCGGCATGATCGCGTTGCCATAGCGGGCCTGCGCATCGTGTGCGTAACCGATGCCCGCCGCCTCCAGCACCTTGCGGCCTTCGGAGATCGACTTGATCGCCGTGGTCTTGCCGTTCACGCGGCGCAGCCATTCGACGATGCGATCGTCCTTCGCGGCTTCCTCGGCGCCGCGTCCGCCAGCGACGAAGAGCGCATCGAAGCCGCCGTAGTGGCGTGCGTCGAGACCGTCGGTCCAGACACGCACCGAAGACGAGCACGCGACGTTGCCGCCTTCGACGGAGAGGAATCGCACGTCATAGGTGCAGTCCGCTTTCGCCTTGGCCGACGACAGTTCATTGGCCATGTGAAAGACTTCAGCGACGATTCCGGCACCCAGTAGCGAGAATCCGTCGAACAGCAAAATCGCAATCCGTTTCACCTCTGCCTGCGACGGTCTCGTCGAGGGAGGCATCCAACCCATCACTGCGGGTTCGAGAGTGGCGTAAGGCATGGTCATCCTCTGCAGCTTTGTTTCCAGGGTGCGGAAGAGTTACTCGGCCATTGCATTGCATCAAGGCGTTCCCGAACTTCGCCGGGTTGCCGTGACCGATGGGAACGAGAGGTTGGCGGAATCGTCTCCGCTGGTGTGAATAATAAGCAGACAATGTTTTCCGTGGGTTCGATTTTCGCGCTTAAACCACAAAATCTGTTCGGTTATGAGGCTGACCGCACATTGATATCCATGTCCGCATTCGGTTTGAGCGTCTTTGAATGCCAATTGCCTGGATTTCATTTATTCTTCATACGAACGGTCGATCTGTTCGGCAATGCCGTATGGCTTCCCTTCCGTGCGGTTCCCCGCTCAAATCGCCAGAAGCCCTGTCGCACGGCCTTTTGCGGTCAAACGAACCAACCAGCGCTTTTCAACTGCCCGTTTGAAAATGATTCACCGATGAAACATCGGCCGCTTCAAAGCGCGCCGTTCGCACGCGTTGAATCGGCAATTTTTGGATTATCGCCGGTAAGATTTTGATACAGACGGCGGCGCTTCCAGACCACCGAATAAATCCGAAATCCGTTGATTTATTAATCGCCGTTTAACGTCGATTTAATTCAACGAATGCGAATCAGCGTTTCTTTAATAACACCACGACTATTTATTCACCGACATAATCCAGGCGTTTTATATGAATTGACATGCTGCGCCGCACGAGGGCAAAAAGCCCGGGAAGCACCGCGAGCAAAGGCGGCCCCAGCCGGACATTTCCGCCAAAACCTAGTTCATTTGCGGCGGTGCACAGTTCAGGGTTAATACGAACGAACGGTTCCGAGTCGTCACGATTCGTCCGGGGAATACCACTGGATTGACCCGATTAATTGCGCGTACTGTCAAAAGAAATCGTAAGACGCAACGGTGAGGGAAGCCGGTCAAATTTGCCGGTCTCGATTGGCAACCAGTAACCGTGCCGCAGGCGCATGTGTTTCATGTCTGATCAGTTCCTCGCCGGCTCCGACGACGCATTCATCGGACGAACGGGCGGCGCGCGTGCGCATGCGCACGGTTCGCGGCGGGCGCTGCGGTCATCGTGGGCGCTTGCACGCGGTCTGTAGTGCCGCGAATCGCCTTGCCCCTCACAATCCGATCATTCGCACGATGAACCGATTTCCGACCGCACGCCGCGCGACAGCCGCCATCGCCATGCTTTTGACGATGACCGCCTGCGACAACGCAACGTCCGACGAACCCGTCACGCCCGCGGCCAGCAAGCGCGCCTCCTTCGATACGCCGCCGCTGCGCTGCGACGCGCCCGCAACGCCCGTACCGGCTGCGAAAAGCGGTCCCTCGATCGAAGCGGATACGCCCGGCAGCAACGGCACGCGCATGTTCGCGCTGAACGCGCCGCTTTCCGTTGCAATCACGACTCGCGCAAAGGCTGCCGACGCGGTGAGCTGGGAGATTCGCGATGCGTGGAACGTCGTGAAAGCGAGCGGCCGCTTCGCCGTCGATGCGAAGCCGGGCACGTACACGCTCGCGTGCTCATCGCGTGCGGCGGGGTACTTCGCGGTGAGCGCATCGCTCGAATCGGACAAGGCCGCGTTACCTCGACGCGGCACACGGCCTTCGGGCATCGCGACGTTCGGCGTGCTGCCCGATGTATCCGCGGCGCTGCCGGCCGTGACGGATGCGCGCGTCGATCAGCATCGCTTCGGCGGTCAGGGCGCCGCGTATCTGAAGCCGGGCGAGGCATGCTGCTCGGGCGATGGTTATCGGCCGCTCTATCCCGATCTCGGTCTCACGTGGGTCAATGACAATCGCAACTGGTACGTGACCGAGGAGAAAGACCCGCACACGTTCGATGCAGCGGCGGACAATCTCGCGCCCTTCTTCAAACCCGGCGACCTGTTGCGCCTCATTCAGCTCGATGGCATCCCCGCCTGGGCGAGCCCGACGAAGGAGCGCACGCACAGCTACGCGCCGGTATCCCTCGATGCTTACCGCGACTACATGAAGCGCGTGGGCGCCGAGTCGAACACCGTGCGCAAGACGTGGTTCCCGCGACAGTCGCAGAACTACTATCAGGTGACGTGGGAGCCGGATTACGAAGGCGGCCTGCCGTGGCGCGACTCCGATGCCAACCTCGTCGCGATGTACAAGGCCACGCACGAAGCCATCCATGCGAGCGATCCGAACGCGGTCGTGATGGGGCTGACGCTGTCGAATCTCGCATCGAATACGACGTGGCTCAGGCGTCTCGCGCCGCTTGGCATCGGCAAGTATCTGGATGGCGTAAGCGTGCATGGCTACTACGACGTGGGCACGTCGCCGTCGCATCCGCCGGAGCGTTTCGATGCCGATGCATCGACGTCGGCCAAAGCGATGCCCGCCGCGATGCGCGAGTTGCGTCGCGCGATGACGGACATCGTGAAGCCTGGCGCAAAGCTCTTCGTCACCGAGACGGGCGTGAGCTATGACATCGGCAGCAAGTATGGTCCGCATACGCCCGGCTGGAACGTGCTCTATGCGCAAGGCGCGGTTGTCGCGCGCGCGCATCTGATGCTGCTTGGCGAGGGTGCGGACGTGAGCTTCGTGTTCTATAGCGCCGATCCGCCCGAAGTGGGCTATGGCGTGTTCTTCGATCTCGTCAATGCGGAGGGCGGCTTCGGGCAGACGCAGATCAGCCCGAAGCCCGCTGCGATGGCAGTGGCCGCGATGACGCGCATCATCGATGGCACGACGACGCTCGGTTATCTCAATGGCACGCCGCGGGGCGTCTATGCGTACGCGTTTCAGCGTTTGAATAGCGGCAAGGTCGTGACTGCGTTGTGGACGCATCGCAATGCATCGTGGCCGGGCCGCGACGGTTTCGATTCGACGCATGGCGTCGACTACAGCCTCGTCGTGGATGCGCCGGGCAAGTCGGGCACGGTGACGGTATTCGACATGATGGGCAATGCATCGGCGATGCAATACAGCGATGGACGCTTGCCGCTCGTCTTGAGCGAAGCGCCGGTCTATGTCGTGTCCGATAACGCCGCAGCGATGCGCGCGAACGTCACGAAGCCTGCGGGTTATGTGGGGCAATAGGGACTGATTTAGTCGTTTAAGACCAGTGCTGCGGCGGACTGTCGCATGCCTGTGCGCGCTACACTGAATTGGCGCTGCGTCTGTTCAAACGGGGACCGGCATCCATCATTCATAACGATCAAAAGAAAATGACCAATGCAACGGCGATGCTGAGCGAAGCGGATTTCATGACAGTGGTTCGGCTTGCGCCGCTCGTGTCGATCGATCTCATAGTCACTGATGGGAATCGGCGAGTGCTCGTGGGGCGGCGGCGAAATCGGCCTGCACAGGGGACGTGGTTCGTGCCCGGCGGGCGCATCGCCAAGGACGAATCGCTCGATGCCGCGTTTCGGCGCATCGTGCGGAGTGAGCTAGGCGTCGCCAGTGTCGAGCGGTCTTCTGCGCGGTTTTATGGGGTGTTCGAGCATCGCTATTGCGATAATTTTTCTGGGTCTGAGGGGTTTGGGACGCACTATGTGGTGCTTGCTTACGCTCTGCCGTTGAGTGGCAATGTGGCCATTGGGCGCTTTGATCAGCACAGCGAGTATCAGTGGTTGCACGCTGATGATCTGCTAGCTGCTCATGATGTGCATGAGAATACCAAGGCTTATTTTCGCTGATGCCGCGAGGGGCTTTTTTCTTTTCGTGTCGGTCTATTGGCGCGCCCCACCCCTGGGCGGGGGTCACTTTCTTGGCTGTCGACCAGAGTTGGCGCTTCAGCGCCTTACTCTGGTCCCGTGCAAAGAAAGTAACCAAGAAAGCAGCTTTTTTTCGAACTGCACAAAGCACTAACTTGCGTGGCCACTTGGTAGAACATCGGTGGCACTCAGCTTGATAGAGCCTTGAATCACCTTCCGCGCCCGCTGACAACCAACGTCCTCCGAGCCCTTTGGCTCGACAACACCAACAGGACACTACCCTCGCCACGCGTATACGGTTCACCCGTGATTCCGGACCCAATCACGCTAGCGATGCACACGTACCAACAACAACGTCGCTGCGCATGAGGCTGTCTCGGTCTGCCACACGCAGCCGTGAAAGACCGTCGAGGGCGGTCACAATGCTTCGAGTGTCTTCTTGGGCTTCGAGCTTTCTGCTTCGGGCTTTGTGTTTGGCGCTTTGAGCTTCGTGCTCGGTGCTCAGTGCTCGATGGTCGGTGACGCGTACTGCGTGATAGATGCACGATGCTCACTGCTCGACACTCTTGCGCGTTGCTTAATGCGTGATGCTCATCGCTCGGTATTCGGCGCTTAGCGACCCGTGACCAGTGCTTGATGCTTGATGCTTGATGCTTGATGCTTGATGCTTGATGCTTGATG
>NZ_JBFUPT010000020.1:54816-80353 GCF_041360715.1 Caballeronia sp. RCC_10
ATGCTTGGTGCTTGGTGCTTGGTGCTTGGTGCTTGGTGCTTGGTGCTTGGTGCTTGGTGCTTGGTGCTTGGTGCTTGGTGCTTGGTCTTGGTCTTGGTCTTGGTGTCTTTGAGCGTGCAGGTCTGCTTCGCCGTTGACTGCGTTGCTTGATGCGTGGGAATTGGTGAACGATGGTGTTGTCGAGCCAAGGGGCTCGGAGGACGTTTGCGCTCAGCGGGCGCGGAAGGTGATTCAAGGCTCTATCAAGCTGAGTGCCACCGATGTTCTACGGAGTGGGCACTTGAATCAATGCTGCGGGCGGTTCGAAAAAAGCTGCTTTCTTTGGTTACTTTCTTTGCATGGGACCAGAGTAAGGCGCTGAAGCGCCAACTCTGGTCGACAGCCAAAAAAGTGACCCCCGCCCCACGGAGGGGCGCGCCAATAGACCGACACGAAAAACCGAAGAAAAAACAAAATGCCCGCCCCGGCAAGGGGCGAGCAAACAGACGGACCCGAACTCAACCCTCAACAACGGGAACATCGGCATCATCCTCGGCAGAGGCCTCCGGAACGGCATCCTCCACGACAGGAACCGCAAAGTGCGCCTTCAAATACTCTTCGAATTCATTGCGAACCTCCGGATGCCGGAGCGCAAATTCGACAGTAGCCTTGAGATACCCCAGCTTGCTGCCGCAATCGAACCGTTTCCCGCGATACCGATAAGCCAGCACTTGCTCCTGCGAAAGCAGAGCCTCGATCCCATCGGTCAACTGAATTTCACCGCCCGTTCCAGGCTTCTGATTCCGCAAAAATTCAAAAATGCGCGGCATCAAGACATACCGCCCGACGACGCCAAAGTTCGAAGGCGCCAAAGCCGGCTCGGGCTTCTCGACCACGCGCGACAGCTTGAAAAGACCATCGTCCCAAGTCTTGCCTTCGATCACGCCATACGAGCGCGAATCATTGCGATCGATCTCCTCGACGCCAATCACCGACGAGTGATAATGATCGAACACATCGACCATCTGCGCGAGCACCGGCGGCTGACCATCGAGCAAGTCATCGGCGAGCACGACAGTAAACGGCTCGTCACCGACGAGCTTCTCGGCACACAACACCGCATGCCCTAACCCGAGCGCCTCAGCCTGGCGTACATACATGCACGTCACGTGGCTCGGCAAAATGCCACGCACCAGTTCCAGCAGCTTAGCCTTGCCGCGCGCTTCAAGCTCGGCTTCGATCTCATACGACTTGTCGAAGTGATCCTCGATCGCACGTTTGCTGCGGCCCGTCACGAAGATCATCTCCGTGATGCCCGCCGCCATCGCCTCTTCGACCGCATACTGAATTAGCGGCTTGTCCACCACCGGCAACATTTCCTTCGGGCTCGCCTTCGTTGCGGGAAGGAATCGCGTGCCGAGTCCCGCCACCGGAAATACCGCCTTGCGCACTTTTAGCATCGGCTCACCTTGTTGGTTGAATGTGCAATAGGCGAACGCAACGCTTCGTCGAGCGTTCGCGGCCGCCTCTTCTAGTTGTCGCCGTCGCCGATTTCATCAGACGACACGAGTAGCGTCAGCTTATTCGCGCGATATCGAAATCATCTGCCAACACTTCGTCATTTTCAGACTGTCAAGCCGACGCGCATTCACTGCCGCGTATAGTGCGACGCATGTGAGCTTGATTTTCCCGCTTTCGACGTTCCTCACCGGAACAAGGGAGATGAAAGCAACCGTCCGGCATGTGACCCGAGCGAGGCGCGACAAAGCGCCCATAGTGGCCCCAAAGTGGCTTGAGCGCGCCCGCTCCGGTCGACAGGAGATAGTCGATGGAATACGCCAATGGTATGGGTCGGCTGCACGTCGTGCGCTCGCCCAGGCCCGATGTACGGTCTGCCGACACCGCAAAGCGGATCGGCATTCTGGTCTTCGAGGACTTCTCTCTCGTCGAAGTCAGTTCGATTTCCGAGGTCTTCTCGCTGGCCAATCAGGTCAGCCCGTACGCGGAGGAATCGCGCGGGCAGCGTGAGCTACCGCACGCATCGTCCGCATCATTTGCGGAAATGCCGAACTATTCGCTGCAGTTCGTGTCCAGCGAAGGAGGCAGCGTTGCGAGCAGTTGCTCCATGCGCATCTGGACCGAAAGCCTCGAAGCACGATGGATGAACGAATGCGATGCGCTTTTCATCGCAGGCGGCCCCGGCGCACGGCAGGCGCGCCACGATGTCACGCTGCGCAGGCAGCTTGGCCGCATCGCACCGAAGATTCCGTTCATCAAGGCCATCGGCGAAGGCGCGCACCTTCTCGCAGCGGCGAATCTCACGCTGCAGAACCGCTCGCTCGATTTCGCCGATGAACCGGCGGCGGAAGCCATGTCGCCGGCATTGTCGAACGCGCTGTCCATCGCCGAGCAGACGCTCACGCTCGACGACCCGAAAGGGCCAATCGCTGCCGCGCTGTCGATGGTCAAGCGCGATTACGGCGCAGCCGTCGCACGCGAAGTATCGGAGCGGTCGATACCGGGCGCGTGGCAGAAGCTCGCCATGGTGCTCGACGACACCGACGGCGGCGGCGTGCGTCAAAAGATCGACGCGGCCGCGCGCTGGATCCGCGAAAACTACGTGCGGCAGATTTCGATCACCGATGCCGCGCGCGTCGCCGCCATGAGCGAGCGCAACTTTCTGCGGCGCTTCAAGGCGCAGATCGGCCTGACGCCATCGGAATATCTGTTGCGCGCCCGGCTCGACGCGAGTTGCATGCTGCTCGCCGCCACCGACTTGCCAGTCGACAAGATCGCGCGGCGTTGCGGCGCGGGCAGCGGCGACGGCCTCGCGAAGATTTTTCGCAAGCGCCTCTCGATTTCGCCAACCGAATATCGCATGGCGGGCCGCCGCAAACAGGCGGACAGCTCGTAGGCATTTCTAGACCGCGATACCTACAACGGACACGTATGGAAACAAAGGTACTCTGGATTTGTTCGAACCTCGGGGATGCAGCATTCACGCTGCCACTGGCACTCGTCTGCGCCTTGTGGCTGCGCACCGTGGACTGGCGGCTCGCGCTGCGCTGGGCCGTGCTGCTCGCCGCGGGCATGGGCCTCGTCGGCCTCTCCAAAATTCTCTATGCAGGCTGCGGGCTGGAGATTTCGGCCTTGGGCTTCCGCATGATCAGCGGGCATACGATGCTCGCCGCATCCATCTACACCGTCGCGGGCGCGCTGATATTCGGCAGCTTCGGCGGCGGGTGGTACCGGCTGGGCGCGGCGGGCGGCCTCGGACTCGCTGCGATGATCGGCGCGAGCCGCATCATTCAGGACGCGCATACGCCGAGCGAAGTCATCGCGGGCTGGCTGCTCGGCGCGGCCATCGCCGGCATGCTGCTCATGCGCGTGTTCGAGCAGCCGCGCAAGATGCCGCGTGCGGCTGTCGCGGGCGTCGGGCTGCTGGCGGTATCGTCGATTGCGTATGGGCATCACGCACCGTTCCAGGCGCTCATCGAGCAATACTCGTGGGCGCTTTGCCGGGGGCTCGGGCTGTCGTGAGTATGATGTCGGCCTGATCGCTGACTCATACACGCCGCGCACCGGATGCTGATTCATCCGAGCGCGCGGCCACGACTCCGGACTCCAGCATGGACCGCTTCCTCGCAATGAAAGTGTTCGTGCGCGTCGTCGAATCGGGCAGTTTCTCGAAAGCCGCCGACGCGCTTCATCTTCCACCCGCAAGCGTCTCCCGCACGCTGCAGGCGCTCGAAGCGCATCTCGGCGCGCGGCTGCTCAATCGCACGACCCGCAGCATCAGCATCACCGAAGACGGCGAAGCCTATTTCGACCGGTGCGTGCGCGTGCTCGGCGAAGTCGACGACATGGAAGCGTCGCTGTCGCATTCGAAGCTGAGTCCGAAGGGCAACGTCAAGGTGAGCCTTCCGCAGGTGATGGCGAAGAGCACCGTCATTCCCGCGCTGCCGGAATTCTTCGCGGCGTATCCGGATATCGGCGTCGAATTGCTGCTGACGGACCGGCAGGTCGATCTCGTGGAAGACGCCGTCGATTGCGTGGTGCGCGTCGGCGCGATCGGCGATATCGGGCTGGTCGCGAAGCGCATCGGCGCTTATACGCAAATCACGTGCGCATCGCCGGGATACATCGAGCAATACGGCGAGCCGCAGACCCTCGACGACCTCGACCAGCATCTGGCCGTCGGCTATGTGATGAACAAGTCGGGGCGCGTGCGCAACTGGGAATTCGTCGTCGATGGCGAAACGCGCAGCATCGCGCTCAAACACAAGATCGCGGTCAACGATGCAGATTCATACATCGCGTCCGGGCTCGCGGGCCTCGGGCTCATCCAGAGTTCGAGCTACACGCTCGATCCGTATCTGAGAAGCGGCACGCTGCAGCGCGTGCTCGTTGAATATCCGACGCATCCGCGCGTGGTGTCGGTGCTGTACGCGGCGAACCGGCATCAGCCGCGGCGCGTTCGCGTGTTCATCGACTGGGTCGCTGATCTCTATTCGCGGCTGCCGATCTTCCAGGAAAGCTGAAGGCGCGCCGCGTCTCAGCCAGCCGCTCCGCGCCCCTTCGCCACGCTCTGCAGCACAGGGGCCGCCGCCGTTTGATATTCCGGCACCCAGCGGCGCAAGTCGCGGCGCACTTCATCGTCGGACAACACGCGGTGCTGCATCAGCCACGGCAATAACTCATCGATGAACGCGTCCGGCACTTCCCGCGCCTGCGCGATGCGCAGCTTCGGATGCGGCGTGCGCGTGGTGGTTTCATCGTCGGCGAGCAGTTCTTCGTAGAGCTTCTCGCCGGGACGCAGGCCGGTGAACACGATGCGAATCTGCCCGTCGCTATAGCCGTAGAGGCGAATTAGATCGCGGGCGAGATCGACGATCCGCACCGGCTGCCCCATGTCGAGAATGAAGATCTCGCCGCCCCGACCCATGCTCGATGCCTGCAGCACGAGTTGCGCGGCCTCCGGAATCGTCATGAAGAAACGCGTAATTTCGGGATGGGTGACCGTGACAGGACCGCCCTTCGCGATCTGCTGCTGGAACTTTGGAATGACGCTGCCCGCGCTGCCGAGCACATTGCCGAAGCGCACGGTTTCGAACTGCGTGCGCGGCGCGGTTTGCTGCAACGCCTGACACGTCATTTCCGCGAGACGCTTGCTCGCGCCCATCACGTTGGTCGGGTTGACGGCCTTGTCGGTCGAAATCAGGACGAAGTGGCGCACGTCGTGACGAATCGCCGCGCGCGCGACGCGCAGCGTCCCGAGCACGTTGTTGCGCACCGCTTGCCACGCGTTCTGCTCTTCCATCAGCGGGACGTGCTTGTAGGCCGCCGCATGAAAGACGATGTGCGGCGTGAAGCGCGCCATCGTCTGATCGAGCAGCAGCGAATCCTTCGCGTCGCCGACGACCGGCACCACGGATAGCTCCGGAAACTTCTCGTGCAACTCTTCGATCAGGCGATACATCGCGTATTCGCTCAGGTCGTAGGCGATCAGTTGCGCCGGCGAGAAGCGCAGAATCTGGCGGCACAGCTCGGAGCCGATCGAGCCGCCCGCGCCGGTCACCATCACGACCCGTCCGTGCAGCAATTGCTCGACGTGCGGCATGTCGATCTTCACGGCCTCGCGGCCGAGCAAATCTTCGAGGTCGATTTGCCGCACGCGCGACAGGAAACCGCCTTCGCCCTGCGTCAACTGACTGAGCGCGGGCAGGACCATCACCTTGACGCCTGCGCGCACGCAGAGTGTGGCGACGCGGCGTTGTTCGTCGACGGAAGCCGAGGGAATCGCGATGATCGCGTATTCGGTCTTGTACTGCTCCGCGACCTTCGACAGATCGCCGAACGAGCCGAGCACCTTGTGGCCGAGCACTTCGCGGCCTTGCTTCGAAGGATCGTCATCGAGCAGGCCGACGAGACGCCACTCTGACGAACGCGCCAATTCGCGTGCGAGCATCGCACCGGCCGTGCCCGCGCCGAGCACGATCACAGGCTTGCCCTGCCCGACCAGTCCGCCGTACAGATAGAACTCCTTCGCCGCCCGGTACAGCGCGCGCGCGCCGCCCATCGCGAGAAACAGAAACAACGGCTGGACGATGAGCACCGAGCGCGGAATGACGGGCGTCGGCTGAAGCAGCACTGCGCCGATCATCACGACGAGCGCACCGACCACGACCGACTTCGAAATCCGCATGAGGTCCGGCAGGCTTGCGAACACCCACATGCCGCGATACAGCCCGAAGACGCGGAACATGACGCCATAGACCGGGAGGACCCAGATAAGCGCGATGAGCGCGCCGTGCTGGAAGTGGGTCGGCACCGTGCCGTTGAAGCGGATTAGGTAGGCGGCGAGCCAGGTCGCGGCGACCGCCACGAGATCGAAGGTGAAGGCGCCTGCGGAAAGCCACGATGCTTTGAATCGAATCATCCGCGTACACCTCTAGATTGTTCGGATAGATGCGCCTGATGACGCCGCCAGCTTGCATCGACGACGAGACCCGCCGCCACGAGCACGATGCCCCAGGCCGCGACCGCCGCCCACTGACCCGCTGGGGACCACGCGAGCGCTCCGTTGGCGAGCGCGATGCCCGCGAGCATCAGCGCGTACCACGCAAGCGCGGTCCGCGCGTGCCCGACCCCCATCTGCACCATGCGTTGATAATAGTGCTCGCGATGCGCCTGCCAGAACTTCTCGCCGCGCGCGAGCCGCCTCAGCAGCGTGACGGACGCATCCGCGATGAACGGCGCGAACACGAGCGCCGGGAACCACACCGGCCACGTACCTTTCAGCCAGCCCCAGTAACCGAATGCTCCTGCAAGGAATCCTAGGGGAATCGACCCCGAGTCGCCTAGGAAAATCCGTGCCGGATGGAAATTGAAGAGCAGAAATCCCGCCGCCGCCCCGGCGATCGCCGCGCTGGCGATGCCTAGATCGATCTGCGGCACCGGCCCCGAGAGCGCCGCGACGGCGTAACCGCCGAAGCCGAACAGCGCCATGCCGCCTGCGAGACCGTCGGAACCGTCCATGAAGTTGTAGAGATTGACGAGCCAGACCATCAGGAAACCGACGACCACGAGCGCCCACCACGCCGCCGGCGCGAGATTCGCGGCGATCAGCAGCGCGACCGCGACGACATGCGCGCCGAACCGTACGCGCGCGGGCAAGCCGCGGCGGTCATCGATCTGCGATACGGCCGCGAGCGCGGCGGCGAGCAGCGCGGCGAGCCAGATCGAGCGCGTGAGCATCAACATGGCGATCACGCCGACCGGCACGATGCCCCATCCGCCGACACGCGGCGTTGGACGCGTATGGAGAGAACGATCGTTCGGAATATCGGTGGCAAGTCGCCACGCAAGCCCGGTGCGCAGCAGCAGGAACAGGATCAGCGCGCACGCCGCCAGCGATGCCGCCGCGACGCACAGTGCGGCGATCCAAGGCGAATCGACGACGAAGGGGGACAGCGGGGCACTCATTTCCCGGAATTGCCTACGTTTATGTTCTTTTGAATAGCCACATCATGCCGGTTTCCGGCCGACCCGCATGTTACTGCCGCCTTTCCGTTGTTACGGGAAGTTAGCTTTTTTCCGAACGCTGTCGGTTCCTAAGAAACCATGTGGCGGTGGCGGCCAATCCCGCGTCCAGCGAGGACGGAGGCCGCCAGCCTAGCACATCGCGGATGTGGGACGAATCCACGCGCAAGCTGCCCGTAAGACGCTCGATCTGCGCCGCTTTGCCTGTCAGCCGCCCCGCAGCTTTCAGGATACCGACCGGCACCGACAGCAGGCGCGCCGGCCGATCCAAATGATGCCCGAGCCGGCGCGCCAGTTCGGCGACGCCGGGGTCTTCACCATCGGTGACGTGAAAAAGCTGGTCCGCGGCGCGCGGATGTGTCGCGCATTCGACGATCGCGCTCGCGAGGTTGTCGACGTAGACGAGGCTTCTTCGGGCAGTCACCGCGCCGATCGGCAGCGGCATACCTTTCGCGATGGCGCGCATCAGCGCCAGAAAGTTCGCGCGCACTTCCGGACCGTAGACGAGCGGCGGCCGCACGATCACGATCTCAAGCCCCGTGCGCGCGCCGTATTCCTGCAGCATGACTTCAGCTTCCGCTTTGGATACGCCGTACGGATCGGGCGGACGGCGTTCGTCGGTTTCCGTCAACGGGCGGCCGTCGTCAAGTTCCGCCAGCGCCTTGATGCTGCTCACGAAGACGAAACGCGTGGCCCCGGCGCGACGGGCGGCATCGGCGGTTTTGAGCGCGCCATCAACGTTGACGGCGCGGAAGGCGGCGAGCGGATCGGCGGCGGCGTCGTTCATCACGTGGACTCGCGCGGCCAGATGGATCACGGATGCGCAGCCTTCGAAGATGGCGGGCGCGATGGCGTCGAGCGATCTCACTTGGACGTTGTGCGGGCTCGTGCTCTGACGAACGATGCCGAGCGGTTCCCTGCCCCCATCGAGCAAAGCGCGCGTGACCGCACGTCCGACGAAACCGTTCGCCCCCGTGATGCCGATGCGCTCGCTCATAGCCACTTCCATCCGAACCGGTTGAAGAACTTGTACGCCGACGCGATGAAGAGCTTGATGTGCGTCCATCCCTTGCCCGCTGCGTCGCCGCCATGATGCAGCACGCGCACGGCAGGTACGTACGCCACGCGGGCGACGTCGTGCGTGCGCAGGCTCAGGTCGTAGTCTTCGAAGTAGAGGAAATAGCGCGGGTCGAAACCGTTTAGCTTTTTCAGGACCTCAGTGCGAAAGAGCATGAAGCAGCCGCTGACGATGGGCGGGTCCCAGACGATGTTTTTCTCGCCAATCACGTCGCGCATCTCGTATCTTGCTAGTCGCCGTTCGAACGGCTTCCTCAGGCTTCTAGGGAGGAAGCCACGAACGAAGAGGTCGAAGACCGTCGGGTAGCGGCGGCAGAGATATTGCCGGCTGCCGTCGTCTTCGATGATCTGCGGCGAAAGGAGGCCGACTTCCGGGTGAACGTCCATGAACGCGAGCGCGTGGGTTAGCGCGTCGACGTCCAGTTCGATGTCGGGGTTCAGGATTAGATGGTAACGGCTCGACGTGTGCTCGATCGCCAGGTTGTGACCGCGGCCGTAGCCGACGTTGCCCTGGCCTTCGATGACGTGCGTCTGAAGCGCAGTTTCGCCGGCAACCTCGGACAGGTTGAACCCTTCGTCCGTTCCGTTGTTGATCAGATACAGCGGCGCAGACGCGCTGAGATCAGCGGGAAATACACAATGCAACGCGTTATCGAGCGTAATCAGCGTGCGTTCGAGAAGCTGCCGATGCGGCCGGTACACAACGAGGGATACGCTTATCAATTGAGCTGAGCTAGCGCTGGCGTATTGGGAGTTCAACTGCATCCTTAGCGACTGAGTTCTGAACGCGCCACCCTACTGTCGGACGACGCAGCCGACATTTTCCCTGAAATGGGCCGCGCGTAGGAAATAATCGAACGCGGCTAATACCGGCGGGATGGATGCGCCGCCTCCATCGAAGCCTGCGAACCCCGGTATTTCCCACAAGGTGCTCGTCTCGACGCTCTTCCAGACTAGTCAATTTTTGCCCGGAGCAAATGCTTGGGAGCAAACAGCGTATGAGGGTTGTGGTTATGGCAAGCACACGGTCTGCTCTCTCTGATTGGCATGACGCGACTTTCACCGCGTCACCATCACGTGGAGCAACGATTTTGAACAGGTGGACCCAGCGGTTCAGATGGCGCCGAAAGCGAGTTTGACGGACCAAGTCCCTTGACGTACTCCCTGCTTTAACTTCATCTCTTTTTCAGATCCTTTGGTGTCGATCATAGCGGGCAAGACACCTAGTATGTTCCGGTCACTATTTTCGGAGTAAGGATTGGCATCTTCCGAGACCAGCAAGGTGCCTCACGTTCCAACACAGAGTAGCTCCGTGCGGTGACCCCTACGCCTCGCTTCCCCTTTCACAATGGAATCGCACGCACATTGACTCCATCACTGGTGCGCCACAAAAACTCATGCAATCAACGACGCGGAAATGCGCCGTTGTTATAAGCGTTTAACGCCGCACCGGCTCACTCTCTTTGCTCTTCGCTAACAGCGTGCGGCGCAAGTCCGTTGCATTAATGCGCCTGCGGCGTTGGGACGCTGCTTCCGCGAGGGCCTGCGGAGCCTGAGTGCTGCCGGACACACGCGTGCTATGACTGACAGCCCCCAACGAAAAGGAGGAGCGACTGAGGATACGTCCGCGCGGACGCCACCGATCAGCCTTGTATTCGCCCAGGAACGATCGCAATCTGTTCAACCATTATCGCCAGGGACGGCTGCGCGACAGTAAGCCCGCTCCTCAAATAGCATGAGCGCAACTGCAGTGAGCGACATACCGGACCGGTCGATGGCAACGAACGCGCGGCGCTACACCCGGAACAATCGTTATTCAAGACACACGCCACGTGAGCAACAATGCCTAACGGCGACACAATCGCCCACTTACCCAGCCACTCGGGATATCTGAGACTTCACGTGTAGCCAGATTGACAACTGCCGTTCAAGATATTTGCGAAACTTGCTATCGCCATTGCGTGCAAGGGTAGTAACTGTATTGGCTGTCGCACGCCGCCAATGGCCGAAAACAAGCACGGTGTCGTTTCGCTTGAGCTTATGTAACCATTCAGCTTGACTGGTCCATGCCGTCGCGTGCGCGAGTTCTCCTACCAGCGGGTCACGAGAATATGGCTGCGCTGCTGACGGCTTCATATGCAAAGCAAACAAAGATCGACCATGTCTTTCGATAGTCTCAATATCGGATACAGTGCCCACCAAAGTGACTGGGAAAGAAGTTGCAGTCTTGCCAAGCCAACGATAGGCTGCGAGGAACCGCGCTTGCTCGTAATAGAAACCTTCCCAATTCACTGATGTCCCATTGAAGACGAATTCGAGACGGTCTCTGAGATCGGAATCGCTCGCACACAAATGCCGAAGCTCGATAACCCGCTTCGCCGCGTTAATGTACGCCGACAGAAAACGGCGCCAGTCGCTTGAAAAGAACGCACTGCCGTCCCCTGTCATATCGGCCTTGCGAGACATTATCGAACGCATTGGATGCACGTCCGCGTTGCGTATATCGTCGATTGCCAGGAGACGAAAACGATATTGTCCTCGTTCGATGGCCTCCAAAAGACCAAACGAACGACGCGCAATGACTTTCAGTTGCTCCTCGACATCGAACATGCAGCGCTCGTTATGCGCCACCTTCGGAAACAAGCGGAAATACGCCTTGACCGAGTGGGCTTTGCCCCGACTCTCGCGTGCGTGCTGCGGAACGTAGCTGACGGGCGCGCTGCAATACACACATCTCAACGGCGGAGCCTCTTGGAGAGAACCGATCGTCTCGGCGCAGACTTCTTGCCCGTCCATTGTTGAAGCCACCCACATTCTTGCAGCCATCTTTTTCCCTTCCTTGTTCCTTTGCGAGACACGGTGACGACCGCGCAATGACGCGATGATCAGGTGCCACTTCGTTTTCTCTCAGCGCGGATGAGTTAACCCTAGCGTCTATGCGTGCACAAACTTCGACACGGAAGCGCGGGGCGTTCCGGAAGATTCTCGACGACGGCTCGCTTGGTGACGCCTCGGCTGGCAAGTTCCGACAGCGATCGCGCTAGCCCGGCGCCCCTCTTCTCCGCGCGATACTGTTTTCACAGTAAGGTCGCGTCGCTGCGCTCCGGTTGTGGCAGCGGCGACGGTGCCGAGCGTCCCGTTGCCAACGAACGCCGCTCGTCAAACAACGGCAACTGGATGTGCGGGCACCGGAGGCACTTTCGCCGTTGCATCTCCATCTGCGTGGGGCGGTCGAATCCCTACCCTCGTAGGCCCGGCAAAGCAGAGCATTCCGGGTTAAGTACGCCGACTACCGAGGCTGGACTACGCCTTAGAGATTGACGTTCAGAACATTTCCTTGCTGGAGCAACGGAGGGCTCGCTGCGGCGCAGGGCGCGACGGCTATGACGACCGGAACACTCAGCAAGATCTGAGTGCCCGGATTGCTTAGATCCGTAAGTGGTGCCGGCGGAATCGCCAGTCGTTAATGAGGCAGACCACGCCAGGCGGCGTGGTCTGCACAAACAACGTCGATCGACATTGAAACCAACGTCGCGTCGACGAACGGCCGAAGCACTGCTAAGAGCGAGCCGATAAGGCGAGCTTCATCGTCACGTCGATTCGTGATCACCCGGAAAGCACATATGTCCGATGACGAACAGAGCCGCTGAAATAACGCAAAGCAATGTCGTTTCGACAACGACACCTGCGTCCCAGTTCTTGCTTGACTGAACGAGGTAGCACGCGCCGATCAACGAGAAGGCACTCAGCATATGGGCGAAGCGCCTGTTGAGTTGCCGTTGAGCGCGATTGGGAGTTGCGACACTTTTGAGCATCGTCACTAGACACTCACCGAAAGGCAGCTTGTCCCCCACGGCAAATTCGCCGTCGGGGGCGCCTGTAACGCGATAGATGACGCCGTCTACCGAAACTCGAATTGACGTGGGGCGCTCTGTCTTTTCGAGCTCGGTAAGCATCGCGCCCAAGCGCGGCGGCAGCAAAATGCGGGATGACGCCTGAACGACAACGCGGTCCGTCAGGATCAAGCCACCTGCATAGCGGACTTCTAGTACGGCGATTTTCATAAAGCCTCCTTGGCTAAGAAAGTAGCGGCCTTCGGCGATGTGCCGAGCCAGACTACGGTGGTGAAATTGGACAGCGGTAAATCGTGCGCGACGTATGACCGGTCGCGCAGAGAGCCAGCGTGACGGGGGTTGCTGAAAACGGACGACGAGCAACGTCCTGCGACCGCGCGTGCGCAGGCGTGGCCGTTGAACAGATTCTGTTTTTCATCCGAGGCAAGGCGTTCGTGCCTGCCGAAAGCGCCCTCGACTTGCACGAGAACACGAAGGACGACGGGGCACGGAGACCAGCGCTCGGATACAACGATGGAAAACGATCGCGGGTCGCTCAACGAGCTCGCGTGCGAACCGGGAGAGCGACTCCCCCGAGAGGCCAGGTATAAAAGAAGTGGCAAGCGCGCGTCAGCCGTGCGCTAAGCTAAGGTCGATGCGTGAATACGCGGTGGGTCCAACCAATATAGCGCGCCCATTGGACGGTTTTCGCTGGAAAGCTTCGAAATAACGGCGTCTTTTCAGTCTGCTAGCGGATATCGACGTCACGGAGCGGGCGGCTCGAGCGGCGGTTGCCGTTCGACAGCGATAGAGCTCCGTTGGCCCGACGCCGCGCCACGGGCAACGTTCGAGGGTTGGCCCGGGTTCGACGTGGCGGCCGCAGCGCTGCGATACAACGAAACAGCGATTCGGGTGGCGGTATCACGGGCGCGTGCGCCTCCGAGAGCAAAACCAGTCGATATAGGAGGCGAGGTTGTCCGCATCCAAGTAGCGCCGATGCGTTGCGCGGAAGCGGTTCACCCTCGTGCGCAGGAAGTAGTGCAAGTCTGGCAAGGTCAAGACGCCATCCGGCACGGTCGGATGCAGGCTGCAGCCCGCTTCGCCTAGAACGCCGATACTCTCGACCGGACATTCATGTTGAGACAGCACCAAGCGCAAATGCCGCACGGCCGGCTTCGCTCGGCGCAGCGGCGACGTATGAATCGTCACGTCGCCGCGGTCATCGACGACGGCAAGCTCATCTTCGTTGGTTCCCGGTTTGACCAGGCCTGTCCAGTGGAAGTGGTTCACGACGAACACGCCAAACGGTGTGATCGCGAGGCAATCAATCTGGGTTGTCGGGTTCTTGGTGCCCGGTGCATGTTCGAGTTCGATCGAATGGCGCACATGCGCCCGGCCATCGCACGCATGCTGAAAGATCTGGGCAATGCGCATCAGCAACGCGCGGCTCACGCGTTGACGGTTTCTCGCCCCGTTGGTCGCCTCTGTCCTTGTCCTGCCGGAATGGCTGAAGGTACCGTCGGCGGCGCTGGCCGTCTCGTTGGGTAGGTGGTGCGTCGGCATTCCGTCTTGGTTGTGCTTTCTCATTTGGCCCCTCGGCTTTCGTTGATGAATGGACTTCCAAGGCAAGTCATCGCATGCCACTGCGATCTCATTTGCAAGTCAGGCCGCCTATCGCGCGGCCACGTCTGCCGGCATAACTCGACCGGGCATCACCGAGTGACGCCGCGAGCGGTAATAGGCGAATAAGATGATGGGTAGGTTGCGCAACGAGACACCGCCGGGCAAACCTACGCGCATTGACACACGTGCGGCTCGCTCTCCAGCAGCAACCTTCGCAATGCCGCGATGCGTTGCTGCTGAGTTGGAACGAGGCAAGTTTTTCGCTCGATTCGCTCGAGCCGTGCGAGCCAATAAGACTGAGGCAAATACGCAGGAAAAATCGGGCCGTGAGTGCCAGCGACGTGACGTATGACCGCTTCAAGATGTCGGATTTCAGCGTCCGCGCACCGCGCGGGCAGACGCACCGTCGGGGACGGTACGCTGACGGCAGACGGACCTGTTGATCGTGCTAGGCCTTGCCGGTGGGAGTGCCGGGGCGCTGTCCGCACTGGCGTGAGAGTGTGTATTCCTTCGGACGGGTGTTCCGTCGAACCGCGACTATCAGTGAGTCTTGCTCGTTGGGGGGAATACGCGTGGCACAAACGTTTCTGTATTGGCATGTCTGCAATGGATCCGGTTGGGACAAATCCAGCATGCCTGCTACATCGAAAAGTCAAGGCAGCGCCTCGGCTTGGCGACAGACGGTTGCAGAAAGTTAAAATGGCGCCTGCCAAGCGCGGTAGCACACAGCAGAAAGCTCTCGCCTTATGAGTCGATGGTCAAGGCGATCCGAAACAAGGAGGCGGCGCCATGCCAAGGGCTGCCTTCCCTAAAAGCGTACGAGGAACGTCGGCCGCGCTTAGCAGTTCGGCGGCGTGCCAGACGCTGCTTCGAAAAAACTGCTCAACGCACTTCTTGCTTGCCGCACGTTCCGAAAAATAGATACGCAATGGCTTGCTTCAAAGGCATAGATCCTTCCTGCTCGTCCAAGGTGTGATGGTCTGGGATCGACAAACGCCGCGCGCCATGACCGCACCGTTAGCATTACTACATTCTAGACTGCGCACGGACCGTTCGGCACTGTGGTAGACGCGCGAGAAGTTAATGACGTGGAGCGCAATATCAGAGGGTGGTTGCGAGTTACATGAATCCACGCGCCTTCTCCTGCCGATATCGAGCTACGACGGCAGGCATTGAGCGGGGGATGCGACGAATTGTCGGGCAACACACCGATGTCGCGAACGATTCGAACGCAAGCGAAGATGGACGCGCGTTCGTCAGCCAAAAAATTGAGGGCGAGGACCGGTGTAGCCGCCTTTTGTGCCTTTGCAATAGCGACCGCGCGCGAAGCCGCTAGGCCAGCCGAGGTGAGTCCGGTGCACCGAAAGACCCTAGCCTCGGCCCACGTCGGATGAATCAGGATGGACGCGGGCGGAATGTACTTGGCAGCCGGTCCACAAAAGGCATAGCCGCGCGCTGAGTGCTACACATTCCGCGCATGAACGCAACAAACTCCACATCTGTGACACGCTTCTTCAAGACCTTGCAGATCGCCTTCTCAATCTCGCGGCGGTATCTGAGGAGCAATTTCGGATCTTTACATTCGATAACAAGCCGATTCGGGCCTCGTCCCTTCTTGATCTGGATACGCCTGAAGGAGCTCGCCGGCCGAATATTCTCGTTGTTTATTTCGGACAAGATGTTGTCGGCAGTGCGCCCGCCTACGTCGTACATAGAGTCCTTAGATCGCGCCCGCAAAAGTAGTTCGTCGACGCCGAGTTCGCGCTTAAGCGCGAGCAGCTTTCGCCCGACAGCAAAGGTTAACGCGTTTTCATGAAACAGATAGCGAATCGAATCTGGCAGCTCGCGGATGGCAACGGCGTCGCTGATATTTCGTCGCGATATACCCAGTGCCTTCGCGCATGCACTGAAAGAATTCCATTCTCCTTGTGTCACTCCCAAGTGATAGCGGTCAGAAATGTTTTTGGGCAGATCTAACGTGCGGGACACAATTTTCTCTGAATCTCGTCCAGCCCCTCGCAGCATTTTCTTTGACTGCAGCGCTTGACCTTTGACGATACTCAACACCGTCCTTTTGGAGTGTTTTGCGCCGGAAGCCCCACTTCGCTCGATACGGCTTAGGACCGTGCTAAGGCCATCGCGACGGATCGTGTAGCGAATAACGCGGACTGTATGGCTGCTGATGTCGATGTTATCTTCGAACAGGTCAACAATCTTTTCAGGGAGTTCGTGAAGTTGCATCGCCATTGACAAGTCGCCTTGACTGACGCCGAGCGCATTCAACGCACCAAGTTGCGTAGTCCATTTTCCTTCAGCCAGTCCTTCGCGATAGAGCTGCGCGAGGCGCAAGCAACTTCGACGGCTGATCAGTCGATACGGCCTTTTTGAACGGCTCATTATGGTCTCCTTTGGATCGAGCGACGGGATCATTGCATATTGGAAGCATCAATGCGCAACTAATTTTTCCAATTGAAGTTGGAATTTCATACTCAAAGGCGAAAGGCGCATAAAAACATGCGTCTTTCGCTTCCAACCGGTGAAAAGAGGTATACAAAACCCCCTCTTTTAACTGATGTGAGTCACTGCACTGATAATAGCGCGACGCAGGTTGACCGGAGCGGCAAGCGTTCGTAATAGCCGGCGGGTGCAGATGATCGCCTCACGCATGCAGCTTGCGCTTCTCTACGAGTCGCGTTAGCCTTCGCCAACTGCAGTTCTCAAAAGGCACGCTGGTATCCTAGCGTCGCCGCCACACTCCCCTCCGCTTTCGTTGTTGCACGCCCCCACTTCTCAAGTTGAACCGTAAGACCCGGGCTGAGAGAGTTCATCCGGAGGGCGCCCCTTCGCTCGCGCCCGCACGGACTCCAACCCTATGATTTCAAATGGGTAAAGTCCGGATATTGCGAAATCGTCTCGATGCATCCAGGTGCTCAAACTTCGCATCGGCGGCTTACAAATTGCTACTTCACAAGCATGTGGCCGCGTAACATTCTTGGGCGGGATGCAATGAAGCGTTCCAAATGCCCGCCGTGTCGTGACTGACGCCACCGTCCCGGCGAGGCCTCGCAAATCTGCGAGCCGACGCAATGGTTGGCGAGTCGACCGGTGGGGGGAATGCGCCGATCTAAGCAACCTACTTGGCCAACCATTGCGCGCGCGGCTCTCGGCTCTCGTTAGGCGCCAAGCCGGTACATGCCTACGCCTCAGCCACTTCCTCGTCCCAACTACGACACCCCTGCCGGATGCGTGCACTGATCTGGTTGACATCGAAGAAGGACCACTGCACCCCAACGAACGGGGCATACCGTTGTCGCAGGAACTGATCGAGTTCGTGAAGTTTCATAATTGAGGGGGGAAGGTCGAAATCGATCTTGCATGCGTCGTCGGTTGTGATGGCAATGGCCTCGACAGGGCACTGAATATCGGCCAACAGCGCGGACAGGAAATGCACGACTGGCGCGGCTTGCCAAAGGGGACAGCGAATGGCGTGCTCCGTGTCAGACTGGGTGACGAGTAGCTCATTTGCTTTGGTCGTCAAGCTTAGCGTTCCGACCGACTGAATGTGGGTGATGACGAACACCCCGAAGCGAGTAACAGCCACGCAGTCCGCGCCTGCCGCCCCGCCGGAGAATCCCTGACTGGTCTGAACCATCATGTGTTCGAGCAACGCATAGCGGTTCAGTAGCAACGGAGCGAAAATTGCGCGGAGCTTGCGCGAGAACTCGGCGTATTCGCGCCGGCGTTGCCTAAGCGAAGGCTCCTGTTGATAACCCTTGGGGTACCCGAGGTACGCCTGCGTTGGAAAAAGGGCGGTAGGCTGCGTTTGAGCGTGCGAGCGGGATCGTCTTGACATTGCAAAGCTCCAGGTCTGCGGTGGTCACTAGTTTTCGATTTATCGTTTCGGGTGCTGCAGAACCAATCTTAGGTTCGACGCCGCGCTTCGCGAGTTCGCAAAGCTCACGATTTCGATAGCTCTTTCGATAAAAAGGAAGAAACATGGCTCGTCAGGCATTGAATGGCGCTTGAAACGCCGGGACGCGGTATGTCGGTGCAGTGCGAACGAGATTGCACAGCGCAAACCTGACGTTCAACGCGTCTAAATTGATCGGCGAAGCGAGTGAATTGCTGGCGTCAACGGAATGTGTCGCCCCATTTGCATACAGTAAGCTCAGACTCCGTTTGTCACGTAGGCCCGGCTTACGCGTGTCGAGCCGTATGTCCTTGTTGCTTACGCTGCTGAACTTGCGAGAACCCACTCATTCGATCGCCGCGGTGTTCCGGTCATGACGCTGCGCGAGAAGCGCTATTGAGACCTGCGAGAGCATCGGCTCAAGTGGCTGCAGCATCCGTCCGCGCGTCGGAAATCCCAAGGCGACTGACGGAAAGCTATACGTTTTTGTGCGTCATTCGCTAAAAGGGCCGCTATCCGGATAGCGTTGACCGACAGATCATATGCGGGTTGGTGCCTTTGCGAGCGCTGTCTTCGACCGACGCGACGCCCAGATTGCGCGGCATACTGCATTTCACCCGGGCCCGGGCCCGGCCGAAGGCGTAAGCGTTTCCATCGCGTCAATTCCACCGCCGATTCACGCTACCAACACCTGGTAAGCCAAGGTCCGGAACAGAGTCGATGATTGCCCCATAGGTGGAATGACGGCGAGTGGGAACGCTGTCAGAAGTTTCGAGTTCGAAACGGATGGCGTTTTGGGGCGACCGGTGGGATTTGAGCAGGCCTCGCGCTTTCCGCGGGGTCGCTGGCGCAGCCGGATCTGTCGGGTAGGAATCCTTAGTAATGCGACGGCCGATAAGTGATACGGCTTGCCAGGGATTCGTCCTCGGGGACGTTTCCCGGTTCACAACTCGCGTCGGTTCGTCCAATTGCGGATAAATGCTTGGCTAGAATAAGCAGCCTCGAATCTTTGTTACTGGAAAGCCCCAAGGCCCGCTTCGACAAGCGTTTTCTCTCATGCCGCCGGTCGACCTCGCCCAATAGGCACGAGGGACGCTCTCCAGAGAGTGTCCCGTTTTGTTTGAGCATCCGCTTAGTGCTATGAATATAAAGCACAAAAGGCTTGTTACAAAACGTGCCGAATATGCACATCCCCCTTATTCGGCACGCTTTTCGTAATGTGAGAGCCGGTCGAGGCTCGCTTTGTGCGCTTCGAGCTCCAACCGCCCATCGTTCAAATGGGTCCAGCAAACCAGGCTCTGCAGATTCGGAGTTAGGCCGCGATAGCGCTCTAATTGAACTGCGCCTGAGCGACAAATCGGGACTCAAAGTTCTTCGCCGTCCTGAGATCATGAGCGACTCTCTAGCACGCGTCATTGCAACGTAGAACAAGCGCCGCTCCTGCGGTCCAGCGGACTTCGGGTCCGGCACGATCGACTCCTCGCTGCGCGCCCTCCAGACGTGGTCCCATTCCAGCCCTTTTCGAGCTGTGCATCGTCGTCAGGATAAGCGCGCCCGGGGTCTGTGCCCGCAGCACGTTGGCAATGCGGTCGGCGTTGTTGCGAATCACGCGGTCGGCCGCGCCCAGAATCTCCGCGCGGCACCGGTAGTTGCTGCAGAGGACAACCGGCTTTGCGGCGAACGATTGGATAAATGATTCCATCCCCCGATAGCCCAGCCCCTCGCGGAACGCGTAGATGCTTTCCCGTCGCGGCCGAGTTCGCGCATTACGCGGATGAGCAAGCCGAGCCGGTCACCACCGGAGGCAATATCGAGCGCGCGCGCACCGGGGCGTTTAAATTGTTTGAAGGCAAGAGGGTGGACGGTGCCCGCAATCAGGTGCTTCTCCAAAAGCATGACTGCGCTTGTCTAGGTTTCGTGCCGGGGAATTTGCTTGGCCAGGACAGCGCAAGGTAGACCATACCTTCGCGGCTGGTGCGTTTTGTTCTTAGCCGGCGTCTTAGCATGGTGCGGGGCTAGCAGCGTGAACCCGCATTTGTTCGGCCGCGAGCAACGCTCTCCGGAGAGCGTCCCACCACGTTCTTAGGCCAGGCCAACTGCTTGATCGGAATGGTAAATTTGCCTGTGACAAAACGTGCCGAATATTCACCTCCCCCTTACTCGGCACGCTTTTCACAAGGCGAAATGGCGCGATCAAGCGCGAAATATTCGGTTCCAGTCAAAGGAACAGGCCGTGCACGACAACTACGACCGCCGCAAGACGACACGCTTTAAGAGACGGATTTCCACGGCATCTTCCAAGACGAGCATGACCATGCGTCGCATGATCGCGGAGCTCATCGAAATCCGCGGCAAGTGCGGTGATGCCACTTTGGGCGACCACCGCCGCAAGACGACGAGTGACACGAGTGTGACCAAGCGTACAACTTCTTCGTTGCTTGCGCAGAGTCCTGTGCTGATGATCGTTCATCATGACCACCGTCGACCATCAACTGCATTTCAGGGCCCGGCAGCCGTCGCCGGTGATGACGACTGCGCCGTCGTCGGTCGGCGACGGTAACCCTATTCGGCAAGCACTGAAAGTTGGTCGGGCGTTGCGTTGCTGATCGTCAGAGCCAACGGTGGACCTTGGAGGACCTTGTTAGGCGCAGATGTTGCTGTTGCTCGCGTCTCAGCGACGTTTGCAGGCGTTACAGTTGGCAACGGGCCGCCTTTTGCAAGTATCCGATAAAGCGCCTGCCTTGAAATTTTTAGGCGCTTTGCGGCCGCTGATTTGACGCCGTTCGCCGCATCGAGAGCGGCGATCGCCTGCTCGAACGTCACCACAGGTCGCGACAGGCGCTCCGCCGTCGCGAGGGTTGAGATGTAGGCTGTCGCCTTCGATGCCAGGCTATGCCCCGCGGCTTCGACCAGCTGTTGCATGGCCCTTTGATGAAGTTCCGGATCGGGCCGATGATCAGGCAGTTTGATCGGTGCCGGCACCCCGGTTATATCCTCGTACATCTTCTGGAGGTAAGCGTGGCGCAGTCCGTGGACCGCGACGCCCAAGCCACTACGCGTGACGCCCTCTTTCTGGAGGACGTGATAGAAATGGCGGTACCACCGCTTGAGCGACCATGGCTCCGGAATCATTGAGCCTGTGCGCGGGTTCGCGAGCCTTGCTGCACGAATGAGGACTTCGTATTGCCATTCCGCATCGATCGGCACGAGCCGGGGCCTGCCGCCCTTAGTACCATCGATGACGTGGAGGTGTCCCGACACGCGCAGGCATTGCAATGGACGCAGGAGCATGCTTTCTTGGGCGCGCAAGCCGAACGTCGCTTGCAATTCGACTTGAATGGCGACCCAGCGATCATGCTCGCAGAGCCGGGAGATCACTTCGTTAACGTCAACGTTAGCCGCCTCCCAGGATTTGTCTTCCTGCGCGACGTAATAGCGGCGATAACCGTCGGGCCGCTTGATGTAGTCATCGACGGTGCCCACGAGCTGGTGCTTTTTCATCCAGGCGGCAAGCGTGCGCCAGTAGGTCAGTTTGTTTTCGACCGTGCCGGGCGCCTGGTCTTTTTCTGCGACCCAAAGCTTCACGAGAAACGCGATGTGCTTTTCGGAAAGGTTCCAAGGCGACTGTAGAGCGAAGCCGCCCTTTCGCAGTTCGCGAAAGCCGGCGATCAGATGCCGTACGCGATAGGTCTGCGTCTTGATGGAGATTGCGTTAGACGTGACGCGCGTCGTGCTGTGGGGTTTCGATAGGTGCCGATTGAAGAGTTCGGCGAGCTCTTTGGTGAGCCGCTGAGGCAGCCCTGCATTGTCCAACAGGGGTAAAAAGTTGAATTGGATCTTCATGACCGTCGCATCAAAAGCGACGTTCTCACCTATCAGAAGAACGTCCCGGGTTGTTGGAATACTGCACGCTTTGCTTTCCGGGATCTTAGAGATCAGATTTTCGATTCACCCGGCGCAGGGAAGCACTGCCGCCTGATGATCCATGCGCCGGACGAACCGATGCATGGCTACTTGACCGCAGGCGTAAGCCCGTCGAGCCAAGCAATTCCTTTTGCGCTTTTTGGTATCGGCAGCGCGAGCCGACAAAATGGGATATAGAAATCCGCACACAGGGTGCAAGTGATTTCCCGTCTTGCGAGCTTGTTCATCACGGTCGCCTCGATTTGGAACCGCGCGAATCAAGCTTGGCGAGAGTCGCCCTCGACGAAAGGCATAGGTGACGTTCGCACTGTCCGTGCGAAGTTGTTCTCAGACGATGCGAAACTGGGTTTCGCTTGGAAAGCTAGTGCCGATGCGTTTCTTGGAGAACTCAGTTTCCCGCATGCTGCACATCGCTAAATCGCAGGGTCACTGCGGATGAAGATCGTGGCGTCCGTTGGACGCAGGGACAGATAAATGGAGTGCGTTGCACTCAGGGTCGATGCGTCGGAACGCGGATAGGTGACTAAATGATGCGCTTCGTCGTGATCGCATGTGGGCGGAAAGCTCACGATTTTGATACGTCTTTCAGTTTTTCCAGAACAGGAGTATGGGTATCGTTGCAATAAATGCTCTTTTCAGTGCACTTTCCGCGCACGACAACTTCGCGATCGAAGCCGCCAAGAGCGGCACGATCGGCGGAGTCACGACGACTGGCGAGATGACGCCGACCTCGGGATGGTCGTCGAGAAACGCGATGGCGCGGATGACGCGACGCTGTTGCATTCGATGTAAGCGTCGCGTGGGAGCCGTTTAGAATTTTGTGGACAAGCGTCGAAGAACGCGGCAGGCGTATCGCGCCGCTGCCAGCATGGATCAAAGCGAGGCAGGTGTAGATAGGGGGAGATGCTTCGCGACGTTCCAAGGCAACAGTTCGTCGATGCGGTTGGCCTGGTGATCCGCAATGTGCGTGAGCACGAATTCCAGGTAGGCGCGTGGATTGATGTTATTCAATTTGCACGAGCCGATCAGGCCATACATGGCGGCAGCTCGCTCACCACCGCTGTCGGAGCCCGCGAACATAAAATTGCGCCGACCAAGGGCCACACAGCGCAAGGCATTTTCGGCAAGCACGTTGCTAATCTAGACACGGCCGTCGTCACAGAACAGTGTGAGGCCATCCCATCGGTTCAGAGAGTAGTTGATTGCGTCGACCAGTGGTGCCTTTGGCCAGAGAGTGGCGAGTTTCTCCTTCATCGACTTCTCGAGAGCCACGAGCAACGGGCTGGTCTTTTCTCGTCTGACGCGTCGCCGCTCATCGGGTGGTCTGCCGCGGATAGCAGCCTCGATTTCGTAGAGATCGCCAATCATGTCGAGCCATTGCTTCGTAGTTTCCGACGGCGCTGTCTCATGGACGTCGAAGAGATATCGACGCGCGTGATCCCAGCAAGAAGGCAGACGAACTTTGCCGCTTTCGGTCAGCTCGTTGAAGCCGGCATAGCCGTCCGCCTGATGGGTGCCTTCGAATCCGGCAAGATGGGTCTCGGGGTGGATGCCTTTGCGGTCCGGCGAGTACGCGAACCAGACAGCAGCGGGTTCGCTCGAACCTGAGCGACGATCATCGCGCACGTAGACCCACAACCGACCGGTCCTGGTCTTCTTGTTACCGGGCGCGAGCACCGGGATCGGCGTGTCGTCCGCGTGGAGCTTCGTTGTCGACATCGTGTAGCGACGCAGCGCTTCAGTCAGCAACCGGCAGAGTTCTTCGCATTGTCCGACCGTATGCGGTCCAGAAACAACGTCCTTCCAATGAGCGGCTGAAGGTCTGAACCTATGTGTCCGCGTGGACACATGCACTCAGACCGCAATGAACGAGAATAGAGACCTTCGCAGCAGGCTTGTCGTTGGCCAGAAACGGGACGGCCGGCGCGAATTTGACGCGGATGCTGTACGGGAACTGGTCGCACTGTGCCTGAAGCCGGGTGTGTCGATCGCGCGTGCCGCCATGGATCACGACGTCAACCCGAACCAGCTGCGCCGATGGATCGCGCGGTATCAGCCGCAGATCCTTCACGATTCCCGAGAACCGGACCCTGTGGTAATCGATGGCGTCTCGATCGACATTGCTGCGCGGACCGTCAAGAGCCCCCGTAGTGCAAGCACCTTACCAGCGTTTGTTCCCGTCATCTCTGCCCCGGTGTCGCCGTCGACACCGTCCAATCCAGTTCCATCGATGACGCTCGCGTTGCATGTTCGGTTACCTAACGGTGTCGAACTCAACTTCGGCGAGGCTGGCGTCGAAGAGATCACGACGATCGTCCAGGTGCTTGGGAGGCTGCCGTGTTCCGGTTTGACGAAGGCTCGTGGGAGTTGAACACGACATTGGCGTGCCGGTCTAAGCGACATGCCGATCAACGTCACCCTCTCTGCCGACGAGCTCAAGGCACTCTTGGCGATGCGCGAGGAGCACGCTGCGCTTCAGCGAGAACGTGAGGAGCTGCGCAGCACGCTGCGACTCGTGACAGCGGAGCGTGACCTCGCGGAGGAGCGCTTACGGGCTTACCGACGCGAGCTGTTCGGCGCAAAGAGTGAAGCGCGAGATTCTGATCAATACGGCTGTTCAACGAAGCTGAGGCGCTCGGCGCAAACTCCACGCCCGCGCAGGAAGACACACCGGAAACGAAGGTTGACGCGCACACTCGCAAGAAGCGTGGTCACCGCAAGCCGCTCGATCCGAATCTGCCTCGCGATGTCGTGCGACACGAACTGCCCGAAGCCGATCGCTTCTGCGCCAACGACGGTCATGCGCTTGTGGAGATCGGAGTAGAAACCAGCGAACAGCTGGACGTGATCCCGGAGCAGCTTCGGGTCATCCAACACCAGCGCGTCAAGTATGCCTGCCCGTGCTGCGATCTTGGCATCAAGGTCACGCCAGCGCCGCCGCGCATCATCCCGCGCGGACTCTTGAGCGAATCGGCTCTTGCGTGGATCGCTGCCGGCAAGTATCAGTTCGGGATGCCCCTCTACCGTCAGGCCGGCCTACTGCGACGCTTCGGCGGCGACATCTCATCGAACACCATCGCCGCGAGCATCGTCCGTGTCGGGCTTGCGACGCAACCTGTGATCAACCTGATGCGCGATGCGTTGCTCGATGCCGATCTGATCTACTGCGACGAGACGACATTCCAGGTCCTGAAGGAGAAGGGGCGCAAGCCACAAACAAAGAGCTATCTCTGGTCGCAGATGACCGGCTCGGGCACGCCGATCTGCTGCTTCACTTACACGCCAGGACGAGGTGCAAAGCTGGCTGACAAGCTGTTCGTCGGCGTGCGTGAAGGTGCGGCCCTGATGACCGACGGATACGAGCCTTACAATGGCATTGCCCAGCGTTACCAGCTCGTGCACCTCGGATGCTGGGTTCATTGCCGGCGCTACTTCGTCAAGGCAGAGGACAATGTGCCCAAGGCAGCGCGCTCGCCCGATCTGCTCGCGACGCGCTTCATCAAGCTGATCGGAAAGTTGTTCGTTGCCGAGGCGCGTAGCGCGAAACGGAAAGCCGACAGGCGGCAGCGATTGAGTTATGGTCGAAACTGGTGTTTGGATGAGGCGGGGGTTTGAAGGCGGTGGCGGTATAGCTGAGAATGTTGCTTGT
>NZ_JBFUPT010000021.1:0-78481 GCF_041360715.1 Caballeronia sp. RCC_10
TTAAAGAACATTTCCGCTAAGACCGTCTTGCTTCGTCTTGCGTCGCTGCATCAGCAGCAGAGAAACGAGATTATGAAGAATCTTTTTCTCCTTGTCAACAGCTTTTTTCGCTTTCGCTTCCAAAATCTGCCGACTTCGAGGACGCCTGTTTCTTTGGCGTCTCCCCGTCTTGCGACGAGGAGCGGAATATTAGGTCAAGCAGACGTCGATTACAAGGGGATGACGCAGATTTATTTTCCGACGCCCGCCGACACCGCCTTACCCGCGCCCGCGACTAGTTCGACGGGCACCGCAGCCGCCATCGCCGCATACCCCGCGTCGCTCGGATGGATGTGATCGCCGCTATCGTATTGACGCTGGAGCACGCTCGGGCGCAAGGGGTCGCGCAACGCCTCGTCGAAATCGATGACGCCCTCGAACGCCCGGCTCGAGCGAAGCGACGCGTTCACCGCCGTGCGAATCGCTTCGCGCTCGGGCGGCAGCGAAGCCGGCGTCAGCGTCGCGCCATATATCTTGATGCCGCGCTGATGCGCCTGCGCGATCAACCGTTGGTACCCGCGCAAAAGCGCGTCCGCGTTCACCTGGGTGTGAGGGGCGTCGCAGTCGAGGCCGTCGCGCGCCGGCATCGCGGCGAAATTGATGTCGTTGATGCCGATGAGCACGATGATCGCCCGCGTACCCGGCTGGCGCAGCGCGTCGCGATCGAAGCGGCTGACCACCGCCTCGCCGTAGCACGGTGAATTGCTCAGCAGCCGGTTGCCGCTGATTCCCGCGTTGACGACCGCCACTTGCCCGTTTCCCTTCTGCGCTATCTGCCGCGTGAGCGCGTCGGGCCAACGGCGATTCGCGTTGAGCGTCGAGCGCATGCCGTCGGTGATCGAATCGCCGATCGCCACCACTGCACGCGCCGACGGATCCTGCACCGACACGTTCGTCAGCCACGCATATTGAGTGAATCGCGTGCGGAACGAAGTAGCGGAGGCGTCCTCCGTCCGGTCGCCCGGCGTCGACACATAATTGACCTGACTGGCGATCCGGTGCCACGCCACGAGTTTTTGATCCTTGCCCATGAACATGCTGATCGCGAGCGGCTGATTCGCGACGACATCGAACGCCACGGGATCGCTCGTGATCTGCCCGCCCGGCGGAACGGTCACGCTCTTGCGGCCGGCGAAAAGCACGGGCCGGCCGCTTCCTGCCTGCACCGCCGCGCCGTTGCCGCTGACGGCGCGCGCCGCGCTCATCGATTCGACGACGAGCGGCTCCGTCCCATACACATTGCTGATTCGCAGCCGCATTTCCTTGCCGGCAAGCTGCGGATAAATCACCTGACGCACGGTCCGCCCGCCGACTTCCGGGGCGCGATAAAGCGGCGGCGTCTTTGCCAGTTGCGGAATTGCCTGCAGGGCCGTCGCCCACGCGCTCACCCAATGGTCGTTGACGGGCGCCTCGGGCGGATCGGCGGCGATCGCGGTCGATGCGCAAGCGAACGGGAGCACAAGCGCGGCCGCGCAAGTCGCGGCGAGAACTCGGAGTTTCATTCGGCGGTGCGTTCGGAGAAAGGCAGAATTGTGCCTGATCGTCACACGTATGGCATCGATTCAACGGTCCGTCGGCCCGCGCGCGCCAAATGGCCTCACAATGCAGCCAAATCCTTTCTCGCGATCACGCCATGCAATTGAAAAGCACCACATCAGACGTTCCGCCGCAACTTCACTGGGAAGAGGATGGCGAAGCCCGCTCCGCCCGCTGGCGCTCGGAAAGCGGCAACCAGCCGCCGAAGCGTGTCGTGATCGGTCACGATCAAATGACCGCCGATCACGCGTATCGCCTTGCCTGCGAAGGCACCGCGATTCTCTGGCGCGGCGACTTTCAGAACGCGCGCCAGTTGTTGCAGGCGATGGCCCGCCGTATCGACAACAAGCCGCGCAAATCGAAAAAGGCGCCGGCCGATAAGCCCGCCTCGCCCGTCGACGCCTTCAATCTGCACCGTCTCGCGCAATCGCAACGGGCGCGGACGCTGGCGATGCTGGTCCTTCCCCTCGACGACCAATACGCGATTCCGCTGCGCCGCGCGCCGGACGTCCGTCAGGCTTGCGAAGAGGCGTACGGACCGGCCGACGAAGCCTCGGTGGTGTCGTTGCGCGAGGTGCTCGGTCTGGTCGGCGCACATGAGTGGCGCAAGAAAGGCGTCGAGATCAAGGCGACGGGCGGCCGGATTCATCCCTATTACGGTGTGTTCTCGCCTGTGCGCGGCGAGTATGTCGAACTCGTCGCGAATCAGCCGCTGCCGTCCCGTTCGCTTGCTTTCGACGTTGGCACCGGCACCGGCGTGCTTGCGGCGGTGCTCGCGCGGCGTGGCGTCGAGCGGATCGTTGCCACCGACCTCGATCCCCGCGCGCTTGCGTGTGCGCGCGAGAACATCGGGCAGTTGGGCCTCGGCAAGCAGGTCGAAATCGTCGAGGCGAATCTTTTCCCCGAAGGACGCGCTCCGCTGATCGTGTGCAATCCGCCGTGGCTGCCGGCGCGGCCGAGCGCGGCGATCGAGCACGCGATCTACGATCCCGACAGCCGCATGCTGCGCGGTTTCCTCGACGGCCTCGCCGCGCATCTGACGCCCGGCGGCGAAGGCTGGCTCATTCTGTCCGACTTTGCCGAGCATCTCGGGCTGCGGACGCGTGCGCAGTTGCAGGAATGGATCGACGCGGCGGGTCTCAAGGTCGACGGCCGCATCGACGTCAAGCCGCATCATCCGCGCGCAGCCGATAAGGCTGATCCGCTCTACGCGGCGCGATCGGCGGAAGTGACGTCGCTTTGGCGGCTGGTTGCACGGTAACTCGGAGCGCGATGTCCGGCGATCGCAAGCGCGGTCGTCGGAAGTCGAAGTTCCGCGCTGCGCGCCTGGTCCGGCTGTCGAACCGTCCGTGCGCTAGTGCTCTCGCGGCACTTCCTGCTCCGTCCGCTCGCTCAGCGGTACCTCCTCACGCACCCGATCGCCTTCAATCCAGCTCGCGAGCCCGCTCCCTGAGCCAGGCAAGCGCCCCTTCCCCCGCGACAAGTCCACTCGCAAAACACGCCGTCAGCAAATAACCGCCAGTCGGCGCTTCCCAGTCGAGCATCTCGCCCGCGCAGAACACGCCGGGCAGCGCGGTGAGCATCGAACGCTGATCGAGCGATTCGAACGCGACGCCGCCCGCGCTACTGATCACTTCCGCGATCGGCCGGGGACGCAGCACGCGCAGCGGCAGCGCCTTGATGCGCGCAGCGAGCGTCTCCGGGTCGGCGTATTCATCCTTGCTGAGGCATTCGCGCAGCAGTCCCGCCTTGACGCCCGCCAGATGCAGCCGGCTCTGGAGATGACTCGACAGCGAACGTGCCCCGCGTGGATGCAGCACCTCATCCCGCACACGCTCGGCGGAAAGCTGCGGCGTCAGATCGAGCAGAAGCGTCGTCCCGGCATCGCCGCTTGCCATCAAACGATCGCGAATCGGTGCGGAAAGCGCGTAAATCAGGCTTCCTTCGATGCCCTGCTCCGTAATCAGGCACTCGCCGATGCGCCAGTCCACCGCGCCATCCGCACGCGGCACGCCGATCGCGACCGACTTGAGCGGCTCGCCCGCGAAGCGGCTGCTGAAGTGCGGCGTCCATCCCACATCGAAGCCGCAGTTCGACGGCAGAAACGGCCGCACATCCACGCCGCGCGCCGCCAGATGCGCCACCGCGCTGCCGTCCGAGCCCAGTTGCGGCCAGCTCGCCCCGCCCAGCGCAAGCACGAGCGCATCGTGACGGACGCGTTTTTCGCCCTCCGGCGTGGCGAAACGCGAGACCGAGACGCCATCGCCGGCCCAGCCGAGCCATCGATGCCGCATGTGCAGCGTCACCCCCGACGCGCGCAGCCGATGCAGCCACGCGCGCAACATCGGCGCGGCCTTCATGTCGCTCGGAAAGACGCGCCCCGAACTGCCGACGAACGTCTCTACGCCCAGGCCGTGGACCCACTCGCGCAACGCGGCGGCATCGAAACGCGCGAGCAGCGGCGCGATGTTCGCGCGACGCGTGCCGTAGCGGGCGAGAAACGCATCGGACGGTTCGGAGTGGGTGAGATTCATGCCGCCCTTGCCCGCCATCAAAAACTTCCGACCGACGGACGGCATCGCGTCGAACACGTCGACACGCGCGCCGCCTGCCGCAAGCGCTTCCGCGGCCATCAGGCCCGCCGGTCCGCCGCCGACGATCGCGACCTCGACCTCGACCACCTCATCGGCCGATTCCTTGTTGTTGACAGACGCCATGCTGAGAGCCGCTAAAAATCGAGAGCGTCATTGTCGCATCGCACGGTCGGCGCGACGCGGCGCAGGCCGCCGGTCGTCGTAAGTCATCAAATAACGAAAAAGAATTTGGTTGCGCGGAGTCGGGCCAGTACGATCGCGCAATTCGTTGCATCGACAACTTTTCACTTTTCCGGTTCAGTTCATGTCAGTTTCCACCGCGCCCGATCGCGCTTCCACCCGGGCCGCCGCCGATGCGCGCCCCGTCATCCGCAGCGCCGCGGATGTGTCCAACCTCGTCAATCGTGGCGCGGCGGTCGGCAGCGACGCGCGCATCGTCGTCGCGATCGCGCTCGGCGGGATCTTTCTGGATGCCTATGACCTCGGCGCGCTCGCGTTCGGCGTGAAGGACATCGCACGCGAGTTTTCGCTGACGCCGACCGGAACCGGTTTTGTCGCGTCCGCAATCACGTTCGGCGCGATCATCGGCGCATTTCTCGGCGGCTATCTGACCGACAAGATCGGCCGCTATCGCGTGTTCATGGCCGACATGTTCTTCTTCGTCGTCGCGGCGATTGCCTGCGCGCTCGCACCGAACGCGTGGGTGCTCGGCGGAGCGCGCTTCGTGATGGGACTGGGCGTCGGTATCGACTTGCCGGTGGCGATGGCGTTTCTCGCGGAATTCTCGCGGCTGCAAGGCCGTGGCAACAAGGCCGCCCGCGTCGCGATGTGGTGCCCGACGTGGTACGCCGCGATCAGCGTTTCCTATCTGCTCGTGCTCGGCCTGTATGCCGTGCTGCCCGAGCACAACGCGGGCTGGCTGTGGCGGCTGATTCTCGGCTTCGGCGCGGTGCCCGCGATTGCGATCATCGCGATCCGCAGCCGCTACATGAGCGAATCGCCCGTGTGGGCAGCCAATCAGGGCGATCTGGCCGGCGCCGCCGCGATCCTCAAGCGTTCCTACGGCATCGACGCGCGCGTCGATGACAGCGCGCCCGCCGCGTCGAAAGCGCCGAAAGCGCGCCGCGCGTCGTTCGCCAACTATGGCGCGCTGTTGCGCGGCGTGTACCTGCGCCGGACGGTGCTGGCGACCGTCATCGCGATTGCGTCGTCCTTTGCGTATAACGCCGTCGCGTTCGGGCTGCCGGTCATCATCTCCAGCTTTCTCGCGCAGTCGATGCTCACCACGATTCTCGCGTCGCTCGCGCTGAACCTGTGCTTCGCGTTCGCAGGCGGGCTGTTCGCCGTGCGGACCGTGCCGAAGTTCGGCGCGTGGAACCTGACGGTCGTCGGTTACGCGTTTCAGCTGGTCGCGCTCGTCGGCCTCGCGCTGGTCGGCAAGCCAGCGACGGGCGCGCAGGTCGTCATCGCGATTGCGCTGCTTGCCGCGTTCCTGCTGGGGCAAGGCATCGGGCCGGGCTCGCATAGCATGACGTTCGCGTCGCTGAGCTATCCGACATCGCTGCGCGGCGTGGGCGTCGGCTTCAATCAGACGCTGATGCGCGCCAGTTCCACCGTTTCGCTGTTCCTGTTCCCGGTGTTGGCGGCGGCGCTCGGGACGAAGGTCTTCTGGATCATCGCGGTGGCGCCGCTCGCCGGGCTCGTCGCGCTGTTCGCGGTGCGCTGGGAGCCGTCGGGCTATGACGTCGACGCAGAGGACTTCGCCGAACAGACCGCGCGCTAATCCGCACGCTTACATCGAGAAGCGGCGCCGCCTCCGTAAGGAGCGGCGCCGTTTTTTCATTGCCGGATCGCCTAGGGGAATTCCCGGTCATCTCGAAAAAACCGATTACCCGACCGTCCGGTCGGTTTATAATCGGCCGACAGCGACTTCCTATGAGCGAGAGTCCGCCATGTACACCCAATCTCTCGACCTTCCCGGTCAGCAACCCGCATCAGACGCCCCCGCCGACGCCTCTTCGGAGCAGCAACGCTTCGACGCCGTGATGCAGGCCGACGGCAAAATTGAGCCGCAAGACTGGATGCCGGAGGCGTATCGCAAGACGCTGGTTCGGCAGATTTCGCAGCACGCGCATTCGGAAATCATCGGCATGCAGCCGGAGGGCAACTGGATCAGCCGCGCGCCGAGCCTCAAGCGCAAGGCGATCCTGCTCGCCAAGGTCCAGGACGAAGGCGGCCACGGCCTCTATTTATATAGCGCGGCGGAAACGCTCGGCGTCTCGCGCGATCAACTGGTCGATGCGCTCCACGCCGGCAAGGCGAAATATTCGAGCATCTTCAATTATCCGACGCCCACGTGGGCCGACGTCGGCGTGATCGGCTGGCTCGTCGATGGCGCGGCCATCATGAACCAGATTCCGCTGTGCCGCTGCACCTACGGTCCGTATGCGCGCGCGATGATCCGTATCTGCAAGGAAGAGTCGTTCCATCAGCGGCAGGGTTTCGACGCCCTCCTCGCGATGATGAAAGGCACGCAGGCGCAAAAGGATCTCGTGCAGCAGGCCGTGAACCGCTGGTGGTGGCCGGTGCTGATGATGTTCGGCCCGAGCGACAAGGATTCGATCCACAGCGGCCAGTCTTTCGCGTGGGGCATCAAGCGCATTTCGAACGATGACCTGCGCCAGAAGTTCGTCGACGCGACCGTCGAGCAGGCAAAGATTCTCGGCGTGACGCTCCCCGATCCGGACTTGAAGTGGAACGCGGTGCGCGGCGCGCACGATTACGGCGAGATCGACTGGGAGGAATTCTGGCGCGTCGTCAACGGCGACGGCCCCTGCAACAAGGAGCGCCTCGCCACCCGCGTCAAGGCGCACGACGACGGCGCATGGGTGCGCGAGGCCGCGATCGCCTACGCGGAGAAACAGAAGGCGCGCGCGCAGAAGCTTGCGGCCTGAAGCGAGCATCGAGGAGATATCGACATGAGCAAGGAATGGCCGATCTGGGAAGTCTTTGTGCGCAGCAAGCAGGGACTCGATCACAAACACTGCGGCAGCCTCCACGCTGCCGACGCAAGCGCCGCGCTGCGCATGGCGCGCGACGTCTACACGCGGCGCCAGGAAGGCGTGAGCATCTGGGTGGTGCCGTCCGCGGCGATCACGGCGTCCGATCCGGCCGACAAGGGCGAGCTGTTCGAGCCCGCCGGCGACAAGATCTATCGGCATCCGACGTTCTTCGTGCTGCCCGACGAAATCAACCACATGTAAGGGCGCGACATGAGCACCGAACATCTCGCCTATGTGCTGCGTCTCGCCGATAACGCGCTGATCCTCGGTCAGCGCAACGCGGAATGGTGCAGCCACGGCCCGGCGCTGGAAGAGGACATCGCGCTGGCGAACATGAGTCTCGATCTGATCGGCCAGGCGCGGCTGCTGTACTCGCATGCGGCAACGCTCGAAGCCGACCTCACCGGTCAGAAGAAGACCGAAGACGATTACGCGTATTTCCGCGCCGAGCGCGAATTCGCGAATTACACGCTCGTCGAGTTGCCGCACTTCGGCCCGCTCGCGGGGACGGCGCGCACCGAACGCGACTATGCGGTCACCATCGTGCGCAACTTCCTGTATTCGTCGCTGATGGCCGAGTTGTGGACGGCGTTGCAGGCATCGTCGGACACGCAGCTTGCGGCGATCGCGGCGAAGTCGATCAAGGAAACGCGATACCACCTGCACCACGCACGCGACTGGTTCGTGCGCCTGGGCGATGGCACGGACGAATCGCATCGGCGGGCGCAGGCGGCGCTCGATTATCTGATGCCGTACACGCGCGAGTTCTTCCATCCCGACGCCATCGAACGCGCGGTGGCCGAAGCGGGCATCGCGCCGCTCGCGAGCGATTTCGAGGCTGCGTGGCGCGAAGCGGTTTCATCGGCGATCGACGAAGCCACGCTGCGCGCGCCCGCCGAAGCGAAGCACGTCAGCACGGGCAAGCTCGGCGAACACTCCGAGCACATGGGCTATCTGCTCGCCGAAATGCAGAGCATCGCGCGGCAACATCCGGGCGCGACCTGGTGATGACGACCGCCGACGCCCACACCGACGCCACGCTGCAACGCGCGTGGTCCGTCCTCGAATCGGTGCCCGATCCGGAAATCCCGGTCGTGTCGATCCGCGAACTCGGCATTTTGCGCGACGTCCGCCACGGCGACGACGGCGTGCTCGAAGTCGTCATCACGCCGACGTACTCGGGATGCCCCGCGATGTCGCAGATTGCGGAAGACATCGCGCACGCGATCGACAACGCGGCACTCGGCGCGCATCGCGTGAAGACGGTGCTCGCGCCAGCCTGGACGACCGACTGGATCACCGACGACGCTCGCGAAAAGCTGCGCCGCTACGGCATCGCGCCGCCGACGGGCGCTTGCAGCAGCACCGAGCAACCGCTGCGCTTCGTGCCGTACAAGAAGGAAGTCATCGCCTGTCCGCGCTGCGGCTCCGCGCACACGGAAAGGCTTGCGCAATTCGGCTCGACGGCGTGCAAGGCGCTGTATCGCTGCCTGGACTGCCGCGAGCCGTTCGATTACTTCAAGCCGTATTGACTGCTCCGAGACACGATCATCATGGCGACTCCGCAATTCCATCCGCTGCGCATCCGCGACGTGCGTCCCGAAACCACCGATGCCGTCACCGTTTCGTTCGACGTGCCGCCCGAACTGCGCGACGCCTTTCGCTTCACGCAAGGCCAGTTCGTGACGCTGAAGACGCATATCGACGGCGAAGAGACGCGGCGTTCGTACTCGATCTGCGTCGGCGTGACCGATTACGATCGCGACGGCGAATTGCGCATCGGCATAAAGCGCGTGCGCGGAGGGCGTTTCTCCAACTTCGCGTTCGACACACTGAAGCCCGGCCATGAGATCGAGGTCATGACGCCCGACGGGCGCTTCTTCACGCACCTGAACGCCGATCACGCGAAGCATTACGTCGCGTTCTCGGGCGGCTCGGGCATCACGCCGGTGCTCGCGATCATCAAGACGACGCTGGATATGGAGCCGACCAGCCGCTTTACGCTCGTGTACGGCAACCGCAGCGTCGACGCGATCATGTTCGCGGAAGAACTGGAAGACCTGAAGAACCGCTACATGAGCCGGCTCGCGCTGTACCACGTGCTCTCGGACGACCTGCAGGACGTCGAACTGTTCAACGGCGTGCTCGACCAAGCGAAGTGCAAGGCGTTCCTCGAAACGCTGCTGCCGCCGGATGAAATCGACGAAGCGTTCATCTGCGGTCCCGCGCCGATGATGGACGCCGCCGAGGCGGCGCTGAAGGAGTCGGGCGTGGCGCCGGAGCGCATCCACGTCGAGCGATTCGGCTCGCCGCTGCCGCAAGCGGGCGTACCGCAGATCGAAATTACGGAAAGCACGCCGGCGGCGGATCTGGAACTGATCATCGACGGGAAAAAGCGCAAGCTGCGCCTGCCGTACGAAGGCGTGAGCGTGCTGGATGTCGGCCTCAAGGCGGGACTCGCGCTGCCGTATGCGTGCAAGGGCGGCGTTTGCTGCACGTGTCGCGCGAAGGTCGTCGAGGGAACGGTGAAGATGGACAAGAATTACACGCTGGAGCAACACGAAATCGACGACGGATTCGTGCTGACTTGCCAGTGTCATCCGGTGAGCGAGCGCGTCGTCGTGAGCTTCGACGAGCGTTGATCTGAGCGCGAAAGCCCACACCGGCACGCGCGACGATTGGCTTAAACTGGGGATCGCACTTCGAGCGGTCCCATCGTCTTCCGGCATGCCGACACCATGAACATGATTCACGTCACGAATGGCGACAACGCCGCCCAGTCGCTGACCGAAGCGCTTCGGCTCGCCGGGCGCAACGATCAGGTGATCGCCCTGCGCGACGATCTCGCCGTCGGTCCCATCCGCGATGTCGATGAATCGCCGGACGCGCGTGCGACGTTCTGGCGTCAGGTGTGGAACAGTGCGGTCGATTTCGAAGCCGAGCTCAAAACGCAACAGACACTGTTCGGCCGTCTCGCACGCGGCGACGCGCAGGTCGTCGTGTGGCACGGCCAGAGCGCGGCTGACCAACTCACGCTGCGCCGCGTCGCTTATCACCTGCGCAATGTGCCGCAGCGTCTGAACGAAGCGAAGCTGAACCTCGCCGATCTGGGCGACGCCGCCGGCGACGTGCATCAGGCGAACGCCGTCGGCATGTTCTCGCCGCAGCAATTACTTGCGAAACTGCCGAGCGCCGCGCCTATTTCGGTGCTGCGCATCAGCCGGCTCGCGCTCGAATGGCAGGAAGCAAAGCACTCCAACGCCGAAAACCGCCGCCTGCGCGACAACATGCTCGTCTCCGGCACGTGGACCGATGTCGATGAAGCAATGCTCGACATTGCGACTTCCGAATGGCGTCCGGCAAGGCGCATCTGCGGCGAGGCGATGGCGCAGCGCTTCGACTTCCTGCTGAGCGACTCGGTCGCCTTCTGGCGATGCCGCGAACTCGTCGCGGCAGGGCGGCTTAAAATACGCGGCACGCCGTCGGAGATCGCCGACGCCGAACTGCGCCGGTAGTCTCGACCAGCCACTAAGCCGAAAAGAACGTCCATCAATGGCCCGTACGAAAGCGCCTGACCACGAAACACAACGCGAACAGATTCTTGAACTGGCCGCCGCCAAATTCGCGCAGACGAGCTACCCCAGCACGTCGATGGCGGACCTCGCCGCAGCAAGCGGGACGTCGAAAGCTCGGCTTTATCACTATTACGCGAGCAAGGAAGCGATTCTCTTCGATTTGCTCGACCGCTACACGAAGCGGCTGATGCTGATCATCGCCGAGGTGGAAGCCGCGAGCGAACGGCGCGGCCTCGACGAACGGGAGGCGTTCGCGGAACTGGTGCGCGCGTTTCTCGCGGAGTACGAGACATCGCATAGCCGGCACGTTGCGCTGCTGAACGACGTGAAATATCTCGAAGAGGTGCAGCGCGAGATCGTCCTCGGGCGTCAGCGGGACATCGTCGCGGCGTTCGCCCGTCAACTCGCCCGCGCCTATCCGCAGCGCGTGTCGAAGGACAATCAGACCGCCCTCACGATGATGGTCTTCGGCATGATCAACTGGACGTTCACCTGGCTCAAACCGGGCGGCAAGCTGGGCTACGGCGAATTTGCGGAGCAGGTCGTCGGGATGATCGAGCACGGCCTGGCTGACGCGAATGCCTGATTTTTGTTGCGATGCGACAGAATGACGTGTTGTTCCGCGCCATATTTTCTAACTCTTTGTTTTCGCTAAGTTTTATTGCAACTTAGCAAACGTTTAGAACAGCCCCTCCACGGTTTTTAAGGGTTTTCCCGTATCCGATTCTCTCGAACCGGCTAAAATGCGTTTTGCTTTGCAGCATTCGCATCACGACAGGAGAACACCGTGGAACTGACCTTCAACCGCACCGCCGAGCAGATCGTCGCGAGCGACCGTCCGCTGTCGGACGCCGCGCGTAAGCCAGTTCTCGTCCGCGAACTGTCTTCTGCTGATCGCGAGCGCCTGCTCGCCCACTTCCTCTCGCTCGACGAAGACGACCGTTTGCTGCGCTTTGGGCAAATCGTGCCGGATCACGTCATCGAGAACTATGTCCGCAACCTGAACTTCACGAACGACACGGTCTTCGGCGTGTTCAGCGCGTCGCTGGAACTGGTCGGCGTCGGCCATCTGGCCTATCTGCCCGCACAAGGCGACAAGCGCACCGCCGAGTTTGGCGTGTCCGTGCTGGAAAGTGCGCGCGGACGCGGCATTGGCACCAAGCTCTTCGAGCGCGCCGCCATGCGCAGCCGCAACACTCACGTTTCCGAGCTGTACGTGCACTGTCTGTCCCGCAACAAGACGATGATGCACATCGCGCGCAAGTCCGGCATGAAGATCGAGTACGCCTACGGCGAAGCAGACGCGTATCTGTCGCTCCAGCCGGCTGACCAGACGAGCATCGTGGCCGAAATGCTCCAGGAGCAAGCCGCCGTGTTCGATTACGCGATCAAGCGCCAGGCGCATCGCGCATCGCAAATGTTCAAGGCATTCATGCCGACGGCCGACGCGGCCTGACGCTTCGAACAGCGCGGGGTTCGCGCTGCGAGCGGGACCACGACAGGGCGGCCGAGACCGCCCTTTCTCTTTTTGCGCGGCTAACGAAGCGGCAGCACCGTCGTTTCCTTGATGCGCTCCAGCGAAAAACTCGAGCGGACGTCGATCACCGATGGATGGTGCAGCAGTTGACCGTCCACGAAGCGCGAAAAGTGCTCCATGTCGCGTACCTGCACACGCAACAAAAAATCCATCTCTCCAGTCATCGCATCGCAGGCGACGACTTCGGGCCACGATCGCACGGCTTCACGAAACAGATCGCCGTGTGTCGGCGGTTTCGGCGTCCCGGCGGCGACCGGCATGCCACCGCGCTTTTCCAGCCGCACGTTGACGTAGGCAAGCAACCCGAGCCCGAGCTTTTTGGCGTCGAGCAGTGCGACGTATCCGCGAATCACGCCCGTCTCCTCCAGCCGCCGGATGCGCCGCAAGCACGGACTAGGCGACAAGCTCACGCGATCCGCGATTTCCTGATTCGACAACCGGCCGTTCTCCTGCAAGATCGCCAGGATTTTGCGGTCTATGGCGTCGATTTCGGGTTCAGCCATGTTCTGTCTCCAATTAGGCCTGTCTTGGCAGCTTCGTGCGCAATCTTAGAAAGCGGCGATTTGTTTCGCAAGTTTTTGGCGCGCCCTCCTCGCTAAACTTGTCTTCACGTCGCTCAAGCGCCGCACAGATCAGGAGACACGCAATGACCGCATCGAACTGGGAAAATCCCGTCGGCACCGACGGTTTCGAATTCATCGAATACACCGCGCCCGATCCCGTCGCGCTCGGACGGCTGTTCGAGCAAATGGGCTTCACCGCCATTGCGAAGCATCGGCACAAGAACGTGACGCTGTATCGGCAAGGCGAGATCAACTTCATCATCAACGCGGAAGCCGATTCCTTCGCACAGCGGTTCGCGCGCCTGCACGGGCCGTCGATCTGCGCAATCGCCTTTCGCGTCGCGGATGCCGGCAAGGCTTATCAGCGTGCGCTCGACCTCGGCGCGTGGGGCTTCGACAACAAGACCGGCCCGATGGAACTGAACGTTCCGGCGATCAAGGGCATCGGCGATTCGCTGATTTACTTCGTCGACCGCTGGCGCGGCAAGAACGGCGCGCAGCCGGGCAGCATCGGCGATATCAGCATTTACGACGTCGACTTTGAACCGATTCCGGGCGCGGACCCGAATCCGGTTGGCCACGGGCTGACGTATATCGACCATCTGACGCATAACGTGCATCGCGGGCGGATGATCGAATGGGCCGAGTTCTACGAGCGCCTGTTCAACTTCCGCGAAGCGCGTTATTTCGACATCGAAGGCAAAGTGACAGCCGTCAAGTCGAAGGCGATGTCCTCACCGTGCGGCAAAATCCGCATTCCGATCAACGAGGAAGGCTCTGAGAACGCCGGTCAGATCCAGGAATATCTCGACGCTTATCACGGCGAAGGCATTCAGCACATTGCGCTCGGGACGAACAATATCTACGAAACCGTCGACGGCCTGCGCACCGCGAAAATTGCGCTGCTGGATACCATCGACACGTATTACGAGCTCGTCGACCGCCGCGTGCCGAACCACGGCGAAACTGTCGCCGAGCTTCGCAAGCGCAAGATTCTGATCGACGGCGTGCGCGACGAAATCCTGCTGCAGATTTTCACCGAGAACCACATCGGGCCGATCTTCTTCGAAATCATTCAGCGCAAGGGCAATCAAGGCTTCGGCGAGGGCAACTTTAAGGCGCTGTTCGAATCGATCGAACTGGATCAGATGCGGCGCGGCGTGCTGAAGGACACCAGCGCCCGTTAAAAGCGCAGTAGATGCAAAAAGGGACATGCTTCATTCATGTCCCTTTTGCTTTGGGCGGCGGATTCTTGAAAAAACCGGCCGCTACGATGCGCGTCAGTTCGCCGTATCGTCGTTGCTGCGTTCCGAATCGCGGCGCTCGCTGGTGCGCGTCTGCGCAACTTGCGCGCGCGCCTGCACGACTTGCGGAGCGGACGTTGCCCCTAACGGCGAGTTCGCGCGTGCGCCGCTCATCGGCGCGCTGATCGCGAAAAAGGCCGCCGAGACCATCAGGAAACTCTGGATGTGGCGTTGCTTCATTTAATTTCTCCTTATGACTGCGTGTGCGACACCTGGAAACCGCGCCAGGCGCCCGTTTAGACACAGCCCTGAACGAGGGTTCCGCAGTTCGGTCACTTTTACACCTGTAACAAAACTCGTCGCGCCGTTCAGGCCCGCGCAGCCTGTCCCAGCTCGAAAACGGGTTTGTCCCACTGTCTTAGAAACGACCGCGTCGGCACACTTGAAGTCCCGGCCAACGCGTCCACAAGGCGCGACGGCCCGAAATATGCTTTGGTGATCCCAAACTCGGGTGGAGGAAGACACATAATGAACGCCCCGCTAGACGCAGAACAAAGAGCTTCGCTAGAAGCCGCGCTGAAATCCGTCACACTCGACGACAAATACACGCTCGAACGCGGCCGCGCCTATATGAGCGGCATCCAGGCCCTGGTGCGCCTGCCGATGCTTCAGCAAGAACGCGACAAAGCCGCTGGCATCAACACCGCCGGTTTCATTTCCGGCTATCGCGGTTCTCCTCTCGGTGGTCTGGACCAGTCGCTCTGGAAGGCGAAGAAGCATCTCGCCGCGCATCAGGTCGTGTTTCAGCCCGGCGTCAACGAAGATCTCGCGGCGACGGCCGTCTGGGGCTCGCAGCAGGTCAACCTCTATCCGAGCGCGCAATACGACGGCGTCTTCTCGATGTGGTACGGCAAAGGCCCCGGCGTCGATCGCTCCGGCGATGTCTTCAAGCACGGCAATTCGGCCGGATCGTCGAAGCACGGCGGCGTGCTCGTGCTCGCCGGCGATGATCACGCCGCCAAGTCATCGACGCTCGCGCATCAGTCCGAGCATCTCTTCAAGGCGTGCGGGTTGCCGGTGCTGTTTCCGTCCAACGTGCAGGAATATCTCGACTTCGGCCTGCACGGCTGGGCGATGAGCCGCTACTCGGGCCTTTGGGTCGCGATGAAGTGCGTGACCGACGTGGTGGAATCGTCGGCGTCGGTGGATATCGACCCGCATCGCACGGAAATCGTGATTCCGACCGATTTCGCGATGCCCGAAGGCGGGCTGAATATCCGCTGGCCCGATCCGCCGCTCGTGCAGGAAGCGCGTCTGCTCGACTACAAGTGGTACGCCGCGCTCGCCTATGTGCGCGCGAACAAGCTTGACCGCATCGAGATCGATTCGCCGCGTGCGCGCTTCGGCATCATGACGGCTGGCAAGGCGTATCTCGACGTGCGTCAGGCGTTGACCGACCTCGGCCTCGACGACCAGACCTGCGCTCAAATCGGCATCCGGCTGTACAAGGTCGGCTGCGTATGGCCGCTCGAAGCACAGGGCGCGCATGAATTCGCCCGCGGTCTCGACGAAATCCTCGTGGTCGAGGAGAAGCGCCAGATTCTCGAATACGCGATCAAGGAAGAACTGTACAACTGGCCGGATGCGCAGCGTCCGCGCGTCTTCGGCAAGTTCGACGAAAAAGACGGCGCGGGCGGCGAATGGTCGGTGCCGATGGGCAACTGGCTGCTGCCAGCGCATTACGAGCTATCGCCGGCGATCATCGCGAAGGCGATCGCCACGCGGCTCGACAAGTTCGATCTCCCCGCCGATGTCCGCGCGCGTATCGCGGCGCGCATCGCGGTGATCGAAGCGAAGGAAAAAGCCCTCGCGCGGCCGCGCGTCGAAGCGGAGCGCAAACCGTGGTTCTGCTCGGGCTGCCCGCACAACACGTCGACGAACGTGCCGGAGGGATCGCGCGCGATGGCCGGCATCGGCTGTCATTACATGACGGTCTGGATGGACCGCAACACGAGCACGTTTAGCCAGATGGGCGGCGAAGGCGTCGCGTGGGTGGGACAAGCGCCGTTTTCCGGCGACAAGCACGTGTTCGCGAATCTCGGCGACGGCACCTACTTCCACTCGGGCCTGCTCGCGATCCGCGCGGCGATCGCGGCGAAGGTGAACATCACCTACAAGATTCTCTATAACGACGCGGTCGCGATGACGGGCGGCCAGCCCGTCGACGGCGTGCTGACCGTGCCGCAGATCACGCATCAACTGGCGGCGGAAGGCGCAACGAAGATCGTCGTCGTGACCGATCAGCCCGAGAAGTACACGCCGGACGTCGGGCTTGCGCCGGGCATCGAGGTGCATCATCGCGACGAACTCGACGACATTCAGCGCCAGTTGCGCGAGATTGCCGGCACGTCGATTCTGATCTATGACCAGACCTGCGCCACGGAGAAGCGTCGCCGTCGCAAGCGTGGCGCGTTTCCCGATCCGGCGAAGCGCGTGGTCATCAACGAGGCCGTGTGCGAAGGTTGCGGCGATTGCTCGGTGAAGTCGAATTGCCTGTCCGTCGAGCCGCTCGATACCGAATACGGCACGAAGCGGCAGATCAACCAGTCGACGTGCAACAAGGACTATTCGTGCCTCAACGGTTTTTGCCCGAGCTTCGTGACGGTCGAAGGCGGCCAGTTGAAGAAGCCGAAGGCGACGAGCGTCGCCGGCGATGCGATGCCGCCCGTTCCCACGCCTGACCTGCCTCCGATCGGGCGGCCGTATGGCGTGCTCGTGACGGGCGTGGGCGGTACGGGCGTCGTGACGATCGGCGCGCTGCTCGGCATGGCGGCGCACCTGGAGCAAAAGGGCGTGACCGTGCTCGATGTCACCGGCCTCGCGCAAAAAGGCGGCGCCGTGATGAGCCACGTGCAGATCGCGAACCGCCCCGCCGATATCCACGCGACGCGCATCGCGATGGGCGAGGCGGATCTCGTCATCGGCTGCGATGCGATCGTGACCGCGAGCGACGAGTGCGGATCGCGGATGCAGTCGGGGCATACGCGCGTCGTCGTCAACAGTGCAGAGACGCCGACTGCCGCGTTCATCAAGGACCCGAACTGGCGCTTTCCGGGCGCGAGTGCGGAAGCCGATATCCGCGCGGCGGCGGGCGAGCATGTCTCGCTCGTCGATGCGAACCGCTTCGCCGTCGCGCTCATGGGCGATGCGATCTACACGAATCCGTTCGTTCTCGGATATGCGTGGCAGAAGGGGTGGCTGCCGCTGCTGCATGAATCGCTGGTGCGGGCGATCGAGCTGAATGCGGTGCAAGTCGAAAAGAATCTTGCCGCGTTCGAATGGGGACGGCGCGCCGCGCATGATCTTGCAGCCGTGACGCGGCTTGCTCATGGGACACAGACGCAGGACGGCGCCGCGCCGGGCAAGATCATCACGCTGCACACGCCGAAGGCGCTCGATACGCTCATCGACAAGCGGCTCGACTACCTGGCGAAGTATCAGAACACCGCGTATGCCGCGCGCTACGGACGGCTCGTCGCGGAGGTGCGTGCGGCGGAAGCGGCGCTTGGAGCCAGCGATTTTCTGTTGACGGAAGCGGTCGCCAGGAACCTGCACAAGCTGATGGCTTATAAGGACGAATACGAAGTCGCGCGTCTATATGCCGATCCGGCTTTCCTCGAGAAGGTGAAGAGCAGCTTCGAAGGCGACTGGAAGATCAAGTTCCATCTCGCGCCGCCTGCGCTTTCGAAGAAGGACGCACACGGACGGCTCGTCAAGAAGCAGTACGGCCCGTGGATGATGCCGGCGATGCGCGTTCTCGCTCGCCTCAAATTCCTGCGCGGCACGGCGATGGATCCGTTCGGGCGGACGGAAGAAAGGAAGATGGAGCGGGCGTTGATCGGCGAGTACGAGGCGCTCGTCCGGGAACTGATCGCCCAATTGACGATGCCGAAGCTGCCGCTGGCCATCGAGTTGGCGAGCCTGCCGGATTCGATGCGCGGGTATGGCCACATCAAGGACAACAACGTCAAGGCGGCGAAGGTGAAGTGGGAAAAGCTGCTGGCGCGGTGGCGCGATCGTGAAGGCGGGGAGAAGCGGCAGGTGGCGTGAGTGGCGTCTGCGATGACGAAGGCGGTCCGCAAGGACCGCCTTTTTCTTTGGTGTTCGCGTGAAGGCATCGTCGCACCGGTCCTCCCAAATTTCTCAGCGATGAAGCGCTGCGCTTCGTCGGGCGTCACTCGCTCGAAGGGCGCTGCGTGGTGCATGCCGACATGCATATTGCTGTCGCATGCTTCGACTGCATTCGGCGCGCAACGCGATGCTGAAGCCTTGTCCCGCCAGCGGGCGCACGCGGATTGCCGCTGCCGAGGCTTCGCCGAATGCGCGGAAGTTTCAACGATGATTTCCATGCGACGGGTGCAAAATTTCACCGACCGTCCCACAACCGCGTATCGACTCGGCCAAAAAAAAACGGCGACCCGGTTCCCCGGATCGCCGTCTTTAACGCAGTTCGCTAACGCTTACTTCGCGACGCTCGCATTGGCGCTCGCCACCGCCGTCATATTGATGATCCGCCGCACCGTCGCCGCAGGCGTCAGAATATGCACCGGCTTGGCAGCACCCAACAGGAACGGCCCAACCGTCACGCCTTCCCCGCTCACCATCTTGAGCAGGTTGTACGTGATGTTCGCCGCCTCGACGTTCGGCATGATCAGCAGATTCGCCTCGCCATGCAGCGTCGTCCCCGGGAACGACGCCTTGCGCACGCTCTCCGACAGCGCCGCATCGCCGTGCATTTCGCCATCGACCTCGAGATCCGGCGCACGCTGCGCCAGCAGCTTGCGCGCTTCGGCCATGCGCTTGCTCGACGCGCTCGGCACGCTGCCGAAGTTCGAGTTCGACACCAGCGCCACCTTCGGCTGTATGCCGAATCGCTCGATCTCGCGCGCCGCGAGAATCGTCATGTCGGCCAGTTGCTCGGGCGTCGGCGTCTCGTTGACGTAGGTATCGCTGATGAAGAGGTTCCGGCCTTGCAGCATCAGCAGGTTCATCGCCGCAAAGTTGTTCGCGCCTTCCGCCTTGCCCAGCACCTGCTCGACGAACTTCAGGTGATCCTGATACGTATCGATGAGCCCGCAGATCATGCCGTCGGCATCGCCGGTATGGATCAGGATCGCGCCGATCAGCGTGTTGAACTTGCGCAGCGCGGCCTTCGCGCTTTCCGGCGTCACGCCCTCGCGCGCGGCGATCTCGTGATACGCCTGCCAGCTCTTCTGATAACGCGGATCGTCTTCCGGATTCACGACCTCGAAATCGACGCCCGGCCTCAGCTTCGAGCCCATCTTCTGCAAACGCATCTCGACCACCGCCGGACGGCCGATGATGATCGGCTTCGCGATCTTCTCCAGCAGCACGAATTGCGCGGCGCGCAGCACGCGCTCGTCCTCGCCTTCCGCAAACGCGATGCGCGCAGGCGCCGCCTTCGCCGCCGCGAACACCGGGCGCATCACCATGCCCGTGCGATACACCGTCGCCCCGAGCGTCTCGCGATACGCGTCCATGTCCTGAATCGGACGCGTCGCGACGCCCGAATCCATCGCAGCCTGTGCGACAGCCGGCGCAATCTTGATGATGAGACGCGGATCGAATGGCTTCGGAATCAGATACTCGGGACCGAATTCGAGTGAATGGCCTTCGTAGGCTTTCGCGACTTCGTCGCCCTGATCGGTTTCTTCCGCCAGTTCCGCGATCGCGCGCACGCACGCGAGCTTCATCTCTTCGGTGATCGTCGTCGCGCCGACATCCAGCGCGCCGCGGAAGATGAACGGGAAGCACAGCACGTTGTTGACCTGATTCGGATAGTCCGAACGGCCCGTCGCGATGATGCAGTCCGGCCGCACCTTCTTCGCTTCCTCCGGACGGATTTCGGGCTCCGGATTCGCCAGCGCGAGAATCAGCGGCTTTTCGGCCATCGTCGCGACCATCTCCGGCTTCAGCACGCCGGCGCTCGAACAACCGAGGAACACGTCGCAGCCGTGCATCGCATCGCCGAGCGTGCGCGCGTCGGTGCTTGCCTGATAGCGCTCCTTCGAAGCATCGAGATTGCCGCGGCCTTCGTAGATCACGCCCTTCGAATCGGTGACGAGCGTATTCGACTTCTTCAGGCCCAGATGCACGAGCAAATCCAGACACGCGATCGCCGCCGCACCCGCGCCCGAGCACACGAGCTTCACTTCGTCCAGCTTCTTGCCGACCACTTTCAGGCCGTTGAGAATCGCCGCCGATGCGATGATCGCCGTGCCGTGCTGATCGTCATGGAAGACCGGAATCTTCATGCGCTCGCGCAGCTTCTTTTCGATGTAGAAGCATTCGGGCGCCTTGATGTCTTCCAGATTGATACCGCCGAGCGTCGGCTCAAGCATCGCGATCGCGTCGACGAGCTTGTCCGGGTCCGTTTCGTCCAGTTCGATATCGAACACGTCGATGCCCGCGAACTTCTTGAAGAGACACCCCTTGCCTTCCATCACCGGCTTGGCCGCGAGCGGGCCGATGTTGCCGAGACCCAGCACGGCCGTGCCATTCGTCACCACGCCGACGAGGTTTGCACGCGACGTGTACTTCTGCGCGTCGAGCGGCTCATCGAAGATGGCCATGCAAGCGGCCGCGACGCCCGGCGAGTACGCGAGCGACAAGTCGAGCTGATTCGACAGCGGTTTGGTCGGCGTGACCGAAATCTTGCCGGGACGGGGATTCTGGTGATACGCGAGAGCGCTTTGCTTCAGTTGTTCGTCCATGATTGACCTGATTATCCTGAGACGTTTGGAAATTTATTCGAACAGGGATCACAGCCTGCGACCGCTCGAACAATGAGTGGGGGTGTGAATCAATGGACCCTTGTTTTTCAGTCGGCCGGCGCGTCGGATAGACACGGCGTCGCGTCCCGCGGGGGTGAAGCGGGCGGACGAAGGCTCGATTTTTTTTGGACGTTCAGTGTACACCGCGCCCTTGCAATGACGCGAAGCAGCATTGCGATCCATGGCGTGGCTGCGTTGGAGCGTCGCGCGAATCGCCGCGTGTAGCGCGCGTGCAGCCGCAGGCGAGTGACGAATGAACGCAGCGTTTGGCCGAGCCGTAAACATCTGTGACAAGAGGCGCGCGGCCTCGGGTAAAATCGCCGGTTAGCCGTGCATGGGACACCGGCGCTTCAGGGCGTCGAAAGTCCCGTCGACACGCGCGCAGGGACAAGTGGAACAGTCCTTCGAAAGACGGCTCGTTTCGCGTCCCGCCCATACGCCCGGGCCTCGCGCCGCCTTCTCGCTTCTCGAAGCGTCATATCAGTCCAAGGATTCGCCCATGACAGGCTTTGATCGCCAGACGATCTCCGACACCACCGCCAAGATGCTGCTCGAAGTGCAGGCGGTGCATTTCAACGCGGAAAAACCGTTCATCTTCACGTCCGGCTGGGCGAGCCCGGTTTATATCGACTGCCGCAAGCTGATCTCGTATCCGCGCGTGCGCCGCGGCCTGATGGAAATGGCGGAAGCCACGATCCTGCGCGATGTCGGCTACGAACAGATCGATGCCGTCGCGGGCGGCGAGACTGCCGGCATTCCGTTCGCCGCGTGGATCGCCGATCGCCTGATGGTGCCGATGCAATACGTGCGCAAAAAGCCGAAAGGCTTCGGCCGCAATGCGCAGATCGAAGGCCTGCTGACCGAAGGCCAGCGCGTGCTGCTCGTCGAAGATCTGACCACCGACAGCCGCAGCAAGATCAACTTCATCAACGCGCTTCGCACGGCCGGCGCCACGGTGAATCACTGCTTCGTGCTTTTCCACTACAACATCTTCAAGGAAAGCGTGTCGGTGCTGAAAGACATCGATGTCGATCTGCACGCGCTCGCGACCTGGTGGGACGTGCTGCGCGTCGCGAAGGAGCAGGGTTACTTCGAGACCCGGACGCTCGATGAAGTCGAGAAATTCCTGCACGCGCCGGCAGAATGGTCCGCCGCGCACGGCGGCGCCACCGCAGCGCCGCAATAAATCATTCGCTGTTTTTAATGCATGAAAAAGAAAAAGCCGCTGATTCGAGTCAGCGGCTTTTCTTATTCCCGCGCCAATTAACTGCTATAGCGGGTTGGGGTTGGGCAACGGTGAATCTTCAAGCGAGCCGTCGCCCGAATACGCGGAGAGATTCATTAACCCGTTACTTTGCGCATACTGAAACAACTCGGAATCTCGCTCGATGCCGAGTTTGCGCATCGCCGTGTTTTTTTGCGTGCTAATGGTCTTGATACTGCGCCGCAACTGGCCCGCAATTTCGGTAATCGTCATGCCGGACACAAAGAGGCGCACCACTTCCAGTTCGCGCTTGGACAGGATGACGCCGCGCTGCTGCCCGCTCGCGCCGATACCCATGCTGTCAAGCGCCGCCTTCACCGATGGCCCGAGATACTCCTGCCCCCGCATGACGTGCTGGATGGCCCAGCCGATGTGGTTCATGTCGTCGGCCTTGTTGATGATCGACATGACACCGACCTCGCGCAAACGTTTGAGCAAGGCCGGATTTTCGAGCATCGTCAGCACGACGAGCCGCACCTTCGGGAACTGGCGGCCGATGTAGCCGAGCAGCGGCATGCCGTCGCCGTAAGACCCGCCGGGCATGGCGAGGTCCGTCACCAGAACGTCGCAATGCGTTTTCTGGAGCAGCTGGACGAGTTCGGTCGACTGGCGCGCCTGTCCGACTACATCCACTTCCGGAAACTTGCTGAGTGCCTGAGTGGCGCCGAACAAAATCACCGGGTGGTCGTCTGCGATGATGACCTGTATTCGCTGGCTCATTCATTCTTCCCCAAATTCGGTTCACTGACTGCCACGCGAAACAATGTCAAATAGCTCATATTTTGGCCAACAGAGTCTGGTGTGGTGACCGCCTTCAGAAGCGCAATACAGAACGCCACTGAATTTGCGCTATAGGTTGAGTCCCAAGGATCAACCTTTTAATGCTTTGTTGCAATGTTAAACTGCATCTCCGTATGAAGCGCATCACTGAGACAAAAAACATCGTTGCAGTCGGCGAAACGCTGCTATACGCGCGAAAGCCCCTGCCTGGAGTCAGCCATGCGCGTCGCATGCCGGATCATGCGTTGGAGAAATGCTGCCGTAGTTGCCTCGAGTGCAATCAGTTTGCTGGCGATTCTGTCCTCTACACGCGTCGTGGCGGCAGAGCCGGCGTTCGCCGTTTCGAGCACGGATCTCGTGCCGGGCAAACCCGTCGGCCGGGAATTGCTTTTCAACGAGTCGGACTGTAAGGGTGGCAATCGCTCCCCGCAGATTGCGTGGCGCGGCGCGCCGGCGCAGACCCGTGGTTTTGCGATAACCATCTTCGACCCCGATGCGCCCGGACGCGGCTGGTGGCACTGGGCCGTCGCCGGCATTCCGGCGAACGTCACGCGCTTGCCGGCCAATGCGAGCGCGTCCGGGGCGCTGCACAAGCTCGGCGCGGTCGAAGCGCGCAACGACTGGGACACCGAAGGCTATGGCGGCCCGTGTCCGCCGCCGGGCAAGGAGCATCGCTATGTCTTGACGGTGTATGCGCTCAATGGCAACGAACTGCGGCTGCGTCAGGGCACGCCCGCGCTCATGTTCGAGCACGAAATCCGCACGATGGCCATCGCCAGCGCGCAAATCACCTTCACCCTCAAGCGATAGGCGCGTCGCGATTATTTCGCTTCCTGCGTGCGTTCGCCCCAGTAGCCGCGAATTTCTTCTTGCTAGACTGGCCGCGGGCATCGGGCCATTCGCGTCCGGCGCGCCGCGCCGTTATCGGCGGACCGGCAGGCAAGAGGGAAACATGTCGAACATCATCATCGTTTATCACAGCGGCTACGGTCATACGAAGAAAGTCGCCGAAGCCGTGCTCACGGGTGCAAACGACGCCGGCGCGAACGCGAAACTGCTACCTGTCGGCGAGATCGACGACGCAGCCTGGGCCGAACTCGACGCCGCCGACGCCATCATCTTCGGCGCGCCGACCTACATGGGCGGGCCGTCCGCCGACTTCAAGAAGTTTGCCGATGCGAGTTCGAAACCGTGGTTCGCGCAGAAATGGAAGGACAAGATTGCGGCCGGCTTCACCAACTCCGCAACCATGAACGGCGACAAGTTCTCGACGATCTCCTATCTCGTCACGCTCGCGATGCAGCACGGAATGATCTGGGCGGGCACCGGCATGATGCCGTCGAACACCAAGGCCGCGACGCGCAACGACCTGAACTTCGTCGGCGGCTTCACCGGGCTGCTCGCGCAATCTCCCGCCGATGCATCGCCTGAAGAAGCGCCGCCTGTTGGCGATCTGGAAACGGCGAAAGCGTTCGGCGCGCGCATCGCCGCCGTCACGGCGCGCTGGACCGGCCGGTAAGCCGGGCGGCATTACGGGGGCGCATCGCGTTTGCTGCGCGCCGCGACATCAACCAGTCTCGGAAACGACTTAGAATGGCGCTTTTGCGGCAGGCGCGCGTGCGTCGTCGCCCGAACCAGCGAGATCGAGATGACCACGAAAGTATTTGTCGACGGACAGGAAGGCACCACCGGCCTGAAAATTTTCGAATATCTGTCGCAGCGCCGTGACATCGAAGTGTTGCGCATCGACGAGGCGAAGCGGAAGGACGTCGCCGAGCGGGGCCGGCTCATCAACGCGTCGGACGTGACGTTCCTGTGCCTGCCTGACGTGGCGTCGCGCGAATCGGTTTCGCTCGTCGAGCTGGGCAACGACAAAACCTGCGTGATCGACGCGAGCACCGCCTTCCGAACCGACGACAACTGGGCCTACGGCCTGCCCGAACTATCGCGCACGCAGCGCGAGCGCCTGCGCACGGCGAAGCGCATTGCGGTGCCGGGCTGCCACGCGTCGGCGTTCGTGTTGTCGATGCAGCCGCTGGTCGCGGGCGGGCTCGTGCCGGCGGACTTTGCCGCGCACGCGTACTCGATCACCGGTTACAGCGGCGGCGGCAAGAAGATGATCGCCGAGTACGAAGCGGGCGGCGACGCGCGCCTGATGAGCCCACGCCCCTACGCGCTCGGCCTGACGCACAAGCACCTGCCGGAGATGTCGGTGCGCAGCGGCCTCGCGCGTGCGCCGATCTTCACGCCCATCGTCGGGCCGTTCCTGAAGGGTCTGGCCGTCACGACCTATTTCTCGCCCGACCAGCTCGCGCGCCCGGCCAAGCCGCAGGACGTGCGCGCCGTGCTCGCCGAGTACTACGCGAACGAGCCGTTCATCCGGGTGATGCCGTTCGACGCGGAAAGCAATCTGGATAACGGCTTCTTCGACGTTCAGGCCTGCAACGACACGAATCGCGTCGATATCTTCGTGTTCGGCAACGACGAGCGTTTCGTCACCGTCGCGCGGCTGGACAATCTGGGCAAGGGCGCATCGGGCGCGGCCATTCAGTGTATGAACCTGGCCATCGGCGCGGACGAAGGCGCGGGCCTTCAAAGCTGACCGCGTAGCTGTCCCGAACCAGAAAGCCGACCTCTGCGTCGGCTTTTTTCGTGCACCGCAGCATTCGTGCGATAGGCGAAAAAAAAGCCCGCCTAAGGTGGCGGGCTGAATCCATATCAGTGGAGACATGGAGGAGACAGGAACGACTGTACCAAAAAATTTGATGCGTCGCAACATTTCCAGTTTCATGGCTGCGTCATCGACAGGATGAACTGCAATTGATCGCCCGAAATGGGCTTGACGAGGTGGATGTCGAAGCCCGCCTCCTGCGTCATTTCGCGATGCTGCGGCTGTCCCCAACCCGTTAGCGCGACCAGCAGCATCGCCGCGCCGTTTGGCGTGTCGCGCAACGCACGCGCGGCGGCAAGGCCATCGACGATCGGCATGCCCAGATCGAGAATCACCACTTCCGGCGCGAACTGAGCCGCCACTTTCACCGCCTGCGCGCCGTTGGCCGCCAGCGCGACTTCGTGTCCCATGCCGTTCAGCAGATGCGCGAGACCGGTCAACGCGTCGTCGTCGTCATCGGCTATCAGGATGCGCTTCGTCATGACCGCCTCACCGGGTTGCGTAGATTTCCAGCTTGAGTGTGTTCGCGCCGGCCTGCGACGCCGCGATTTCGGTGCGCGATCCGCGCGGCCCGATCGTAAAGTGCTGCCGCGCGTGCGAATTCTCGTCGTGGGTGGCGTCGGGCAGGCACGCGGCGACGTCGGCGGCCACGCTTTGCAGCGCGTCGGCACCGGAGCCGCCGTGCGGCGTCCACGTGCATCGGTAATTCGTCTGCGATGCCGCGCACTGCGCGTCGTCGCCGTAGGACAGCGCGATCGGACGGCCGTCGAGCGCCGTCAGCGACGAAAATTTCGGCGATGCGGCCACGATGCGCTTCAGGGCATCGCACGGAGTCGGGGTATCGTCGGCGCGCGCGGCGATCGCGCATGACAACGTGATCAGCACGCCGCAACGAAGCGCGGCAAGCACGACGCTTCGTCTGTCTGGATGCATGGGCGTCTCCTGTCGATTGCAGCCGGCTCGCGTGTCGACTCTCGCGCCGGGCTTCATCCCATGCAACGTGCCGCTGCGTTCTACCGCGCGACAGTTGCTATCTCGCTGTCTCCTCGACCGCTACTATCGCCCGGGCAGCCCAGCCTGTTTGTTCGCCAGCGAATGAAGCGTGGCAATTAAAGCAAACTGTGCTCCCGTTTGTGCAGACCTTAGCGGTCCGGAATATCAGTGCCGCAGCAACGCCATCATTGCGCCGAAGCCGACGAACACGCCGCCGGTCAGCCGGTTGAACGCCCGCGCGACGCCCTCGCTTCTCAGCTTCTCGCCGATGCGCGCGCCGAGGCCCGCATACACCGCGTACCAGCCGACCACGATGACCGCGAACGTCGGCAACATTACGGCGAACTGCGGGAGTATCGGCTGACTGGCGTCGATGAATTGCGGCAGTATCGCGGCGGCGAAGACGATCGCTTTCGGATTGCTGCTGGCGACGAAAAAGCCATTGCGAAAGAGCGTCGCGGACTTGACCACTGCCGCCCGGGCAACGCCGCGCTGATCGCGCGCCTCGACGGGGCCGGCCTTCGCGCGCCAGCTTCTGACGCCCAGCCAGACGAGATAGGCGCCGCCGGCGATGCGCAACGCATCGAAGACGCGCGGCCATGCATCGAGCAGGACGTGCAGCCCCGCCGCCGATCCGGACAGCATGATGACGAGCGCGCAGAGCGATCCGGCCATCGTCGCGACGCAGCGGCGCATGCCGTAGCGCGCGGCGTGCGTCATCATGAGCAGCAGGCTGGGACCGGGAATGGCGAATATGACGAATGCGGAGGCGACGAACGGCCACCAGACTTGCAACTTCATCGCGGCAGGGAAAGAAAAGAAAGGGAGGGATTATGCCGTGTGCCCCTCCCCGGCCAGCGTGAGTGTTGTTTATCGGCCCGCGCGCCGCGCCGCGACCTGTCCGAGCACCGCGAAGTCCTTCTCTCCGTCGCCGTGTGCGAGGGCATCGACGAGGTTGTCGCGCACCACGCTCGCGACCGGCAGCGGCACGTTGACCGCATCGCCGGCGGCGATCGCGAGGCGCACGTCCTTCAGCCCGAGCCGAGCCTTGAACAACGCGGGTTCATAGCGGCGCTCCGCGATCATCTTGCCGTAGCCCGCATAGACCGGCCCCGGAAACAAGGAATTGGTGATGACGTCGAGAAACGCCTGCGCCTCGATGCCGTGTCCGGTCACGAGCGCCGCCGCTTCGCCGACCGTCTCGATCGCCGAGGCCAGCATGAAATTCGCCGCGAGCTTGAGCACGTTCGCGTGCTGCGGCTGCTGACCGACGCGCCACGTCTTCTGCCCGAGCGCATCGAACACGGGCTGCACGCGGTCGATGTCCGCATCCGCGCCCGCCGCGAGAATGTTGAGCTTGCCCGCCGCGGCGACATCCGGCCGGCCGAGCACCGGCGCGGCGACATACGCGACACCATGCTGCGCGTGCAGTTCCGTCAGTTCGACTGCTAGCGCCGCCGAGATCGTCGCCATGTTGACGTGCACGAGCCCCTTCGGCGCGTGCTTGAGCAAGCCGCCGTCGATGAGCACCGAGCGCAGCGCGTGGTCGTCGGCGAGCATCGAGAACGCGGCGTCGCCGGCGAAGGCTTGCTCGGGCGTATCGACCACGGACGCGCCCTGATCCGCCAGCGACCGCGTCTTGTCGCGCGAGCGGTTCCACACGCGCACCGAATGTCCCGCTTTCAGCGCGTTGCTCGCCATCGCGCCGCCCATTTCTCCCAATCCGATAAAACCGATATCCATGCCTGTGCTCCGCTATGAGTTCAATAATCCGTGCAACGTCGCACGCCAGTAGAGCACATCGCCCCGAAGCACGCAGCGGCGGCCAATGCGATACTGCTGCATGGTCACGGCGCGCTTTCATTTCCATCACGAATTGAACGAGTTCGTCGCCCGGTCGCAGAGGGGGCGCACGTTCGAATGCGCCTGTCCGCCGACATCGTCGACCAAACACATGATCGAAGCGCTCGGCGTGCCGCACACGGAAGTCGATCTGATTTTGCGCAACGGTCATCCCACCGGCTTCGACGCGCAGATTCAGCCCGGCGATCTCATCGAGGTTTATCCGCCGCATCGTGCGCCGCCCGGCATGGCCGATGGCTCTCTGCTCTTGCGCGCGCCGATGAAGGCAGCGGATCTTCGCTTCATCGCGGATGCCCATCTCGGCGGCCTCGCGCAACTGCTGCGGCTCGGCGGCTTCGATACGCGTTTCGACAACAACTTCGCCGACGACGCAATCGAGCGCCTCGCGCAGGAAGAATCGCGCATCGTGCTGACACGCGATCGCGAGTTGCTGAAGCGTCGCGCCGTGCTGCGCGGCTGCTATGTGCGCGCGCTGCAACCGGACGAGCAATGGCGCGAAGTCGCGGAACGGCTCGACCTGGCGCCGCACCTGCGCGCGTTTCGCTTATGCCTGATGTGCAACGCGCCGCTGCGCCCCGCCGCTGCCGACGAAATCGACCGTCGCGTGCCCGACGGCGTGCGCCAGCGCCATACACGCTTTGTCACGTGCGATGTGTGTCATCGCGTGTTCTGGGAAGGCTCGCACTGGAAGCGGATGCGCGCGCGCATCGACGCGCTGGCCGAAGCCGCCCAGGCGTGAGCGCGCGGCCACGTACAATACGGCACATTCAAAACTGCCGCATCGGAGCATCGCGTGAACAAATTTCAACTGGAACAGACCAAGGCATTCAAGCTCGCCAACGACCTGAAGCAAGGCGGCCGGGCGGCCATCGGCGACGCGAACGCGCCGAAGATGGATCGGCGCGAGCAGCGCAAGCTCGATCAGGCAAAGGGCCTCGTGCCCTTCGCATGCAAGCTCGACGAAAAGCTCGTCAAGCAACTGAAGGAACGCGCCGAAGCAAACGAAGGCGGCATGACCGAAGCGCTGGCCGAACTGCTCGTGGCAGCCGGCCTGCAACGCTGAACGCCTAAACGCTTCCTTCTTTCTCGATCACCAGAATGCGCGCCGCGCCGACGGGCTCGGCGTAGTGCTCGTCGCCGGCCTGGGCGTGCAGGATATCGCCGGCATGGAGCGTGACGGTGCGCTCGCCGTCCGCATCGCGTACGTGCATCCGGACCACGCCGTCCATCACGGCAAAGACTTCCTCGCCGTCGTTGACGTGCCATTTGTACGGCGCATCGGTCCAGTGCAGACGGCACGACGTGCCGTTCATCACGCAGATATCGAGCGCGCCCCACGCGCGCTCCGCAGTGAACTTGCCGCTCTCGATCACTTTCATTTCGATGCTGCCTAGCGAGTAACGCTGCGCGATTCGTCGACGTCGGCGTGACGCGCGGCGGGAATGCATGCGACCGAGACCAGCGAAATCACCAGTCCGCCCATCACATAGAAGGTCGGCGCGAGCTGCGATTCGGTGACGCGGATCAGCCACGTCACGATGAACTGCCCGAAGCCGCCGAAGATCATCACCGCGATGTTATACGCGAGCGACAAGCCGGTCGATCGCACGTGCGCCGGGAACAGCTCCGCGAGCAGCGCGCCGAACGGGCCGTAGTAGCCGGAGAGCGTGATCGACAACACGCTCTGCACGATGACGAGCCGCATCACGCTCGGCTCCGCCGCGAGCCACGCGAAGAGCGGATAGATCAGAACAAGCGTAATCAGCAGCGACCACAGCGTCAGCCCCTTGCGGCCGATGCGATCGGACCACGCGCCCGCCACCGGGCACAGCACGGTCAGCAGTAGATTCCCGACGATCAACGCCGTGAAAGACTGCCCGAACGGCAGCTTCAGTTGCTTCACGGCGAACGTCGGCAAATAGGCGATCAGCACGTAGACCGTGACCGTCAACGCAACGACCGAGCCGAGCCCGCACAAAATCTCGCGGCTATGCCCGCGGAACACTTCGCCGAGCGTCGCGGGTTGCGCCGTCTTTCGCGCGTGCAGGAAGGCTTCCGTGTCCGACATGTTGCGACGGATGTAGAGGCCGACCGGCCCGATCACGAGCCCGAGAATGAACGGCACGCGCCAGCCCCACGACTCGAGCGCCTGCGGCGACATTCCGCGCGAAATCGCCGCGCCGACGACGGCGCCGAGCAGCAGCGCCGCAGCCTGGCTCGCCATCTGGAAGCTGCCGTAGAAGCCGCGCTTGGAGAACGGCGCGGCTTCGATCAGAAGCGCCGTCGAACTGCCGAACTCGCCGCCCGCCGAGAAACCCTGGATGAGCCGCGCGGCCACGATGATGAGCGGCGCGCCGATGCCGATCGCGGAGTACGGCGGCGCAATCGCGAGCAGCAGGATGCCGAGCGTCATCATCGCGATGACGAGCATCAGCGCGGCCTTGCGCCCGGCGCGGTCGGCATACAGCCCGAGCACGATGCCGCCGACCGGCCGCATCACGAACGCGACGCCGAAGGTCGCGGTGGTCAGGAGAATCGACGAGTAATCGCTTTCGCTGGGGAAAAACAGCCGCGCGATCACGACGGTCATGAAGCCGAAAACGGTGAAGTCGTACCACTCCAGCGCGTTGCCGATCACGGCGGCCACTACAGCGCGCGCGTTCAATGGTCTGCCTGCCATGCGTACCCCTTTGTCGTTGGATGTGCCGCCGGACTCGCGCGTCCGATGATCCGGTGTGCCGCGCCGCCGCCCTCGAAGCGAGAGAAGCCGAAGCGGGAGGCTTTTTTAGCCTAGGCGAGTGTAAAGACCGCGCGTTGGGTTATCAAGCAATGAACAAAAGCGAAGGAAGCCGCGCAAGAAAAAACGCGCCGGGCTTCGCAGCCGGGCGCGCTTCGATGGATACGGCTTTTACCGCGTTACGCCTTCTTCGCGTATGCGCTGCACCATCCCTTCGATGCGACGAGCTTGTTCGCGAACATCGGGCACGGCGCGAACGGATCTTCGGCCTTGCCCTGATAGAACTGGCAGTTGCCGCAGTCCTGGCCAGCCGCGTATTTCGGGAATTTGGCCTTGTCGACCTTGCTTGCGTCGAGCTTGTAGCCGAGCGCCTGAGCGGTGGGATCGCTTTCTTCGACCTTCGGCGCTTCGGCGAAAGCGGCGCGTGAGCCGAGCGCGAACGTCGATGCAACGCCCACGCTGGTGATCAGAAACGTGCGACGGGATGTCTTCATGGTGACTCGCTCCATGTTGTATTAGGGGAAAGCGCCGTTCTGACGACGGCGACTTCCCGAGCATATCAACACGCGAGCGATTGGTTGACCACGAATGCCAGGAATAAGCGCGGACGGCCCCTTGGCAGCGCGGCAGCAGCCCTTAGCGCGCAATGTCGGCCACGCGCTCGCCAATTGCAAGCGATGCCGTCAGCCCCGGCGACTCGATGCCGAAGAGGTTCACGAGTCCCGGCACGCCATGCGCCGATTTCCCCTGGATCATGAAATCGGCGGCGGCCTGGCCGGGGCCGGAGAGCTTCGGCCGGATGCCCGCGTAGGCGGGCTGCAACGCGTCGTCGGGCAGGCCGGGCCAGTAGGCGCGGATCGCCGCGTAGAAGGAATCGGCGCGGCGCGGATCGACGTCGTAATTTAGCGACGTCACCCATTGCACGTCCGGGCCGAACTTCGCCTGTCCGCCCATATCGATCGTCAGATGGACGCCGAGACCCGCTTCGTTCGGCATCGGATAGATGAGACGGTCGAACGGCGTGCGCCCGCTCACGCTGAAGTAATTGCCCTTCGCAAAGTACAGCGGCGGCACGTGACGGTCGTCGAGGCCGCGAATGCGGCGCGCGATGTCGTTCGCGTGCAGCCCGGCGCTGTTGATCAGATACGACGCCCTGAAGCGCGCAGGCGCATCCCCGCCCGTCTCGACGATAAAACAGCCTTCGCGCGCATCAATGCCGACGACCGGCGTATGGAACACGACGCCCGCGCCGTGGTTCTCGGCGTCGCCCTGAAGCGCGAGCATGAACTGATGGCTATCGACGATGCCCGTGCGCGGCGAATACACCGCTTCGACGCATCGCAACTGCGGCTCCATTTCCATCGCCTGCGCGCCGCTGATGCGTGCGAGCCCTTCGACGCGATTCTCGATGCCCTTCTGTTCGATGGCCGCCAGTTGCGGAATCTGGTTGCGCGCGGTCGCGACGAGCAGCTTCCCGCATTGCCGATGCGGCACGCCATGCGCGGCGCAGAATTCGTAGAGCATCTCGCGTCCGCGCACGCACAGTTCGGCTTTCAGCGAGCCGCGCGGATAGTAGATGCCCGCGTGAATCACTTCGCTGTTGCGCGAACTCGTGCCGACGCCGATGGCTTCGCCCGCCTCCAGCACCATGACTTCGCGCCCGCGCAGCGCCAGCGCACGCGCAATGGCGAGCCCGACGACGCCCGCCCCGATGACCACGCATTCGATCCGATCCATGTCCCTTTCCGCGCAACCCAATCTAACTATTCTACGTGCGCGACTATTGCGCGTCGCACAACAAAGCCACGCAGTTAGCGTTGTTTTCCGGTGCAATTCGGAAAAAGGCAAGGATCTGGCCGCCAGATGACCAAAAAGACAGGTTATCGGGCGGTTTTCGTCAATTTCGGCAGTTTCGCCTCGTCAGAAACCGATCGATTTTCGGCGCGACTGCCGATCGAGCTGGATATCGCGAGCCTCGACGTGATGCCTTCCGTCAATGCGCGCGTTGCCGAATGCGTTGAGCATCGCGCGACGCATGCCGCGCGGCGACGCTTGCGTGAGCGCGTCGAGCGGGGCGTCGCCGAGCGTTTCGGGGAAGCGCGCGCCCCACGCGTGCGCTTCGCGAATCTCCGCGTAAATCGCCTGCCCGATACGCCGCGCGCCGTCGCGGTCCGGCGCGGGAATCTCGTAGACGTTCATGCGGTTCAAAAGCGGCTCGGGGATCGCGCGGGCGTCGTTGGCCGTCGCGATCCACACGACGTTGCCCGCGTTGATCGGCACTTCCGCGAATTCGTCGATGAACGCCTGCGCCGTGTCGTGTTCGAGCAGCGCGTAAAGCGCACCGAGTGGATCGTATTGCGCGTCGCCGGTGGCCTTGTCGATTTCATCGACAGTGATGACGGGGTTCGCGTAGCTGCCGTTCACGAGCGCATCGAATACCTTGCCGGGCTTCGCATTGCGCCATTGCGACGACGCGCCCGACAGAATCCATCCGGCCGTGAGCGAACTCATCGCAACATAATGACTCGACGTGCCGAGCAGCCGCGCAAGCTGTTTCGCGAAATGCGTCTTGCCGATGCCCGGCTCGCCGAGCAGCAGCATCGGCATGAGTTCGAGGCGGTCATCGGTTTCGAGGCATAGCGCAATCTGCTTGCGGATGTCGTCGAGCGGTTCGTCGAAATTCGGCAGCGAAGCCGCGAGATCGTCGATGGACGGCATGCGGTTCGGCTTCACGCAGAAGCGCAGATTGCCGACCTTGAGCATCTTTTCGTAGGTGGCGCGCAGCGCGTCGCTTGCGCCGTCGGGCAGTTCGTTGAGCGCGGTCTCCACGTCGTCGAGACTGTAGACCTTGCTGAAAGATGCCACCGCCAGTTCTTGTTTGACCACGGCCGTCGTCATGTCACACCCCGTCTTTTGATTGATCGACGGTTTCAGTGTATCGATGACAAAACGACGCGCAAGCGAGCAGTCCGCCGCGTCTGCTGCCAATCGCGGCCGCTTCTGCCGATGATGCCGCGCGCTAGTATCATCGTCGGGATCGATGCGGCGGGCGGGTTCGGAACGTGCTCCCCAACTGGCCGAGCAACGCCGATTCGGCGGCCGCCGCACGCCAGCACAGGCGCGGCCGGGCCGCCATCCGATCATGCCCGCGCGCCGGAGAAGCTTTCAATGACGAAAAGAAACCGCACCGCACTTTTGCATCGGGTCCAATCCGCTCTCATCCTGAGCGCCTGCCTCGCCGCGAGTCACGGCTTCGCGCAGACCACGCCACAGCCGGTCGACTGGGAACTGCAAGTCGTGCGCGACGGTCAGCAGATCGACTCGTTCACCGCGACGACGAATGTCGGTCAGGCGCGCACCGACACGCATCACAATGTCGTGCAGAATCGTGTCGGTTGCGCCGACAAGCCGGCGGGCGATATCGATTTGCAACGCACCGTCACCGTGTCCCCGACGCACGCGAGCGCCGACGACATCACGCTCGCCATCGATGCGCAGGAGATGATTGAAGACGATGGATCGCGCACATCGGCTTCCGGCTGCAAGGTGCCCCCGACGCCGCGTCAGGTGAGCGGCTCGCATCCCGGCCTCGTGGTGAAGCCGGGAGAATGGGCGCAATGGCAGATCATCGACAGCAATCCATCGCTGGCGTACCGGGTGCGCGCCAGCCTCGCTCCATCCGCGCCGGCCGAGTGACCGGCTGCCGGCGCGTACAAAGACAACGAACGTATGCGAAACCCAGAACATCTTCCGCCAGCACCGTCCGCGAACGCGGTCACGCCGGATTTCACGGCGGTGAGCTGGAATCTGCACAAGGGCCGCTCGCCGCTCGGCCTGCGCGCGTGGAGCGCGATGCAGCGGTGGGTTCAGACCACCAACGCGGACGTCTATTTCCTTCAGGAAGCCATGGCGCGGCGCATGCCGCAGCCGACGCTCGCAAGCGGCTTCGGCAAGCCGCTCTCCGCTCCGCTCGACGATGTCTGGCATTGCCAGGCCACCGAAATCGCCACCGCGCTCGAATTGCAGATCGCGCTCGGGCCGAACGTCTTCAAGCCGTCATGGCGGCACGGCAACGCGATCCTCTCGCCGCATCCGCTCGATCTTTCGGGACGATGGGATATCTCCGCGCATCGCTTCGAAAAGCGCGGGCTGCTCGTCGCGCGTGCGACCTTTGCAGGTCACGCGATTACGCTGCTTTGCGCGCATCTCGCGCTGACGCGTGCGGCGCGGCTGCGTCAGATGAACTGGATCGCGCACTGGATCGCGAAGGAAGCGCCGGACGGCCCGCTCGTGCTGGCGGGCGATTTCAACGACTGGCGCAATGACTCCGTGGCGCTTTTCGGGGAACTCGGCATGAACGAAGTGGCGACGATGCTCGGCGAATCCGGCCGCACGTTTCCGGCGTTCTCCCCGGCGCTCGCGCTCGACAAGATGTTCGTGCGCGGACTGAAGCCGCTCGAGTGGATCGTGCCGACGCAGGATACCGCGTGGCTTTCCGATCACCTGCCGTATATGGCGAGACTGCGGATCGAATAAGGCGTGCTCGCGCTCAGGCGCGCGAGAGCAACGCCTGAAGATCGCCGATGGAGACCGGCTTCGTGAGGTGATGATCGAAGCCGGCGTCGAGCGCGGTCTGACGGTCGGCGGCGCTGCCGTAGCCGGTGAGCGCGAGCAGCAGCGCGCCGCGTGTCGCATCGCGTTTGCGCATCTCGCGGGCAACGTCGAAACCGCTCATTCCCGGCAGGCCGATATCGAGCAACACCACGTCGGGCCGGAAATCGTCGACGGAGTTCAGCGCGCACGCGCCGTCGTGCGCCGTCCGCACTTCGTGACCCATGGCTTCGAGCAGCATCGACATCGCGAACGCGGCGTCGGCGCTATCGTCGACAAGCAGAATGCGGCGGCTCTCCGCGCCGCCGTGTGCTTCGGCGGTGGTCGTCATGCGATTTCCATTATTTTCGAGATGATCGCGCCGACTGTAGCACACGCTCCGCTCGCGCCCAAACGCGCGGCCAAGCGATAAAAGCGCAACGCCGGCGCGCGATGGCTCTGCTATCGTGAATCTTTTGGCCGCATCGGCGTGCATCGCCATGTTCGATCTCTTCGACGACATTCCCAAGCCCGATATCGCGTGGCATCCCGACTGGATCGGCGCGGACGCCGGCTGCGACCTGATGGGCGCGCTGATCGATGAAGTGCGCTGGCAACAGGATCACATGAACACGCCGGGCGGCCGCGTGCCGCTGCCTCGCCTGACCGCGTGGCAGGGCGAGCCGGATGCGGTCTATGTCTATTCGGGCATCCGCAACCTGCCGCAGCCGTGGACGCCCGCCGTCGCGCAACTTCGCGATGCCGCGCAAGAGACGGCCGGCGCGCGCTTCAACAGTGTGCTGATCAATCGCTATCGCGGCGGGCAGGACAGCATGGGCTGGCACGCCGACAAGGAGCGGGAGCTTGGACCGGAGCCAGTGATCGCATCGGTGAGCCTCGGCACGGCGCGCACCTTCGAGTTCCGCCATGTCCGCACGCACACGACGCACACGCTCTCGCTTACGCACGGCAGCCTCCTGGTGATGCGCGGACGCACGCAGCTCGAATGGGTGCATCGCGTGCCGAAGGAACCGGGCGCGCGCGGCGAGCGCATCAACCTGACGTTCCGGTGGGTGGATGCGTCGAAGGCGCGCCGGTGATCTACGGCCGCCTCGCGACGAAGTCGATTTCCACGAGCGCATCGCGGGCGAGGGCCGTCACGCCGATACACGTGCGCGCCGGCAGCGGCTTCGGCGCGAAGTACGAGCGATAGACGGCGTTCATCGCGTCGTAATCGCGCTTGAACTCGGTCAGGAAGATACGCACGCTCACGACGTGGTCGAGCGTGAGGCCCAGCCCCGTCAGCACGATGATGAGGTTGTCCATCACGCGCCGCGTCTGCGCCGCGATGCCCTCGGGCAGCGGCGCGGTGTCGTCGTCAGGATGCGTGGGCATCTGGCCGGTCAGGAAGACCCAGCCATCGGCTTCCGCCGCGTGCGAGAACGGGCCGACCGGCGTCGGGGCCGCGTCGATCATCGAGAATCGGGTCTGGTGGGTCATGTCGTTTCAGTCGCCTCTAGGCTGATGCAGAGCACAGCACGTTATCGCGACAAAAAATCGCGCGGTGCGCGCCACTGTCGTTTGCCCCGCTTCAATGCGAAGATCGACGGACTTACAGTTGTACTACGCCGATCCGCGCCTTCTCCGCGCGACAAGAAAACCGACAACGGAGCCCGCGATGCTGCCCTACCCGATTCTCGCCGATGCCGTCCTGCGCATGCTCTGCGCGGTGCTCGTGGGCTGCATCATCGGCATCGATCGTGATTTGCATGGCAAACCCACCGGCATGAAAACGCTCGGGCTGGTGTCGCTCGGGGCGTGCATCGCGACGATGTGCGCAATGGGCTTCTCCACCCGCACGCTTTACGACGACGCCGATGTATCGCGCGTCGTGCAGGGCATCGTGACGGGAATCGGATTTCTGGGCGCGGGCGTCATCATCCAGAACCAGGCGGAGAATCGCATTCGCGGGCTGACGACGGCCGCTTCGATCTGGGTCACGGCGGCGGTCGGCATCCTGTGCGGGCTCGGCATCTGGAGCCTGGCGATCATCGCGACGGTCATGCTGATCGTGCTGCTGATTGTGGGCCGCGTCGTCGAGAAAAGCCTGCTTAGGCGATGGATGCGCAAGCCGCCCGGCGAGCGCGCAGCGCGCGGCGGCGTCGACGATGACTGATTGCCGCACGGCTTACGTGGCCGCGTTCTCCACCGGCCCGTTCACGCGATCCCGTCCCGCGAGCTTGGCCGCGTAGAGCCGCGCATCGGCGCGCGCCATCAGCGAGGCCAGCGATTCGCGTCCATCCCACGCCGCGATGCCCGCGCTGAACATGTAACGCACCACGCCGCCGGACACGCCGCAAGGCGTCGACGCGACCGTCGCGCGCAGGCGCTCGACCAGCGCGGTCACATCGCCGATGCGCGCCGCCGTGCAGAGCAGGCAAAACTCTTCGCCGCCGATGCGCCCGAACGCATCGCCGTCACGAATGCGCGCGTTCACGATCGCTGCGAAATGGCGCAGCACTTCGTCGCCGCCCGCGTGGCCGTATCGGTCGTTCACGCTCTTGAAGTGATCCAGATCGATGACCGCGACATACTCGCGCCGGCCGTCCTGCGAAGACCGGGCAAGCCGCGACGCGGCGGCTTCGAGCAGCGCCTTGCGTGACAGCGCGCCGGTGAGATCGTCGAAACGGGCGAGCCTTTCGAGGCGCATCGCGAGGCGGTCATGCGCCATGATGACGAGCCCGATGCACAGGGACGGCAACACGAGAATGCCGAGCGCGAGAAACGTGATCTGCATCGGGCCGGGTTGCAGCAGCGCCGTCTGCGGCGGTGGCGCGACCGTGTAGATCGCGCCGCGCGCGGTGTGGCCGAACGTCCCGAGCAAGGCGGCGCCGGCGACGAACAGATAGTTGTAGTGCGGCCGGTCGGGCGGGCGCGACAGCAGCACGCGGCCCGCAATCGCGAGATCGCACGCCGCATGGAACGCCGACACGATCACCACGCGCACATGCACGTCCGGCGCGACATACGTGTAGTACGTGATGCCGGCCATCACGCCGAGCCACATCATCCAGCCGACGGCGCGCGCCTGAGTGTCGAGCCGCACGCCGAAGAAGTCGTTGCAGCCTTCGTAAATCAGAAGCGCCGTTGCCGCGATGAGCTGATTCGCGACGACGACGCCGAGCCACGCGGGCACGACGTTCTGCATCGCGAACAGCGCGAGCGATGCGATCGCCAGCACGTTCGCCCAGAGCCAGCGCGAGACGCCGTCGATGGCGTGGGATGACAACGAGATCAGCACCAGTATCGAGAGCACGCTCGACAAAGCGGTGACGACGAGGATGCTGACCGGACTGAACATCGCGAAGGAATTGGAATGCGGCTATCCACGCAATAACGGCGCGAAGGCACGCGACTTGAGGCGTATGGCCGGGACACGATGACGCAGCGCCAACAAGAACGCGGCGGGCCGAAGAAGCCCGCCGCGTCTCAGAAGCCGATTGCGTTACCAGCCGTGCCGGTCGTGCCAGCGATCTTCACGGCGCATCTCGTGCCGCCAGTGACGCTCACGACGCTCGCGCCATTCATGTTCGCGCCAGCGTTGCTCGCGCCAGCCGTCGTCGTATCCGTAGCCGTAGCCGTAAGCGACCGGGGCGGGCTGGACGTACACCGGTTGCGCGGGGCCGTAATAAGCCGGCACGCCGACGCCGACCGCCACATCGACATGCGCAGACGCCGATGCCGATACCGCAAGCGCCGCCAGTCCCGCGAGCCCGACGACCGTACCAAGAAGTTTGTTCTTCATCTCGCTTATCTCCTGCACCGAGTGCCGTGTGAGTCAAGTGCAGTCTAGAAGGCGATGTCTGACACAGGTGCAACAGCAATGCCAGAAAGGTAACGCGGAGTAACGGCTTGCAGCGTCAACGCACGCGCTTGCCTTGCTCGTCGATGACCACCTCGCCGTCTTCCTTCGTGAACGGTCCTTTCTGCGGCGACGGCAGGATGTCGATCACCAGTTCCGATGGACGGCACAGCCGCGCGCCGACCGGCGTATCGACGAACGGGCGATTGATGAGAATGGGATGCGCGAGCATCGCGTCGATGAGCTGATCGTCGGTGAGCGCGGGATCGCCGAGGCCGAGTTCCGCGTAGGGCGTGCCCTTTTCGCGCAGGGCGTCGCGCACCGTCAGACCGGCACGCGCGATCAGCGCGGTGAGCGTCTCGCGGCTCGGCGGATGCGTCAGATACTCGACGACGTTCGGCTCGATGCCCGCATTGCGGATCAGCGCCAGCGTGTTGCGCGAAGTGCCGCATTGGGGGTTGTGATAGATGGTGACGGTCATCGCGCTCTCCTTGGTTCGATGGTTCCCGGGTTCGTGAATGACTTGCATTCTATTGCTGGCAGAGCATGTCGTCCTCGACCGCATCGTGTCATGCGCGCGACCGGATCGCCGACGTATAAGCGTATTTCCTGTTCATTGCGAAGGCCGCCGCCTATAACGGAATTGCCGCGAACGCGCGCAACGCCCGCGAAGCGATGCACGAACGTCCGCACTGCGCGCTTCCTGCGGCTCACCGGATACGAACGGATGCGCGACAGCATCGCATGAATCGTCGCGCATTCCACTCAAGGAGTCGAAGACATGAAATCGAAGCTCATCAAGACGGCGCTTGCCGTCTCGTTATTCGCCGTTGCGGGCATCGCATCGGCGCAGCAGACTTATTATCGGACCGCGCAAGTGCCAGGGCAGGCCACGCCGGACACATGGACCCAGCCCGGCGCGATGCAGCAGGGCGCAAGCATGGATAGCACCGGCGATACATCGTATGGCGGCGTGCCATCGACGCGCGGCGGCGCCGGCTCGATGAGCATGAGCGGCAGCCCGATCTCCAAGCCGTGCGTCCGCGGCCCGCAGTGCGATATCTTCTTCGGCAACTGATTTCGCATCGGCGCCCGGGGCGCGTCCGACGCGCCCTTTCCTTTCCGTTCGGATTCCCTCATGCGACGCGACGCCTATCTCACCCTTCTTTCCGCCGAGGGCTTCGATGAAGTCGTCACCGTCACGCGCGAACCGAACGGCTCGCTCGACATCCACACACATCCGTTCGAGGCGAAGGCGCTGATTCTCGAAGGCGAACTGACGATCCGCATCGGCGATGACGCGCGGCTGTATCGCGTGGGCGAAATCTTTCATTTACCGGCCAATGCCGCGCATTCTGAGCAGTATGGTCCGCAGGGCGTGAGCTATCTCGTCGGGAGGAAATGACGCCGCGCACGCGCGATCTCCTTGTTCGTTACACTCGTGACGGGTTCGGACAGGAGACGCCCCATGGCGACCAAAAAGAAAACGAGCGGCACGCCGACCATTCGTATCGGCGTTGGCGGATGGAATTTCGAGCCGTGGCGCGGCACCTTTTATCCCGAAGGGCTCGCGCAAAAGCGCGAACTCGAATTCGCGAGCCGCGCGCTGACGAGCATCGAAGTGAACGGCACGTTCTACGGCTCGCAGAAGCCCGCGACGTTCGCCAAGTGGCACGACGAAACGCCCGACGACTTCGTGTTCTCGCTGAAGGCGTCGCGGTATTCGACGCATCGGCGGGTGCTGGCGGAAGCGGGCGAATCCATCGAACGCTTTTTCGCGAGCGGCGTGCTCGAACTGAAGGACAAGCTCGGCCCGATCAACTGGCAATTCGCGCCGACCAAGCAATTCGATGCCGAAGACTTCGAAAACTTCCTGAAGCTGCTGCCACAAGAGGTGGAAGGGCGCGCGATTCGTCACGCCGTCGAAGTGCGGCACGCGAGTTTCGTCGATCCGGCGTTCGTCGCGCTGCTTCGGCAATACGGTGTGGCGGCCGTCGTCGCGGGCGATTCGAAGTATCCGCAAATCGCGGATGTGACCGCGCCTTTCGTCTACGCGCGCATCATGGGCACGACCGAAAAGCCGGCCAACGGCTATACGAAGGCAGCGCTCGACCGCTGGGCGAAGCGCGCGCAAGAGTGGGCGGCAGGCGGTGCGCCCGACGACTTGCAGACGGTCGGAGAGACTAAGAAACCGGCTGCGAAGGCATCGGCGCGTGACGTTTATCTGTACGTCATCAGCGGGAACAAGCCCGCCAATCCCGCCGCCGCGATGGCGCTCATCGAGCGTTTGAAGCGCGACTCCTGACGAGCGTTCAGCTTCAGCGCACCAGACACGGGCGCTTGTTGTCGAACTTCCAGTTCGGAATCAGATATTGCATCGCGATGCCATCGTCGCGCGCGCCGAGGCCGTGCTCGAGGTAAAGCGCGTGCGCCTTCTCGATTTCGTCCAGATCGAGTTCGACGCCGAGCCCCGGCGTCGCCGGCACCTTCACCTTGCCGCCGACGATCTGCAGCGGATCGCGCGTCAGACGCTGGCCGTCCTGCCAGATCCAGTGCGTATCGATCGCCGTGATCTTGCCCGGCGCGGCCGCGGCAACGTGCGTGAACATCGCGAGCGACACATCGAAGTGATTGTTCGAATGCGATCCCCACGTGAGGCCCCAGTCGTTGCACATCTGCGCGACGCGCACCGAGCCTTGCATGGTCCAGAAATGCGGGTCGGCGAGCGGGATATCGACCGACTGCAACTGGATGGCGTGGCCCATCTGACGCCAGTCGGTTGCAATCATGTTCGTCGCGGTCGGCAGGCCGGTCGCGCGGCGAAACTCGGCCATCACTTCGCGGCCCGAATAGCCGTTCTCCGCGCCGCACGGATCTTCTGCGTAGGCGAGGACGTCGTGCTGGTCGCGGCACAGGCGGACCGCTTCCGCGAGCGACCACGCGCCGTTCGGATCGAGCGTCACGCGTGCGTCCGGGAAACGCTCGGCGAGCGCCGTCACCGCTTCGATTTCGGCATCGCCCGCGAGCACGCCGCCTTTCAGCTTGAAGTCGTTGAAGCCGTAGCGCGCCTGTGCGGCTTCCGCGAGGCGCACGACCGCTTCCGGCGTCAGCGCAACTTCCGTGCGCAGGCGCTCCCAGTCATCCTTGCCGTTTTCGCCGGACGCATAGGGCAGATCGGTCTTGTTGCGATCGCCGATATAGAACAGATAGCCGAGCATCTCCACTTCGTCGCGCTGCTGGCCTTCGCCGAGCAGCGCGGCAACCGGCACGCCGAGATGCTGGCCGAGCAGATCGAGCAGCGCGGCTTCGAGCGCGGTCACGGCGTGGATCGTCGTGCGCAGGTCGAAGGTCTGCAGGCCGCGACCGCCCGCATCGCGATCGGCGAATTGCGTGCGCACGCGGTTCAGCACCGCCTGCATGTTGCCGATGGATTGCCCGACGACGAACGCGCGGGCATCGTCGATGGTCCGGCGGATGTTCTCGCCGCCCGGCACTTCGCCGACGCCGGTGTTCCCCGCGCTGTCCTTGAGGATGACGATATTGCGCGTGAAGAACGGCGCATGCGCGCCGGAGAGGTTCATCAGCATGCTGTCGCGGCCCGCGACGGGCACGACGCGCAGTTCGGTGACTTTCGGAGTGGCGTTCGGTTGGATTGCGTTGGTCGACATGTGAGTGGTCCCGAAGTGGATGGTCAAGCCGCGTTCAATGTGCATTGCGGGGCGACGCGTGGCCGACGGGCGTCCCGTTCGAGCGCCGGTTGCGCGTGAGGAAGGCCGCCGCAGCCGCGATCAGCGACGCGACGCCGAGCGCATACAGCCCGCCCGATACCGAGCCGGTATGTTGTTGAAGATAGCCGAAGGTCGCGGGGGCGAAGAAACCGCCGAGATTGCCGACCGAGTTGATCAGCGCGATCACGCCGGCCGCGACGCGCGCATCGAGATAGCCTTGCGGAATCGGCCAGAACAGCGACGCCGCCGCCTTGAAGCCGATTGCCGAAAAGCAGATGGCGACGAACGACAGCACCGCATTGCCCGTCGTCGATGCGAACAGCCCGCACGCCGCGATGACGAGCGCCGTCGCGAGCCACGCCTGCTGGAAACGCCAGCGCGCGGAGAGCAGCGCGAAGCAGTACATCGCGACCATCGCGATCAGCCACGGCACCGCGTTGAAGAGGCCGACCTGGAAATCGGTGAGGCCGCCCATCTTGCGGATGATCGTCGGCAGCCAGAACGTCGCCGCGTAAATGGTGAGCTGGATCGCGAAATACAGGAAGCAGAACAGCACGATCTGCGGGTCTTTGAGCAGCTGGAGCGCGGACACGTGACGGCCGCCCGTGGCTTCGCGCTCGGCCTGCTCGTTCGCGATCGTCCTTTGCAGCGCGTGACGTTCGTCGGCGGTGAGCCAGTGCGCGTCGGCGATGCGCGACTTCAGCAGCATCCAGCTCAGGCCGCACAGCAGCACCGAGAAGCCGCCTTCGATCAGGAACATCCACTGCCAGCCGTGCAGCCCGAGGCCGCGAATCGACAGAAGGCCACCCGTGATCGGCCCCGACAGCACAGACGCGATGGCGGACCCGCCCAGGAATACGGCGACAGCCTTGCCGCGCTCCTTCTGCGGCAGCCATTGCGTGAAATAGAACACGACGCCCGGGAAGAAGCCCGCTTCGGCCACGCCGAGCAGGAAGCGCAGCACGTAGAACGACGTGTCGTTCCAGACGAAGGCCATCGCCGCGGCGACGATGCCCCACGTCCCCATGATCCGCGTGAGCCACGCGCGGGCGCCGTACTTCTGCATCAGCACGTTGGACGGCACCTCGAACAGCGCATAGCCGATGAAAAACAGCCCGCTGCCGAGCCCGTAAGCCGCCGCGCCAATGCCGAGGTCCGTCTGCATGTGCGAGTTGACGAAACCGACGTTCACCCGATCGATGTAATTAGCGATGAACATGATGAGGAACAAGGGCAGGACGTGGCGCTTGACCTTGGAACTGGCCGATTCGAGCAAGTCGTCGGCGCGCGTGGCGGGAGCGGATCGCAAGCTTGTCTCCTGACGTGGTAGGTTGTCTGATGACATTCTATGGTCATCGGACGACTATGGCATCGCGTGTTTACCCTTTAGCGCGGGAATTAGCGGCTTTTCGCCCCGCCTTCGCAGTACAGTCACTAGACGTCTGACAACTCGCCGCGATGCGAATGAAAAAGCCGGCTTGCGCCGGCTCCCGTGTGCCCTTCTTCCAAACGAAGGTTACTTCGCGTCCTGCCCGATCTCGTGGTTCGCCAGAATCTCCAGCGCCCTGACCATGCCCGAGTGGTCCCACGCCTTGCCGCCGTGCGCGGTACACGCGTTGAACAGCGCCTGACACGTCGCCGTGTTCGGCAGCGATACGCCGAGCGATTGCGCGGTCGCGAGCGCCAGGTTCAGATCCTTTTGATGCAGTTCGATGCGGAAGCCCGGATTGAACGTGCGCTTCGTCATCCGCTCGCCGTGGACTTCCAGAATCCGCGACGACGCGAAGCCGCCCATCAGCGCGGTGCGGACCTTTTCGGCATCGACGCCGGCTTTGGACGCGAGCAGCAGCGCCTCGCCGACCGCTTCGATCGTCGCCGCGACGATCACCTGGTTCGCGACCTTGCACACCTGCCCCGCGCCGACCTCGCCGATTAGCGAGATGTTCTTGCCCATCATCTCGAAGAGCGGCTTCACCTTGTCGAAGGTGGCTTGCGCGCCGCCGACCATGATCGTGAGCGATGCCGCCTTCGCCCCGACTTCGCCGCCGGAAACGGGCGCATCGAGATAATCGGCGCCGCGCTCGCGCACTTTCGCGGCGAACTCGCGCGTCGCGATCGGCGAAATCGAGCTCATGTCGACGACGATCTGCCCCGCGCGCAGCGAATTCGCGACGCCGTTCTCGCCGAACAGCACGCGCTCGACGTCGGGCGTATCCGGCACCATCAGGAAGATGACGTCGGCTTTTTCCGCGACGGCTGCGGGGCTGTCGCTTGCCGTGGCGCCCGCCTGCGTCAGTTCGGCAGGCACGCCGCTGCGCGTGAACGCCGCCAGCTCGACGCCGTTCTTGACGAGATTCGCCGCCATGGGAAGGCCCATGATGCCGAGACCGATGAAGCCTGCTTTTGTCGCCATGTATTGCTCCTTTGTTCAGGTGTCGATGTCCGGGTGCTGCGAGAGAAGCGCGAACCTGTCGCAGCTTACTCTTCGATGAAGTGTTTCTTCACGGCCTGCGCCGTGTTGCGAAGCATGCCGAGATCCGCGCCGACGGCGACGAGCGTGCAGCCCATCGACAGATAGCGTTCCGCGTCCTGCTGCACGGGCGCGAGGATGCCGCTCGGCTTGCCCGCCGCGTGCGCGCGTTCGAATACGTGAGCGATGGCCGCCTGCACGTCCGGATGATTCGCGTTGCCGAGCTGGCCATACGCGGCGGCGAGATCGGATGGTCCGACGAAGAGCGCATCGACGCCATCGACGGCGGCGATTTCGTCGATCGCATCGACGGCCGCGCGGCTTTCGATCTGCACCGCGACGCTGATGTTGTCGTTCGCCACCTTGAAGTAGTCCGCGACAGTCCCGTAACGGTTCCCGCGATGTCCAACGGACACGCCCCGGATGCCGTGCGGCGGATACCGCGTCGCGGCGACGGCGCGGCGGGCGTCGGCGGCGCTGTCGACGAACGGAATGAGGAAATTGACGAAACCGGCATCGAGCAGCCGCTTGATCGCGACCGGCTCATTCGCCGGCGGACGCACCACGGGCGCGCTGACGCTGTCTTTGAGCGCCATGAGTTGCGGAATCAGGGTGAGCGCATCGTTGGGCGCATGCTCGGCGTCGAGCAGGATCCAGTCGAAACCGACGACGCCCAGCAACTCGGTGACGATGTGACTCGCCAGCGACGACCAGCAGCCGATCAGCTTCTCTCTCGCCAGCAGCGATGTGCGGAACGCATTGGGCAACGGTCGATACGGTGTCGAAGACGGCATGATGCCTCCCTGTGGCGGCTGGGTCGTTTAGATGCGGTTATGTCATAGGATGTCTTAACAGAAGATACCGGGTTTTCATGAGCGTGGAACGAGGCGTTAACCCTTAATTTTCGTGATCGCATGCCGCGCAGCTTCGTGTCGCTGATCTTCTATAGAGATACGATGTCTTATCAATTGACTTTCCACTGAATTGACGGAGCCTTAGCCGCACTCCATGATGGTTCATCGGACGTCCCGGCGAAACCCGCGCCGGCGCGTCATTGGCGTCATCCGACTTCAATCAATATCAGAACCAAATCGAAAATGCCCAGCCTCACCGATAAAGTCGTCGCCGCCCTCGTGGAAGAGATCGAACGAGGCGTGCTTCGCCCCGGCGACAAGATCCCGACCGAAGCCGCGCTGATGAAACAGATGGCCGTGAGTCGCTCGGTGGTGCGCGAGGCGGTCTCGCGGCTACAGGCGGCCAACGTGGTCGAGACGCGGCACGGCGTCGGCACGTTCATTCGGGCGATGGCGGATCGGGAGGCGGTGCGGCTGCACGATGCCGATTTGTCGAACCTGCTCGACATCATGGCGATCATCGAATTTCGAATCGATCTTGAAGGCGCCGCCGCCGCGCTGGCAGCGGGACGCCGGACGGAGCAGCATCTCAAGCAGATTGCCGGTGCGGTGGAGCGTTACGAAGAACAGATCGCCAATGGCAGCACGGATGTGCTGGAGCATGACGTCGAGTTCCACTTGCAAATCGCGCGGGCGAGCGGCAATCGCTATTTCTACGATGTGCTCAGTCAGATGGGACGCGCGGTGAGTCCTCGCACGCGGCTTGGCAAAGCGGAGATTGCGGAGCTGGATCAGATTGAACGGCTGCGCAACGTGCTGAACGAACACAAGGCGATTTATCGGGCGATCGTTCGTCAGGATGCCGACGATGCCCGCGCCGCGATGCGCATGCACTTGAGCAACAGCCGTGAGCGTCTGCGGCAGGTTCATGAGACGGCTGTTGAGTGAACTGCCCTGCTTTGGTTTTGGGCAGCACTGCACGCGCCTCTAAGTAAACAAAAGGATTCGTATGTATACGTGGTAGTAGTTAACAAGCCTGCGCCGTTTCAGTGGATAACCCGCTTCGAGCGTTTTGCGTCAATGACTTGCCGAGTAAACAACTTCGGTATGGTTTGGCGGATTGCGGGCGGAAGCCGGGACAACTTTCGGTGATTCTCGCGGGACGGCGGGTTATGCAGAAAGCGTCAACGGTTAACCGGCGCAGTGTCGACAGGTTTGTCCACAGGTAAACGCGGAAGCGGGTCGCGTGCAGGACGAAAAAAAAGCGCCTCGGAAGAGGCGCTTCGAGCATCCCGCTACATCCCTACCAACATCACTCCACCGTCACCGACTTGGCCAGATTCCGGGGCTTGTCGACATCCGTCCCACGCGCACACGCCGTGTGATACGCCAGCAACTGAAGCGGCACCACATGCAGAATCGGCGACAACGCACCGTAGTGCTCCGGCATGCGAATGACATGGATGCCGTCCTCGCTGACGATGCGCGTATCGGCATCAGCGAACACATACAGCTCTCCGCCGCGCGCCCGCACTTCCTGCATGTTCGACTTCAGCTTCTCGAGCAGCGTGTCGTTCGGCGCGACGGTCACGACCGGCATCGCTTCGGTCACGAGCGCGAGCGGCCCGTGCTTCAGTTCGCCCGCCGGATACGCCTCGGCGTGGATATACGAAATTTCCTTGAGCTTGAGCGCGCCTTCCAGCGCGATCGGGTAATGCAGCCCGCGCCCGAGGAACAGCGCATTCTCCTTGCGCGCGAACTCCTCCGACCACGCGATGATCTGCGGCTCCAGCGCCAGCACGCTATTCAGCGCGGCCGGCAAGTGACGCAACTGACCGAGATACGCCGCTTCCTGCTTCGCATCGACGCGGCCGCGCAGCTTCGCCAGCGTCACCGCCAGCACGAAAAGGCCGACGAGCTGCGTCGTGAACGCCTTCGTCGACGCCACGCCGATCTCCGTTCCCGCATGCGTCAGGAACGCGAGTTCCGTCTGGCGCACCATCGCGCTCGTGCTCACGTTGCACACGGCGAGCGTGTGCGCATGTCCGAGCGATTGCGCGTGCTTGAGCGCGGCGAGCGTATCGGCGGTTTCGCCCGACTGCGAGATCACGACGACCAGCGCCTTCGGATTAGGCACCGACTCCCGATACCGGTACTCGCTCGCAATCTCCACCTGCGTCGGAATCTTCGCGATCGATTCGAGCCAATACTTCGCCGTCAGCCCCGAGTAATAGCTCGTGCCGCACGCGAGAATCAGCAGGCTGTCGATGCCCGCGAACACATCCTTCGCGTTCTCGCCGAAGAGGCTGGCGGTGAATTCATCGCCTTGCGGAATCGTGTCGGTGATCGCGCGCGGCTGCTCGAAGATTTCCTTCTGCATGAAATGACGATACGGCCCCAGCTCCACCGCGCCGCCATACGCAGCCACCACGCGCACTTCGCGCTCGGCGGGCATGCCCTGGCGATCGACGATCTTCACGCCATCGAGCGCGATCTCGACGACATCGCCCTCTTCGAGGAACGCGAAGCGATCCGTGCTGCCGGCCAGCGCAAGGGCATCGGAGGCGAGGAAGTTCTCGCCCTCGCCCACGCCGACGACGAGCGGCGAACCCTGGCGCGCGCCCACCACCGTATGCGGCTGATCCTTGTGAATCACCGCGATTGCATACGCGCCGTGCAGTTGCTTGACGGCCTCGCGCACGGTCTGGAACAAATCGCCGCGATACATGCTGTGAATCAGATGCGCGATGACTTCGGTATCCGTCTGCGAGACGAACTCGTAACCTTTGTCGCGCAGCATCGTGCGCAGCGACTCGTAGTTTTCGATGATGCCGTTATGCACGAGCGCCACGGTATCGCGCGAAAAGATAGGGTGCGCGTTGTCGGTGACGGGCGCGCCGTGCGTCGCCCAGCGGGTATGCGCGATGCCCGTCATGCCGGCAAGGTTCGTTTCCTTCACTTGGGCATCGAGATCCGACACGCGCGCGACGCTGCGAGCGCGGCGCGGCTCGCCATGACTCAGCACGGCGACGCCGCACGAGTCGTAGCCGCGATATTCCAGCCGACGCAAGCCTTCGACGAGCACCGGGACGATGTTACGTTGCGCAACCGCGCCGACAATTCCGCACATGGCGATATCCTTTGAAATCTGAACCGAACGCACCAATGACAAGGCCGCGCCTTCCGGCACGGCCTGGCGCGCTTCAAACCTTCTTTTTGGCCGGGCGGACGTAGCCCGTTCTGCTGACCTGGCGCTTTTCGTTCAGCACCAGCTCGCCTTCGCCCACGTCCTTCCAGACCGTCGTGCCCGCCGCGATCGTCACGCCGCGCCCGACGCGCACCGGCGCGACCAGTTGCGTATCCGAGCCGATGAACACGTCATCTTCGACGATCGTGCGATGCTTGTTCGCGCCGTCGTAATTACAGGTGATGGTGCCCGCGCCCACATTCACGCGCGCGCCGATATCGGAATCGCCGATATAGCTCAGGTGGTTCGCTTTCGCGCCGTGGCCCATCACCGCGTTCTTCACTTCCACGAAATTGCCGACGTGCGCCTCGTCGCCGAGCACCGCGCCCGGACGCAAGCGTGCATACGGCCCGAGCACGACCTTCGCGCCCGTCGTGCCGCCTTCGACATGCGTGTACGCGTCGACGCGCGTTCCCGCGCCGATCGATGCATCGCGAATGACGCAGTTCGGCCCGATGCTCACGTTGTCCGCGAGCGTCACGCGGCCTTCGAACACACAGTTCACGTCGATGGACACATCCGCGCCGCATTCCAGCGTGCCGCGCACGTCGATGCGCGCGGGATCGGCGAGCGTCACGCCGGCTTCGAGCAGCGCATGGGCGACGTTGCGCTGATGGATGCGCTCCAGTTCGGCGAGTTGCACCTTGCTGTTCACGCCGAGCGTTTCCCATTCGGCGTCGGGTTGCGCCGTCACGACTTCGACGCCCGCTTCGATCGCGCGCTCGACGACGTCGGTCAGATAGAACTCGCCCTGCGCGTTGTCGTTCTTCAGCGACGCGAGCCACGCTTCCAGCGTGCGCGTCGGCGATACGACGATGCCCGTGTTGATTTCCGCGATGCGCCGTTCTTCGTCGCTCGCATCTTTCTGTTCGACGATCTTGCGCACCGCGCCGCTCGCGTCACGCACGATGCGGCCGTAGCCGGTCGGGTCGTCGACCGTCACCGTGAGCACGCCGTAGCGTTCGGTTCCGGCGGCATCGAGCAAACGCTCCAGTGTGCTTGCGCGCGTGAGCGGCACGTCGCCGTAGAGCACGAGGGTCGGCACGGAAGGATCGAGCAGCGGCAGCGCCTGCTGCACGGCGTGTCCGGTGCCGAGCTGCTTGTCCTGAATGGCGAACTGAACGTCGGGCGCGCCGACCGCTTCGCGCACCTTGTCCGCGCCGTGTCCGACGACGACGACAAGCCGCACGGGCGACAGCGCGCGCGCCGTTTCGATGACATGTGCCAGCAGCGGCCGGCCCGCCAGGGGATGAAGGACTTTTGGCAAGGCGGAGCGCATGCGCTTGCCCATGCCGGCAGCCAGAATGACGATATTCATCGCGAATTTATTGCGGGTTCAAGCCGGGTTTGAGGTCGGGCCAATATAGCACGCGAACTTGTCTGAAAAGGCGCGCGAGAGCACGCCGGGCCTTGATGGACAGGCGTTCACAGGTCGTCGAACTGGACAATTGAAATAGCCTTCGACGATCCTGACGGTTCGCTCGCGCACGGTTCTTCGTCGAACGCGATATCGCCTTGCGGATCGGCCTCGCCGGTCGCGCGCAGGCTGGCGAACGGAAACAGCGCGCTATCCATCAGATGCGACGGCACCACGTTCGACAGCGCGTTGAACATGTTCTCGACGCGCCCGGGGAAACGCTTGTCCCATTCGCGAATCAGCGCCTTCATCTCCGCGCGCTTCAGGTTCGGCTGGCTGCCGCAGAGATTGCACGGGATGATCGGAAATTCGCGCAGTTCGGCGTACTTCTCGAGGTCCGTTTCCTTTACGTAGGCGAGCGGACGAATGACGACGTTCTTGCCGTCGTCGGATTGCAGCTTGGGCGGCATGCCCTTCAGCTTGCCGCCGTAGAACATGTTGAGCAAGAGCGTCTGAAGGATGTCGTCACGATGATGCCCCAGCGCGATTTTCGTCGCGCCGAGCTCGCCCGCCACGCGATAGAGAATGCCGCGCCGCAGGCGCGAGCACAGCGAGCACGTCGTCTTGCCTTCCGGCACGAGCCGCTTGACGATGCTGTACGTGTCCTGATTCTCGATATGGAACGGAATGTCGAGCTTCGACAGGTATTCCGGCAGCACGTGCTCCGGAAAGCCCGGCTGCTTCTGGTCGAGATTGACGGCGACGATATCGAAGTCGATCGGCGCGCGCTCGCGCAGGCGCAAGAGCACGTCGAGCATCGCGTAGCTGTCTTTTCCGCCGGACAGGCAGACCATGACCTTGTCGCCCTGCTCGATCATGTTGAAGTCGCCGATCGCCTGGCCGACCTGCCGCGCGAGGCGCTTGAACAGCTTGTTGTTCTCGTAGGCTTCCTTCTGCTGGCGCTTCGTAATGGCTTCGCGCGCCGGCTTCGCTTCTTCTGCTTGGTCGATGGCTTCACGCGCGTTCATGCTCGTTTCTCTTTGATGCGAAAGACTTCGACGCCGACAGCGTCGCAGTCCGGATAGACATCGGGCTTTTCCGTCGATACGGCGACGGCCCGAACGTTCGGATGCGCGAGAAGCGCGGCGGCGACGTCGTCGCAGAGCGTTTCCTGCAAGTGGATGTGGCCGCGCTTCACGCGCTCGGCGATGGTCGATCGCATGAAGTCGTAATCGACCACTTCGGCGAGCTTGTCGGCGACGGGCGTCGACAGCGCGAGCGGCACGAACAATTCGACGTTGATCACGACGCGTTGCTCGCCGCGCTTCTCGAAGTCATGCACGCCGATGTTGATGCGCACTTCGTAGTTGCGCAGAAAAAGCCGCCGGCAATCGGTCAGCCGGGGATGCGAAAGAGCGGCAAGCATGGGTGAGGTTCCAAGGTTAAGGCTTTGGCGCGTCGATCATGTACATCACGTCGCGCGGGCTCGGTACGAGATGCTGACCGCCATCGACGACGAGCGTCGTGCCGGTCACGCCATGCGCGTTCGCCAGATAGCACGCGGCCTGCGCGAGATCGTCTACCGTCGATGCGCGTCCGAGCGGCGTCACGCGATGCGCCGCCTCGAACGACGCGGGCGTCTGCCACGCCGACACGAGCGTGAGCCCCGGCGCGAGCCCGACGACACGCAGCTTCGGCGCGAGCGCCTGCGCCAGCGCGACGGTGGCGTTGTCGAGCGCGGCCTTCGTCAGCGTGTACGAGAGGTAATCCGGGTTCATGTTGTACAGCTTCTGATCGAGCACGTTGATGACGACGGCGCGCCGCGCCTCGTCGTTTGCGGCGTCGTCGGGCGTCGCTTCGTGCAGCGTGCGCGCGAGCGTGAGCGGCGCGGCGAGATTCACCGCGGTCATCTGCATCAGCTTCGCGTAGCCGAAGTTCGTAGCCGTGTCTTCGTCGAAGCGCGATGCGCAGTTCACCACGCATTGCAGCGAGCCGAACGACTCGACGCACGCGGGCACGAGCTGCGCGACGGCGGTTTCATCGGCGAGATCGGCTTGGAGCGCGACCGCGCGGCGGCCCAGCGCCTCGATCTGCGCGACGGTTTCCCGCGCTTCGCGTTCGGACGTTCCGTAATGCACGGCGACGTTCCATCCCTGGCGGGCGAATTCCAGCGCGATGCCCCGTCCGATGCGTTTGCCCGCGCCCGTGACGAGCACGGCGCGGGTCCGCGGTTCCCCGGAGGGGGAATCGGGTGAATTTGCGGGGGAAAACGGCGAGGAAGCGCTCATTTACAATGCTGGGATGAATCCGAATGCTCAACGATCCGATAGTTTACCTGCTCCGGGCGCCGACGCGCTCGCGCAGTCCGAAGCGCTGACCCGACTGATTCGCGAGCGCATCGCGGCGGCGGGCGGCTGGCTGCCGTTCGACCGCTACATGGACCTCGCGCTCTACGCGCCGGGCCTTGGCTATTACAGCGGCGGGGCAATGAAATTCGGCCGCCGTGCGGAAGACGGCAGCGATTTCGTGACGGCGCCGGAACTGTCGCCGTTATTTGCGAAGACGCTGGCGCGGCCGGTTGCGCAGGCGTTGCGGGCGAGCGGCACGCGGCGGCTGATGGAGTTCGGCGCCGGCACGGGCAAGCTGGCGGCGGGGTTGCTGACGGCGCTCGCGGAACTCGACGTGGATATCGAGCATTACGCGATCGTGGATTTGTCGGGCGAACTGCGCGACCGGCAGCGCGCGACGTTGATGGCGCAAGCGCCTGCGCTTGCCGCGAAGGTCGAGTGGCTCGATGCGTTGCCCGATGCGTTCGAAGGCGTGGTGATCGGCAACGAAGTGCTCGACGCGATGCCGGTGCGTCTGGTGGTGCGCAAGCTGGGCGCGTGGCACGAGCGCGGCGTCGTCGTGCAGGGCGATGGCTTTGCCTTCGAGGATCGTTCGCTGTCTGTGGACCCGCAGATTTCACTGATCGATGACGCCATCGACGAAACGAATGACGAGCCTTTCGCTGAATATCTGACGGAGACGCATGAAGCGGCGCTCGCGTTCACGAAGACGGTTTGCACGATGCTCGTGCGTGGCGCGGCGTTTTTCATCGACTATGGTTTCCCGCGCCGCGAGTTTTATCATGCGCAGCGCGCGGGCGGCACGTTGATGTGTCATTACCGGCATCGCGCGCATACCGATCCGTTTTTGTATCCGGGGCTGCAGGATTTGACGGCGCACGTCGAGTTTACGGGTATCGCGGAGGCGGGTGTCGAGACGGGGGCGGATTTGCTCGGTTTTACATCGCAAGCGCGGTTTTTGATGAACGCGGGCATTACGGATGTGCTCGGCGATCTCGATCCCTCGGATGTGAAGCGGTTTTTGCCTGCGGCTAATGCTGTGCAGAAGCTGTTGTCGGAGGCTGAGATGGGCGAGTTGTTCAAGGTAATTGCGTTTTCACGCGGGATTTCTTCCGGACTGGATGCGTTTTCTTCCGGCGACCGGTCTCATACACTCTGAGCACGCGATCATGATTCGCTGGGTACTCACTACTTTTATCGCACTTGTCGTGCTTTCCGGGTGCTGGCCGTGGCTCAGGAAGCTTGGGATCGGGCGGTTGCCCGGGGATTTCAATTTGCGCCTCTTCGGGCGGGAGTATTCGTTTCCCTTCATGTCGACGCTGTTGCTCTCGATTTTGCTTTCTTTGATTGCTCGGGCGCTTTAGGGGGCTTTTTTCGTTGAGCTTGTATTCGTGTCGGTCTATTAGTGCGCCCCTCCCCGGGGCGGGGGTCACTTTCTTGGCTGTCGACCAGAGTTGGCGCTTCAGCGCCTTACGCTGGTCCCATGCAAAGAAAGTAACCAAAGAAAGCAGCTATTTTTAGGCCCGAAGCACAGTACGCGTGGTTACTTCGCAGTACATCCGTGGCACTCAGCTTGAAAGAGCCTTGAATCACCTTCCGCGCCCGCTGATAACTAACGTCCTCCGAGCCCCTTGGCTCGTTAACACCGACTGTATATACAGCGCCACGCTACAACTTAAGGGCTGACCGATTACTCGAAGCCACTTTACTCAGGCTTCCGTCGCCCGCGCTCCGCTTAATTCCTGATTTCAATCCCTTCCGTCTCGCAACGCTCTTGACGAGTGCTACTGCGCTACTGCGCGGCTAAGCGGCTGAGTTGCGCTCGACCTTGCAGGACCCCGCAAGGCGATTTCTGCTTTCGGAGATTTCTGCGTGACCGTGCCGCTGTGCCCGTTACCTTTCCTTGGTTTCAAACGTTCGAATAGCGTTGATCGCGTAGAGTCTGGTGCCCCACTGGTGTTGTCGAGCCAAGGGGCTCGGAGGACGTTAGTAGTCAGTGGGCGCGGAAGGTGATTCAAGGCTCTTTCAAGCTGAGTGCCACTGCTGTTCTACGAAGTGGCCACGCGTACTGTGCTTCGGGCCTAGAAAAAAGCTGCTTTCTTTGGTTACTTTCTTTGCATGGGACCAGAGTAAGGCGCTGAAGCGCCAACTCTGGTCGACAGCCAAGAAAGTGACCCCCGCCCCGGGGAGGGGCGCACTAATAGACCGACACGAATAAAAGCTCACCAACGAAAAAAGCTCAACAAAAAAAACCAATCAAGAAAACAAAGCGTTCTGCACGGCCGCAACCCGCGCCTCATGCACCGCATCCTTAATCCGAGAAGGCTCGGAAGCAAACCGCGAAGCCACAGCGCCAGCATCAACAGCACGAGCAGCGACCAGTGCAACCCGCAACCGCTCAGCCTGCGGATAAGGCTGCGCCTCGAGCCCCAACCGCCCGCGAATATCCGCAAGACAAGCCTGCAACGCTTCCGCAAACCGCGCAGGTTTGCGCAAAGCATCCGACCGCTCGAACAAGCGCACGAGCGCCGCCGCGCCCATATCCATCACGCGATGAATATTCCCATGCTCACGCGCAACGAGCATCGCCAGGTCGCGGCATTCGTTCGGTACACGCAAACGCTCGCACAAAGGCTTCAGCAAATCGACACTGCGCCCCTCGTGTCCGATATGACGCGGCAGCACATCCTCCGGCGTCGTCGCCTTGCCGAGATCGTGCGTCAGCGCGGCAAAGCGCACCGGTAACGTAAAGCCCTGCGAAGCCGCATAGTCCAGCACCATCATCACGTGAACGCCCGTATCGACCTCCGGATGATAGTCCGCACGTTGCGGCACGCCCCAAAGCGCATCGATCTCGGGAAGAATCCGCGCAAGCGCGCCACTGCCGCGCAACACCTCGAACATCCGCGACGGCTTCTTCTCCATCAGACCGCGCGACACTTCCTGCCACACGCGCTCGGGCACGAGCGCATCCACTTCGCCGGCCTCGACCATCCTCTTCATCAACGCCTCGGTCTCCGGCGCGACGGTGAAATCCGCAAAGCGCGCAGCAAAACGCGCAAGCCGCAGAATGCGCACCGGGTCCTCGATGAACGCATCGCCCACGTGCCTGAAAAGCCTCTTCTCGAGGTCCGCCCGGCCATTGAACGGATCGATCACCGGTCCCGTCAGCTCGCCCGCCGGCGTCACTTCCCGCGCCATCGCGTTGATCGTGAGATCGCGGCGCGCCAGGTCCTCTTCGAGCGTGACATCCGGCGAATAATAGAACTGGAATCCGTGATAGCCCGCCGCCGTCTTGCGCTCCGTGCGCGCCAGCGCGTACTCCTCGTGCGTCTGCGGATGCAAAAACACCGGAAAGTCCTTCCCGACCGGTCGATACCCCTGCGCCACCATCTGCTCGGGCGTCGCGCCGACGACCACGTAATCGCGATCCATCACCGGCATGCCGAGCAACGCATCACGAATCGCGCCGCCTACCGCGTAAATATTCATCGCGCGGCTTCCTTGCGCGCATCGTCGATCCACGCAGCCACCGCCGGCAGTGCCGTCACGCGACGCGCATAGGCGCGCGATCCCTCGCTCAACGCAGGCTCGTAAGAGTTGAAGCGCATGACGACCGGCGCGTACATCGCATCCGCGATGCCGAACTCGCCGAACAGGAACGGCCCGCCCGATCGCGCGAGACAGTCGTTCCACATCGCGTCGATGCGCGCGATATCGAAGAGCGTCGCCGGCGTCGCGCCCAGGCCGAGCGCGTGCAGGTCGATCTGCATCGGCATGTTCTGACGCAGGTCCGCGAAGCCGCCGTGCATCTCCGCACTGACGCTGCGGGCAAGCGCGCGGGCAGCCGCGTCGCGCGGCCACATCGCGTGTTGCGGATGGTTCTCCGCAATCGTCTCCATGATCGCAAGCGATTCCCACACGGCATCGCCGTTATCGGTGATGAGGCACGGCACCTTGCCCGATGGCGTGACGTCGAGAATCTTCGCCTTCGTGTCGGGCCGGTCGAGGCGGATCAGCGTCTCGTCGAACGCCAGGCCGAAATGCCTGAGCAGCACCCACGGACGCATCGACCAGGAGGAAAGGTTCTTGTCACCGATAACGAGTTTCATGCGGCTCCGAAATCAACGATGCGCCGTGGCGCGGAAGGTATTGAAGCGCGAGCGCGGCGAGTTGCCCGTGAGATACAGCGGCGCGATCGCCTCGATGCTCGCCGGCTCGCCGATGCCCAGTTCCGGCGCAAGCGGGCCGCTCGCGATGCTCGGCGTGCGCATCGAATCCAGATTGTCGCGCGACATCAGCGGTTCGCCGGGCGCCATTTCGAGCGTCATCGCCTGCAGGCGGCCGAGGCTGTCGGGCAACTTGATGATGCGCGCACGCCGCCCGATCGTCGCGCCCGCGAAGCGCACCAGTTCGGCGAGCGTGTACACGCCCGGACCCGCGAGTTCGTAGGTCATGCGGTTGGCAGCATCGAGATCGAGCACGTTCACGATGGCCTTCGCGACATCGCCGACGAACACCGGCTGGAACTGTGCATCGGCGCAAGCGAGCGGGATCACCGGAAAGATGCGCTGAAGGAACGCAAACTGATTCAGCAGATTGTCCTCGGGGCCGAAGACGACGGAACTGCGGAAGATCGTCCAGTCGAGGCCCGACTCGCGAATCAGCTTCTCGCCGTCGCCCTTCGAGCGCAGATACATGCTCGGACCTTCTGCATCCGCGCCGATCGCGCTCATGTGGATCAATCTGCGCACGCCCTTCGCCTCGCATGCGGCGGCGATCTTGCGCGGCAATTCCACGTGCGCACGCGCGAACTCCGGGCCGTAGGGATCGCCGCGCCTTCCATGCAGCACGCCGACGAGATTGATGACCGCATCCGCTTCCGCAACGAACGCGGCGAGCTTCACGGGATCGTGCACGTCGGTTTCGAGGACATCGACGGGAAGCAGCGTCAGATGCGCGGCGTTCGAGCGCCGCCGCGTGGCGATGCGCACGTTCTTGCCGAGATCGACGAGCGCGTTGACGAGATGGCTCCCGATAAAGCCGGAACCGCCGATGAGCGCTACGTTTTGATGTCGCATGTTCGCCTCTTGGATATCACGGCTTGCCGGTTGCGGCTGACGAATGCGCGGACAGATACGAAGACGAGCCGCCGCGCGTGTCGGAACGCGCGGCGTCGTGTGAATGCGCTTACGGCGCGATATAACCTAGCCGCGCCTTCAGCGATTGCGGACGGCCTTCGAACAACGCGGCGTAATACACGGTGTTCGACAGCACGTTCTTCACGTAATCGCGCGTCTCGGAAAACGGAATGGTTTCAGCAAAAACCGCGCCCTCGACGGGCGCCCGCAAATCCTGCCGCCATTGCTTCGGCCGTCCGGGACCGGCGTTATAGCCAGCGGTGGCGAGCACGGGCGAGTTGTCGAATTGATTGTAGATCATCGACAGGTAATTCGTGCCGAGCAGGATGTTCGTGTTGATGTCGTTCATCTGCGCGCGCGACACCGGCCCGAGACCGATCTTCTTCGCGACGAGTTGCGCCGTGCCGGGCATCAGTTGCATCAAGCCGCCCGCGCCGACTTCCGACCGCGCGTTGATGATGAAGCGCGACTCCTGCCGAATCAGCCCGTACGCCCATTCGATATCGAGCCCGGTGTTCTGCGCATCGCGCTCGACGATCTCGCGGAACGGCGACAGATAGCGCAGCGAGAAATCGTGTTCGCTCTTCGTCTTGTCGGCCGTGTTGACGGTGCGGTCGAACAGTTCGATGCGCTTCGCGTACTGCGCGGCGGCGATCAGTTGCCGGTCGGTCATCGTGCGCAGCGGCCAGTTCCATTCGCGATTGCCTTCGAGCCGCAAATTGAGCGCGTAGAAACGCTGCGACAGCCCGAAGCCCGGCACCGACTGCATCTGCGTGACTTCCGCATCCGATACGGTCGTGCGCGGCGGCAGCGTGATCTTCTGCCCCAGCTCTTCGAGCGCGAGCTGGCCATAGAAGTTGTATTGATCCGCGATGCCCTGAAATTCCTGATTCGCCGTGGCGGTATCGCCGGCCTGCTTGACGGCGCGCGCGTGCCAGTAGGTCCACGAAGGCTGGCTGCGAAGCGTCGGCGGCATCTGCTCGACCGACCAGCGCACCATGTTCCAGTCGCCGGCGAGCAGCGCACTGCGCGTGCGCCATTCGTACGCCGGATTAGACAACTGCGCATTCGCCGACAGCCGATACCAGTCCGCCGCCGCCGGCATGCGCTTCAGCGCCGCCTGATAGCCGATGGTGCCCCAGCCCACGGCGCGCTCGGCGGCCGTCAGGCTCGGCGCGACGGAACTGAACGTGGCAGCGGCCATCGCCGGATCGTTGCGGGCGAGGCGCGTGACGGCGAGCAGCGTCAGTTGATGCGCCGGCGTGTTCGGCATGACGCCGCGCGCCAGATAAAGCGGCGGCTTGTTGACGGCGTTATCGAGCAGTTCGGGCTTCGGCCTCTCCTGGCCGAGCGCATCGACGATATTCGCGCCGGTCGTCGTGTAGTTCTGCTCATAGGCGAGGCGGATTTGCTGCCAGATGTCGTCGCTCGTGAACTGGCCGGACTCCGCGAGCGCAGCGATCAGATCGACGCAGCCGTCGCCGTACGATTTCGGATCGACGAGCAGTGCGCGCGCCGCATCCGCGACATTCTCACCGCGCGACATGCGCGCTTCGAGCGCATAGCATTTGACCTGCGTGTCGTCGTTGAGCACGAAACGGGAATACTGCTCCTGGAAGTTGCGCCAGTCGTGACGGCCGCCGAGCACGACGAGATAGTCGTTGCGCATGCGGTCGGCAATGGCCTGACCGTCGTAGCGCTGCAGGAACGAGAGCACGGGTGCATCCGGCGCGTCGGGGCGCGCGTGGCCTTGCGCATCGAAAAGCTGCGGCTTGATCGTGAAATAGTCGATATAGCCAGGCGCCGGATAGTTCGGAATCTGCGAGGCGAGCAAAGCGGCGCGGCCCGCATCGTTCGCACGTGACGCCTCGCGCAATTGCATGAAAATGCGATCGTCGGAGGACGGAGCAAAGTCCGCGTCCGGCGGGACGGCGGTGGCCGTTCCGCATGCGACCAGCGTAGCGGCGGCAAGGGCGTAGCCGGCCGCAAGATATACTCGGTTGAGGCGTTTTGACATCGTTATTACTGGAGCGCGAGGTGGTCCAAAGATCGGTCCAAAGCATAGCACGCAACGTTTGCGCGGAACCCAAAAGCACCTTGCGCGCGACGCTGCTGGCAAGGCGCGAAGCGCAGCAGGAAGAGCCGTCGCGGGTGCCCGCCGATGCCGCGCTCGGCGAGCGGCTTCGCGTGGTGCTCGAAGCACGCCCGGTCAGATGCATCGGCTTTTATTGGCCGGTGGCCGGCGAATTCGATGCCCGCGCCGTGCTGACCGACTGGCTCGCATCGGGCAATGCCGGCGATGCACGCGAGGCCGCGTTGCCCGTCGTCGTGCAGCCTCACGCGCCCATGGCCTTTCACGCCTGGCGCGCAGACTCGCCGATGAAGGCCGGCCGTTATCGAATTCCCGTGCCGGAAGAAGAGCGCGTCGTGGTGCCGGAATTGTTGCTGGTGCCGTGCGTCGGTTTCGACGCGGACCGTTATCGGCTGGGATACGGCGGTGGCTATTACGACCGCACGCTCGCCGCGTGGCCGGCCGCGCGCAAGCCGGTCACGATCGGCATTGCGTACGAAGCGGGCAAGCTCGATGCGTTGCCGCGCGAACTGCACGACATGCCGCTCGATGCGATCGTCACCGAAGCGGCGCTTTACTGAGGGCCCGCCGCCCTTAAAGCGATGCCGCCGCACGCGCGGCGGTGTCGTAGAGGCCGGATGCGTTGCGCATCAACTGCGCGGCCTCGCCGATCTGTTCATTGGTCAATCCGCTTTCGCGCAGCGCCGAGATCAGGCAGCTCTCGCGCACTTCGCGATACTTCCCGCACAGTTCGCGCCCCGCCGGCGTCGCCGAGAAGAATACTTCCTTGCCGGCTTTCTCGCTCGCCACGTAGCCGCGCGCCACGAGCTTCTTCAGCGCATAAGTCGCGACGTGCGTGTCCTCTATATTCAGCACGAAGCAGATATCCGCGAGCTTCTTCTTGCGATCCCGGTGATTCACGTGATGCAGCAGCGACACTTCCACCGCTGTCATGTCTTTCGCGCCGGCTGCGGACATGCAGCGCACCATCCATCGATTGAACGCATTGCTCGCCATGATGAGCGCATATTCGAACTCGGAAAGTTCCGCGCTGGTTTCGGAGACGAGGTGCTCGGACGACACGATCTTGGCAGGATGACGCGACATGGCGATGACCATTTGAGATTGAACCGGAGTCTAGCGGAACCCGCTTGCGCCGCACTCCAGACAAACGCGTATTGATAACTTCTTGATAATTTATTGACAATGTAACATTGTGTGCACGGCGCGGCGAAGAAAAACGCATTCTCCGCGCGCCGTGCCGACGCAAGACTGGAAGCCATGACACCACCACGAATCCATCCGCTCGGCGACTGCGCGCTTGTTTGCGAAGCCGCGCCGCCCGCCACGATCGACTGCCAGCGACGCATCTGGGCGCTCGCCGAGCGTGCGCGCCTGATGCCGCATGTCGTCGAAGTCGTGCCCGGCATGAACAATCTGACGATCGTCTTCGATCCGCTCGACGCCGACTACGAAAGCCTCGCCGCGCAACTCGAAGCCGGATGGAACGCCGCCGGCAGCGCCGATGCGCCCGGCAGCACGATCGAGATTCCGGTGCGCTACGGCGGCGAGGACGGCCCCGATCTCGCGGAGCTGGCGAAGCACGGGGGCCTGTCCATCGATGAAGTCGTGAAGCGTCACACCGAAGCGGAGTACATCGTGTTCTTCCTGGGCTTTCAGCCGGGCTTCGCGTATCTCGGCGGGCTCGATCCCGCGTTGCATATGCCGCGCCGACGCGAGCCGCGCCTCGAAGTGCCGGCCGGATCGGTGGGCATCGGCGGTGCGCAGACGGGCATCTATCCGGCTGCATCGCCGGGAGGATGGCAACTGCTCGGCCGCACCGAACTCAGGCTTTTCGATCCGTCGCGCAATCCGCCGACGCTGATGCAGCCCGGCGACCGCGTGCGCTTCACGGCGCTGGAGGTGCGCGCATGATCGACGTGATTCGCGCAGGCGTGCTGTCCACGGTGCAGGATCTCGGCCGCCACGGATACCGCCATCTCGGCGTCAGTTCGGGCGGTGCGCTGGATGCGCTGTCGCTCGAAATCGGCAATCGACTCGTCGGCAACCGGCCGGATGCGGCGGGCATCGAGGTGACGTTCGGGCCGACGGTGCTTCGCTTCAAGCGCGCGACGCGCATCGCCATCACGGGCACCGACTTCGGCGCGACGCTCGACGACGTGCCGGTCTATTCGTGGTGGAGCCTTCCGGTGCGCGCGGGCCAGGAACTGACGCTGCGCGCGGCGAAGCGCGGCATGCGCGGCTATGTGTGCATCGCGGGCGGCATCGACGTGCTGCCGATGCTCGGCTCGCGCAGCACCGACCTCGGCGCGTGCTTCGGCGGGCTCGGAGGGCGCGCGTTGCGCGACGGCGACCGCTTGCCGGCAGGCGTGCCGCAGCCGCACAAGGGCATCGCGTTTTCGCCGGAGGAACCGGCATTCGGCGTCAAGGCGCCCGCGTGGTGCAAGTTCGTTCTCGTCGATGAGCCCCTGCGCCGCGGCCGCCACGCGCCCGGCCTCGCGTGGGCCGTGCCGATCCGCGTGCTGCGCGGTCCGGAATATGCGAGCTTCAGCGACAAGGCTCACGACGACTTCTGGAACGAGGAGTGGACGATCACGCCGAACAGCAACCGCATGGGTTTCCGGCTCGCGGGCACGGCGCTCGAGCGCCGCGACAAGACCGAACTGCTGTCACACGCGGTCTTGCCCGGCACGATCCAGGTCCCGCCGAACGGCCAGCCGATCATCCTGATGGGCGATGCCCAGACCACGGGCGGCTATCCGAAAATCGGCGCAGTCATTCGCGCGGACTTGTGGAAGCTCGCGCAGGCGCGGCTGAACGGAGGCGTGCGCTTCATCGAGACATCGGTGGAGGAAGCGCGCCACGCGCTCGCTGAAGAACGGCAGTATGTGAAACAGGTGGAAACAGCCATCGCGATGCACGAAGAACGCATCGCGCGATAACACACAAACCCAACGACTACATCGACGACTAACATGGAAATCGATCTCAACGCCGACCTCGGCGAAGGCTGCGGCTCGGACGAAGCGCTGCTCGACCTCGTGAGTTCCGCGAACATCGCGTGCGGCTGGCATGCGGGCGGCGCCACCGCGATGCGCGACTGCGTGCGCTGGGCGGTGGCGAAAGGCGTGGCGATCGGCGCGCACCCGAGCTTCAACGATCCCGAGAACTTCGGCCGCAAGGAAATGGACCTGCCGCCCGAAGAGATTTACGCGGGCGTGCTGTATCAGCTCGGCGCGCTCGCTGCGATCGCGAAAGCGGAAGGCGGGCGCATCGCGCACGTGAAGCCGCATGGCGCGCTGTACAACCAGGCGGCGAAAACGCCGCAAATCGCCGATGCAATCGTCGCCGCCGTGCGCGATTTCGATCCGACGCTGCTGATCTTCGGTCTGGCGAACAGCGGTCTCGTCGATGCCGCGAAGCGCGCGGGGCTCGGCGCGATCGAAGAAGTGTTCGCGGATCGCGGCTATCGCGCGGATGGCTCGCTCGTGCCGCGCAAAGAGCCGGGCGCATTGCTCGACGACGAAGACGCCGTGCTCGACCGCACGCTGTCGATGGTGCGCGAGCAGCGCGTGCAGGCCGTATCGGGCGAATGGGTGCCGTTGAATGCGCAGACCATCTGCCTGCATGGCGATGGCGAACACGCGCTCGCGTTTGCACGGCGCATTCGCGGCGCGCTGGCTGTCGCGGGCATTGGCGTGCGCGCCGCCCGCGCCGCCTGAGCGACGTAACCGAGCACTGAACGCCCCGCACCGCCGGGGCGTTTTAGCAAGCGGCCACGAGAGCCGCGCAGTCACCACGCGCCCAGTTCGAGGCGCGGTGTTTTCATCCATGTTCGTTTGGAGATCTCATGGCAACCCCAGTCAGTTTATGGCCGCTCATCGGCGTGGCCGTCATCATCGTGGGCTTCGTGCTGCGCTTCAATCCGATGCTGATCGTCGCCGCCGCCGCGATCATCACCGGATTCGCGGCTCACTTCCCGCCGGAGCGCATTCTGAGCGCCATCGGCACCGGCTTTCTGAAGACGCGCAACATCCCGCTCATCATCCTGTTGCCGCTCGCGGTGATCGGCTTGCTGGAGCGGCACGGGCTGCGCGAACGCGCGCAAATCTGGATCTCGGGCATTCGCGCGGCGACGGCCGGGCGTCTGCTGATCGTCTATCTGCTGGTGCGCGAACTGACGGCGGCGGTCGGCCTGACGGGCCTCGGCGGTCATCCGCAGATGGTGCGGCCGCTGCTCGCGCCGATGGCGGAAGGCGCGACGGAAGCGCGCTACGGCAAGCTGTCCGATGCCGTGCGCTACAAGCTGCGCGCATACTCGGCCGCGACCGATAACGTCGGCCTGTTCTTCGGCGAGGACATCTTCGTGGCGTTCGGCGCGATCGTGCTGATGGTCACGTTCCTGAAGGAAGCGGGCATCATCGTCGAGCCGATGCACGTGGCCGTCTGGGGCATCCCGACCGCCATCTGCGCGTTCCTGATTCATGGCTTTCGCCTCTGGCTGCTCGATCGTCAACTGACGCGCGAACTTGATGCGCTCACCCGCAACGTCGCCGGAGAAAAAGCATGACGCTGACGATCAACTATCTCTTCTATCTGGTCGGCATCGTGCTCGTGGTCGTCGCGGGCATGATCCTCACCGACAAGTCGCATCCTCGCCGGCTGACCACGGGCGTGTTCTGGCTCGTGTATGCGCTGATTTTCCTCATCGGCGACTGGCTGCCGGCATCGGTCGTCGGCGTGCTGGTCGTGGCGATGGCGCTGATCGCGGGTCTCGGCGGCGTCACCGGCGCGAAGCCGAAGATGCTCTCCGATGAAACGCGCCGCCAGAGCGCCATGCGTCTCGGCAACAAGCTCTTCGTGCCCGCGCTGACGATTCCCGTCGTGACCGTCATCCTGACGCTCGGCGCAAGTCATCTCGTGTTCGGCGGCAGGCCCCTCATCGAGTTGAAGAACGTGACGCTGATCGGCTTCGGCATCGGCTGCGTGATCGCGCTGGCGGTCGCGTGCGTGATGACGCGCGATACCGTCGGGCAGTCGATGCGTGAAGCGCGCCGCCTGATCGATGCGCTGTCGTGGGCCGCCGTGCTGCCGCAGATGCTCGGCATGCTCGGGCTCGTGTTCTCCGACGCGGGCGTCGGCAAGGCGGTCGCGCACGTGACGACGGCTTACGTGAATCTCGATTACAGGCTCGTCGCGGTGGCGGTGTACTGCATCGGCATGGCGCTGTTCACGATGGTGATGGGCAACGGCTTCGCCGCGTTCCCGGTAATGACGGGCGGCGTCGGCGTGCCGATTCTCGTTGGCGTCTTTCACGGCAATCCGGCGACGATGGTCGCGATCGGCATGTTCTCCGGCTACTGCGGCACGCTGATGACGCCGATGGCGGCGAACTTCAACATCGTGCCGGCGGCGCTGCTCGAATTACCCGACAAGAACGCGGTCATCAAGGTGCAAGTGCCGACTGCGTTGACGTTGCTGGTCGTGAATATCTTTTTGTTGAACTGGCTGATGTTCATCTGAAGCCGCATTAACGAGCGGCGCGTGTCGATAAGTTCGCACGCGCCGTTCCTCCACGATTTGTCCTACATTGCGCGCCGCCGCGACATGGCGATGCGTCACCCCTCCCCTCGCGTGACGGCGTGCGCCGTCTCCCGCTTGATCTCTCGTCTCGTCGTCCGCTTGTATTTTTTAGCGTTCTTTTAATTCGGATCGCTCCTATTCCTGCATGCCGATGCTTCCCGGAGACTTCGCCCCTTTCGGTCGTGACGCACATGCGTTGCGACCCTTTCGAAGATGAGTCGCTGACCGGCATGCGAGCGGAGTAAGTCTCGCAGCCCGAGTACAGCGGCCGTTTGTTTGGGTCGAAGTTAGCCGATGGTCCGGTGGACCGCTGCCTGTGTCTGGCGCGGTTCGGTGCCCCGGTATCACCGCCGGTTCCGCCATGCGATTGTCGAGATATTCTCTGTTGTTGGAGCGGCCTTCTGGCCGCGACGTGCCACTGCGTCTGTGCGAAGCGTTCGTCGCTCTCGGGAGCGCGCTTTTTGCGTATCGCGTGTTCGGCGAGTCCTCCGAGGCCGGCTATGTGAGCGCCGCGGCAGCGTTCGCCGTGTTGCTCGCCTGGGCCGGCCAATCCGTGCGCAGTCGGCAGTGCAGCGGGACTGTCGCCGGCATTCTCGGGCCGGCGCTGGCATGGACGCTGTGCGAAGCGCTCGCGACGTTCGCCGCGATGTCGATGCATCGCGAGTTTCAGCCATCGCTCATGGGGTTCGCCTGCTGGGCATCGTCGACGTTCGCGGGTGTGATGGGGTGCCGCTTCGTCATCCGAATAATTCGCGCCCGACGTGTGCGAACGCGCTCGGTTGCCCTAGTCGGACGTGGCGATCATTGCGATGCGTTCCTGCAGCGCTTTCTCGCCAGGCGCGATTCCGTGTATCGCATCGACGCACGGTTCGATCTGAACGAAGCAGCGACGGCGAATACCGACGGCATCCGGCTCTTCTGCCACACGGAGCCGTTCGTCGCCTACGTGCGCGAGCAGCGCATCGACGAACTATGGCTCGCGCTTCCGCTGACCGATGAAGCGACGCTTCTGCGCTTCCTCGACATCTTCCGCAATGACTTGCTGAACATCCGCTTCCTTCCGGATGTCGGCAAGCACGCGCGCTTTCGCAGCGATGCCGCCGACGTCGATACCGCATTCGCCGTCAATCTGGTGTCAGCGCCGCTCACGGATCGCGCGCTGGGCGTCAAGGCCATCTTCGACTGTGTTTTCGCGACGTGCGCGCTGATCGCTCTTTCACCGCTTCTGCTGCTCATTGCACTTGCGGTGAAGTGCTCGTCGCCGGGTCCGGTGATGTTCAGGCAGTGGCGCCACCGAGCGAAGGGCGAGCCTTTTCAGATTTTCAAGTTCCGCACGATGCACGTTCACGCGCCGGGCGACGGCGTGGTCGAGCAGGCCACGCGCGGCGATGCCCGGATCACGCCCCTTGGCGCGCTGTTGCGCCGCACGAGCCTCGACGAACTGCCGCAGTTCCTCAACGTGCTGCGCGGTGACATGTCGGTGGTGGGGCCGCGTCCGCATGCCATCGAGCACGACGCGCTGTATCAGGAAATCGTCGATGGCTATATCCATCGCTATCGCATCAAGCCGGGCATCACGGGCTGGGCGCAGGTGAACGGGCTGCGCGGCGAAACGGATTCCATCGAGAAGATGCAAAAGCGCGTCGAACACGATTTGTTCTATCTCAGCAATTGGTCGTTGGCCTTCGATGTACGCATCCTCTTCGCGACGATCGTGCGGGGCTTCGTTCATCACAACGCTTATTGAAGCGCAGAGTCATCCATGAAGTATTCGATTGAACGCGCCTGCGACGCAATGCGGCGCGCTTCCACTCCGCGGCTTGGCGCCGCGATCGCACTGGCAGCACTTCTGAGCGCCTGCGCCGCCGCACCGGGCTTTAAGATGCTCACCGGGGCGAACACAAACGATGGCGTGCAGACCAGCCGGTCCTCCGTTGCGCCGACGGCCGCGACGCCCGAGATTCCGATCACCGAGCTGGATCTCGCGACCGTGAGAAGCCTCGCGGAGAAGCGCAGTGCCTGGCAGGACTCACAGGCGCGCCAGTTGTTCGCGGCGCCGCAACCTTATACGGTCGGCCCGGGCGATGTCTTGCAGATCGTCGTGTGGGATCACCCCGAGCTTGCGCAGGCCGTCGGCTCCACTCAGACGCAGGGGCCATCGAAGCCGGGCGATCCGGCGGCGGGCTTCGTCGTCGATCAAAGCGGCAAGCTCGCCTTCCCTTACGCGGGCACTCTCAACGTGGCGGGCCTCGGCACGCAACAAATCCGCGAGCGGCTGACATCCGCGCTTTCGCGCTATTTCGTGAATCCGCAGGTGACGGTTCGCATGGCGTCGTACCGTTCGCGTCAGGTTTATGTCGATGGTGAAGTCCGGTCGCCCGGTGTGTTCTCGTTGACGGATGTGCCGCTCAATTTCTACGACGCGATCGCACACGCGGGCGGCTTCTCCGATAGTGCAGATCAAAGCGATGTCGTGCTCATGCGCAATGGCGTGCCGCATCGGCTCGATGTGACGCGGATGCTGGCGCAGGGCGTCGATCCGTCGACGCTGTTCCTCAAGGCGGGCGACGTGCTGCGCGTGACCTCGCGCGAGGACAACGGCGTCTACGTGATGGGCGAAGTCAGCAAGCCCGGTTCGGCGGTGCCGCGACGCGACGGCACGCTGTCGCTCGCGGATGCGCTGTCGCAAGTGGGCAGTGTGAACGCGAACACGGCGGACACCGCGCAGATGTTCGTCATCCGCTCGCGCGACGGCAAGCCCGAAGTGTTCCATCTCGACAGCCGGTCGCCGGTCGCGATGCTCGTCGCGAAGGATTTCGACCTGCAGCCGAAGGACATCGTTTATGTCGACGGCAATGGTCTCGTGCGCTTCAACCGCGTGATGAGCCTGTTGATGCCGCTGATCAGCACGGGGCTTACGGCGGGAGTGATCGCGAAATGATCCGCTCCGTGTTGATGGTGTGCGAGGGGAATGTGTGCCGGAGTCCGGTGGCGGCGGCGTTGCTGGCCCATGAGCTTGCGGATGTCGAGGTGACGTCGGCGGGGACGGCTGCGCTCGTTGGCGCGCCTGTGGACGCAGTCATCGGCGAACTCGCGCAAGCACACGGTATTGCGCTCGATTCGCACGTCGCGAGGCAACTCGACGCGTCGCTCGTGCGCGACGCCGATCTGATTCTCACCATGACACTGGCCCAGTGCGACTGGGTGAAGGCCGCGTTTCCATCGGCGCGCGGCAAGGTATTTCGCCTTTGCGAGGACGACAGAGCGGACGTCATGGACCCGTATCGACGCCATCGAACCGTGTCCGAACTCGCCTTCGCCCAGATTCGACACGGCATCTCGCAATGGACTCACAGGCTGATCGAGCCGCAATGAAAGACGTTATGCAGCAGCCTCCCAATCAGTCGCGCTCCACGCCCGACAACGACGAGATTTCTCTTTCGGAAGTGCTCACAGTGCTTCGCGAAAACCGGAAGCTCATTGCAATCGCAACGGCCTGCGTGCTGTCGATCGGCTCGCTCTATGCGTTTCTCTGGGCGCCGACCTATCGTGCCGACGTGCTCATCCAGGTCGATGACGACAGCGGTGCCGGCTCGCTGAACGACAAGCTGGGCGACCTCGCGGCGCTGTTTCAAAACAAGGCGAGCGCGGACGCAGAAATCGAGCTGATGCGTTCGCGCAACGTGGTGGGCGACGCGGTCAACCGACTCCATCTCGACATCGATGCGCGTCCGCATTACGTTCCGATCGTCGGCGCGCCGTATGTGCGCTACACGGCCGGCAGCGGACTTGGGAGCGCCGCCTTCGGTCTTGGCAGCTTCGCGTGGGGCGGCGAGCGCATCGGCGTATCTGCGTTCAATGTGCCTTCGACGCAGTACGAGAAGACCTTCACGCTGATCGCTCGGGACGGCGAACGCTACGAACTTGTGTCGCCGGACGGCGACACCATATTGCGCGGACGCGTGGGCGAGACGGCGAGCGCGGGCGGAGTCACGCTGACCGTCAGGTCACTGCTTGCGCGCTCCGGTACTCGCTTCGATCTGAAGCGCTTTTCGACCCAGCAGACCATCGCCGATCTCCAGGATGCGCTGAAGATCGCGGAGAAGACGAAGCAGTCGGGCATCGTCGGCATGTCGCTGGATGGAAAGAATGCCGAACTGACGGCGACGACCGTCAACACCATCGCCACGCTGTACGTGCAGCGCAATGTCGACCGGAAATCCGCGCAGGCGCAACAGATGCTCGCCTTCCTGGCCGATCAGTTGCCGCAACTGCGGGCCGATCTGGACCGCGCCGAAGCACGCTACAACGAGTTCCGTGCCAAAAAAACGGCGCGGTGGATCTCGAAGAGCAGAGCAAGTTGCTGCTTCAGTCGGTGGTCGAAAACAGGTCGAAGATCGTCGAACTGGAACAGAAGCGCACTGAGCTCGTGCAGCGCTATACGGTGCACCATCCGGAAGTGGTGGCCATCTATGCAAGCATCGGCGAATTGAAGCGGCAATCGGGCGATTTCGATCATCGAATCAGCGCCCTGCCCTCCGTTCAGCAGGACGCAGTGCGGCTCTTGCGCCATGTGAAAGTCAGCAACGACCTCTATACGAGTCTGCTGAACAGCACGCAGCAATTGAGCGTGCTCAAGGCCGGTCAACTGGGCAATGTACGGACGGTCGACTATGCGGTGACGCCGGAGAAGCCGGTTGCACCGAAGAAGGCGCTGGCTCTGGTGCTTTCGGTCCTGCTCGGTCTGGTGGCGGGCTGCGCCCTCGCGCTCGGTCGACGCCTGTTCAATCGCGGGCTGGAAACGCCTGCCGAGATTGAAAGCGCGATCGACCTTCCTGTGCTCGCGATCATCTCGCACTCCCCACGCGAGGCGGCACTTGCCGCTTCGCGCCGACGTGGTTCGTCGAACCATCGAGTGCTCGCCGCGCTCGCCCCGAACGACGTCGCTGTCGAAGGTCTGCGCAGCTTGCGCACGGCGCTTCAGTTCGGCGTGCTCAAGAAGCGGAACATGATCGTCATGGTTACCGGCGCGCGGCCGGGGATCGGCAAATCGTTTATCGCGGTCAACCTCGCGGCGGTGATCGCGACGGGCGGCGCTCGCGTGCTGTTGATCGACGGCGACATGCGTCGCGGCAACTTGAGCGGCGTGCTCGGGCTGAAGCGGGAACCGGGTTTCTCGAATCTGCTGCGTGACGCGGAAGCGGATGCGGTGATTAACCGCAACGTGCTTCCGGGTCTCGACGTCATCACCGGCGGGGGGATGCCCGATCGGCCATCTGAACTACTCATGAACGAACGGCTCGCGAGTGTTCTGAAGCATCTGCGTGAGCGCTATGACTACGTGGTTATCGACTCGCCACCCGTGCTCGCTGTGACCGATGCCGGGCTGATCGGCAGACACGTCGATGCGTCCTTGCTGGTCGTGCGGCATGGCCGTCACACCGCTGCCGAACTTCGCGAAACCGCGCGCCAGTTGGCGAACGCGGGCGTGCCGCTGCACGGAGCGTTGCTTACGGATACGCCGGCGAGCGCCACGGCGTATGGGGCGTATTCGCAATATGCCGGCACGGGCAGTTGATCGGCCGCGTCGCTCACAAATACAAAGACTCAACATTCATGAAGAAACTGCTTCTTGCGTTCGGCACTCGTCCCGAAGCAATCAAGATGGCGCCGCTCGTCAAGCGCCTCGCGCGCGATTCCGGGTTCGAATGCCGCGTGTGCGTTACGGGTCAGCATCGCGAGATGCTCGATCAGGTGCTTGCGCTATTCGACATCCGTCCCGATTTCGATCTCAACATCATGAAGCGCGGGCAGGATCTCTTCGACGTCACGTCTGCGATTCTCGCGGGCATGCGGGACGTGCTCGCAACGTATCGCCCCGACATGGTTCTCGTCCATGGCGACACCACGACGACCATGGCCACGACGCTCGCTGCCTTCTACCAGCGCATCGCAGTGGGACACGTTGAAGCCGGCTTGCGCACTGGAAATCTGGCGTCGCCGTGGCCGGAGGAAGCGAACCGCAAGCTCACCGGTGCATTGGCCGCGCTGCACTTCGCGCCGACTGAGCGCGCCCGGCATAACCTCCTCGCCGAAGGCATCGACGACGAGAAGATCGTCGTGACGGGCAATACCGTCATCGACGCGCTTCTGCAAGTCCGTGCGCGTCTTTCAAACGATGCGGACCTGTGCGCGGTCGCCGAGCGTGAATTGCCCTCGTTGGCGCCGGGCCGACGCCTCGTGCTCGTGACGGGGCATCGGCGCGAGAGTTTCGGCGGCGGTTTCGAGCGCATCTGTTCAGCGCTCGCTCAGATCGCGCACGCGTCGCCGGACGTCGACATCGTTTATCCGGTGCATCTAAACCCGAACGTGCGTGAGCCCGTGAACCGTCTGTTGACGGGCATCACGAACGTGCATCTCATCGAGCCGCTCGACTATCTTCCGTTCGTACGCCTGATGGATCGCGCCGATGTGATCCTGACCGATTCGGGCGGCATTCAGGAAGAGGCGCCGTCGTTGCACAAGCCTGTCCTCGTGATGCGCGAGACCACGGAGCGTCAGGAGGCGGTGGACGCGGGCGTGGTGAAACTCGTCGGCACGGACGCCGGCGCGATCGTCGAGAACGTGATGCATCTTCTGCGCGACGCCGACGCATACGCGGCAATGAGCCGTGGCGCCAATCCTTACGGTGACGGTCGCGCCTGCGATCGGATCACCGACGCCTTGCTGCGTTCCGAGCATCCGCTTGCCGTAGCTGCCTGATCGTACTGCCAATGGAAACACGTGAGCTTATGGAATTCGAAACTATCTCCGTCGTCGGACTCGGGTATATCGGCTTGCCGACCGCTGCTGATTTTGCGGCGCGGCGCAAGAAGGTCATCGGAGTCGACGTGAATAAGCATGCCGTCGATACGATCAATCGTGGCGAGATTCATATCGTCGAGCCGGAACTCGACATGCTGGTGCAGGCGGCGGTGGCGCAAGGAAATTTGCAGGCGTTCACGACGCCGCAACCCGCCGATGCTTTCCTGATCGCGGTGCCCACGCCATTCTCCGACGGTCACAAGCCTGACCTGTCGTATATCGAAGCCGCGAGCCGCGCGATCGCGCCGGTGCTCAAGAAGGGTGATCTCGTGGTGCTGGAATCGACATCGCCTGTCGGCGCGACCGAGCAGATGGCTGCCTGGATGGCAGAAATGAGGCCGGATCTGAGCTTTCCGCAGAATGCGGGCGAGGCGTCGGATATTCGTGTCGCGCATTGCCCGGAGCGCGTATTGCCCGGTCACGTGATTCGCGAGCTGGTAGAGAACGACCGCGTGATCGGCGGCATGACGCGCCGATGCGGTGAAGTGGCGCGCGAGTTGTATCAAATCTTTGTGCGCGGCGAGTGCATTCTGACGACGGCGCGCACGGCGGAGATGTGCAAGCTGACCGAAAACGCATCGCGCGATGTGGGCATTGCGTTCGCCAACGAGTTGTCGCTGATTTGCGATCGGCTCGACATCAATGTGTGGGAACTCATTCGTTTGGCGAATCGCCATCCGCGCGTGAACATTTTGCAGCCGGGGCCGGGCGTCGGCGGGCATTGCATTGCTGTCGATCCGTGGTTCATCGTGGACTCGGCGCCGGAAGAGGCGCGGTTGATTCGTACGGCGCGGATCGTCAATGATTCGAAGCCGCATTGGGTGGTGGAGCGCGTCGAGCGGGCGGCGAAACGGTTCAAGGAGCCGGTGATCGCGTGTCTGGGGCTGGCGTTCAAGGCGGATATCGATGATTTGCGGGAGAGTCCGGCTCTTGAAATCGCGACGGAACTGGGGAAGCGCTTTCCAGGGTTGGTGCTGGCAGTGGAGCCGAATATTAGAGAGCATCCTTCGAATCTCGCCGGCCAGTTTGAACTTTGCTCATTGAATGACGCGTTGTCACGTGCCGACGTCATCGTCATTCTGGTCGACCACGCGCCGTTCAAGGGCGTCGATCCGATCCGTTTGCAAACGAAGGTGGTGATAGATACGCGCGGGATGCTGGCGCTCGTATGAAGCAGGTCGCGCCCAGCCAGCGGGATGCAGGCTTGAACGCTGTGCAAGTCACGGCGACGACGGAGGCCGAAGGCAACACGCGCCTTCGTCGCAACATGGCCTTGATGGTTCTATCGTTCGTCGGCAACTATGCGGCGTCATTTGCGACCTTTCCCTATCTGACCCGAGTACTCGGCCCTGCACACTTTGGGCTTTTTGCGTTCGCGACGGCAGTTGCCGCTTACGGCGCATTGTTTAGTGAATGGGGAATGAGTCTGGCCGGGCCTCGCGCAGTCATTGCGTGCCGAGATGACAAAGCGCGGCTGAACGCGTTGATCTGGTCGGTGCTCGGAGCCAAGACACTGCTCTATGTGGCGGCGACGTTCGTGTTCGTTCTGTTGCTGCGCGCGGGTGTTGGCGGGGCTGCAGCGGGCCCAGCGCTATGGGTTTCCTGGCTCGGCGTGACGGCGAACGTCTTAACAATGCATTGGCTGTTTCAAGGCATGGAGCGGTTCAAGCTCATCACCTTCATGGTGTTGATTAGTCGTGCCGTCACGCTGCCACTTACCTTCTGGCTCGTGCGATCGCCGAACGATGTAGCAATCGCGGCAGCGATCCAAGCTGCGGGCCCTTTTCTAGCCGCCATCTTTTCTCTGTACATCGCTAGACGCGACGGGCTAGTTGGCAGTCCGGCGATCAGCCTTGGCGCTGTATTCGCGCGCATTCGCGAGAGCGCAGACATGTTTGTCGCTACGGCATCGGTGACGCTGTTCGGCGCTGCGAACGCAATCATATTGACATCACATGCCGGGCCGTACGCCGCTGGTATCTATGCTGGCGCGGACAAGATACGCACCGTATGTGCGCTTGTTCCGGCGCAACTCGGCATGGTGCTTTATCCCCGAATCGGGAGTCTGTTCACGCGTCGCAAACGCGAGGCGTCTCGACTCACAGCGCGCGGCGCGGCTTTGACAATCTTCGTTTCCGTGTGTGGAGCGGCCATATCGATGTGCTTCGCCGGTTCCATCACATCGATCGTGCTCGGCAACGATTTCACGGGGGCGGCGGACGTACTGCGAGTCCTGGCCTTATCGACCGTATCTGGAAATCTAGCCTATTTTGCCGGCCTTCAGATCCTGGTGCCATCGGGTGCGAGCAAGCTCCGCTCAGTCGTCATCTTCGCCGTTGGCTGCATGAGCGTCTTAATGTCGCTGTCCCTTGCGCAACGGTTTGGTGCGTTGGGTGCAGCCACGTCGTGTCTCCTCTGTGAGACGCTGATTCTCATCGCTTACATCGCTCTAATTGCGAAGAGCAGACGTTTGAGGCGCTACCTCTCGCTGTGCGGTGGCGTTCGATCAAGCCTCACGATCCGATGTCTGACGAGGAACTCATGATGGCCGATACCCGGGATAAGTCACGCATTCGAGCCTTGCACGTTGGACCGGGTTGGGGCCAGCGAGGCGGCATCGCTTCCGTACTCGAAGAGTTGAAAGGGCTATCGGATACGTTCGATGACCGCGGCGTCAGTTTGCAGTTCGCTGAAACCCACGATTTCGGCAGCATTACCGGTGCATTTCGTTTCTTCGTTTTCGATGTGCCAGGTTTTGTGCGAAAGCTCTGTTCCGGCGCGGAAATCGTGCACCTCCATGTATCGATAAAGAGCTCGTTCTACCGGAAATTTCTTCTCTTCTTATTCGCCCGCTTGTTCCGTGCGCGAGTGGTGCTGCAGGTGCACTCGGGGAATTTCGATGGCTTCGTTCGTTCATCGACTCGACTTGCGTCTGTAGCGACGCGAGCCTTTCTGCGCCGATCGAACGCCTTGGTTGCTGTGTCGAACTCCATCGCTAACGCGCTCATTGAACTCGGCGCTGAACGGTCGCGTGTGCACGTGATCGCTAATACCGCTAGCGCCGCTCAACGAGCGTGCGCCACCGTAGGTCGCAACGATCGCGCGAAGAGTACGAATGGGCCTGGCATTATTTTCACCGGCCGTTTGGTCGAAACGAAAGGTGTTGGAGACCTGTTAGAAGCCGCTGCACTTCTGAAAGCTCAAGGGCTGAACTTTCACCTGACGGTTGCCGGGTCCGGTGACTTGGAGCGTTGGTCGAGAGAGGTAGAACGCCTGAACATATGTGACCGAGTGTCTTTTCCCGGCTGGATCGCGGGCGAACAGAAGCTTGAGCACTATCAGTCGGCCGACATCTTTTGCATGCCAAGTCATTTCGAGGCGTTCGGCATCGCTACCTTGGAAGCCATGTTCGGGGGACTGCCGATCGTGGGAACGGCGGTCGGCGGATTCTTTGATCTCGTCGATCAGGGAAATAGCGGCTTGCTAGTAGAGCCGTCAAACCCTATCCAACTCGCGGATGCGTTAGGTACTCTGCTTGCCGATCCGACACTGTGCGACCAGATGGGGCGCAACAGTCGCGAGCGGGCATACAGAAGTTTCACGTGCATCGTCGTGGTAGACGGCTACGTCGACATGTACGAGCAGATGGTAAAGGAGACGAGATGATGCCCACACTTCGGCATCTAAACGGCCTTGGTTTGCGCGCGCTTACGAACGGTGCGCTGCGACGTTTGGCTTCAACGGTAATCGTTCTAAGCGTCGCCGCTTGCGCACCGACATCGGAGATGCTTTATCAGACGGACTGGCGCCATGGCCTGAACTCCGATCTCAGCGTACAGGCTAATCCGGGTGATCTCTCAATCGTTCCGGATAGAGGCAGCATAAAAGAGTACGCGCTTAAGGCGAAGATCCGACGTTCCGATGATTTCTCGCAGGTCGCGAACGGCACGCCGCGCGCGGAAGTGGTCTTTCCATCTTCAGTCCGCTTCGCCCAAGGCGAGACATATGGGATCCGCTGGTCAACCATGCTGCCTCTGGGTACCCAATTCGACAACAAACAGTTCGTGATCGTCACCCAGATCCATCAGAGCACGCGCTATGGCTCTCCCCCGCTTGCGCTCTCCATACAGGGCACGCAATACGGTATCGCATTGCGCGGTGGCGAGCAGCACGACAAGGCGTCCGCTACTCAGTGGATTTGTTGTGCCGATGCAGATGTTGGTCGATGGGTCGAGTGGGAACTTCGCTACCGGCCCGACGAGCGAGGTGAAAGGTCGATTACCGATTTATATCGCGATGGAAAGTTGGTGTTTCGCGCGACCGGTGCTCGAAATGCGTATCCCGGCGATCAGAAGGCGTACCTGAAGTTAGGACTCTACAAGCCGGACTGGTTACGGAAGCCGACCGAAACATCAGACATGTCGATGCTCTACGGGCCTGTAACTGTGACAAAGCAATGAACGCACAGTTGCGTTCAAAGCATACTGAGGTGAACAAGATGAACCGCATTGAATTGTTCGGCTGTCCTGCAGACGTAGCGACGATGGACGAGACCGTCGAATGGATTGAGCGTCGCATCGAAAAGCGGCAATTCACGCAGCATGTCGTGATCAACGTCGCTAAGTTGGTCAATGCGCAATCGGATGCACAACTCGCAGACTCGGTGCGCGCCTGCGATATCGTCAATATAGATGGGATGGGAGTGGTGTGGGGTGCGCGCATGCTTGGTTTTGCCGTCTCCGAGCGCGTCGCCGGCGTGGACCTCTTTGGACGACTACTGTCGCTCGCAAGCACGAGAGACTTTCCCATCTTTCTTTTGGGAGCAACGCAGAAGGTGGTTGAGGAAGTGGCTCGTCGCAGCGTTCGAACTTATCCGGCGCTCAACATTGCGGGCTTTCATAACGGCTATTTCTGGGACAACGAGCAGGCGGTAGTTCAGCGGATTCGCGATTCAGGGGGCGGTTTCAAGGTTGAAGCGCAACAGCGAATTTAATGTTTAGAGCCATGAGGTTGAGCTGCGGAAGCGAGTGTGG
>NZ_JBFUPT010000022.1:0-69644 GCF_041360715.1 Caballeronia sp. RCC_10
GTTCTCGATGTTCCATGGCACACCTCACAGAGCAAGTATGCTCTTTTCAAGGTCTCCACCGAACGTGGGTAAGATCATGACGGCCGCCACCGGCTTCGTGATGATATCGGGCATCTGGTGGGTCTACTTTGACAGTTTTCACCTGCTGACCAAACAGAAGCTCGCGACCGGCCATTCGGTGCTGTACTCGCACTTTTTTGTCTTCATCAGCCTGTCGATTGAAGCGAGCCTGATCCGGCACGCGACGCTGGACGACATGATGCTATCCGATTTCCGGGTACTGTCGGTCATCGGCGCGGTCTGCTTTTTCATTGGCAAGCAGTACGGCTATTTCATGGAGCGGCCCGAGTTGCGGCGCCAACTGGTCGTCAACACCCTGATCGTCTTCGTGTTGACCGGGTTTGCCCTCCTATTGCCCAAAACCGGTTACATCTTAGTCGGTCTTACCGCTGCGGTGATTTGTTATGCCTTCCTCAGTCTCAGATACCTGAACGTCCCGCGCCAGCGTCACGACCCCCCGCACGACAGCGCTATCACAGGAGACTAGTCATGAGCGACACCGCATGTTCTTTAGTCACGATGCGCGGCTGTGCTATCAAGGCCTGTTGCGAAGAGATGGTGCTAATGGACGATCTGCCACTTCCGACAGCCGCTATAACTTGTCGGACATGCAAGTGAAGGGGGCATGGTCCGGCCCGGCGCGGTTAGGTCTCGTTCCGCACGTCAACGCGCCGGTGGCTGATTTGCCAGTGAGTTGAGTCTTGGGAGCCGTCCTTTTCACTGCCGACATCACACTTCCGTATGGAAGAATTTTGCATGACTACTTTGACGAGTAGAGTCGCACGTCCGTCGCGGTTCAACCAAGGGCTCGGGAAGTGAAAAGCGAATTGACCGGCGGCGGGAGTCGGCGGAACGGCCGCTTACCGCTACCCGTGAGAGGCAGCAAGTGGCCGACATCGCCCCATCCGGCGACCGAGTCGTCTCGTGGCGTTAACGTCTTGCCTCACACGCCTTCGACGAGAACGGCGCGATATTGCGCACCCCGGAACCGGTGCTGCGCAACCTCCTGATAGGCCGGGCTGTCGTACCACGCACGCGCGGCGGCGGTAGACGGAAACTCCACGATTACGACCCCTTCCGGCGCGTCCCCTTCGAGCACCTGCTGCGGTCCGTAAGCAGCCAGGATCTTGACAGGATGACCTTGGAAGGTCTCGCTGACCTTGCTTTGGTACACATCCAACTCCCGCTGATCTTGCGTGCTTTCCCTTGTAAACACAATGTAAGTCGCCATCGCGCTGCGCTCCTGATATGGACGTTAAGGTACGCTCAATAGTGCCATGAAACCAACAGGACCCTGATTTACAACGTCAGCGGAACTGAGTCGCCTGGGACTCCGCCAAGGCGTTATCGACGTTGCTAAAGGGGGTTCATAAGCTGCCGGAGGATGACCCATGAAACCCATATCCGTGAGGCGCCGTCTGCGCTTGCGGCTTGTCCACCGACCTTCAGCCGACTTTCACGCCGATTCGCTCAATGCTGGGTTGTTGATGATCTGCTTGATGACGGCCTCCATCAAGCCCGGAGAGCGGGCATTCAACTCAGCGCGACGCAGTGAATCTTGATGCATGGTGCCGGCTACGCGCGTGCGCACCAAGCCCGCTTCGCGCAGGATCCGGAAACGATGGGAGACGCTTGACTCAGGGCGGCCACCGTCAAGCTCGCCGCAGGTCGCCTCGTCGACCGTTGATAGTTAATAGTTGACGGACGATCTCGTGCTGATGTGCCGTCTGCCCTGAGAGTCATGCGTCTGGGCAGACGGCACGTTTGATTGGCCTTCTGGGCGCGAGCGCGTGTTGCTACACGCTGGAAGTGTGGCGGAGTTTCGATCGACGGCGGTCATCCGGCGGGCGGCATTCGCACAGCGTATAGGGATGTCGCCATTTGAAAGGCCAGCGTCAACGGGAAATCGACCCCGACTCGCAGGCGAGAACGACATATGTGTGTGACTATCGCGATGCACGTTGCACGCAGGCGTTTTCCTCATGTTATGGCCCGATCAGGCAGCACTTCGCCACGTGAAGACATCAGATGGCGCGGCATGTCCTCGCGGCATACTTAATGAACCCGTTGCCGCCGCGCATGGTGGGACCGTCAACGCTCAATTCGAGCATACTGTCCGATACCTATGTTTAGCGAGAAACATAGTCTGTGCAGCGCCTGAGTCGGTCCACTTCACCTCCAAGACACTCACCTATACGATGGTCAACCTGCGCCACTAACAGGTACGGCAAGGGGCATATGCGTAGCTGAAAATATTGGTGAGTGCAACAACCCTTGCCCGCTATAACTGAAGCCGTCATTTTTATGGAGTGCATATGAAAGCAGTTGTCTATAACGAGTCGGTTCCGCTCGGTTCGCCGGATGCCCTGACCGACACCACGTTGCCCGAGTCCGAGCCCACCGGATACGACCTGTTGGTGGAAGTTCATTCGGTCTCGGTGAACCCGGTCGATACCAAGATCCGTGGCGGCGTGCTGCCGCCCCCAGTGGTACCGAAGGTGCTGGGCTGGGATGCGTCCGGCGTGGTGCGCGCCGTGGGCGACAAAGTTACCCTGTTCAAGCCGGGCGATCCCGTCATGTACGCCGGTTCGCTGCTGCGGGCGGGTACCAACAGCGAGCTGCACCTGGTCGACGAGCGCATCGTCGGCCCGATGCCGAAGAGCCTCAGCTTCGAGGAAGCGGCCGCGCTGCCGCTGACTTCGATCACGGCGTGGGAGTTGCTATTCGACCGTTTGCAAGTGCCCGAAGGCAAAGACCCTGTCGGAAAGCTGCTGGTCATTGGCGGTGCCGGCGGCGTCGGCTCCATACTGATCCAGCTGGCGCGCCAACTGACCGGCCTGACCGTGGTCGCCACGGCGTCGCGGCCGGAACCCCAGGAGTGGGTACGCGAGCTTGGTGCCCACCATGTGATCGACCACACCAAGCCGATGCCGGCGCAGCTGCGAGGCCTTGGCATTGGCGAGGTCCATTACGTGGCGAGCCTGACCCATACCGACAAGCACCTGATTGAAATCGCCGAGATGCTGGCGCCGCAGGGGAAGCTTGGGCTGATCGACGACCCCGTGTCGCTCGACGTGCCGATCCTCAAGCCCAAAAGCATCTCGCTGCATTGGGAATTGATGTACACCCGCTCGATGTACCAGACCCTGGACATGATCGAACAGCACGATATTTTGGTCCGGGTCGCCGAGTTGGTCGACGCCGGCGTGCTGCGCACGACGTTGGCGGACCATTTCGGCACCATCAACGCGGCCAATCTGGGCCGCGCCCATGCCTTGCTCGAGAGCGGCAAGGCGCGCGGCAAGATCGTGCTGTCCGGCTTTTGAGATTTTGAGGAACGAGGTCCATGACGACTGTGTCGTGATCGTGGACGTCATCCACGTCCAGAACTTTACCCGTCAAACGCCGACTGAGCGGCGCTTGGCGAGGGTAAGGACGGGTGGTACGCAGACTTGCTCACCCCGCGTCCGCCGCCCTCGTGGCCGGAGCGTCCGGACAGATGCCGGATCGGCTTCCGTTGATCGGAGCGATAGCACTCTTGGGATTCGGTCAGGGCTGGGCGCTGCCGACGCTGGTGCGCTCGGTTATCAATCGCGCACCAGCGACCGGTTCCGGGATGATCGCGGGCATCACGAATTCGGCGTTGCAAATCAGCGCAGCACTGGGCGTCGCGGTCATCGGCGGCGTCTTCTTCAGTGTCGCAGGGATTTCACCGGATCGGCTGACGCTGGCCAGGGCACTGGTCGTCGCAATGATGTGCGTCGGCGGCAGTCTGACCGTTTCCGCCGGCCTGTCTATCGTCGCTTCAAGATCGAGCCATCATGCCGCTGCAAGGACCGCGCCTCGTTGAGCCCAGCCCGCCATCACTCGCGGCAAGGAGAATACCCATGCTCATTTCCGACGGCATGCACGGCGGGCCGCACCGTGCGACCGCCGCGGGGCGTGCTCCGGCGTCGATCTTGCCGGATGCAGGGCCTTGGACATGCGGGCGAAGATGGAACAGCTGGGGACACAAGGCGCGTTTTGCAGACCTTCCCTAATAAGTTGAAGACGGGTCTGAGTTTTGCAGGCTATCGCCGCGTCTGGGCAGGTTGCGTCGTCAGCGGGAGGGCCGAGGCATCATCCCCGTGAACGCCAAACGCGTGTATCGGATCATGCGCGTTCGCGGCTTGCTGCTACCACGCAGGTCCGCTCCACCACGGCCGCAGCGTCGGCACGATGGCAAGGTCGCAGTGGCGAAGAGCAACCAGCGTTAGTCTCCTGATGGCTCCTAGTTTCGCTGCGACAACGGCGGGCCACTGCGCGTGACCGCATCAACCATACGCTGCAACAGCAGATTCTCGCAATGTTTCCAATGGGCAGGGCAAGCTGGTTCAGAGCAATTCAGCATGCCTTACTGTTCCTGCCAACGTCGAAAGAATGCACGTACGATGCGCGCGATCTCGTCGGCTTTTTCATCAAGCGCGAAATGCCCTGCTTCCAAAACATTAACTTCGGCGTCCGGCACATCGGCGCAATACGCCTGCGTTTCGCTTAACACGAAGGACGGATCGTATTGTCCCCAGAGAATAAGCAGACGGGGCCGGTGCGCCCTGAGCCATGCCTGCCACGCTGGGTACGACGCGACGTTGTTCCTATAGTCGTAGAAGAGGTCGCTCTGTATTGAGAGCTGCCCCGGACGCGATAGGAAGGCGTACTCGTCGGCCCACAAGTCTGGCTCATAGAATTCGGCATTCGGACTTGTTCCAACGTGGCGATACCGCGCCGCCGAAAGCGACATCAGGTTCTGTTCGATGGCAGCCTGATGCGCTGCCCGGTCGCGCCAGAACGCGCGGCGAGTTTCCCACAGTGGCCCAAGTCCGGCCTCGTGGACTACCGCGTTCTGAACGATCAGCGACTGCACCCGCTTGGAATCAGCAAGGGCGAGCCGGAACCCGACTGGTCCACCGTAGTCCTGCAGGTAGAGCGAGTATGAACCCAGGCCGAGCGCCTGGACGAACCCCCTCATGACCTCGGCGATATGATCGAACGTGTACGAGAACTCGCGCGGATCGGGGGCATCACTGTGACCAAAACCCGGGTAGTCCGGGGCGATAAGGTGGAATTCGTCACCCAACCTTCGAAGCAGCGGCTCATACATTCGCGACGATGACGGAAAGCCGTGCATCAGGAGCAGCACGCGCCGATTGTCCCAGCCTGACTCCCGATAAAAAACCGACAAGTTCTCGACCTTGATGGACCGATATCGCACTAGCATCGTATTTCGCTCCTCTATGTCAGTTCGACAAACGACATGCACCGTCCTAAGGGGAGGCCATCACTCCCACCGTGAGGCGCTCGAGTACCGATGCCAGGATCATCGCGTTCGCATTGGATACGGCGGCGCTTCGTCTTGGCACGTAGACGGCGTCACCGAGCCTTATCGGCAGCCCGCTCATCGCACAATGCCCCGTTCTGCGCGCAACTGCTGTCCTCCATGCCTGGTCTGGATAACAACAACGCGTGGCATCTCGCCAGTAGAGCGTCGCGGTGCTCGCTGTCGGGCGGTCCACAACGCTGATGAGAAGGGAATCGCCGAACGCGCCTGGACCTTGTTGATTCACCTTCACAGGTACAGTGAGCGTGGCGCCATCCCACGATGCACGCATCATCGCGATGGTTCGCGACCAAGGGTCTCGCGTCTTCGTGCCTGTTGGCATCCTCTAGTCCTCAATTAAGAATCGTTAGAAGCGCGCGGGCCGGTTCGGCAGGCATTGGGGTGGCACGCTATGCCTCGCCGCCGCCATTGATGCACCGTTGAGCGCCATCAACATGGGAAGCCGCCGTCATTGGGGCGTTCTTAAGTGGACGGGACGGATGCAGGCCCATTGCATCAGCGCCAACGCATCCATGACCGTCGCACCCGTCTACCTGACACGGCTGCGCGCCTTTCCAAAGTGCCTTTCATGCAAAGGTCCGGTCAGCCGCCGAACAGATGAGCCGTCCGACCAGCAACGTCTGATTACCGTCACTCCCGCAATAGCCGTGACGTGATTCTCACTTTCATCGGACTTCCCCATCGATCAGCCGGGGCACGTGTGCAGGGTTCGCCGCTCTAAGGGCTTCCGGCAACAGCTCGTCTGGAAACCCCTGGTAGCACACGGGCCGAAGAAAGCGCTCGATCGCGCTCATGCCGACGGACGTGAACCGTGAATCCGACGTTGCCGGAAAAGGCCCCCCATGAATCGAGGCATACGACACTTCTTGCGGATGCGAAAACGCATTGACGACAATGCGCCCTGTCCGTCGTTCGAGTACCGGGAGAAGACGTGCGGCAAGCGCATAATCGGCGGGTTCAATGTGCATGGTCGCGGACAGCTGTCCACGCAACTGCTTAGCGATCTCCTCCATCTGCCCGAAATCCGTTAAGCGAACCAGAAGCGCTGCCGGGCCGAACAATTCCTCCGAAAGCGACGGCACGTCGAGCAATTGCGCTCCTTCGACCTGAAAGAGAACCGCTTGCCCCTCCCACGGCCCCCGTTCGTCACCACCTGTTGCGATGCGCTCCGCCCCAGTGCCTGCGCGCCGCTCGACGCCTTTCCGATACGCCACGTTTATCGCTGCTGTCAGCATGGTTCGCGCGTGCATTGCCTGCACGCGCGCTATCATCGCGTTCCGCAACTCGTCGAAGCCGGCACCGGTAATCGCAAACAGGATGGCAGGCTTGAGGCACGCTTGCCCGACGTTGACGAGCATGCGTTCGGCGAAACCATCTCCGATGCCAGCCGCTCGCGCGGCAAGCGCCGCCGGCAAGACGAAAGTCGGATTGACGCTCGTCATTTCGGTGAAGACGGGGATAGGATCCGAACGTTGCTGTGCCCGCCGGAATAGCGCCATGCCTCCAGCCTCCGACCCAGTGAACGTGACCGCCTTGATGAGCGGATGATCCACCAGCGCCTCGCCGATTTCGTTGCCGCCGCCACGCACCATCGAGAAGACGCCGCTGTGCAGGCCCATATCCTTGACTGCCTGCGTAATCACGCGACTCTCGAGTTCCGATGCGCCAGGATGCGCGTTGTGCGCTTTCAATATCACCGGACAGCCAGCGGCCAAGGCGGATGCCGTATCTCCTCCTGCTACGGAGTAGGAGATTGGAAAGTTGCTGGCGCCAAAAATGGCAACCGGCCCGAGCGCGATTTTCTGCATGCGATGATCCATCCTCGCGCGCGGCTGACGCTCGGGCAACGCGGGATCGATCGTCGCCTGACGGAACCGGCCTTGCCTGACCAGGGCGCCGAACTGGCGGAAGACTGTCGCAGACTTGATAATTTCCGCTTCGATCTGAGCGATTGGCAAGCCCGTCTCAAGCGACGTGCGTTGCGCCAATTCCTCCTTGATCGCCTCTAGCCCATCGGCGATGCGCGCGAGGAACAAACTTCTTCGTTCGAGGGTCGTGGTGTTGTATGTGTCGAATGCTTCATCGGCGCACCGCGCGGCGCGGTCAACTTCAGCCGCACCGCCAAGAGAAAATGACGGTTCGATGTGCGCGTTGCTTGCTGGATTCAAGGCTTTCATCGTCCCGGCCGTCCCGCGTACTTCGTCACCGCCGATAAACAGATTCCCAGTGAAGTCCATGCGTACTCTCCTTGCAGCGTGCGCGCTGCGTTGCGTCAGTGCAACTGTGGCCGAGCATTGCTCATTAAGGATTCTTGTAGATAGGTCCCAGTCCAACCACGGAGTCGTCCGGAGTGGAGTAACGCGAAGGCGTTTGCATACTGCCGCTCGCACCGCCGACAGAACCTAACCCGGAATTGCCCGCCGCTTGTTGGTCGCTCGTTTGAGCCGACGCAAGCGCGGGCGCGGCGATGAGCGCCGCGATAATCAATTTCTTGACGAGCTTCATCACAAGGTCCTCCAGTTTCACGGAAACGATAATTCGCTCCGTGGTGCTCCTGCTCCATCGACATTCTTTACGACCTGGCGACGCCCGCCCACCGCAACATCGCGCAACGCATGAGCGCGTCGCATAAGCGAACTTTCGTCAGCGCACCGACCGAAAGCTCGCGCGGATTTCCTCAGCGAAGGTTTGTGGCTGTTCCCACGCCGCGAAGTGACCACCCTTCGGCAGGCGGTTGTAGTGAATCAGGTTGACGTACGCATTCTCGGTCCAGCTTTTCGGGGCCGCGTAAATCTCGTCGGGAAAGACGCTGACCGCCACTGGAATCGAAACATGCTTCGGCTCGAAGAAGTTGAGCTTGTTTTCCCAGTACAGGCGCGCGGACGATGTCGCCGTGCGCGTAAGCCAGTACAGCGTTACGTTATCGAGAATGTCATCGCGCGTAAGCCCTTCTTGCTGCCCCTCGAACACGCGGGCGATTAAGGCCTGACTGCTAGCATCGTGGTCGAGCATCCATGCCGCCAGACCAATTGGGGAATCTTCGATGCCGTAGAGTGTCTGCGGCCGATTCGCCATTTCGAGCGCATATCCGAGTCCGTGCTTGTAAAAGAAATCGAGCTGATCAAACGCGTGCTTCTCGTCCGGCGAGAGACCGGCCGGCGCAGCCTCTCCATACTTCAGCGCCTTCGCGATATTGTCGGGGACCGTAGCAGGCATGTTCGTGTGGATCGCGACCAGCCCAGGGGGCTTAAGCAGCGCCATCTGCTCGGTGACGGCATTGCCCCAGTCTCCGCCTTGCGCAACGTACCGCGAATAGTCAAGGCGCTGCATCAGGACGACCCACGCGCGCGCGATGCGCACGGGGTCCCAGCCCGTCGTGATCGGCTTCTCGGAAAACCCATAGCCGGGTAGCGAGGGGATCACGACGTCGAAGGCATCGGCGGCCGCCCCGCCATGCGCGAGCGGGTCGGTCAGAGGCCCGATGATCTTCAACTGTTCAACGATCGAGCCAGGCCATCCATGCGTGATGATGATTGGCAATGAATTGGGCTGTCGTGAACGCACGTGAATGAAGTGGATATCCAGCCCGTCGATCGAGGTAACGAACTGCGGCAATGCGTTCAATCTCGCCTCGACCTTGCGCCAGTCATACGCTGTCGTCCAGTACCGCGCGACACTTTGCATCGTCGCAATCTGAACGCCCTGCGAAGAATCGTTCACCGTTTCGCGCGTCGGCCACCGTGTCGCCTGAACCCGGCGTCGCAAGTCGGCCAGCTCCGCGTTGCTCGCGTGAATGCGCAGCTTGCGGAGGCCGGCTTTGTCGTCGGCTGAGGATTGCGAGATTTGCACCATGGGCGCGGCCGTCGTATCAGCGAACGCCCCGCGACTCCATGCACCCGCAGCCAGCACAGCGGCTGCCGCACCGATGAAGCCTCGGCGTGAAGCGGTTCGGAGGAAGTTGTCGTCGAGCATGCAAGCTCCTTTGCTGCAGTGTTGGTCCGTAAGCAACCGATTACGCGCCGTCCGTGGCTTCGAGTGCCGCAATCAGTTCCGCCGTCGTCACAATCTCGTGTGCGAACGTCGGCCCGTTGAGTTCGTGCGCGGCACGCATCATCTCGCGTGTGAAGGCGGCGGTCGCATCGCGCACAAGCGTGACGTGATACCCCAGTTCCATCGCGAAGCGGCCCGTACATTCAACGCAGGTGTTGGCCAGCAGCCCGATCAGAATCACATGCGTGATGCCCTGCTGTTTCAGTTGAAAATCAAGGTCCGTGTTAGCGAAGCCGCTCTGCGCCCAGTGTTCTTTTATGATGATGTCATCGGCACTTGGCAAAAAATCTGGGTGCCATTGCCCGCCCCACGTTCCCTCTTCGAACGTATGGCGCTGCTGAATGCGCCGCTGCGTCGGATTTGGATGATTCCAATTCTCGTAATCGCCCGGTCGCCATCGCCGATGCGGCACGTGCAGTACTTGCACGCGCGCGCGGCGCGTGGCGGCGACAATCGCGCGCATATGGTCCAGCAGGCCAACGTCTTCGGCAATCTCTTTGACCATTGGAAAAATCTTGCCGCCGTCAGAAAGAAAGTCGTTGTACGGATCGATCAGCAATAGTCCTGTGCGCTCAGCGCAATAAGAATGATCGGCCATTCTTTTCTCCGGTTTGAGCGTCACGCGCTCTTCGCACGATGGAGCACCTCGACAATCTGACTGCTGAATCGTTGATCGCCCGGCTCGACATCAGGCGACAGGCGGGCGGTGACCTCCTGAAGGACCCAGCGGTTGCCGTCCGGATCGCTGAACATCGCGAACGACCCATAGCTTTTCCGACCTGGACTCGCGCCGCTTAAACGTCCCTTTCCGTCGGCTCGGTGAAAGACACCGCCTGCATCGTGAAACAGCTCGCTAACTTCGACTCCGCGACTCAGGAGCTCCATACGAGCAGCAACGATGTCCGAAACAACTAAGTAATGTCCGCGCCCGGAGCCTGGAGCAGCGTCGGTCACGTTCTGGCCGAAGATGACGGAGCACTCCGAACCGGTCGGTGTGAACTGGACGACGCGATAGCCATCGTCGGTTTTGAAGTCGACGTCGAGCCGCCACCCAAGACCACCATAGAACTGCTTCGCGCGGTCGGTGTCCGACACTGGGATGACGACGATCTCGAGCTTCATGTGGAGACTGTGCTGATTCATCGTTGGCTCCTTGCTTGCGTTGTCTCGTTCGTCGATGCAGAGCGGCCTGTCGCTCAAACGCTATTGATCGTGAACCGGACTAATGCCCCGGCTCACTAACCGTCAGCCGGTTGTCGACACGACCCACGCCGGCCACCTTTGACGCCGCTGCGCCGGCGGCCTCGATCTGGAATTGATCCGGCGCGCTACCGGCAAGCGTGACGGTGCCACCGCGTGAGACAACGCTAATGCGGGAAGCATCTAGCCCGCGCGTCTGCGTGAAGGACTGTCGGACGGCGTGGCTCAGCGCACGATTGTCCGCCCGGACCTGTTTTTTGGTAGGCGCATCAACGCCGGTGGTAGAAATATCAGCAGCGAAGGCCGTTGGCATTTCCGCGAGCGACGTCGCGGAGAACGCCGTCACGGCCGCCATGGACAGGATGAACGCTCGCGTTTGCATGCCTTGGCTCCTGAGGGTGACGACCCGGCGCGTGACGCAAGGGTCGGGAATCAGGCTCTATTACAGGCATTTTTTTGCTGTGCTTCAATTGTCGCGAGGTATTGGGAAGCTATCCATACGTATGACTTCCGCGCACGAAAGAACCGCGCTAGACAGCACCCTCGTCTACTTCTGCCGACGACGTAGCAAGCGGAAGTGTGAAGAAAAAGCGCGCGCCCCCATGCGCAGACGCGTTATCGGCGGCAATGGTTCCACCGTGCATTTCGATGATCGAGCGCGAAATAGCGAGTCCCATTCCCATGCCGCCTGCCTTCGTCGTATAGAAGCTCTCGAAAACGCGCTTAACGTTTTCCAGGTCGATGCCCGGCCCGCCGTCCTCAACCGAGCACGTGACCGACGATGTATCGAGAGCATGCGTCGCGACAGTAATGTGGCCGCCCGTGACCGCTGCGGCCTCCATTGCCTGCATCGCGTTGACGACGAGATTTACGACAACCTGCTGCAACTGGACCCTGTCCACAACTACAACCGGCACACCAGCCGCGCGTTTGCGCACGATGGCGATGCCCCGCTTATGCAACTCGTGATGCAGGAAAAGCAGTGCCTCATCGACGAGCGGATCAAGCGGCGCTGCGACCCGCTTCAATTCGCGCCGCGTCGCCATTGCGTGAATGCGATCGACGATCTCGACGGCGCGCTGCGCATCGACCGTGATGTGCTGATTGACAAGCCGAGCTTCCGCGATGTCCGGCTCAGACCGGTCTAGCCATCGGTTGCCGAGCGAGCTGTTCATTCTGATAGCGGCCAGCGGCTGCTTCAGCTCGTGCGCGATGGATGCCGTCAGTTCCCCGAGCATGGAAACGCGGGCCGCGTGGGCGAATTCCGCTTGCAGTTGCTGCAGCAGTTCCTCAGCACGGATGCGCTCTGTTAGGTCGACAAGACTGATCAGCACCATACCTGATTCTTCGGCACCACCGGGATGTGCAACTGTGAGCAGTACATCGATGATCCGTCCGTCGAGCGTAGGAAGCTTGGTTTGTTCCTGGAACAGCGATGCGCCACCGTATCGGCTTTCGAGGACGCGCCGGAAGGTGTCCGGCCGCTCACGCCATAGCCAACGCAGGGGCCCCAGCAACACAGTCCTATCGCGTGCGCCGAACATCTGCGCGGCGTGAATATTGACTTCATCTACACGCAGCAGCTCCATTGCGCGATCGAGCCAGCCAGGATGGTCGTCGATGTAACGGGACACGTCGTACACGCCCTGCGCCCGCAGTTCCTCCAGCAGCGTCATGAGCGGTTGGGCATCAACCTGCCATAGCCCAACTGGCATATCGAAGAACAGCGTGCGATATCGATGTTCGCTGCGCGCAAGCGCAGCATGCGCGCGCTTGCGCGTCGTAATGTCTTTTAGCGCCCCGACTACGCGCATCCCCGCGTCGGCATCGACCACCACACGCGCGATGAGTTGGAGATGCCGCACAGAGCCGTCCGGCAGCAATAGTCGACACTCGACGTCGAGTGGCTCCCTGTCGCGGGTCGTCCGGTCGAGCACAAGCCGCATGTAGGCCACGTCCTCCGGGTGCACGCGCGCAAGCATCAATGCAATGGTCGGCGTGGTCGTGCCATCGTACTCGAAGATCCGAAAGCTCTCTTTCGACCAAAAAAGCTCGCCGCTTCGCACGTGCCAGTCAAAACTGCCCGTGCTACTCAGCCGCTGCGCTTCTGCAAGCAGCGCTTCGGCATTCTGAAGATCTGCATAGAGCCGCGCGCTTTCCAAAGACATCGCCGCTTGCGTAGCAAGCAACCGGAGCATCGCCGTGCGTGCCGGCGTGAACGCGTTCGACGCAAGGTTGTTCTCCAGGTACAGCACGCCGATTAGCCTCGCTTGTTTAATCAGCGGCAGGCAAAAGATGGATCGCGACCCGTGGCGCCGGATATAGTCGTCGAGGGAATACGGCGTAACCGCGGACGCATCGTCCAGCAAGAGGCTGTCGGACGCGCGGATCACATAGCGCAGCACTGATTCTGGCAGGTCTGCCTCCTCGAAACGGAGTTTCGGAAGCCGCACGTTCACGCCATCAGCGCACGTCGCGGCTTCCGCTTCCACAACCAATCCCTTGGGGCGTTTCAGTATCAGCACGCAACGGCTTCCGCCCGCATGTTCGAGGGCGAGCCTCATCAGCGTGTGTATCAGTTCGTTCATATCGAGGCCGCTAAAAAGCGACCGCGACACGCTGACGACCGTGGCAAGGTCGAGCTGCTCACTCGATGTCGAGATGGCGCCGTCTGATTTGAATGCGTCCTGTTGGAGGGCCGTGTAACGCCGCACCAGTTGATCGACCTTGCCGGTTGCACCCCAGCGTTCGTAGCAGGCGCGAGCGTTCAGCATATAGCTATCCGCAATCGTCCCGAGCCCACGCTCTGCGTAGAAGCGCCCGGCCAACTCGTGCGAGAGCGCCTGCAGGTGGATAAAGCCGTGCTCGCGGGCCAGGCGCACCGCTTCTTCGTAAAGCAGCATCGCTTCCGAGTCACGGCCTTCGACGCGCGCGACTTCCGCGCGAAGAAGCGCGTGCCGATGCTGAAAGTTCGCGGGGCAATGCTTCGCCCACGACTCGAATTTGTCACATACGGCATGAACGACGCGGCGAGATTCTGCTTGCTGGTTTTCGTTTTCCGAGGCATCGAGCGCGACGTGCGTCAATGCATGAAAGAAATGGAACGTAGGCTCGATTGGAAGCGCCATCACGGCATTCAGCGTCGACTGCGCTTCGCGTGCGGCCCCGAGGGCTGCACGATAACGTCCATCCATGAAGGCGTGGATCATCCGCATGATGTGGCAGAACGCGATGCCGCAGCCGAAATTCGCCCGCATGACCACTGCTAACGACGCATCGTCATCGAGCGCATGACCCGACTGGCCTTGCAACGCGGCGACGAAGCACTGTTGCAGGCGGATTGTCTCGTAGACCGCATCGTTGCGGCTTTGCTGCGCAAATGCGGCGTGCGTTTGGGCAGTGCGTTGAACGTCCGCGAGCGGCGCGCCTTTCTCGATCGTCTGCCACACCGTGGTGAAGGCCAGATAGCCGGCGAAGGCAAGGTCGCCGACATCGAGGCATGCGGCACTAGCGCGCTCGAGAATCGCCAGGTCGGTCGATATATGACGCCGCCAAAAGTTGATGTGATTGCCGTGCAAATGCAGCAGCTTGCCCTGGAACCGTCGATTGTCGAATCTCTCATTGAGACGCAACGACATCTCGGAGAACTGCACGGCCGAGACGATGTCACCGATGCGGGACACCAAAATCAACGCGTAGTTACCGTACGCGAAGCTTGATTTGTCGGTGTTACCTGCACGTAGGGACAGGTTGACCGCCTTCAGCGTAACGAGCGGATAGAACGCCGGACGGGCGATGAAAGCGCAAGGCATCGATTCGACCAAAAGATCCACGATGGTTCGGGCAGCATCATCCGATGCGACCGGTGCATCGACAAGCCGATCGATGGCGCGTCCCGCCAGGTTGGCAGCAACGTCACGCAGCTCCGCCTCGAATTGCACCGCGGCGCCTTCGTCCTCGGACGGCAGCAGCACGCCGAATTCGCGCAACGCCTCGCGAGCCACGTCAAAGCTCTCATCGTATCGCCCCGCAACTTGGTACAACTCCATGCGCAAGGCATGAACCCGCGCGCGATACAGATTCGAACGCGCGCGGCCCAGGATCGTGTCGAACAGCGCATCCGCGTCGGCAAAATCAGCCATAACGAACTGGCATTCGGCGAGCGCCAGATACAGATCAAAGGTGCCGTCGTAGTCACGCGACCAGGCATTCTCGCCAATTAGAGCTACGCCGTTAGAGAGATAGTTACGCGCCGATGCGAAAGCAGCGGAGTTCATTGCCCGCCGTCCTGCCGCGAAGTTCAAAGCAACAGTGCGCTGGCGCTCTGCTTCATCCGTCATAAGCGACGCACCACGATTCAGGTGGTTGACAATATCGAAAATGGCCGGATCCGCCGCATCAGCCGGTGCCTCGGATGCGAGGGCGCGGCCGAGCTGTAAATGTGCCGCAGGGCGGTCTGCCTCCGGAATCAGCGCATACGCGGCTTCCTGGACGCGATCGTGCGCAAACATGAACGCGTCCCCGACGCGGTGTAGCAGGCCCGCATTCACAGCATCCCAGAGCTTCATGTCCACGGATGCCCTTGGCTCATCACGTGTCCGTGCCAACGCGTCCAGGTTCGCGATATTGCCCAGTATCGCGAGCTGACTTAGAACCTCCCGCGTGGCATGCGGCAAGCGGTATAGTTTGGCCGCCATCAGATCGGCGACGTTGTCGGTCAATTCTCTATCGCGAATTCGCGGCAGGCTCCATGTCCAAATGCCGGCGTGATGATCGAACGCGATAAGACCGTCGTCGGCAAGCGCGGTGAGAAACTGAACCAGGTAAAAAGGGTTGCCGCCCGTTTTCTCGTGGACAAGTTCGGCAAGCGGCGCAGCCGTCGCGGTCGGACAGCGCAGCAAATCGCCAACGAACGCCGCAGCACTTGTCATGCTCAACGGCAACAGCTCTAACAGATGCGGTTTCGAGCCAGCTTTGCGGATGTCATCGATCATCGTTGCGAGCCGAACTTGCGAACCCGCTTCGTTGTCCCGATAAGCACCAATCAGCAGCATGTTCCGAATGTCGCGGTGCGTGGCCAAATGCACGAAGAAATCGAGCGTGGCAGCGTCGTGCCATTGCAGATCGTCGATGAACAACACGAGAGGATGCCCAGGCTGCGCGAATACGCTTAGGAAGCGTCGAAACGCGATATACAGGCGGTTGCGCGCATCGTCCGGTGGCAAGTCCGGAACCGCGGGCTGCTCCCCGATGACCAGCGCCAACTCGGGGACGAGATTGAGCATCAGCCGGCCGTTGGGCGCAAGCGCCTCCGTCAGCGCGTGCTGCCATTGTTCTAGCTCCCTGTCGCCGCTAACGAGCAAGTCGCGCACGAGCGACTGAAACGCTTGCACTAGCGGCACGTAGGGCGTGTCGGCGCGGTACTGATCGAATTTGCCAGATGCAAACAGCGGGCGTGCGCCCGCGAGCGCCCTCTGCAAATGGCTCACCATCGATGACTTGCCGACGCCCGCATAGCCCGACAAGAACACGATTTGAGTATTGCCTTGAGTCGCTACCTCATCGAACGTCGCGATAAGCTGGTCGATCTGCGCATCCCGGCCATGAAGTTTCTCCGGGATTTGTATTCGGTACGATGCGTCACGCGTGCCGAGCGCGAACGGTGCGATCGCATGCTGAGTCTCCCACTCCGATAGGCAACGTAGCAGATCGACGTGCACCCCTGTTGCTGTCTGATAGCGGTCCTCCGGGTTTTTTTGCCAGCAACTTTTCTACGATGTGCTCGACAACTAGCGGCAGGTCTTGCACGCGCTCCGACGGCGGTACCGGACGGCGAGCGACATGACAATGAATCCATTCGATAGGGTCAGACGCGGAGAATGGGGGCGTGCCCGTAAGCATCTCATAGCAGACCACGCCAAACGAATATAGATCACTTCGCTCATCGGGAGGCCGGTTCATACGGCCAGTCTGTTCGGGTGCCATGTACATCAGGGTGCCCCGAATCAGCGTGGAAGAAGCGGCCGCATCACGCTCAATCCGCGACATAGCCGCAATCCCAAAACCGGTAAGACGCACGTTGTCGCTCGCATCGACCAGCACATTCGCGGGCTTGATGTCTTTGTGCAAGATGCCGCGTGCGTGCGCCCGCGCGATTGCTTGTGCGAGGCTCGCGGCGATACGCAGGAAGCGCGGAAGCGCTAGAGGTCGATTGAGCAAGCGACTCAACGGCGCACCGCCACTGTCGTCGAGAATGAGCACGGGCGGCACATGGCTGAGGTCGAGTGCGAGCGGCTGTGCAGCCCACTCCGGATCGAGCAACGATGCAAGGCCGTACTCGCGTTCGAGCCGACTGATGCTGTGCGACGCTGGCTTCGCAGCCACAAGCGCTAGCACGGAGCCCGGAGCGCCGGGTTTGCGCGCGCGGCAAAGCAGCATGTCACCATCGTCATGCAGCGGCTCTAGCGAAAAGCCAGTCAGATCCATTCGAGGCGCTCCTCATCTCGCTAATATCCGGCGAGCGCGATGCACACCTGTACTTTTGTGCGGGTCACATCGCTCACTAAACCGGACACAGGCTAGCATGGGAAGCGCTGCCAACCTCACAGCCCCGGCCCGCGCAGCAACTAACGCCAGAGTGTGCCTGTATAGTGCCCGAGTCGCGCTTCAACGTCGTATTCCTTCTGCAAGCCCAGTTTCATCAACTGACCGATCTTTTCTTGTGCGGCAGGCCGTCCGACCGACGCAATGAACGCATCCCACTCCGGCGAAACCGCAGAGTCAGGCGGCAGCGTCTGTGCGTTGACAAGCTGCTTGATGGCACTGAGCGATTGCTTATCGAATAAACTGATACGCGTCGCAAGACCGTCGACAAATGCGTCGAGTTCGCCGTCGGGCAGCGAGCGGTTGACATACCCATAGCGTTCAGCGAGTGGACCATCGATGTCGTTTCCGCTCGTCAAAACTTCGAGTGCGCGGCCCCGTCCGATCAACCGCGATAGACGCGTCATTGGACCACCTCCCGGTACGAGCGCGGCGCCGATTTCCCACTGCGACAGCAACGCATACTCGTTGCTGGCGAAGCGCATATCGCTTGCAAGCGCCAGTTCACTGCCGACGCCCGACGCACGCCCGCGAATTTTCGCAATCGAGATGACAGAAGCACGCCCGATGCGCGCCAGCATGTCCGGCAGCGGCGGCATGCCTGTCGGGCCAGGCGGCAGATTCACCGTCACTTCGAGCGGAGGGACGAAGTCGTAATGGGTGAGGAAGAAGTCAGGCACAGCGCTGTCGAAAACCACCACCTTCAGATGGGGGTCGTTTTCGAGTGCGGTCACCACCGCGGCCAGTTGTGGCATCGTATCCGGCCCGAAAATGTTGAATGGTGGACGATCGAAGACTACTCGCCAATACGAAGGGCTGCGACGTTCTACCTTGATCTGCGCATCGGCGCTCTCTTGATTCATGTCGTTCTCCGGGAAGTGAATATCCGATTCGATCACTCTGCCTATCTGTGCAGCAGGTCTACCAGATCTCGCGCTACCGCTTGCGAAGACGCTGGATTCTGGCCCGTGATGAGACGGCCGTCGATGATCGACAGCGCCTCCCAGTCAGCGACTTTTTCAAAGCGGCCGCCCAGACGTTTCAGTTCATCCTCGACGAGGAACGGCACGACATGCGTGAGTTGCACCGCCTCTTCCTCCGAATTCGTGAAGCCGGAGACGCGCCTTCCTTTGACCAGTGGCTCGCCATTGAATCTGACGTGGCGTAACACACCGGGCGAATGGCACACGAACGCCACCGGTTTGCCCGCGCTATAAAAGCGCTCGATCAGCGCGACAGAGATGGGATCCTCAGCAAGGTCCCACAAGGGCCCGTGACCACCGGGGTAGAAAACAGCGTCGTACTTGTCTGGTTCCATGTCTGCCAGTACGGCCGTGTTGGCAAGCACGTGCTGCGCGGCAACATCACGCTTGAAGCGCTCAGTCAGGTCCGTCTTGCCTTCAGGCGTATCGCTTTTCGGATCGATGGGCGGCTGTCCGCCTTTGGGAGAGCACACCGTAACCTCGATGCCCGCATCAAGAAAGGTGTAGTACGGCGCAGCGAATTCCTCAAGCCAGAAGCCAGTCTTCCTACCCGTGTCGCCGAGTTCGTCATGCGATGTCATTACCATCAGTATCTTCATGGTCGCACCGAGTTCAATGAGATTTGTCTTGCCACGCGATGCCGTGGTTACACCACTATACGTTCACAATTGCGGACCGGAGGGCCGCTCTATACCAACGTATTAGGTCTTAATGACATCGTTAGATCGAGTCGTCGACGCGTCTGATCGGGAATCGGGTCATCTGTAAAAACTCGCGAATTAGCCTTGCAAATATCTGCTAAAGTTAGACGGCAATTCGGCAGTATCAGCAAAATCGTTGTTGTCGCGGCGCCGCTAGGCGGAGGACCAAAACGGTACTCGCTTGACGTCGCGACCGCTCAACGCTTCACGACTCCGCTACGTTCAGCAAGCAAATGCGACCGCCTTGAACCGGTTCTTCTATCGTCTGACGTTCGCGCCAAGAAATGCTCGAACCGTAGTGTTGCGATGTTCGTAAATCACCCTGAGTGGAGAAATGATGAGCCCTCGTTTTGATACGAACTTGGACCGCAGGATGCCAGAGAGCGAGACGTCCATCGTCTATGTCATTGACGATGACGAATCGATTCGTTTTACTCTTCAGAGCCTCGTGCGGTCCGTCGGGCTGCGCGTCCAGACCTTCGACTCGCCCGCCGCTTTTCTTGCTTGGCCCAAGGACGATGTGCCAAGTTGTCTCGTGCTTGATGTGCGTCTGCAGGGCGAAAGCGGCCTTGGTTTTCAGGAAGACATGGCGCAACTGGGCCTGCACATACCAATCATTTTCATGACCGCATACGCTGACGTTGAAATGACGGTCACTGCAATGAAAGCCGGGGCGCTGGATTTTTTTCAAAAACCGTTTCGTGACCAAAACATGCTTGATGCGATCGCGCACGCCCTGAAGGGTGATGCGCAACGCCTTGCAGGCGAACAAGCGCAGGCCGGCGTTTTCGCCGCGTACGGATCGCTGACGGTGCGCGAGAAGGAAGTGATGAAGTATGTGGTAGCGGGCTTGCTGAATAAACAGATCGCCTACGAAATGAATCTCAGCGAGGTGACCGTAAAGATCCATCGCGGACAGGTAATGAAGAAGATGGCCGCGCGGAGCTTGCCCGATCTTGTCCGGAAAGCAGAGTCGCTCCATGACACGTCCGCCCGGTCAGTACCCGCTCGCCTCGGATCCCTGCTTAACGCTGCACGCAACGACGATGCGGCCAGCTTGCGCGTCATGCATAGTGTCGAACGCCTGCGGCGCGCGCCACGTACATCTTGAAGCGACTCGCGATTCGAGCGAACGTTGCCGGCGTCACGACGTGCGCCCTGCCGATGATGCTCATGCCAGCCATAGTCAACACTGCGATTGAGGCGCCGAGTACACGGCGGCGATGCGGATGGATATCATCAGTCATCGCGAGGACTCTGTCCGATGCACGGCGCAGCGCTTTCGTCAGCAGGAGAAGTGTAGAAGAACACATTAGTGCGCGCACTCATACGATCGTATGAAGCGCAATCGATCCGCCCGCTCCAACTAATTCAAGATGTGACGGCGCCCTCGCGGCGCAGTTGCTCAACTATGAAATCGACAAACACCTTCACGCGCAGAGACAGATATCGTGCATGGGGATACAGCAGGACGAACGGACGGGACGCGCCGCCGCGATCTTTCAGTACCTCCACGAGCCGCCCGGCCCGAAGGTCCTCGTCGACGACGAAGCGATAGGTCTGAAACAATCCTGCCCCGCTGCGCACCAGCGTAACCCCGGAGAGGGCATCCCCAGATGTCCGGTACGTCCCGCGCGTGATTGACTCGACTTCACGTCCTCCGTCGTTAAATGCCCACGAAAGGTCCCGGCCGCTACTCGGCATCTCAAACTGAATGCATTCGTGTGACGCAAGGTCGTCGATAGACTTCGGCACTCCCGCACGGCGCAAGTATGAGGGCGATGCGACCACGACCAGTTCGGCATCTTCCAGCTTGCGCGCGATGAGGCTTGAGTCATCAGGAGCGCGGCCCCGGATCGCGAGGTCGAATCCCTCATCGGCGAAGTCGATGTTCCGGTTGCTCAAATGCGCTTCGATGCGCACATCCGGATAACGTTCGCGGAAAGCAGGCAGCAAAGGCAGCAGCCGATAGTGCCCGTACGGTGTAGGTACGCTGATTCGAAGTACGCCGGCCGGAGTGCGTTGCTGCCCTGTCGCTTCACGTTCCGCCTCCACCAGTTGAGATAAGGCATCTCGACATTGCTCGTAGTAACGTCGGCCTGAATCGGTAAGCCTGATTTGGCGCGTGGTTCGGACAAAAAGTCGTACGCCCAGTCGTTCTTCCAGCCGCGAAACGGAGCGGCTCACTGCAGCGGGCGTGACGCTCGCCGCATTGGCCGCGAGCGTGAAGCTGCCGGCTTCCGCCGCAAGACAGAACAACTCGATACTGCCTAGCAGAAGGTCATCAAATCTTCGTTGCATAGTCTAAGTTCGGCACTAGCCGCAAAAAATGTGATTGTTGCATTGGTCAAGACTACATCGCGTTAATTGAGATTTGCGTGTGCGTCAACTACGGTAAGTATGTCGTGAAGTAAGGTAAGTGACACGCTGTGCTCATTAACCCCGAAGGAGAAGCGTATGTCTGTCGAACAGAAATTGGCCGGCCTCGGCCTCGCTTTGCCGGAACCGCCCCAACCACTCGGAAGCTATCGCGCCGTAAGCGAAGCCGGCGACTTGCTTTTCATTTCCGGGCAAGTCCCACTTGCCGACGGCAAGATGGCATACACCGGCCGCGTCGGCGAGCAGCTCACAGTGGAAGACGGCCGACGCGCCGCCCAACTGACCGCCCTCAACGTCCTTGCGCAGATCGAGCGGCATCTTGGCGGCTTCGATCGCTTGAGTCACATCGTACGCGTCGAAGGTCATGTAAGTTCCGCCGATGGCTTCCACGGTCAGCCCGCGGTGCTGGATGGTGCGTCTGACCTCTTCGCCGCCGTACTCGGAGACAAGGCGGGGCACGCCAGGTCTGCCTTTTCACATTCGCAACTGCCCGCCAACGCTGCAGTCGTGCTCGTTGTGATTGCACAAGTTCTACCGGCCTAAAGGCGTGAGCCGCATTTGTGACACCGACGCAAAACTGTTGATATGCGCCGTGCCTTCGAATGCGGCACTGGAACGCCTACATTGATGTCAACCGGAACGCCGCGCACGTGCGCTTCCGACAGTCAATCAATGAACCACGAACCGGAGCAATCCAAATGAATCAGCAAACGAAGGTTGTTGTCGTCACAGGTGCTTCACAAGGCATCGGAGCGGAAATTGTCAAAGCGCTTCGCGCTCGCGACTACCGCGTCGTCGCGACCGCGAGATCCATCCAACCATCGGACGATCCCAATGTTGTCACCGTAGCGGGAGACATCAGCGACGCTGCGACCGCGCAGCGGGTGATCTCGCAGGCGGTCGAGCGCTTCGGTAGCGTCGATACGCTGGTGAACAACGCGGGCATTTTCATCGCCAAGCCTTTCACGGCTTATAAAGAAGAGGACTATGCGGCGGTCATAGGCGTGAACGTATCCGGCTTCTTCTACATCACGCAGCATGCGGTCGCGCAAATGGAAAAGCAGGGCAGCGGGCATGTTGTCAGCATCACGACGAGTCTCGTCGATCATCCAATTAGCGGCGTACCGTCTGTGCTGGCTTCGCTGAGCAAGGGCGGCATCGCTGCTGCAACGCGGTCGCTGGCGATCGAATATGCGAAACGCGGGATCCGTGCCAACGCGGTATCGCCGGGCATCATAAAATCGCCGATGCATCCGGAGGAAACGCATGCGGCGCTCAATGCGCTTCATCCGGTCGGGCATATGGGTGAAATGCGCGACGTCGTCGACGCTGTCATGTTCCTCGACGATGCGTCATTCGTCACGGGTGAAATCTTGCACGTCGATGGCGGACAAAGCGCGGGCCACTAGGAGCTAACGAAGCAAGCCGCCCGCGATCTGTTGTTGTGAAGCGCGCACCGTCCGGCGAGCAATGGCGTTCGCACCGAGTTGCGGAAGAATGCCTGCCGTCGGACGGCGATTCTCCAACCATGCCGCTGTGGCTAGACTGTATTCAATGACGATCCCGAGCCAGCGAGCACCCGCTCATCTGTGACTCCAAAGCCCGCTGCCCCGACCCCAACGCCATAAGCGTTGCAGCCGACACCCATCGACTCGCTCGTCATTCCAGCCGGGTTCGACCGCTCCACGGGCGCCGGCCTTGGTGAATGGCTAGTCGGGACTCGCATGTGTCGATGGGATCGCCTCAGGCCGGCGAAGCGTCGAGCGCCTCGTCTTGCCGCGCCCTGTTCCACAGCACGAGTTCTTCGGCTGGGATCGCCGGTGCGAACAGGAAGCCCTGCAACTCATCGCAGCCGATCTTGCGCAATACCTGCGCTTGATGGCCGGTTTCCACACCTTCGGCCACCACACGCAAACCAAGCTCATGCCCAAGATCGACGATCGCCTTGACGATGGCAAGATCAGCGGACGCGTCGAGCATGTCTCGCACGAACGCGCGGTCGATCTTCAGACGGTCGAGCGGAATCCGGTTCAGATAGCTGAGACTCGAGTAGCCGGTGCCAAAGTCGTCGAGCGAGAGCTTGACGCCTATCCCGCGAATGGCGTGAATGGCTTGCGCGTAGTGTTCGGCGCCATCCATGAGAACCGTCTCGGTGATTTCGGGTTCCAGGCAATGCGGCGGTACGCCATGCGCGAGCAGACTCTTGCCAAGCGCCGCAACGAGCTCCGGCTCGCGGAGCTGGATCGCCGAAATGTTCACGGACGCGCGTATTTCGAGGCCCGCTTCGTCGCGCCAGGCGGCAAGCTGCCGGCACGCTTCCTCGATCACCCACGCGCCAATGGAAACGATGAGGCGCGTGTCCTCCGCCACCGGAATAAACACCGCCGGACCGATTTCACCCAGTACCGCGCTCTTCCAGCGCAGCAGTCCTTCGACACTCGCGAGCGCACCGGATCGCGCTTCGAGGCATGGCTGCCACTCGAGCCGCAACTCGCTGAACTCAATAGCCGTGCGCAAACACGTTTCCAGCGTGAGGCGATGACGCGCCTGTTCGGCCATGTCGGCCGAGAAAAACTTGACCTGATTTCGGCCGGCAGACTTGGCCTGATACATCGCGGCGTCGGCGTTCTGCATCAACGTATCGATGTCTTCGCCATCATCCGGGTACAGTGCGACGCCGATGCTGCTCGCCACCTGGAGTGTCAGCCCGCTCACTTCATGCGCTTCGCGAAGCAGCGGCAGTAGCCGCTGTTCGATGCTGCGCGCCACTTCGCTCGCGTGACCGACTCCGTTGAGCAGTACCGTGAACTCGTCTCCGCCCAGGCGGCTCACGGTGTCGTCGGTGCCGACCGCATTGAGCAGGCGTCGCGACACGGACCGCAACAAGCCGTCACCGATGTGATGTCCGAGCGAATCGTTGATGTTCTTGAAACGGTCGAGATCGATGAACAGCACCGCGACGCGCTGCCGCGTTCGCTGCGCTGCTGCAATAGCGACCCCGAGTTTCGCGGCAAAGAGTGCACGGTTGGGCAGTTCGGTGAGCACGTCGTGCTGCGCGAGAAACTGGATGCGCGCTTCGCTCTTCTTGCGGTCCGTGATGTCGATAAGCGTGCAGATGTAATGCGATACAGTGCCGCGCTTGTCGTGTACTGCGCTGATCATGAGCCACGCCGGATAGTCACCGCCCTCGCGGCGACTTATCTGCGCCTCGCCGTGCCACGTGCTGCTGCGCCCGACGCGTTGCAAGAGGTTACCCAGCGGGCCGTTTTCGTCGTCGTGCGCCTGCGAGTCGATGAAGGCCGGCGGCTTGCCCGCCACGTCGTCCATCCGATAACCAGTCGCGCGAAAGAACGAAGGATTCGCAGTGAGCAGACGCGCCTCTGCGTTCAGAATGACGATCGCCTCGGACGATGCCTCGAACACCTTGCCCCACAGTTCCAGCCGCTGCTCCATGAGCTTGATCTGATTGATCGGCGTGAACGCGGTGAGAATGGCGTCGCGTCCCTGGAAGGCGAGACGGCGCGCCGACAGCATCGCCCAGCTCGGCTGAGAGGTGGCTTTCCAGTGAACTTCGAATTCGTCGATGGCTTCGCGGTCGGAAAGTTGCTGAAAGAAGCGCGCGCGGGTGGCAGAGTCGAGGCCCTGGGCCCACGGATCGGTGCTGCTTCCATTGAGCCAGAAGAGTCCTGGAGCATTGGCGTGCAATACCTCGTGGCCGGGAATAGCGGTGACGACCATCGGCACGGGCGTGGCTTCGACGAGAGCTGATTGCGCGGCTGACGCGCGGGCGGTCGCCGCCAGTTCCTTCTGCACGACGCGTTCGCGGTCCAGCTGCGCAAGCATTTCGTTGAAGCCGCGCACGAGTTGGCCGATCTCGTCCTGACTATCCCAGTCGGCGCGCTTCGTGTGATCGCCGGTACGGCGCACCACATCCATTACGCGCGCGAGTTTGCGTAGCGGCGACGAAATCTGCTGCGCGACGCAATAGACCAGTGTCAGGATGGCGCACAGCAGAAAAAGCGCCGTGCCCAAATGCAGCCACATGCGGGAAAACAGGGCTTGCACTCGCGCATGCAGCAGGCCGTCGAGCTGCTCGCCGGTATTGCGCCAGAGGTCGTCTACGCTTTGAACGAGCGCTTGCTGCGCGCTGTCGACGATCATCAGCGCCGCTGCATCCGGCGCCACGTTGTCGTCCACCACCACCCGCGCCGCATGCCTGAACGCCTCGACGGCAGTGCGCATACGATCGAACGACGGAGAAAGCGTGCGCTCGAATTGACGATTGGCCGCCCCGGCCTCGGCGTAGTCCGACCGCAAACCCTGCATGACGCCGTCGAGCTGCCCTTCGAGGACCAGATAGCGCGAGCGCACTTCCTCTCGCGAGCGCGCGTGAACGCCGTCGTGCAGATGGCGGCCGATGCCGTTCACCGCGGTCAGCAGTGCCGGATAGCGTAAGATCGAAAGCGACATCGCGTAGTAGCTGTCGAGATCCGGGTCGAGAATCAGGTTCGACTGATTACCGATGCGCGTTATCAGATCACGAGAGGCGGTCAGCGCCCGGTCCGTCGACGCGATCCTGAGTTCGCGTTCGAGCGCCATCGTCTGCAGAGCGGTTCGCAGCGCGTTGCTGGGCTCCGCGCTTCCCATCTGCGCGCCGTATTGCTGCTCGGCAAGGACGAGCCTGTCGACCTCGGCATCGAGTTGCGCCGGCGTCGGCGGTTTGCCCGCGCCCGCCATTGCGATGGACGTGATGCTATGTTCCACCTCGTGAACATACGCGTTGCCAACGATCTCCTTGTTCGAAAAATCAATCGCCAGATACTTTTCGTGAATCAGAATCCCGCTGATGTAGATCACCGCGCTGAGATCGAGCAGGTAGATGAGCAACAGCTTGTGCCCCACGCGCAAATGCGCGAGCAGCTTGAAGAAAGGATTCCGTTTCATGGGCGAGACGTTTGGAAACGTGCGAGAAAAGTCATGCAGGCGGGCGCGTACAGGGCAGCGAATGGCCGCCAGCGATCGTGTTCGCCCACCTATCTATTACGCCTCTTACGGCTCGCCAAAATTAACCTTTAATTAAAATCTTAGTACGCCGATTAGCCCTGAAGAAGTGCATGGCATGCACGCGTTTAGTGCCAGAAAGTCAGTCTCGGCGCACCATCCCGGCATGGCGAGACTCATGAAACAGCACTAAGCGACTCATGCTTGTTCATCGATCTGAACCGGTTGCGATAATCGACCGGACTAATCTGCAGACGGCGCAGGAACGTGCGGCGTAATTTGTCGGTGTCCTCGAAGCCGCATCGATGTGCGATGACTCTCAGCGGCAAGTCCGTGGCTTCCAGGTAGCGCCGCGCGGCATCGATGCGCGCATTGGCGAGATAAGTCATCGGCGTGATGCCGCAATCCTTGGCGAAGATGCGCGAAAGATTGCGCGCGCTCATATGCACGCGTTCCGCGAGCGACGCCACCGTATGATCCACATGCAGGTTATCCAGCATGAATTGCTGGACCTCGATAGTCTGCGAACCAGGCGAAGCCTGCGTTTCCAGCAGCGGACTGAACTGCGACTGCCCGCCCGAGCGCCGCAGATAGACGATCAAATATTTGGCGACATCGAGCGCCATTTGCCGGCCGAAGTCGTCTTCGATCATCGCGAGCGACAGATCGATGCCCGCCGTGTCTCAGTCATGCAAGCGATGCGCGCCAACGACGTGATGCCGCGCAGGTGGCTGCGCGTTCGTGTTTGACTGGACCAATCAAGTCGTCGGATCGACAGGGGAGGTATCGAGGTCCTGAATCGCGCCGATCAACGCTTTATCCGTTCGATCTCAACCTGACGAAGATCAACGCTTCCTGTAGTTCGCGAACACGTCCTTGCGGATCGAACCATGTACGCCCCAGTTCGCATCGACCACCTGTGTCACGCCGAAGTCCGCCGCTACCGACATCAGCGCAATGGCTTCGTCTTCGCTCAAACCATGCACCGTCATCAGGAAGCGGCGCAGCTTGCGAAAGGCATCGCGCATGGCTTTGTCGAGGCTCGCATGCTGCGCCACCTCTACCTGTGCGTTAGTTCCGAGTTCGGCCAGATAGTTGGGGAACGTGAAGCCATATACCGACCATTGCTGATCTGTCTCGAGCAGCGGATGCGTGAGCCCTTCGAGCAGCGTGCCTTCGAGGTCCGCTTTCTTATGCAGGATGAATTCGAAGTCCCCCGTCAAGGAAGTTTCGATAGCCGTGCCGCCTAGCTCGCTGTCGCCCTGCGCGGCGTGCGGGTCGCCCACGGAGAAGAGCGCGCCCTCGACCGCCACCGGGTAATACATGGTCGCGCCCCGGCCGATGCGCCAGTCGTCGATGTTCCCGCCCGTGTAGCTCGGCGGAATGGAACTGACGTAGTCCGCTTCGGCGGGCGCGACGCCCATGGTGCCGAAATGCAGTCGCGCCGGCACGCGGATATCCGGCAAGATGTTTTCGCGCTTCGTCACGAGCCGGTGATCCACCTGCACGCCGGGATAATCGATGATCGCATGCACGATGCCATCCGGGTCGGTCTGCGGCGTCCACACATAATTGTAGACCGCGCGCGCATACGGTTCGCCGGAAGTATCGAGTTCGAAGATGGTCACCACTTCGCGCGGCTTCGGCTCCTCGATCAGATCGTGATACTGAAAGCCCCATGACGCGGCTACGTTCGAGCCGAAGCACTTGCCTGCATGACATGCGCTGCAACTGGGCCGCGGCCTGACATCGAGGATGCGCACTTCGAGCACGTCGCCAACTTCGGCGCCTTCGATTGCCACCGGACCGGTCAGCAGATGCACGCCCACGCCTTCACCGGCGCCCAGGCGGAACGGTCCCTCGGTCGGACCCGCGCCGCGCCGCGAAACGGCCTTGTGCTCGCGCGTCCATTCGAACACGCTCTGCGCGCCCGGATCGCCCGCGATCATGCGCTCGTGGTCGTCGTTCGCGTGATGCGTCAGCGTTTCGATGGTGGCGCGGTCGCCCGACTCGAGCGTGAGGCGTGGTTCTACCCGTTTGCTGAAGTACGCGCAAGTCGTCCTTCCCGGTAAAGGGCATCTCCTGCAGCGTGTCGAGCGTGATGTCGTCGCGGCCGGCCCAGCGCGCGAGTGTCGTCCGATAGAACGCGGACATCGCGCGCAGATACGGCCAGTGAGATGCCCATAGCGCATCCTGATGACGCCGCACTTCGTCGAGCGGGAGCGTCTCGAACGCTTCATCGAAGTAGCCGCCGTGCGTCGGCAAATGAACTGCTACGTTCATGTGTGGTCCTGTGCCGTGTTGGCGTTATTCGGCACGGCGGCGCTTCGCGGCGCGTGCTTCGATCGCGGACCGCTCGACGATTGCCCGTGCGTGGCTCGCGGTGCCGATGGGCCCGGCCGCATCGCTGGCGGCGATGTCGAACCGGTACAGCGCGCCGTCAAGTCGTCAGCAAGGAAAGGAAGTCATGACAGCGCATGGTCCGGCAGCGTCGGCACCGCGCGCATGAGTGCCGGGCGAATCAGGTGATCGAGCACGCGGCGCGTGAGCGTGACGGTTTCATCGACGAAATCGTTCCACTCGCCTTGCCGATGCAGCACGAAAAACTCGCGCCGCGCGAGGCGCCCTTCCGGCAGTGGCAAGACGGCGATCTCGTCGAGATAATGCCGCGCCTGCCACAGGCACAAGGGCGTCGAAATGGCGAAGCCGAGTTTCGCGCTGACGAGACTGAGCAGCGGATCGGTGGCATCGAACTCGTATCGGCGCGGACTGTCGATGCCGAGATGCCGCGCGAAGCGATCGACCTGCTGGCCGATGACCGAGCGCGCCGTATAGCGGATCAGCGGCAGTTCATCGGCGAGCGCGCGCCACGCCGATGCATCGTGCGAAAGCGCCTCGCGTTCCTCGAGCCAGCCGCGCGACACCACGGCGACGAACGCCTCCGAGAACAACGGCACCTCGACGATGCGCGTGTCGTTCAGCGCGGTCTGCGTACACACGACGACATCAACCTCGCGCGCGTGCATCTGCGCCGATAAACCGGGCGTCAGACCCGACCACAACGCGATCTGCCGTGCAGGGCCGGACATCGCGCGGATCAGTTCGGGGCCGACGGTCGCCGCGAACGAATCCACGCAGCCGAGCCGCAAGGGCAACGCGAGCGCGAGCGACGCATCGCCGATGCGCGCGCTCACCCGCTGCGCGTGATCGAGCAGCGGGCCGGCGAGTTCGAGCAGCGCGAGCCCCGCGCGATTCGGACGCGGCGGACGGCTGTCGCGATCGAAAAGGCCCGCGCCCTGCTCGCGCTCCAGCGCCGCGATCGACTGGCTGACCGCGCTCTGGCTTAGGCCGAGGCGGCGCGCCGCCGCCGTCATCGAGCCGGTCTCGCAGACCGCGACGAACGCCTGCAGCGCGCGCAGGTCGAGCGGAGTTGGGATGCGTCTCATCGAAGCTCCGTAATTCTGCCTATTCATGGCGGGCATGGGCGGCGCCCATCATGCATTCATCGGATGCGCGTGATCGCTTCATCAGCGAACCGGCGGGAACGAGCATCAGTTTGCCTTATGCAAAATGGTTCGCGATGCCCAACATATCCTAGCCGCGTCGGATTAGTGACAACAGATGTCGAGTTTGTGCCGGTTCAACCCATTTTGGCCCGGTACATTCGACCAACGCTGGCATCGGGATGCACGGGAGGCCGCAGTGGATACGCTGGTTTTCGTCTGGAATAACGCGGCATCGATCGGGCACATGCTGGTCGATCACGTGCTGCTCGTGCTGGCCGGGGTCGGCTGCGCGATCGTCACGGGCGTCGCACTCGGCATCGTCATCACGCTCAACGAGCGGTTCGCGCGCGTCGTGCTCTATACCGCCGCGATGCTGATGACGATTCCGTCGATCGCGCTCTTCGGCCTGCTGATTCCGGTGCTGTCGCTGATCGGCCAGGGCATCGGTTTTCTGCCCGCCGCCATCGCGCTCTTTCTCTATTCGCAGTTGCCGATCCTGCGCAACACCTACGCGGCGATCCGCAATCTCGATCCCGCGCTGCGCGAAGCCGCGCTCGGCATGGGCATGACGCCGTGGCAGCGGCTTTATCGCGTCGAAATGCCGATCGCCGTGCCGATCATCATGGCGGGCGTGCGCATGGCCGTGGTGATGAACATCGGCATCGCGGCGATCGCGACGTATATCGGCGCGGGCGGGCTCGGGCGGCTCATCAGCCGCGGCATTTCGCAGTCGGACCCGCGTCAGCTCGTGGCGGGCGCGGTGATCGTCGCGCTGCTCGCGATCCTCGCCGATCTCGGCCTCGCCGCGCTGCAATGGCGTCTCACGCCGCAAGGCATGCGGCCGCGCCGCGTGCGTTTTCTCTGGCGGCGCGGCGCGCCCTTCACCAGCACGGCGGTCCAATCGGCGGAGGCACGATGATCGATCTTCGAAACCTGACGAAGCGCTTCGAGTCGCGCGGCGCGAAGCCGGTCGTCGACGATATCTCGATGACCGTCGAGGAAGGCGAACTGTGCGTGCTGCTCGGCCCGTCCGGCTGCGGCAAGACCACGACGCTCAAGATGATCAACCGCCTCGTGCAGCCGACCTCGGGCCAGATCCTGATCGGCGGCGCCGATACGGCGGGCTTCGATATCGTCGAGCTGCGGCGGCGCATCGGCTACGCGATCCAGCAGGTCGGCCTGTTTCCGAACATGACGGTCGCGGAGAACATCGGGCTCGTGCCGCAGATGCTCGGCTGGGACAAGCCGCGCATCCGCGCGCGCACGGAAACGCTGCTCGCGATGGTCTCGCTCGATCCGGCGACCTACATGCCCGCGTATCCGCGCGATCTGTCGGGCGGTCAGCAGCAGCGCGTCGGCGTGGCGCGCGCGCTCGCCGCCGATCCGCCGGTCATGCTGATGGACGAGCCGTTCGGCGCGATCGATCCGATCAACCGCGCGTCGATTCAGGACGAGTTCCGCCACATCCAGAAGAGCCTCAAGAAGACCGTGATGTTCGTGAGCCACGACATCGACGAGGCCATGAAAATGGGCGACAAGGTCGCAATTTTCCGCGACGGCAAGATCGAGCAGATGGCGAGTCCGGACGAGCTGCTCGCGCGTCCGGCGAGCGCGTTCGTCGCGGATTTCGTCGGCGCCGACCGCGCGTTGAAGCGTCTGCGCCTGATGCGCGCGGCCGATGCGGCGCTGGAACCGGCGCGCGTCGCCCGCTGCGGTTTTCCGAGCGCGGATGCCCGCGCGCTGCTGCGCAATCATCTCGCCGATACGCTCGTCGTGCTCGACGCGCAGGACAAACCCGTCGGCCATGTCGGTCCGATGGAACTCGCCGCCGGCGGCGCGACGCTCGACGCCGCGCAAGTGCGCGCGCTGCCCGCCGTCGTGCGCGCGAGCGACGACCTGCGCTCGGTCATGTCGATGCTGCTCGCGCACGGCGCAAGCTGGCTGCCGGGCGTCGACGCGGACGGACGCTTCATCGGTTACGTGACGCACGAACGCATCGCGTCGATGGCGCGCGGTGCGTGCGCGTCGGGCGAGGCATCGCCGCACGCGATCGCGGCCGCGCCACATGCAGCCGAACTCGCGATCGGAGCGGCGCGATGAATCCCCGCTTCGCGCGCATCGTGGCCGGCGCGTCGATCGCGCTGCCCTGCGCATCGGCGCGTGCGGACAACTGGTTTGCATCGATCGGGCAGTATCGCGCGGACATCGTGTATCAGGCGGGCCAGCAAATGCTGATGGTGCTGATCGCGGGCATCGCGGCGATTCTCGTCGCGGTTCCGGTGGGCATCTGGCTGAGCCGTCCCGGCAACGGCCGCGCCGCGCATTTGGTGATGTTCACGCTCAACGCGGGCCAGGCCGTGCCGAAACTCGCGATCCTCGCGCTCGCGATGAGCGTGCTCGGCATCGGCGCGAAGCCCGCAATTCTCGCGCTGTGGCTCGCGACGCTGCTGCCCATCGCGATGAACACCTACGAAGGCATCCGCGCCGTGCCGCCCGCGATGATCGAGGCGGCCAACGGCATCGGCATGACGCAATGGCAGATTCTGCGCAAGGTCGAACTGCCGAACGCGATGTTCGTGATTCTCGCAGGCGTGCGCACCGCGCTCGCCATCACCGTCGGCACCGCGCCGCTCGCGTTTCTCGTCGGCGGCGGCGGGCTCGGCGAACTCATCTTCACCGGCATCGACCTGAACGATTTCCCGATGCTGCTTGCCGGCGCCATTCCGACCGCCCTGCTCGCGGTCGCCACCGACCTGTTCGTCGCGCAGCTGCAGCACTGGCTCGTGCCGCGCGGCGTCAGTCCTCAACGTTGATCCTTCTCCCGGAACCGAAGCCCATGTTCAAGCCGCTTTTGTCACGCAAGCCGTGGTCGCGCCTCGTCGGCGCAACGCTCTTCGCGCTCGCCCTCGGCGCGTTCGGCGCGAGCCAGTCCGCGCGGGCGGCATCGACCATCACCGTCGGCGGGAAGAACTTCACGGAGCAGGTCCTGCTCGCGGAAATGACCACGGAACTGCTGAAGGCGAAGGGCTTCGAGGTCGTGAAGAAGGACGGCATGGGCAGCACGGTGCTGCGTCAGGCGCAGGAGAACGGACAAGTCGACGTGTACTGGGAATACACCGGCACGTCGCTCATCACCTACAACAAGGTCACCGACAAGCTCGATCCGCAGCAGACCTACGCGCGCGTCAAGGAACTCGATGCGCAGAAGGGTCTCGTCTGGCTCGATCCTTCGAAGGCGAACGATACCTACGGCCTCGCGATGAACCGCGACGTCGCGCAGAAGCTCGGCATCGCGACGCTCAGCGATCTCGCGAAGGTGCTCAACAGCGGCAAGGAACTGACCTTCGCGTGCAATTCCGAGTTTTACGCGCGGCCCGACGGCCTGCGTCCGCTGGAAAAGGAATACGGCTTTCACTTCGAGCCGTCCCAGATCAAGCGGATGGATTCGGGCCTCACGTACCAGGCGCTGAAGGATCGTCAGGTCGACACCGCGCTCGTCTTCACGACCGATGGCCGCGTGCCCGCGTTCAGCTTCATCGTGCTGCGCGACGACAAGAACTTCTTCCCCGCCTATGCGCTCACGCCGGTCGTGCGCAAGGCGACGCTCGACGCCAATCCGAAGCTCGCCGACATCCTCAACGCGCTCTCCGCCAAGCTCGACGACGCGACGATGGCGCGCCTGAACGCCGAGGTCGACGTACAGAAGAAGTCGCTCAGCGATGTCTCGGGCGCGTTCCTCAAGTCCGCCGGCCTGCTCTGACCGATGCGCGCGATGGAACCCCTGCTCGTCGCGGCGGCGCAGGTCGAAACGGTCGCCGGCAATCTCGCGGCGAACCTCGCATTGCATCGGCGAATGATCGAAAACGCGGCCGCGCGCGGGGTGCGTCTGCTCGTGTTTCCCGAGTTGTCGCTCGCCGGGCACGGGGCGGGCGAGCACGCGCTGAAGCTCGCCATCACGCGCGACGACCGCGCGCTGCTCGAACTCGCGCGCGACTGCACGTCGCTGTGCGCAGTCGTAGGCTTCATCGAGGAAGCGCCCGGCGCGTTGTTCTACAACAGCGTCGCGACGCTGCATGCGGGGCGCGTCGTGCACGTGCATCGAAAGATTGCGCTGGCAACATATGGCCGGCTCGACGACGGCAAGTTCTACGGACACGGCGAACGTCTCGATCAGTTCGCGTTGCCCGGCGATCCGCGCTGGCGCGTCGCGACGCCGATCTGCGCCGACCTGTGGAGTCCCGCGCTGATGCATCGCCTCGCGCGCGACGGCGCCACGTTGTGCGCCGCGCCGGTGAGTTCCGCCGTCGAAGCCGTCGGCACCGAATTCGACAATCCGCGCGGCTGGGAGACCGTGTTGCGCGCGCATGCGCTCGTCTACGGCTTGCCGGTCGTGTTCGCGAATCGCGTCGGCCAGGAAGGCGCGCTGCATTTCTGGGGCGGCTCGCGCATCGTCGGTCCGCGCGGCGAAACCCTCGCGCAAAGCGAGTCGCCGCGCGAGGAGCTCGTCGTTGCATCGCTCGATTACGACGCTGTGCGCAACGCGCGTTTCGACCTGCCGACGGTGCGCGACGCCCGCGCCATCGATACGATTCTCGCGCAGCGTGCGCCCGGAAACGACATCGTGTCGGTTTCGTGATCGGGTTGGTCGTCTGCCTGTTGGCATCGGCGAAAACGGCGGCAGACAATCGATTCAACTGATCGTTCGCACGGAGAGCATGACGATGATCGACCCGACGCGCGTGCGCGCCGCCCTCGCGCAACGCCGCGACAATTTCTCGCTGCCGCAGCCGTTTTATACCGACGACGCCTTTCACCAGCTCGATATCGACGCGGTCTTCAACGACGAATGGATCTTCGCGTGCAATGGCTGCGAGTTGCGCGAGCCGGGCGATTATCTGACGCTCGAAATTGGTCCGACTTCCGCGATCGTGCTGCGCGATAACGACGGCGAGATTCGCGCGTTCTTCAATACGTGCCGGCATCGCGGCTCGCGCATCTGTCTCGACGAAAAAGGCCACGCGCATCGCCTGACGTGCGCGTATCACCAGTGGGTCTACGAACTCGACGGCTCGCTGCTGCATGCGCGGCAGATGCCCGCGGGCTTCGAGCGCGAAGCGTATGGCTTGCGGCCCGTGCACGTCGCAGTCGTGTGCGGCATGGTCTATATCTGCCTCGCCGATACGCCGCCCGACATCGCGCGCTTTCGCGACGCCGTGACGCCGTACATCGCGCCGCATCAGCCGTGGCGCACGAAAGTCGCCGCCGTCTCGACGATGATCGAGGACGCGAACTGGAAGCTCGTCATCGAGAACAATCGCGAGTGCTATCACTGCGTCGGCAATCATCCGGAACTGCTCGCGACGCTGATCGAATTCGCCCTGCCCGACGATTCCGCCGGCTCGGGCGACTTCCGTTTGCTGATGGACGCGCAAGCCTCGAAGTGGGAACGTCACGGCCTGCCGCATCTGCCCGCCGATGGCGGCGACGAGTTCCGCTGCATCCGGCTGCCATTTCATCGCGGCGCGGTGTCGTTCACGCCGGACGGATCGCCCGCATGCGCGAAGCTGCTCGGCGATCTCACCGAGCCCGATCTCGGTTCGGTGCGCATGTTCCGCGTGCCGAACAACTGGAACCACTTTCTCGCGGATCACATCATTCACTTCCGGATTCTGCCGCTGTCGGCGTCGCGCACGATGCTGCGCACGACCTGGCTCGTGCATGAAGACGCGGTCGAAGGCGTCGACTACGACATCGACAAGCTGACCTCGGTGTGGAACGCGACCAACAAGCAGGACGCGCGGCTCGCGGCAAACAATCAGCTCGGCGTCGGGTCCATCGCTTACACGCCGGGTCCGTATGCGCCGTCCGAATTCATGCTGCGCAACTTCACCAACTGGTATGCGAACAAGCTCGCGTCGTATCTCGACGGCACGCATGCGCATCGTTCGATCGAACTGAAGGTGTCGAATGGCTGACGTGCTGGTCGAAGCGCAAACGCTAGTCGTGTCCGACGAAGCGCAGGCGCGCACGCTCGAATGCATCGCCGTGCGCGATGAAGCGCCGGGCGTCAAGACGTTTCGCCTGCGCGATCCGCACGCGGACGGCGCGCGCCGCTTCGCGCCCGGTCAGGCGATGCTGCTCACGCTCGATATCGACGGCGTGCGTCACGACCGCACGTTTTCGATCGCGTCGTCGCCCGTCGAGCGCGACGTGCTCGAACTCACGATCAAGGCGCAGGCGGACGGCGTCGCCACGCGCTGGCTGCACGAGCGTCTGACGCCGGGAACGCGCATCGACGCGCGCTATCCGCTCGGCCGCTTCACGCTCGACGCAGCGAACGCGGCGCCGCTTGCGTTTGTATCGGCGGGATCGGGCGCATCGCCGCTGATGTCGATGTTGCGCACGCTCGCGCATAGCCAGCCGGATGCGGATGTCGCATGGCTGCATAGCGCGCGCAACGCCGCCGACATTCTTTTCGCCGATGAACTCGCGGCGCTTCAGTCGCGCATGCCGAATCTTAAGGTCAGCGTGTGGCTGAGCGCGCCCGCGCCGGGCTGGTTCGGCTTGCGTGGACGCATCACGCGCGGCACGCTCTGGGCGATCGCGCCCGACTTCGGACGCCGCACGGTGTATTGCTGCGGACCGGCGGGCTTCATGCAGAGCATCCGGCAGATTCACGCGGCCGAAGGCGCACGACGCGCGGCGTTTCATATCGAGCATTTCGGGCCCGTGCCCGTCGAGGCGTCGCAACACGATGTCTTGCCATCGCCGGACGCCGTTCATCACGCCACACTGGGCGATAAACGCTTCGACGTGCGCGCGGGCGAAACGCTGCTCGTCGCCGCGACGCGTCAGCAAGTGGTGATTCCGTGCGGCTGCGCGAGCGGCTTGTGCGGCACATGCAAGGTGCGCCGCGTGTCCGGCGTCGTATCGATGCAGCACGCGGGCGGTTTATCGGCCGCCGAGGAAGCGCAGGGCTTCATTCTCGCGTGCTCCAGCCGTCCATCCACCGACGTCGAAATCGCCTTCCGATGATGAAGCCAGCTCCGCCGCTGCAAGACGACGCCAGCCGCTTCACGCACGCGTTGCGCTTCGACATGCTGCCCGATGCCGTCGTGCGCGATGCGCAGCGCCGTCTGCTCGACCTCTTCGCCGTCGCGGCGGCGGGCACATCGACGTGCATGTCGTCGATCGCGCGCGAACACACGCTCGATTGCTTCGCGGCGGGCCGCACGCCCGCGCGCATGTTGTTCGACGGACGCATCGCGAGCGCGGCGGGAGCGGCCTTCGCGGGCGCGGCGACCATCGACAGTTTCGACGGCCACGACGGCCACGCGCTCACCAAGGGGCACGCGGGCGTCACCGTGCTGCCCGCGCTGCTCGCGATGACCGAACGCGTGCCCGGCATGAGCGGGCGCGAGTTCATCGTGCAGACAGTGCTCGGCTACGAACTCGGCACCCGCGCGGGCATCGCGCTGCATGCGACGAGCCGCGAATATCACACGTCGGGCGCGTGGAATGCGCTCGCGGCGGCGGCCATCGCGAGCCGCGCGCTCGGCTTCGACGTGCCGATGACGCGTCATGCGCTCGGCATCGCGGAGTATCACGGGCCGCGCTCGGACATGATGCGCTGCATCGATCATCCGACGATGCTGAAGGACGGCTCGTGCTGGGGCGCGCTAGCGGGCATCAGCGCGGCGCTGCTCGCCTCGCGTGGCTTCACCGGCGCGCCCGCGACGACCGTCGAACGCGACGCGCCCGCGATGTTTGCCGATCTCGGCGAGCGCTGGCTGATCCTCGAACAGTATGTGAAGCCGTATCCGGTATGCCGCTGGGCGCATCCGTCGATTGCGGCGGCGCTCGCGGTGCGCGCGCAGGCCGCCTTCGACGCGACCAGCGTCGAACGTGTGGAAATCGAAACTTTTCACGAAGCGAAGCGCCTGTGGTCCGACGCGCCGCGCACCACCGAGGAAGCGCAATACGGCGTGCTGTTTCCCGTCGCCGCCGCGTTGCTGCATGGCCGCGTGGACGCGGACACCATCGGCGATGAAGGACTGATCGATCCCGCCGTGCGCGCGCTGCTGCCGCGCCTCGTCACGCACGAGCGCGCGGACTTCAACGCGGCGTTTCCCGCCGAGCGCTGGGCGCGCGTGACGGTCGAACTGCGCGATGGCCGGCGCCTCGACTCCGGCGCGATGCAGGCGAGCGGCGATCCCGCGCGCCCGATGACGCCTGAAGCCGAACGCGGCAAGTTCCGCGGGTTGACCGGAGCGCGCTTCGGCGCACGCTTCGCAAGCGAACTCGAAGCCGCCGTCGATGCGCTCGCCGAACCTCACGCGAGCGCGTCGACGTTATGCGAACTCGTGCTGAACGCGCCCAACTTTACGCAATGAGAGTCCCGATGGACAACGAAGCCATGCAAACGCCCTTCTACGATCCCGCATCCGTCGCCGGCAAGGCGCCGCCCGTCGATGAATCGACCGATCTGCTGATCGTCGGCGCGGGTCCGGCGGGCATCGCGGCTGCGCTCGAAGCGGCGGGACGCGGCGTCAGCGTGACGCTCGTCGATGAAAACCCGGTGCCACTCCACACGATGGGCGAGGACGTGCCGCTGCATTTCGGCGGCCGCATGGGCGCCGTGGCCGGCAACGCCAACGCGATGCTCGAAGCCATGCTCGACGCGCGCCCCGAACTCGGCGATGCGCTGGAAGCCGGCGTCGACGTGAAGCTCGGCACGGCGGTCTGGGGCCTCTTTCCGCACGGCCCGGCGAGCGCGTGGATGGACACGCACGTTGCCGGTCTCGCCGATGCGTCGCGTACGTGGCTCATCGGCTTCAAACAGGTGATCGTCGCATCCGGACGGCGCGACATGGGCCTCGCCTTCGACGGCTGGCAGCGTCCCGGCGTGATGGGCGCGAGCGCCGCGTGGCGGCTCGCCGTGCTCTACGGCGCACTCGATGCGCGCCGCGCCGTGCTGGTCGGCAGCGACACACACGCGCTGAACATCGCCGTCGATCTGATGGCGCGCGGCGTGCGGATCGTCGCGGTGATCGAACAGTCCGACGCGATCGTCGGCGATGCCGCGCTCGCGTCGCAACTCGAAGCGGGTGGCGCGCGCCTGCTCACGCGGCACGTCGTGCGGCACGCGCGCGGCGATGCGTACGGCGTCACGTCGGTCGAAGCGGCATCGCCCCATGCGGACACGTCGGTCACTTTCGAATGCGATACGGTGCTGCTCGGCATCGCCGCGCTGCCCGCGATCGAACTGCTCGAAGCGGCCGGCTGCGCCACGACATTCGATGCGGCGCGCGGCGGTCACGTCGCCCAGGTCGATGCGATGCAGCGCACGTCGCTGCCGTTCGCGTATGCGGCGGGCGACTGCGCGGGCGTGTGGGCATCGAAGAGCCGCGATGACGGCATCGCGCGGGAAGAAGGCCGGCGCGCGGCGCGTTCGGCGCTCGATGCTCCGGGCGTTTGCGGCACCGCGCAGGTCACGCAGCCCGACGCGCCCGCGCACGACATCGCCGCGTCGCGCGTGGCGTGGGTGCGCGCGAGCGTGCTCGGCGCGGCGGGCGAGCCGTTCGTGTGCCAGTGCGAGGAAGTCACCGCGCGCGAAATCCTCGACGTGCGTCCGCCGCGTTATCTCGACTGGCATCCCGCCAACGCGGCGCACGACACGCGCGGCGTCGCCGGACTCGCACGCAGCGGCCCGCCGAATCCCGATGCGGTCAAGCGGCTCACGCGCGCCTGCATGGGTCCGTGTCAGGGCCGCCGATGCCGCGAACAAGTGGCGGCGCTGCTCGCGATCGGCTCCGGCTGCGCGCTGCCGCACATTCCGCTCGCGACGTTCCGCGCGCCGGTGCGTCCGCTCGCGCTGCGGCAACTCGCGGACGTGGCCGAAGCCTCGTCGACGGGCTCGCATTGGGATAGCTGGTTCGGCATGGCGTCGCAATGGGTGCCGTTCTGGCGCGTTGATCCGCTGTATCGAGCGGGCACGCGGCAGACCGGAGAACCGGTGGCGAGTGAATAGCGGCATCGTTTTTACGTCGACATAACCAGGCCAATCACGCAATCGAAGGCGCGCAAGCATGAACACATCGACAGCAGACAAACTCAAGGGCGCATCGGTGGTCATCGTCGGCGGCGGCGTGACGGGGCTCTCCGCGGGATGGTGGCTCGCGCGCGAGGGCATCGACGTGCTCGTGCTCGAAGCGGGCATGATCGGCTGGGGCGCGTCGGGACGTAACGGCGGCGGCTGCTCGCATCATCACAGCCCGCTCTTCATGGAAGAACAACGACTCTGGCCGATGATGGACGACCTGCTCGGTTATCCGACGGAGTTTTGCCGCGAGCGCATCCGCATTGCGCTCGACGAGCATCAGTTCAGGCTGTATCGCCGGGCGCTTGAAAACGGCGAGCATCATGGCCTGCGCTCCGAAGTGCTCGATGCCAGGCAGGTGCGCGAACTCGTGCCGCTCACGGGCGACAACGTGTATGCCGGTTATTTCTATCACTTCGGCGGACATGCGAATCCGCATCGCACGTTGCAGGCTTATGCGTGGGCGATGGAAGATCACGGCGCGCGCATCCTGCAGCATACGCCGGTGACGGGCTTCGTCACGCAAGGCGGGCGCGTAAGCGCCGTGCAGACGCCGAACGAAGACTTCGCCTGCGATCATCTCGTGATCGCGGCCGGCCCGCATACGGGCGTGCTCGCGGCGCAACTCGGCATCGACGTGCCGCTCGCGGCGGCGCGCGCGGAGATGATCGTCACCGAACCGCTTCCGCTGATGCCGCTCGGCGGCGTCGACGGCAACGGCCTCTACGGACGGCAGACGCTGCGCGGCAATCTCGCGTTCGGCGGCGGTCCGCACGAATGGATCGGACTCGATGACGTGCGCAACGTGCGTGCGCATTCGACGCCGCTTCAATGCAGCATCGCCGCACGGCTCGCGGCGCTGCTGCCGAAGGCCGCGCACGCGAAGGTCATCCGCAGTTGGGCGGGCTATATCGAGAACACGCCGGATGGACGGCCCGTGATCGATCGTCCGGTTGCGCAAGAGAACGTGACGGTCGCGACGTTATCGAGCGTGGGCTTCGGCCTGTCGCCGGCGAGCGGCCACGCGATCCGCGATCTGGTCGTCGACGGGCGATGCGGATTCGCCGATCTCTCGTCGCTGTCGCTTGCGCGCTTCGCGCATCTGGAACCGCACTGGCGCGAACTTCAAGGCTGGCTGCCCCTGCCGCTGCGAGCCACGGCGCCGGTGCTCGAAACCGCATAAGCGCGTCACGATTTCGGCTGCGCCGCGCGCAACTCCGTCGGACTGATGCCGTACGCGCGACGCACCCAGCGCGCCAGATGCGACGGCGACGCGAATCCCGTCGCCAAGGCGACATCGGCGACGGGCACGCTCGAATAGGTCAGCATGTCGTGCGCGCGCTCCAGCCGCAACTGCACGTAATAGCGCGCGGGCGTCGCGTTCAGATGCCGAAGGAACAGACGCTCCATCTGCCGCGACGTCATGCCGATGGCCGAGCCGATATCGTTGATCTGCAACGGCGTCTCGACATGCGCGCGCATCATTTCAATGGCCCGGCGGATGCCGCGCGGCAAACTCGCGTGATTCTGATCGCGCCAGCCGCGCTGATCGTCGGCGGTATCGCGCATGCGTTCGTGATGAAACTGATTGGCGACGCGCACCGCGAGATCGCTGCCCTGCTGAGTCTTGATGAGATGCAGCATCATGTCCATCGCGGCGATGCCGCCCGAGCACGTCATGCGGTCGCGATCGATCTCGAACAGCTTGCTGCTGCATAGCAGGTCGGGAAACGCCTCCGTGAACGCGGGGAGATTCTCCCAGTGGATCGTGCAATGGTAGCCGTCGAGCAAGCCCGCGAGCGCGAGCAGATAGGTCGCCGTCGAAAGCGAACCGATGACCGCCTGCGTGCGTGCCGCGCGCTTCAACGCCGCGACGAAGGCCGGTTCGAGCGCGGGCGCGAGACGCAGGCCGCCGCAGACGAACACGTAATCGGCGTCCTTGTACACGTCGTCGAACGTGCGCGCCGCGAGCGCAATGCCGCTCGACGAATGCACCGGCTCGCCGTCGAGACTCACGAGCGTCCAGTCGTAAAGCGTGTCGCCCGCGAGGCGATTGGCCGAGCGCAGCGGCTCGATGGCGGACGACAGGCTCATCATCGACAAGCCGTCCGCGAGCAGAAAGACGAACCGGCGCGGCCCGGCATCGGACGAACGAGAGTGAGAGATCAAAGCGCGGCGCGTGAGATGGACCATGAAAACCTCCGCGTAAACGAAGGCGCCTTGTTCGATGCGTGTGCCCGTCATTATCGCCGCGAAAATACCCGTGCGAACAGAGCGCGGCGAAGCTTATACGGCAGAATGGGCGCGGGAGGAAACCATGCGAAACACTTTCGTCGGGGTAGACCTGCGTGCATTGCAGGCGTTCGTGGCGGTCTGCGAAACGCGTTCGATGACCGAGGCCGCGCGTGTGCTGGGCGTCACGCAAAGCGCGGTGAGCCAGCTCATCGCGGCACTCGAACGCGAACAGGGCGTGGCGCTGTTCGATCGCGAGTTCAGACCGGTGCGGCCCAACGCGGCGGGCCGCATTCTGCTCGAACAGGCGGGCGCGCTGCTCGGACATGCGCAGGCGGTTTCGCATAACGTGCGCAACGCGACGAGCGAAGGCGTGTCGAGTCTGCGCATCGGCTGCGTGGATTCGTTCGCGGCGAGCGTCGGGCCGCATCTCGTGCAGCGCCTGTCCGACCGCATGAAGACGCTCTCGATGTGGTCCGGCCTCACGCCGACGCTTAGCGAACAACTCGCCAATCGCGAACTCGATCTCGCCATCTGCACCGAAGCGACGCTCGATCCGCGCCGCGTCGAATTGCGTCCGCTGTTCTCGGAGACGTTCGTCGCCGTTGCGCCGAGAACGTTCGGCGCGGGCCGCAAGCCGCGCGACTTTCACGACGTCGTACGCGAACTGCCGCTGTTGCGTTACACGGGACGCTCGCTGATCGGGCAACAGGTCGAGCGGCTCGTCAGGCACATGAACTTCCATGCGCCCAACCGCTACGAGTTCGACGACACCGATCCGCTGCTCAGTCTCGTCGCGTCCGGTTTCGGCTGCGCGATCACATCACCGCTGTGTCTGTGGCAATCGCGCGCCCATCTGCCGGACGTGACGGTCGTGCCGCTGCCCGCCACGCGCATCGGGCATCGACACTTCTACATTCTCACGCGCCGCTCCGAATGGTCCGCGATGGCCGATGCCGTGTCGCGCGAGTCCATCGCCGTCGCGCGCGACGTGATCGCGCCGGGATTGCTCGCCGCCCTGCCCGGCATGCCCGCCGAACTGTTCGACGTCTACGCTCATGACCTCGATGCGCGAGGCGCAGCATGAAATTAGCGGAACTGCTTCAAAACATAAGAGTTTCTGATTCGGTCAGATGGCTTAATGACCGGGCGACGTTCGCCACTACCATCGGCAACAGACCGCCGGACCCACCTCACATTCAGACAGGGCATAACGATGACAAGCAATCGCCGTACATTTCTGAAGCAGGCATCCTGGATCGGCGCGGCTGCGGCCACGGCGGGTTTCGGCGCGGGATTCGCGCCGCTCGCGCGCGCGGCGACGACCGTGAATTACGGCGGCTCGGCGTGGCTCGGCCACTACGCGGCGTATGTCGCGATGAAGACCGATATCTTCACGAAGCTCGGCATCGACTGCCGGTGGCAATCGTTCTCGACGTCCTCGGCGCGCATGGGCGCGGTGATGGCGGGCAATATCGATATCGCGGGCACGGGCGTCGTCTCGGCGCTCGCGCTGATGGCCAACGGCGCGAAGCAGTTCCAGCTCATCTCCACGCCCAATAACTTCGGCAAGTCAGAAGGGCTGCTCGTGCGCAGCAACGTGAAGTCGCTCGCGGATCTCAAGGGCAGGAAGATCGGCGTCACGTATGCATCGAGTTCGCATGTGCTGCTGCTCGACGTGCTGCGTCAGGCCAACATGGACCCGGCCAAGGACGTGAGCATCATCAATCTGCCCGCGAACGAACTGCTCACCGCTTATCGCGGCAATCAGATCGATGCCGCCGCCGCATGGACGCCGACCTTCGACCGCATCAGGGCGCTGCCCGACACCAAGCTCCTGCTCGACGATTCGTCGTTCTCGCTCTACAAGCAGTATCAATTGACGCCGGGACCGGACGTGCTGCTGGTGCGCACGGCGTTCGCGAGTGCGCATCCCGAGGTGCCGAAGGCCTTTCTGCAGGGCATCGCGCAGGCCAGCGACATGATGACGCAAAGCCCCGAAAAGGCGGCGCCCATTCTGATGACGCTCACGAACCTGTCGGAAGACGAACAACTGGCGATTCTCAAGCAGACGCAGTGGTATTCGCACGCGCAGCAGAAAGCGCTTTTCGTGGGCAGCGGCGGCAAGCCGGGACCGTTCGTCGATGGCGTGCAGAAGCTCTCCGACATGCTCGTCGATCTGAAGCAGATCGATCAGTCGCCGAAGGTAGCGGACTGGATCAACGCAACTTATCTGTGAGCCTCGACGGATGGCATCGAATCGTAAATGGGCGGGCGGCGGCCTGCTCGTCGTCAGCGCGTGCTCGCTGATCGGCTTTCTGCTGCTGTGGGAACTCGTGTGCCGCGCCGGTCTCGTCGAAGCGGTCTTTCTGCCTGCGCCATCGCAAGTGCTGGCGCGCGGCATGCGCATGTGGAATCAGCATTCGCTCTTCGACAACGTGCTCGCGTCCACGCGCCGCGTGATGGTCGGCTTTCTCGCGGCAGCGGTCGTATCGATACCGCTCGGCATCATGCTCGGCACGTCGCGTGTGGCGCGCGCGGTGTTCGATCCGCTGCTGTCGTTCCTGCGACCGCTGCCGTCAATGAGCTGGATTCCGCTTTCGCTGCTGTGGTTCGGCATCACCGAGACGCAGAAGTACAGCATCGTTTTCATGGGCTCGTTCGCGCCCGCACTGCTGTATGTGATCGACGCGACGCGCAGCATCGACCCGATCTTCATCCGCGCGGCGCGCAATCTCGGCGCGAACCGCTGGCAGGTCATGTTCGAAGTCATTCTGCCCGGCTGCATTCCGCAGATTCTGTCGGGCATGAAGGTGATTCTCGGACTCTCGTGGACCTGCGTGATCTCGGCCGAACTCGTCGCGGCGCAACAAGGTCTCGGCTTCATGATCATGAACGGACGCGAGTTCTTCCAGACCGATACCGTCGTGCTCGGCATGGTGCTCATCAGCATCACGGTGCTCGTGACGGATGCCGTGTTCCGGCTCATCGAACGCGGAGTGCTGTCATGGCAACGATGAATCATCCGATGATCCGGCTCGAAGGCGTCGCGAAGCGTTATGGCGCGTTGCAGGTGTTGAAGGAAGTCGATCTCGATATCGCGAAGGGCGAGTTCGTCGTGCTGCTCGGCGCGTCGGGCTGCGGCAAATCGACGATGCTCAACATGATCTCCGGCTTCGAGCAGCCGACGCAGGGCCGCGTGCTCGTCAACGGGAAGGAAGTGAAGGATGTCGAGCCCGCATGCGGCATGGTATTTCAGCAATACGCGCTCTTTCCGTGGAAGACCGTGAGCGAGAACGTCGCGTTCGGGCTGAAGATGCGCGGCGTCGGCAAGGCCGAAAGGCGCGAGGCGGCGCGGCGTCATATCGAAGCCGTCGGACTGAAGGGCTTCGAGGACAGCTATCCCGGCAAGCTGTCGGGCGGCATGAAGCAGCGCGTATCGATCGCGCGCGTGCTCGCGAACGATCCGGACGTCATGCTGCTCGACGAACCCTTCGCCGCGCTTGACGCGATGACGCGGCAAGTGCTGCAGGAACAACTGCTATCGCTCTATGAAAAGAGCGGCAAGACCATCGTCTTCATCACGCATTCCATCGACGAAGCGCTGATGCTCTCCACGCGCATGATCGTGATGGGCGCGAAGCCCGGGCGCATCGTGCAGGACATCCGCAACGATCTGCCGTTGCCGCGCAGCGCCGAAGTGCAGCTTTCGCCCGCGTATCTGGAGATGAAGAAATCGATCTGGGAAACGGTGCAGGCCGAAGTCATGAAGGGACTCGAAGGCGCTGCGTGAAATCGCTTCTGCTCAGCATCGTTTTCGCTTATGGATGCGGCGTTGCGGCAGCGACGCGGCACACTGCATCATCATCCGCATGAAAAAGGACGCGCAACAGTGAATACCTATGACGTGGTGGTGATCGGGGCCGGCGTGATCGGCAGTTCCGTCGCGTTTCATCTTCAGAAGCTGGGCGCGAAAAGCGTGCTCGTGCTGGATCGCGCGACTATCGGCGCGGGCACGACGTCGCAATCGTCGGGCATTCTGCGCACGCATTATTCGGTGAAGGAGAACGTCGAGCTCGCGCGCAAGTCGTGGGCCGTGTTCAACGACTTCGCGGCCTATCTCGGCGATGAAGAAGCATCGTGCGGCATCGTCAAGAGCGGCTATATGATCGTCGCGGCCGATGGCGACAAGGTCGAGCCGTTGCGCGAATCGCTCGAACAGCAGAAGAGCCAGGGCATTCCGCTCGAATTGCTGAGCGCGCAACAGGCGCACGAACTCATGCCGATCGCGCGTTTCGACGATGCCGCACTGATCGGCTTCGAGCCCGAAGCCGGTTTCGCCGACGCCTATCTCACGGCGACGAGTTTCGCGCGCGCCGCGCGGCGCGGCGGCGTGACGATCCGCGAGAACGTCACGGTGAATCGCTTGCTGATCGCGAACGGCCGGGTGCGCGGCGTATCGACAAGCGCGGGCGATTTCGCGGCATCGATGGTCGTCAGCACGCAGAACATCTGGACGCCGGAACTCGCGGGCTGGACCGGCGCGACGCTGCCGGTGTCGCCCGAGCGTCACGCGGTGCTCGCGCTCGAATGCGAAGGCGCGGCCTATACGTACACAATGCCGGTGTTCAAGGACCTCGCATCGCCGGGCATGCTGTATTGCCGCAGCTACGGCGGCAATCAGATGCTCGTTAGCGAAGGCACCGCCGGCGAGAAGCTCGGCACAGCGGACATCGAACAAGGCGATATCTCGATGGACTATGTAGTCGAAGTCGGCGCGCAGGTCGCCGAACGCTTCCCGGCCTACGAGGCGGCGGGCATCGCGTCGTCGTGGACGGGGGTGTACGACGTCACGCCCGACTGGAATCCCGTGCTCGGCGCGTTGCCGGGCATCGAAGGTCTCGTCGTCGGTTATGGCTTTTCGGGGCACGGCTTCAAGTTGTCGCCGACCGTCGGCAAGGTGCTCGCGCAGGCCGCGCTCGGCTTGCCGACCGATGTGTCGCTCACGCCGTATTCCGTCGAACGCTTTGCGACCGGCGCATTGTTGACCGGCAAATACGGCGTCGGCGCGGTGTCCTGAGGCGCGCGGCGTCGCGCTTTTCTCATCGGATTCGAACCAGGGAATGCAACCATGAAGGTCATGGCAGCAGTGAAACGTGTTGTCGATTACAACGTGAAGGTCCGCGTGAAGGCGGATGGAAGCGGCGTGGAAACGAGCAACGTGAAGATGTCGATGAATCCGTTCGACGAGATCGCCGTCGAAGCGGCCACTCGCCTGAAGGAAGGCGGGCACGCGAGCGAAGTGATCGCGGTGACGTGCGGTCCGGCGCAAACCACGGAGACGCTGCGCACGGCGCTAGCCATCGGCGCGGATCGCGGCGTGCTCATTCAGACGGACGCGGAATTGCAGCCGCTGGCCGTCGCGAAGTTGCTGAAGGCCGCGGTCGAGCGCGAACAGCCGCGACTCGTCATCCTCGGCAAGCAGGCCATCGACGACGACGCCGGTCAGACGGGCCAGTTGCTTGCCGCGTTGCTCGACTGGCCGCAGGCGACCTTCGCGAGTCACATCGAGATGGGCGCGGATACCGCCACGGTCACGCGCGAAGTGGATGGCGGTCTCGAAGTCATCCAGGTTGTGCTGCCTGCCATCGTGACGACGGATTTGCGCCTGAACGAGCCGCGTTACGTGACGCTGCCCAACATCATGAAGGCAAAGAAGAAGCCGATCGATACGCTGAGTCCCGCCGATCTCGGCGTCGATCCTTCACTGCGCCTGAAGACGCTGAAGGTCGTCGAACCGGCGGCGCGCAAAGCGGGCGTGCGCGTGAGCGACGTCGCCGCGCTCGTCGACAAACTCAAGAACGAAGCCAAGGTCATCTGAATGAGCACACTCGTCATTGCGGATCACGACGGCGCGCGCCTCAGGGCGGCCACGCTCAATACGATCGGCGCCGCGCGCCAGTTGAACGCGCCCGTGCACGTGCTGGTCGCGGGTCACGATGCGCGCGGCGCGGCCGATGCCGCGAGCCGTATCGAAGGTGTGGATCGCGTCGTGCTCGTCGATGCATCGCATCTCGCCGATGGTCTCGCGGAGAACGTCGCCGCACAGGTGCTGATGCTCGCGCCGTCCCATACGCATGTGCTCTTTCCGGCGACGGCGTCGGGGAAGAACGTCGCGCCGCGCGTCGCCGCGAAGCTCGATGCCTCGCAGATTCCCGATGTCATCGCCATTCACGATGCCGATACTTTCGACCGGCCGATCTACGCGGGCAACGCCATCGCCACCGTGCAATGCGATGACGCGATCAAGGTCCTGACGATCCGCACCACCGCATTCGATGCCGCGCCGTTGTCCGACGCTTGCGCTCCCGTCGACACCAAAGAGGCCGTCGCGGGGACGCTGCGCGCGCGTTTCGTGCGTCGCGAGGTGGCGGTGAGCGAGCGGCCCGAGCTTACGTCCGCGCGCATCGTCGTCTCGGGCGGGCGCGGCATGGGAAGCGCTGAGAACTTCGCGCTGCTCGATCCGCTCGCGCAAAAACTCGGCGCGGCGGTTGGCGCGTCGCGCGCGGCTGTCGATGCGGGTTTCGCGCCCAACGACTGGCAGGTCGGACAGACGGGCAAGATCGTCGCGCCGCAGCTGTATGTCGCGGTCGGGATATCGGGCGCAATTCAGCATCTTGCCGGCATGAAGGACGCGAAGGTCATCGTCGCCGTGAACAAGGACGCGGAAGCGCCTATCTTCAGCGTCGCGGATTACGGGCTCGTGGGCGATCTGTTCGAGGCGGTGCCGCAGCTCGTGAAGGGGTTGTGATGGGCTGAGTCCCGTGGGATTGACCGCCTCCTGATCCTGCCTGAAGCAGCGTTTCGATGCGCGTACTTCGTATGGACTTGGCCTGTCCCCACATAGGACCGCCCTCCCGTGTTCGAAGGCGACGAAAGCGCGAATCATCGACGACGCCACCTGGCTCGACAGCGTTTCCGAATCCAATCAAAAGATGCCGTTTCACCCCTTTCCGCGGCCCTCTCTCCCTTGGCTAGCCGTCACGAAAGGATCCGCCCGCCATCGACGAGCAGCTCAACTGATGGCGCGCGGCCGGGCAGACATTGCCTTGTTCGACGCCTTGATGAGCAGTTACAGGACAGTCGGATTGTTGCCCGGGTAGGAGGTGCTCCTGAGCTTCGCGGTGAGTACGATCAGCATCCACCCGCAACGTTCCAAGGCCGAAGCCGTCATTGATAGCCTCGACGACCGAGTCGCTGAGGTTGCGTGAAGTTGCCAGCTGCTGCCCGACGCGATTGGCCGCCCACTTTGCCGTTTGCTTCCGCGCGGCTTCAATGGCCGCTGCTTGAAGTATTACGGTCGCTCAAATGTCCTCACTGGTGGCTGTCCGTATGACCGGAACTGGCCGATGGTGTTGAAAAGCCCGGCGAACTGGAGGTCAGCTCGATGCTCAGCGTCGCAACGAGCCGCGTTAGCCTACCTTCGACAACGAGAATGCGTCCAGTCCGAGGTTTGCCGCCAGTTCATCCGGCGAGCGCAAGATGTGCGTTTCGCAGGGAAGGAGCGCGGCGGCTTCGTCATCGACGGGCCAGCCGATGACACGCATGTTCGCCGCGATGGCGCCGCCCGCGCCCGTCGGACTATCGGCCGCGACGACCTCTTCCGGCGCGAGCCGCAGGAGCCACGGACGCACGTTGGTACCGCTCCGGGCTCGGCTTGCCGTAACGTACCTCATCGACGCTGACCGTGTTGAGCGAAGGATCTTCGATGCCGAGCGCGCGCAGATTGGCTTCCAGCACCATGCGTGAAGCGTTCGAGACAATCGTCGGCGTGATGCCGGCCGCCTTCGCCGCGCGATACGCCTCAAGCGCGCCAGGACGCGGCGTGAGCCTCGATCCGCCGTTCAAATACGCCGCGCACGAAACGCCGACCGTTCACCGAAATCGACCGCAAGCCCGAATCGTTCACGAACGAGCGCATGCACTTCGCGCCTCGGCGCTCACCAGCATGTTCAGGAACGCCCGCACTTTCGCGCTCAAGAGGCGTCGGGAACTGTAAAGCGCCCATATCTCGACGCCGGGGCCCGCTTCGCAGCCGATCATCGTCAGCCGCTTCGCAGCGATATCCGATTCCACGAGCAGGTGAGGCAGCAAGCCGGCGGCCGCGCCGTCGAGCACCGCTTCGCGAACCATCAGAAGCGACGACAGGCGCAGCATCGGCTGCGGCGTAACAATGCGCTCGCTGCCGTCGCTCAATCGAACCGTCCACGCGGGATGGCTGGCACGCGCGAGCACCACCGCAGGCAGCGAAGGACCCGCATTGCTCAACGTGTTCGCGAGCGATTCCGCGAGCGCGGGCGTGGCGACGAGCACGCGGCGATCGGTGGCGATCGCGCGCCCGATGAGCAACTCGTCGGGCGAAGGATTGACGCGTATCACCAGATCGTAATCGTCCTGCAACGGGTCGACGATACGATCTTCCGCGACAACCTCCAGCTCGACCTGCGGATACGCCAGCGCAAATCTCGCGGCGGCGCGTGCGAGCACGACATGCGCATAGACCATCGGTGCGCTTACGCGCAGGCGCCCGCGCGGTGTGGGCGCACGCGATGCGATGTCGTCGCCCGCTTCGTCGATCTCCGCGAGCAGACCGCTCGTGCGCTCGAACAGCGCGCGCCCCTCTTCCGTGAGGCGCGTCGTGCGCGCGCCGCGTTCGATGAGCCGCACGCCCAGCTGTTGTTCCAGTTCCGCGACGCGCCGCGACAGCGTCGCCTTCGGTCGGCCCGTCGCGCGCGCGGCCGGACCGAAACCGCCATGTTGTGCGACGGCGATGAAATCCGCGAGCGCGTTCAGATCCATGACCCTTTCCTCTATCGTTCCGCTGACGGGACAGCGTGTCTTGAATTCGGCGCTTTCGCAAGGTTTTCGGAACGCCTATCGTAGCAGTCACCGGCTCGCACCGAGCCTTCACCTTCCAGGAGCTGACATGAGCATTCTCGTTACGGGCAGTACGGGCATCATCGGCACACAGGTTCTCGACCATCTCAAGGACAGCGGTGCCGATGTGCGCGCGCTGACGCGTTCGCCCGAGCGCGCAGATCTTCCGGCAGCCGTGACGCGGGTGCAGGGTGAACTTGCAGATGTCGATGGACTGCGCCGGCAATGCAAGGCGTGACGACGCTGTTCCTGCTTGCGCCCGTCGCCGCCGATGAGCTCACGCAATCGCTGCAGGCGTTAAGCATCGCCCGCGAGGAAGGCGTACGCGGAATCGTCTATTTGTCGGTGTTCAAGGGCGAGGAATACGTCGATGTTCCGCACTTCAGTTGCAAGCGCACCGCCGAACGCATGATCGAGGCGTTCGACATGCCCGCGACGATACTTCGTCCCGCCTATTTCATGCAGAACGACGCGCGTCAGAAGGAGCCGATGCTCGGGCAGGGCCTCTTCGGCATGCCCATTGGAAGCAGGGGAATTTCGATGGTCGATGTCCGCGATATCGGCGATGCAGCCGCGCGCGAGCTTCTGCGCCGGGACCGCTCGGACGTGCCACTGCCCTCGGAGACTTACGCGCTCGTCGGCCCGGACGCGATCACGTCGGCAAATGTCGCGGCGATCTGGTCGGAAGCACTCGGCCGCGAAGTGCAGTACGGCGGCGATGATTTGGATCGGTTCGAATCGTATATGAAGACGATGACGCCGCCGTGGCTCGCGTATGACATGCGGCTGATGCTGCAGCGTTATCAGCAGGATGGGGCAGTGGCATCCGCTGGCGAGATCGAAAGGTTCAGTCAACTGCTCGGGCGTGCGCCGCGCAACTACCATGACTTCGCACTCACCACGGCAAGCGAGTGGGGAGGCAAATAAAGTGCCGAACGCCATCCTTTGCGTCGACGCCGCTTCAAACAGCACGTTGTTCGTACCTCAGTTTCTTCACGAGTCCGCCGAAGCGACAACTCTTCTTGAGTCCTAATCGTCGATTCGACGCTAAGCGGCAAGAGTCGCCGCGCGTCCGGAAGGTCGATTCGCGAAGCCTCGTTCAGACCGTAAGGGTTTTTTAGGCGCCTACCGACTGGATATGTCGCATCGCTCGCGAAACGTACTCATCTTTCTCGCCTACGGGTGCAACGTAATGCATCGCGCTGGCGGCTTCTTCTGTACTCATGAGACGACTGATGATCCAGGTCGCAAGATATTGGGACGCGAAGCATCCGCCTGCCGTCGCGATGTTGCCGTTCGCAAAGAACGGCTGATTCAACACGTCGACGCCTGCTTCGACAACCCAAGGCTTGGTAGTCAGATCCGTGCAGGCCGACACGCCATCCAACAGTCCCAGCTTTGCGAGTACGAGCGTCCCTGAGCACTGTGCACCGATCAACTGCCTCGACGGGTCAAGCCGCAGTTGAGCCATCACCCCTGCATCTGCGACGACCTCCCGAGTTTTGCTTCCGCTACCCACGATCACCGCGTCGGCGTTGGCAGCCTCCGTCAGCGGGACGTGGGCTTCAAGCACGACCCCATTCATTGAACAGACACGCGACGAGGGGCTCGCGATGGACACCCGCCAGTCACTCCGCTTAACCCGGTTGAGGATGCCCAGCGCGATTAATGAGTCGAGTTCGTTGAAACCGTCAAAGGTAAGGATGGCGATATGCATAAGGTCGTCCCTGATTGAATCGCCGCGCGCAGCGCCCGGTCGCGGCTGGATGTGCTGTCGGAGGGCGTCGCCGATATCGGTAGATGCGAGCGTTTGCCTAGCACGCATCGTATGCGAGAGAATTAAGACAATCAAATAATTGTCATGCATACGCTTTCCGATGGTCCAACCACGCTACAAAGCCATAGTCGACGCTTTCGCCGCAGATATCAGATCGGGCCGGCTTTCGCCGGGCGCTCGTCTGCCGACCCACCGCCAGCTAGCAAGACGGGAGGGAGTCGCGCTCGTTACCGCCTCGCGCGTCTATGCGGAGCTCGAGGCAATTGGACTGGTCGTTGGCGAGACCGGGCGCGGTACTTTCGTCAGGGAAACTTCACTCCCGGCGGGGCTAGGCATAGAGCAACAAGCCGCCCTTTCGGGTCTGACCGATTTGAATTTCAACTCGCCATCGCTACCGGGCCAAGGCGAAATGCTCAGGAGTGCCCTGCGCGAACTAGCGTCGTCGGGAGATCTGGAGGCGCTTCTCCGCTATCAGCCGCACGCCGGAAGGCAACATGAGCGAGCCGTTTTTGCCCGTCACCTCCTGGCGCGGGGAATGGAAGTAGCAGCGGAACAGATATTGATCGTTAATGGGGCGACTCATGGATTGGCGGCCGTCGTGCTGGGATTGTTTCGCCCGGGCGATGTACTAGCGGTCGACGCGTTGACTTATCCCGGTTTCAAGCTTCTCGCGGAAACGATGCGACTCGACCTCGCACCTGTTCCCATCCGCAGCGATGGCCTGGACCTCACCGCGTTGGCGCGCATTTGCAAAGACCGCCATGTTCGCGCGGTCTATACGATGCCGACGCTGCACAATCCTCTAGGCTGTGTGATGACACCTGAGCGACGGCAAGAGCTAGTTGCGATTGCCCGCAAGCACGAATTGCTGATCATCGAGGATGCGGCATATGCTTTTCTTGTCGAAGATGCGCCGGCGCCTGTTGCAGCAATAGCGCCAGAGCTGACCATCTATGTGTCGGGCTTGTCGAAAAGCGTCGCGACCGGGCTGCGCGTCGGGTTTGTTGCAGCACCAGCGCATTATGTGCCGATGATCGAACGCGCCATTCGCGCCACGGCTTGGAACACCGCCGGCGTGATGACGGCGATTGCCTGTAACTGGATTGTCGATGGCACAGTCAGCCAGCTAGAGGCCCAGAAACGCGATGATGCAAGGGTCCGGCAACAGATCGCTGCCGAAGTGCTAACGGGAATCACACGCATCGCGCACCCGGCCTCATATTTCATATGGCTTCCCTTCACAGAGGACGTGCGAGCAGATCTCGTTGCCATGGCGCTGATTCGCGAGAACATTGCCGTCTCGACAGCAGAACCATTTGCGACGACCGAGCAGGTACCGCACGCAATTCGTCTTGCGCTTGGATCGGTTGATCTGACATCGCTGCGTGAGTCGTTAGGAACGGTGCGAGACGCTATCAATGCCTACACGTATTGATCAAGCCGATCTTGTCAAGCAATCACTGAGCGTTGCGAACGTCACCGACTGTCCGGTTACCGGTCATCGTGGCTCCGACCACGAAGTTCTTTGTCGGCCGTACCGGCCGTTCCAATCTGAGCAACCGGAACGGCCGCTTCCGAAGTACTTGGGACGCGCCCACCCAACATGAGTAGGGCGTTTCAGCCGTCCTCGACAGTGACATAAAGGTCGTTTTCAGCCATGCATCAGACGACAAAAACCGCCGTCGACGCGCGCAACCCGCCCGCCTGAGCTTCGAGCGCATTCGTGGCAGCCGCGGCCTCTTCAACGAGCGCTGCATTCTGTTGCGTGACCTGGTCCATCTGCGATACCGCCTGGTTGACTTGCCCGATGCCCTTGCTTTGCTCTTCAGAGGCAGCGGCGATTTCGCTCATCAATCCAGTGACTCGCCTAATGGCTTCTGTAATCTGCGTCATGGTTGCACCAGCATCCTCGACGTGGGTGGTTCCAGCGCGCACTCGATCAACCGACCTGTCGATCAGATCGCGCACTTCTTTCGATGCCGCTGACGACCGTTGCGCAAGGGATCGCACTTCCGAGGCGACCACCGCAAAGCCTCGCCCGTGCTCGCCCGCTCGCGCGGCTTCGACGGCAGCATTCAGGGCCAGGATGTTCGTCTGAAACGCTATTCCCTCGATGATTCCGGCAATCTCCGCGATCTGCTTAGAGTCGCTGTTGATCGCTTCCATCGTCGCTACAACATCGGAGACCACACTTGCGCCGCGGTTGGCGACGTCTGCCGCTGCAGAAGCCAGACGATTCCCTTCGTGCGCGTTACTTGTATTGTTAGTAACCGTTGACGTCAATTCTTCCATGCTTGCTGCAGTCTGCTGGAGTGATGCCGCCTGTTCTTCCGTACGCTGGGAAAGATCGAGGTTGCCGGCCGCAATCTGCTTGGACGCAGTTGCGATCGAATCCGCAGAGGTCTTAATGGCCGTGACGGTTTGCTTCAGTTGCCGCTGCATACGGCTAATCGAATACAGAAGGCTCGTGCGATCATCCGGTTCGGTCACGACCGACACCGATAAGTCGTTGCCCGCAATACCGTCTGCGATTCGAGCTGCGTATTCCGGCTCTCCGCCAAGCGTGCGTCGCAGGGAACGGTTAAGCAACACTGTAGTCAGCGCAAGCAGCGTGGCCATGCCAGCGAGCACCAGAAGCGCGCGATATACCGACCGCATAAAGTCCGCCTGAAGATCATCGAGGTAGACACCCGTCAGAATCGTCCATTGCCACGGCTTGTATGAGGCGACATGGCTGAGCTTGGGCACGCTTTCGCTTGCGCCCGGCTTCGGCCAGCTATACCGAAGGAAGCCCTCGCCGTCGCGCTGTGCAAGCGCTACCGCATCGGACCACATGTGAACGCCGTCCTTGTCCTGAATGTCTTTGGCGCTCTTGCCTTCCATCTCTGGCTTCGTTGAGTGCATCACCAGCGTGACATTGGGATCGATGATGGCGAAATAGCCATCGTCGCCGTAACGCATCACGCGCACGCGCTCGGCCGCCTGTTTGCGGGCTTCGGCGTCCGTGAGCTGCCCCGTCTGCACTTTTGCCGCGTAGTCTTTGATTGTATTGAGGGCAGCGTCCGTGACCGCGCCGAGCGTGGCGCGACGTTCCTCGAATCGGATCGCGCGCATTTCAAACGCATCGAAGATTGACAGTGCAGTGAGGCACACGAGGCTGATCGCCAAGGGGATCCACATGCGGACCCGGAAGGGAATGGGTTTCATAACTAGTCGGTCAGTAGAAACCCTTATTTACGGCAAAATTACCGATCGCTTGAGCGGCTGGGCGCGGTTTGCGCAAAAAAAGCCGCTCTTCTGAAACCCGAGTGTGGCGTTTATCGCAAGAGACCATGTCTACGCCGTGTCTCGACTAGCTTCGGGCGCAAAGGACGCAGGGATCCGGCGACGCACCAGAGGCCACGAAACGTGCGAAGGAGCAGCCTCCGTCGTGAACCAATGCTGCTGCGCCGACTCTGGAAGGTCGCCATGCCGGCGCCGCCCGAATTCGGCTTTTCTGACATTGAACTAGGGCGCACTGGGGAATCGCATGCCCATTGACCTGCTCAAGAACGACCGTGACTATCGAACGCTTCGAGCATTCGCGAAGGCGCGGGCAAGCGGTTTCAGCCGCACCTTCGTCAAGGCTTTCACTGCCGACGTTCCAGAGGGCTTGGCGGGTCGGGAGCCTCGTTACACATGTGCAACTGAAATTGACCAGCGGCCCCCGCTGTGGAAGCGCGCACTCGAAGCCGTGCGCGCGCCGGGCTACCGGTTCCCGCACGAGGTGCCGCGTTGCCCGCCAGTGGTCTTGCTTGTTGTCGAACGGCATACCGCAGGGCTGACGTCTGTCGAAACAGAGGCCAGAATCGTCCGTGACCTCCACGCGACGAATGTGAGCATCTGCGTCGCGATAGACGGCGAACTTCCAATGGTTATCAGGGTTCGCTCCCGGTAGGCGACCTGGCGCCGCTGACTTAGCGGATGCTGCCTTCGCCGCGCTCGCGAAGGCATGACAGCCCGTCCGACTGCGAGCATGCGCACGGTCTCGTTATCAGATTCTGCAGACCCGGACGCGATGCGCATCGTCCGTCGAACGCGCTGCCGTCCTGTGCGCAATGAGCATCTGCTCGCGGCAAGCGTACTTGAGAAGCGGGCGGGCGTGTCGCCCGGCGAGCCGCGTAGGCCAGAAAGGGACGGAACTGTGATTAGCGTTCGCATTAAGCGCAACGACTTCTATCCAGCGCTTTACCTCCGCCCAAACCGACCGGCGACTAGGCTTGCGCGAATTAGTCGAGCAACTCATGAGCCGTTATGGGGTCGCCGCACAACGTCGGGACGAAACCCCGCAATTGGCCATCGACCCTCGTTACATTACTCACAAATCTCTTGTGCACCGGCCCCGGGCGTGACGCGTTAAGCGCTCATTACCAAGGAGCCGACATGGCCAGCATGACCAGCGCGAACAAGACGTCTTGCGCAGAAAAACCTTCCGCCCGGATCTTGATCGCTCTTGCCACCGGATTGTCGTTGGCGTCGATCAACGCCTCAGCACACGTCAGCGTGGGTATCGGCTTGGGATATGCGGCGCCCATGTACGCCGCACCGCCTGTTTATTACGCCCCGCCCCCGCCGCCGCCTGTCTATTATTCTCCCCCGCCTCCGCCGGTGGTGGTCTATCAAACGGCGCCAGCACCGGTCGTTTATGGCGAAGACTGGCGACAACGCGAGTGGCGTGAACACGAATGGCGGGAGCGCCGTGAATGGCGGGAGCGCCAAGAGTACGAGCGGCGACGGGCCTATTACGGCTATTGATGCACTGCTGACGGGCTATCCGAAGTTTGGACAGATGCCGGGCTTCGCGAGTAAGTCCGTTCCCAAGTAAAGGTCGATGGCTCCGGTATGCGGTACCCGTCTCCGGGGCACCGCCTGTCGATTGCGCCTCTCCCGCCCGCCGCCTTCAATCACAGCCCGCCGCCAGGGGTAATCCAGGCAGGCAGTCGCTGGCTGCGTGACGCCGTTCATCATCCGCTATTCGGCTCACGATGACCGATGCTCACCCGCGTCGCGCCAAGTCGCCTTGCGAGCGCTTCGCCGCCGTTCTGCATGACGTAATCGTGATTCCATTCAAAGAGGGGGCGCGCCACGGGCGCGAGCAGATTCATCCAGCCACGGCCGGTGCGCACGCGCCAGTCGTATCGCACGGCGGTGATCTCATCGCTCGGTGAGAACGTCCATCGCCCGATGCCTTCCACATCGCCGCTCGCCACGCCTTCGAGCAACGCGAGCGGCTCGACGCGCGTGACGCGCATGTCGAAGCGCACTCGATACGGCAAGCGCCCTTTCCACACATAACTATGCAATGCGCCAACGCCATCTGCCGCACCGCTTTCCACTTCGCTCACATGCTCGACGCATGTCCACCATTGCGGCCACGCAGCCGGATCGTGAATGGCGTCCCATACCGCCTGAAGCGGCGCCCCGATTTTCCAGACGGTAACGAACCGATATTCGCTCGCGTGCACGATCGTCTCTAGAGTGCTTACTTTCCCCCGGATTCTGCGCCATGGCCTCGTCGATCTCGTCCAGCGCTTCCGAGCGCACGGAACCGGGCCACTTGGTCGATCGTGACTTGCCCCCTTTCCGGCGGGAAAACCTTCCAGTCGTTCCTGGCGAGGACTCGCGCCAACGCGAGTGGCGTGGGCATGAATGGCGCGGTGCCGGGAACGGCGGAGCGCCGAGAGTAAAAGCGCCGACGCGTGTACTACGGATATTGAGTCTTCGAGACATCGATTGCGACGCCAAAGAAAGCCCGCATCACGGAACGTTAGCTGGCTGAACCTCGGATGCGATCTACCCAGTGCGCCCAGAGCCAAGAGAGCGCAGTAATAGCCTAGATGCGATTCCGCAACGTTCAAGAAAAAGCCCGCACTCGGGCCTGAGTGCGGGCGAATTCTCGTCCACCGAGAGAGGTAAGACGAGGAGGAGACACCCTATGTCAACAATCGTCATACCTGATGCTTCGGCTAACGCGGTGCAAAGCTTTGTTCCCCATCCTTAGGGCGGGGACAACCTCTGCGCGGCGCTGGGCTTGACCACGCTTGTGGCTGACGCGCGGCGCTTGCTTTAGCGAGAGAAAGCGGCAAAGTCAGAACCGGGGAGAGAAAAATGAGCCCCGCTAGTCAAGGGCGGCATGTCAGTCGCGAAACGCAGCGTTCCGCTGGCCATTGATAACTATTGATAAGCGGTAGAGTTACGACGACGACAAACTTACAGATTAAAACCGTTATTAGCGCAGACCTTGGCCAGCAGCTTGAGGGGCACGTGGCGAAGCTGATTGAAACGGGCCGTTACGGCTCAAAGAGCAAAGTGTTGCGCGAAGGCGTGCGACTGAGTTCAGGATCGTAAGACGAAGCTTGCCGCAATAGATGCCGTGATCGAGCGAGGCATTGCCGATTTCGATGCCGGCCGAGGAAAGCCCGCCCAAGAAGTGTTCGACCGGCTCGAAGCCAAGTATCAGGCGATGGTGAATGGCAAGGCATGATTGGTCGGATCCTGCCGGCCGCCGAGGCCGAACTCGAGGCCATCGGCGACCACATCGCCCGCGATAATCCATGCCGCGCCTTAAGCCTGGTTCGTGAGCTGCATAAAAAGTGCATGAGGCATGCAGACATGCCGCTCGCCTACCCCTTCGTCCCTGGCTACGGCGATCGCGGCGTCCGGCGTCGTGTTCAAGGGGGCTATCAGATTTTCTACCGCGTCCCGGGACAGCTGTACCGCATCGACGTTATTCACGTCCCGCATCGCGCCCGCGACATCACCGCTACCCTTTTCCCCTAGACGCACGAACGAAAAAAGCCCAGGACGAGTTGAGTGCTGGGCAAGCCATCGGCCATGCCGGTGGCGGAGGTGCTAATAAGCAAACCGGCCGTCTGCGATATTTGGCAGCGGCCAGTTCTCTAGTATCTACCGCGAGCGTCTTGGCTCTATCGGTCGATCAATGACCGAAATAGACAGGAGCGATGCTATTGCCGGTGTGAGCGGGGCCGCCCGATGCCGACGAAGTGTCTGCCACACCGCCATAGCTCGATTGCCCGTGTTGAGCCGCAACCTTTGCTTCCGCTGCCTGGATCTGTGCCGGATACGTCGTGCGGTCCATGCTCGGGTTATAGCCGGCGCGTTCGAGCTCAACCAGCTCAGCCTTTACTTGCGCACGGGTCAGCGGTTGGCTTTGAGCGAACGAAGAAATTGCCGGGATAGCGAGTGCAGCGGCGACAATGATGGATGCGAGTTTCATGATACTTACCTCCAGAATCTTTGTTTTCGCAAACAGCCCTGTTTGCGTTTCAGTGACTCCAGTATAAGTAAGCGTACGCTTAAGATTAATGAGCGATTGGACAACTCATAGTTGCGATATTCGGGATAACCCTTAATCGCTGTGTGGCGCTGTTAGAGTCAATCCCGAAGAAGTCTGCGACGCGCTGCGGCTCTATCGCGTGCCGTATCCGGTGACGTATGCGTACCGTGAAGGCAGCCCGCACGATTGCATCGGTTTCGACAAACGGGCGGCTTTCGCCGAAATCACCGAGCATTTGATCGGCCTCGGACATCGGGCGTTTGCCGTGCGCGTGCAGCCCACGCGCGACAACGACCGCGTGCAGCGCGGGTCGCGGGTACGTGCGGCGCTCGAACGGCACGCGGTGCGGCCTGAATATCTGCTCGAAGGTGAATCGTCGATCGGATTCGGCAGGCGAAGCCTGCGCGCGATCTGGCAGTCGACGGGTGAACGACCCACGGCGATCATCTGCGGCAACGATCACATTGCGCTAGGCGTCCTGCGCGAAGCGGACGATCTCGGCATCGACATTCCTGGCGAGTTGTCCGTGACCGGTTTTGACGATCTCGCGATCGCGAGCGAATTGCGTCCGTCGCTAACGACAATGCGCGTCGATACTGCCGAGATCGGACGTCTCGCCGCCCAACATCTGCTCGATGCGCTCGACGGCGCGCCGTCGCGCCGCGGCCACGAAGTACGCGCAGTGCTCCCGGTGCGCGCTTCGACGGCCCCTCCCCCCGCTGACAAGCAAGCCGAAACCGCCAGTCAATCTGTCACCAATCCGCTACGCTACATTCCACTTGGCAGTTCCAGAATGACCAGCGTTTGCCCTTCGCGCGTCGCATACGTCAGCACGCCGATGTCGATGCCCGTTTTCAGCGCGAGCGCATTGAGCGACGTGGATCTGCCTGATCCGGATTCGCCGATGATCTGCGTGTCGCCGCAGCGAAGGAAGAACGGCTTGCCGTCTTAATCGCAGCGCCCACGAACGACCGAGGAGCGACGGCCTGTCGCGGACTGATGCGTTTTGCGGAGGGCGTGTGATCATGTCAACCGGTTCACCCACGTGTCGGCGGACCGTCGAAGCTGCCCTTCTTCCTTGGGTACAGTCATTGACGCAACGCTCGATAGCAGACAGCCGGGCAAGTTGAACGGGTAGCAACGCGTAGCGAACACGGAGATCGTGAATCCGTGCCATCCAGTACGCTGCGCCAATTGGCAACACAGTTTCTCTTGACGCTTGTACGAGCTACCACCTTTGCTAATGCGCCTTCGCCATACGTGTCTCGGGACGCTGTCTCGGGAGACTCAGCGGCACTGCATGCCCGTGCAATCCGACAACAAGCAAAGGGCGAGGTGCGTCAGGATTCGGGCGACGCCAAGGAAGACGGGAAGGTGGATGAAGCCGACGACGCGTCGAAGCCGTAAATCTTTTCGCATCAAGGGAAACACCCGCTTCGAGTGCTTGAGTTTTGCGAAGCCCGCCGTTTGAAGCGGTTTTTTGACGCCATCAATCGGCTTCAGTTCATGGGCCCTTAGCGCACAACGCACTCACAGCGTAGCGTGTCGGTCTCCTACACATCCGTATCGATCGCGCGTTCGTTGATCAGCGAAGATGCGTCAATCCATCGTGGGTTGCCAATGGCTGCGCGGACCCGGACGGGCACCGATGTGCGAGACCTCGCCTTGCGTCGAAGAGGAATCGAGCTGCGCCGCGATTCGCTCAAGCTCATCAAGCAGCGAAAGCAGTTGCGCCTGCTGGACCGGCGCCGCGGCGGGTGCTTGGCGCAACATCTGTATGCGCTCGCGCCAATACGACACCGGCCATGCGACACTGCGGTGCCAGTGCCGGGAGCGGATCATCCTTGCCAGGTGATCGATTTCCCGCTCGATGAAAGGTTGCGTGATGTGGGTGAAGTCGGATTGTTGAATCACGGTCGTGCCCCTGATGGCATCTCTGGCTGGCGGACGCTTTGCGTCTGCCCTAAGCCCCCTGAGAATGATGTTAGCATTTGCTTATCAGTTTGATAAGCATGCGGACGCCCAATGTGTTGCATCGACCGCTTAAATGCACACTCGAAACCTGTCGCAGTGGCCACGTCGGGGCGAAGGGCGAAATCGGGTCCGATTTGCGCGTCCTAAGGTCGCGCTCGCTATCCGACGATCTTGCATTCGCAACGACCCAGCTCCGGACAACTGCATCGGCCTGCGGAACCGGAGCCTCGGATGTCGTTCGTAGCCCCGGAGGTGGCGGACGCTGTCGTGCCCGCGCCCTCCCTGGCATGATCAGGTCTGCGAAGAGAAGCTCAATCTGGGTTCCGAGCTAGTGCTTCCACGGCGTCATACGAGCCGTGCTACACGAGCGTTTTATACCCGCCCTGGCTTGGAATCATCGCCGCGACTTCCGCCACGTAAGGCCGGTCGTTGCGAACCAAGATTGTCTCGTTACGCGCAAAACTCGGCGACACGTCTCCGCCGTTGTTGAATCGACGGTTCAGCCGCTACAGCAGGAAGTAGAGCCTAACAGTCTTGCCGTGGCCGGGCTTCGAGTGAATGCCAACGGCGCAGCCGGATTGTCTGGCGAAACCATAGGCCATCGACAGCCCCGTTCCTCGAAAAACTGCCGGCGATTCGGCAGCCCCGTAGGCATGTTGAGATTTGGGAACCGCACGTTCCCTTTTCCCAACGCCGTTGTCTCGGCCGCCGAACGCCAACGGATCGATCATGCCAAGCGAGGTAGAAGACATGGCCCTATTTCGGGCCAAAAGGTGACGACGATCGGCGGTACGGGGAAAACCTACGGGAAAACGCTCGATTGACCGGAGACAGCCGTCCGCCTACTGTATCGATACACTAAATCGATACAGCCGCGCGGCGCCTCTTCGCATGCGCGAAACAGACTCGTCCGCGCTCACGCGGCAATCAGGAGACACACGATGCACTCGAATTCCCGGCGGCGGTTCCTTCAGGCAGCCTCGGCAGCGTCGCTCGCGGCGGCGGGCGCGAGCTTTCCCGCCATTGTGCGGGCGCAGCCGGCCGTCACGCTAAGGCTGTCATCCTCGATGCCCGCGAATCAAAACGCCGCCCACTACGTGTGGTATGAGAATCTCGCCGCCAACTTGAAGGCGAGCGTGGGCGACCAGATTCGCATCGACTACTTCCCGAACAACCAGCTCGGCAAGGAAAGCGACGTCGTGCAGCAGGTCAAGGTGGGCGCCGTGGACATGATGGTCACCGGCTCGTCGATCTGGGCGACAGTGCTGCCGGAGCTCGGCATGCTGGACCTGGGCTACGTGTTCGACAGCTTCGACCACGTTGGCCGCGCGATGGACGGCAGCGTCGGCAAGTCGTTCGACAGCATGCTGCAACAGCGCGCCGGCTGCTCCGTCATGACGTGGGGCTATTCCTTCGGCGGCCGCAATGTCTTCACCAAGAAGCCGACGCAATCGCTCGCGGACATCAAGGGCGTGAAGCTGCGTGTGCTGCCCACGCCCGCGTTCATGGAAACCTTCAAGCTCATGGGCGCGGTGCCGACCCCCATTCCCATCGGCGAGCTGTACATGGCCGCGCAAACGGGTGTCGTCGATGGCTTCGAGCACGATTGCGCGACCGTGCTCGCCAGCAAGTACGACGAGGTCGTGAAGTCATGCTGGCAAACGCAGCACGTTTTCAGCCCGCTCGTAGTCGTAATGGGCCGCCGCGCGCTCGCAAAGATCCCCGAGAACCTGCGTCCCGCGTTCCAGAAGGCCGCACAGGACGCCACCGCGAAGCAGCGCGTCGCGGCCATTCAGACCGCCGCCAGCGCCGAGCAGGAACTGAAAAAGCGCGGCATGACCTTCTATCCGATGTCGCAGGCCGATCGTGACACCGCGCGCAAGGAAATGCAGACGCAGTTGTACGCGAACTTTGCGAAGCAATATCCCGCGACCGCACCGCTTTTTACAGCCATCGCCTCGGCCCGGGCCTGATCGAAGGAAGGACGCCATGACCACTTTCTCCGCGACGCCCGGCCCGGAAGCGACGCTTGCCGCACCGGGCTTCGGTCACGAGACGCCGCTCGCGCGCGGTCTCGTGCGCCTGATGCACGGCATCGAATATCTTTGTGCGGCTGTGCTCGCGGCGGACGTGCTGGTGGTGTTTCTGTCCGTGATCTACCGCTACTTCCTGCACGATCCGTTCGACTGGGCCGAGGAAGTCGCCCGCGCGCTGATGATCGTGCTGGTCTTCGTCGGTGCGGCCACCGTGCTCGGGCGCAGCCAGCACGTTGGCGTCGATCTCTTTCGCGGCATGCTGCCCAAGCGCTGGCAGCCGGCGCTGGTGCATGCCGGCCATTGGGTGATTGCGGGCGTCGCCGCCAATCTGTGCGTGTCGTCGTGTCTGCTGCTCGTCGATTCGTACGGGCAGATGACGCCAAGCGGCCTGCCCGCGTGGATCAACGTGTATCCGCTCGTCGCGGGCAGCATGTTGATGACAGTGTTCGCGCTCGCCCATGCGCTCAACGGCACCCGCAGGATCGTGCTCGGCACGCTGATCGAGTGCGTGGTGGTCGCGGCGGCAGTGTATGCGTGGAACGTCCTTGTACCGGGTCATGCGCTCCGGGCCGGCGCGCTGCTCGCCATCGGCTTCATCGGTGGACTCGTGCTCGGAGTGCCGATTGGCTTCGTGCTTGCCTTCTCGGCCCTGCTCTACTTTCTCGCAGAACCTACCCTGCCGATGCTCGTCTATTCGCAGCAGGTGATGGCTGGCACCGATCACTTCGTGTTGCTCGCCATTCCGTTCTTTGTGCTTGCCGGTCTCCTGATGGAAACGAACGGCATGTCATCCCGCCTGATTGAACTGCTATTACGCATCTTCGGGCGGGTACGCGGCGGACTCGGCCTGATCACCATCATGGCGACGGCGTTCTTCTCGGGCGTGTCCGGCTCCAAGCTCGCCGATATCGCCGCGGTCGGCGGCGTGGTGATGCCCGCCGTGCGCCAGAGCCGCCAGGACCCTAACGAAGCAGCCGCGCTGCTCGCATGCAGCGCCGTGATGGCGGAGACTATCCCGCCGTGCGTCAACATGATCATCATGGGCTTCGTCGCGAACATTTCGATCGCCGGGCTGTTTCTCGCGGGCGTCGTGCCCGCCGCGGTGCTCGCAGTGGCGCTCGCGATCGTCGCCGTGATCTTCGGCCGGCGCATCAACATCGCCGATGCCCTGACGAACCCGCGTGCGTGGCTGCCGCTGCTCGGCGGCGCGCTCGTCGCGCTTGTCATGATCGCGATGATCGGCAAGGGTGTGACTTCGGGCATCGCGACATCGACGGAAGTCTCCGCGTTCGCCGTGGTTTATGCGCTCGTCGTCGGCTGGCTCGCGTTCCGCGAACTCACGCCGAAGTCGATTGCGCGCGTAATCGTGCGCTCGGCTTCGATGGCGAGCAGCATTCTGTTCATCGTGGCGGCGGCATCGAGCGTTTCGTTCGCGTTGACCATCGAGCAGATTCCCGCGCTCGTGTCCGATTCGATGATCGCTTTCGCGCATCAGTACGGCCCGACGATGTTCCTGCTGCTGTCCGTGCTCATCATGATCGTGTTCGGCGCAGTGCTGGAAGGCGCGCCCGCGCTCATCATCTTCGGGCCGCTGCTCACGCCGATCGCGACCCAGCTCGGCATCCATCCACTGCACTTCGGCACTGTGATCGTCGTTGCAATGGGTCTCGGCCTGTTCGCTCCGCCGGTCGGTCTCGGCCTGTTCGCGACCTGCGCGATCACCGGCACGGAGATGAAGGCCGTGGCGCGCCCCATGCTTAAATATATGCTGGTGCTGTGCATCGCACTGGTGGCGCTGGTCCTGGTGCCGTCTTTTTCACTTTGGCTGCCGACCCGGCTCGGCCTGTAGCCGGCAGAAGTCAACGCTTATGAGCACCATTCAGGATGTGGCCCGCGAAGCCGGCGTGTCCGTGAGCACCGTATCGAACGTGCTCAACGGTCGCACCGATCAGATGCGCCAGGAAACGCTTGCGCGCGTGCAGGCCGCGATGAGCACGCTTCGGTATCGCCCCAGCACGCTGGCGCGTCAGCTCAAGACCGGGCAGACGCCGATCGTCGGACTGCTGGTGCCGTCCATCGCCAATCCGATGTACGGCTACATTGCGCGCGAGGTCGAGACGTATGCGCAAGAGCGTTTCGGCTATCGGGTGATGATCGGCAACACATATCGCGATCCCGCAAAGGAAGCCTCGTTCTTCGAGGACCTGCTCTCGCAGGGCGTGCGCCGCGTGATCGTGATCTCGTCCCTCGCCAATGAGCGTCATCTGGAAACCGCCGCCGGACGTGGAATGGTCGTCGTGAGTTACGACCGCCGCGCGACCGAAGGCGAGGCGACGCGCGTCGACCACGTCACGCCCGACAACTTCGAGGCTGCACGGATGGCAACACGTCATCTGATCGTCCACGGTCACACGCGGCTCGCGTTCGCGACGCTGACTGGCGTCACGATGAGCCGACGCGACAAGATCAACGGCTTTCTCGCCGCTGCCAGCGAGGCCGGCCTGTCCGAGTGCGCGCAGGTGCTCGACAGCGGTCCGGTCAACGAATACGGCGATTCGATGATCGCGGAGAACGGCCGCGCGCTCGCGCGCCGGCTGGCGGGCGACGATGACCGCCCGACCGGCATCGTCGCGGTCAACGACCTGATGGCGCTCGGTCTGATGGCGGGCTTGCGCGAATCGGGGCTGCGCGTGCCCGAGGACGTGTCCATCGTCGGCATGGACGGGCACTTTCTGGCGGCGATCTCGAACCCCGCGCTCACCACCGTACAACTTCCAGTGCCTGCCATGGCCGCCGCGATGGTCGAACGGGTGATGCGTCCGCACGATGAGCCCATGCCCGCATCGGAGCAGGCGCTGTTCACGGATATCACGCTCGTAGAACGCGAATCGGTCGCGCGTCCGTGCGGCGCCATGCCGATAAAGATGCAATCCAGGAACAGGACATGAACAAGGTATTCGTGAGTCATCCCCGGCACAGGCTGGACCATTATTTCGGCGCCCGTGCGGCGGCCGCGCTGGCGAAGATCGCCGACGTCGCCTACAACACCGAAGAACGTGAGCTGACCACCGCCGAACTTGCCGACAAGGCACGCGACGCGGATGTCGTCATCGCGTATCGGCAGACGCCTGCGCCGCGCGCGCTGTTCGAGGCGCTGCCGAAACTGGCTGCCTTCGTGCGTTGCGCAGTCGATATTCGCACCGTCGATGTCGATGCCGCGAACGAACATGGCGTGCTCGTTACGCAGGCGAGCGCGGGCTTCGTGCCGGCGGTATCCGAATGGGTGATCGGCGCGATGCTCGATCTCGCACGCGCGACGACCGCGTATGCGTCGGCATATCACCGTAACGAAGCGCCCGTGCCGCAGATGGGCCGCGAACTGCGCGGCAGCACGCTCGGCGTGATCGGGTACGGACAGATATCGCGCTATCTGTGCGAGCTTGCACTCGCATTCGGGATGCGCGTGATGGTGTCCGATCCATACGCGCGAATCGACGATGCACGCGTGCACGCGGCCGATCTGGACGCCCTCCTTGCGCAGGCCGATTTCGTCGTCTGTCTTGCACCGGCAAACCCGCAGACCGCGAATCTGATGAACTCGCGCGCCTTCGCTGCAATGAAGCCCGATGCGTATTTCATCAACGCGGCGCGAGGTGAACTGGTCGATGACGCCGCGCTGCTCGCCGCGCTGGAAAGCGGACGCATCGCGGGATGCGCGCTCGATGTCGGGCGCGCGGCGGATCAAATGCCATCGCCTCGGCTGGCTGCGCATGAGCGCGTAATCGCGGCGCCTCATGTCGGCGGGTTGACGCCGGCCGCGATCGAGCATCAGTCGATGGAGACAGTCGCCCAGACGGGGGCGCTGTTCAACGGGCGCATGCCGGACGGCGCGGTGAATGCGGCGCACGCTTTCCGGCTGGCGCGCTGGGGCCACGCGGGCATCGGCGTTCCGGCGGATGCGCGATGAAAGCGCCGCTTTCTTTCGAGGGCGCGTGCGATTGCCACATCCACGTGTACGAACAACGCTATCCGCTCGCTCCGAGCGCAACGTTCATCCCGCCACCGGCGCCTGCATCGGCGTATGCGCAAGTGCAGCGCACGCTTGGCCTGTCCCGCGCAATCGTCGTGCAGCCTACGGGATATGGCTTCGACAATCGCTGCACGCTCGCCGCCATAGCGAAGCTGGGCCATGGGGCGCGCGGCATCGCGGTCGTGCCGCGCGATGTCGGCGATGATGAACTGCAGCGTCTGCATGACGCCGGCATTCGTGGCGTGCGCTTCATGATGCTCGCGGGTGGTGTTCTGCCGTGGGACGTGTTAGCGGAGATGTCCGCGCGTATCGCGCCACTTGGCTGGAACATCGACCTGCAGCTCGACGGACATACGTTGACGCAACACGAGGCGATGCTGTCGCGTCTCGGGTCCAGACTCGTGATCGACCACCTTGGCAAGTTCCTCGCGCCTGTCACGCCGCAGAGCGAAGGCTTCGCGTCGCTGTGCCGTCTGCTGGATGGCGGGCGCTGCTGGATCAAGCTGTCGGCGCCGTATGAAAGCTCCCGCGTCGGTGGCCCCGCATTCGACGATGTCGCGTGGCTCGTTAGCGAGCTGTCCTCGCGGTATCCGGAGCGGGGACTGTGGGCATCGAACTGGCCGCATCCCAACGTGCGGCCCCTGCCTGACGACGCCCACATGCTCGACTGGGCGATGCATCTTGTCGAGGGGGACGAAGCGCGCCGAAACATTCTTGTCGACAATCCCGCTGACTTGTACCAGTTTCAAGCGGGTTAGCAGCGCCTCCGCACTTCGATTATTGGAGCATCGCGGACTGGTGTCTCGCACTTGCTATCCACAGTCTCGGCCACCTTCGTTGCCGATTTACGCCCGGTTCACTGCCGCCCGAAGGACGTCCGGCGTGAGACGCATACGGTCGGCGAGTCGCGTCTGCCAATGAACGCCGACCTGTGCCGGCGTTAAACAGCGGATTGATTCAACGCGTCGCTCAAGCCATGCTTTGCATCAGGTGCTCACCAACGAGAAAGCTTTCTGCATCTAGCATAATCAACATGCGGTCCTCGAGCGTCGCAATTCCGGTGATATGGTCACTGTTGAGGTTCGTCGATAAGGCCGGTGTTTCTTTAATATCGTCCGCACTTATTTCGACAACATCGGACACGGAATCAACCACTGCACCTACTACGGTTCCCTCCACGTTCAAGACCACCACGACGGTCTGTTCGGTGAACGTCACGTTTGCGAGCCCGAACCGCACTCGCAAGTCGATGATCGGAATAACCTGACCACGCAGATTAATCACACGGCAGCCTCAAATCTGAAGTGCAACACCCGTTTCGTATAAGGTGTTGCGATGCACGAAAGAACTCAGTATCAGCAGC